>CAZYWJ010000068.1:11299-16512 GCA_964651785.1 uncultured Cryomorphaceae bacterium
ACATACCCGCGAATAAAATTTGGATTTATGGATTCGAAAACATCAGCTTTAGCCGCTCTTGATAAGAAGATGTCGGGAAGTAAATCACCATTGAAATCGTCAGCGGCAAAATCGAAAACTTTGTTAGGAGGAAACTGAAGGTTTTCTACAAACTGACCTTCCTCCAAAGTTGTTATCACTGCTTTTCCTCTGAGATATATTACATTGTAATTGCCGTTTCCCAGCATGTCCGTAGAAACCGAAAAAGTAGATTGTGACCAATCCAAAGCGTATTCTTCAGTGCTGTCTGTAAAAGATTGACCCATATCACTTGTAAGCAATTTTGGTCCACCATCGTCAGAACCATGATCTAGATCGTTAAGTAGTACGTCAAGAAAACCATCGTTATTGGCATCAATAACAGACGGTGATCGACCTACTCCGCCATCGTTATCCAATCCATATTCTACTGCTTGATTTACGTAAGAAAAATCACCGTTATCGTTAATAAAAAAAATGTTGGCAGAACTTCCTCCGGTGACCGAAAGATGATCCAGATCGCCATCATTATCTAAGTCAAACATCATACCTCCATGCCAATCGGTTTCAGAAACTTCGTCTAAAACGGGTTGTTGTTCAAACCCTGTCTCCGTGCTAAAATAATATCTGGGCAAATCATCATTGAAGAATGCATCGAAAAAGTTGGAGTGGCATTGCATGAATAAGTCAGGCAAACCATCCCCGGTTACATCGGCCCACGAGGCACCAAAGGATTTACCTGTCCAATCGAGTCCGACATCCGGCGCTACATCTTCGAAAGATATTTGAGTAAAACCGAGTGATGGCAACAGCAAGCATAGATAGAATAAAATTCTCATCGCTTTTATTTTTAAAGATAAGTTAATTGTGAACGGGATAAAATGGTTTTTAGGAGATTAAGTGAAATATGTTAGCCCTAACGCCGACAGGGCTCTACTAATGACTATTACCAAAAAGAAATGAGGATAACGCTATTTGCTAATATGTTCAAATTAACCAAATCATTTCCTACCAGGCGTGATTAATTTTCCGTCTCACGAATTTCTTTCTTTCCCTTTAGAATTTAAACCCAAGGCCAGCCCGACGGCCGCCCCAACGGATATACCGTAACTCATCCATATGACGAGGCTTTCGGTGAGTAACCCTATAAGAACGCCGACCAACAGGCCTACAATCATTCCTCGAATTAGTTTTTTCGCATTCATTGAAGATATTCTAAAGTTTAAATCCTAATTACAATCGAACATTACTTCGTTGTCTCTCCGCCCATCTGAGTGAAAACATGGTCTACGGGTTCCCAAAGCTCTATCTTGTTTCCATCATCGTCCATGATGTGCACGAACTTACCGTAATCATATGTTTCTATTTCTTTTATGATGATTACCCCGTTTGCCTTCAGGTTTTCCACCAACTTTTCAATATGCTGTACGCGGTAGTTGATCATAAATGGTTTTTTGGAAGGTGCAAAGTACGTGCTGTCTTTGGCAAAAGGACTCCATTGGAGGTAATTGATCTCATCGGGGCGATGAGCATTCCTGAACTCAAAGCTGGAGCCCCATTGATTGACCGCCAATCCGAGGTTTTCGGCATACCATTTCTTAGTCTTATCGGGATTTTCTGAAAAGAAAAAGATTCCACCGATGCCTGTTACTTTTGGGCTATCATCTTCGGGATTGCCTTGTTTGCTTCTTGGTTTTTTGTCTTTGGCCATAGTCGGGAGATTTTAATTAAAAGTCGTAAAAAGATTTGACAAAGACCGAGCAAGGCTAATTCACGAAAAATTGACGGGATAAATCAGAATTGCTTTGGCTTTTTGCCTTGAGCCGCCAATTTGGCTATCTCGTCGATCCGCCGTTGGCGTGTTTCGGCTCGTTTGGCCAAGATCAGCCAAGCCAAAATGGCTCGTCGGGATGATTTGGCAAATTCGCCAAAGTTTTCTGCAGACCCTTTCAGCTTTGAAAAGGCTTTGGCCAGATCATCCGGTACAATCAGGTTTTCAGCATCATTTATGAGGTTCCAGCTGCCGTTTGCTTTTGCTATTTCCACGCATTTAAAGCCTGCTTCGGTCATCAGACCCGCTTTGGTCAGCCGTTCCACTTTTTCCTTATTGATTCGCGACCACGGACTTTTCGGCTTTCGCTTGCTGAAGTACTGGTGGGAGGTGATCTCATCGATCTTAATTTTCTTGCTATCGATCCAGCCAAAACATATGGCTACATCTACCGCTTCGCTCCACGTAAGCGAGTCCTTTCCCGAAGCTTTGGTGTAAAAGACCAGCCATACATTCTTTTTGGATTGATGGTGCTTTTCGAGCCATCGACGCCAGTCGGCAGGACATTTCGGGTAGAATACCTTAGCTTCTTTCAATCTATTTCAATTTTCTTTGGCTCGGAAGCCAATACTTCACCATTAAAACCAAGAGAATAGGAATGAGCCAAAGACCCACCAACGAATAAAAATCGCTGATGGCTTCACCGCCGCTCAATTCTACAAGGCCCTCGCCGAGCGGCCCTTTTGAGAAAACCGTATTCAAGGTGAAATTCCACCCCAAATGAAAACCGAACGGCATGAAGATGCTCCCCGTCTTGTCAAAAGCCAGCGCCCAAGCGTAGCCCATCAATCCGCTACCGATGAAAATGACTACCATCGGCACCACGCTGCCTAATATGCCGAGGGAAAACCAATGATAAGCTCCGAAGGCGACTGAAGAAATCAAGATGGCCTTTGCGCTGCCGATGCGTCTGATCAGGATGAAAAGCAGGGCGCCGCGAAAAATCAATTCTTCGGTGAGTACCGACTTGACATCCCACCAAAGCATAGTGACGGCTGTTTTGAAATGACCATGCCAAGTCCAATCCGATGAGCGGAGTAGGGCTTCCAATAGCTGATCGCCCGCACAGAGAATGGCGGTAATACTAAACCCGACGGCAAATTGCCGCAATCTTTTGCCAAGAGGCAAAAAGCCCAAAGCCAAAATGCTTCTTCGCTCGGCGATGTACAGAAGAAGCCAGGAGACGATGAGTATAACGAGTATTCCGAGCATGAGTGCGGTGAAAATATTTTCGCGACAAAACTATCCGAATTCTTTGATCTCAAATAAATATGGTGTTTAAAGAAAAGTAGATAGATGATTTATCGCAGAATGCGCTCAGAAATTTACGCCCAAAGCTCAATATCAAGAGTTCTCATAGAATCGAAGTCGCGATTATAGAGATCGATTCGACCTGTTGTTTCCACCTCATCAATCGCGTAAGTAATCTCTGCGACCTCATGCTAAAGGCTTTGCTTGTCATTTTTCTCTGTGTTCTCTGCGCGAATTTCACTATTAATACTTAGAGCACATGGGTAAAACCTCTGCGATCACTGCGCATTCTCCCCGTTTCTGCATTAAGTCAAGCCGGAACGAATCCTCAAGCAGCAATCCCCGGATAATACCTCTTCCGTAACCAAAAAGAAACCCTCACCAAAAGTATCAATGCAGGAACCTCCACCAGCGGTCCGATAACGCCCGCGAAGGCCTGTCCCGAATTGAGCCCGAACACTGCAATGGCCACGGCAATGGCCAACTCAAAATTATTACCCGCTGCCGTGAATGCCACTGAGGCGGTCTTATCGTATTCAGAGCCCATGGCTTTAGTAAAAAAGAAGCCGATGATAAACATCAAGGTGAAGTAAATCAATAGCGGAATGGCGATGAGGACGACATCCATCGGGATGGTGACGATCAATTCGCCTTTTAGCGAAAACATCACCACGATGGTAAACAACAGCGCGATCAGGGTTAGCGGAGAAATGGCGGGGATGAACCTTTCACGGTACCAGGATTCGCCTTTGAGCTTTACCAACACCACTCGACTAAGTATTCCCATGAGAAATGGAATGCCTAAGTAGATTGCTACGCTTTCGGCAATTGTGGCTATGGAAATGTCGACAATTGCTCCCTCGAACCCAAAGTAGGGTGGAAGCACCGTTATGAAAATCCATGCGTAGAAGCTGTAGGCAAAAACCTGAAAGATGCTGTTCAGTGCTACGAGTCCCGCTCCGTATTCACTGCTTCCTTCGGCTAAATCATTCCACACCAGCACCATGGCGATGCAGCGCGCCAGCCCGATTAAGATCAATCCTACCATGTATTCGGGGTAATCGCGCAAGAAGGTAATAGCGAGAATGAACATGAGTATTGGCCCCACAACCCAATTCAGAATCAGGGATACGGATAGAATCTTCACATTGCGAAACACCTTCGGTAATAAGGCATAGTTGACCTTTGCCAAAGGCGGGTACATCATCAGAATCAGTCCGATTGCAATCGGAATATTGGTCGTGCCGCTGCTGAAGGAATTGATCAGCGTGGAGCTCTCGGGGAGCAAATAGCCAATGGCAACGCCAATTGCCATAGCCAGGAATATCCAGAGGGTGAGGTAGCGATCCAAAAATCCGAGTCTCTTCATTTTTATGTTCTTCATCTTGCGACTTGTGCGAAAACGTAGAGCATTTCAGAAGCGATCTGCACGGATCGCTCATCGTATTTCATTTCCTCTTGAAGTGTGTCATCAAATACTTTCGGGTCTTCATAGTTCACGGCTATTCGTTTTTCCGTTCCGGGAATGTAGGGGCAGTTTTCATCTGCATCAGAGCATGTCATGATTGCCGCAAACTTCTCGGCTCGATTTGCTTCGTGATCAAACAACTTTGAAAATGCCCTGATCGGTTCGGCATCATCAGCGTAATAAACCGAATAGACGGGATTTTCTACTCCATTGGCATCGATTCTAAATCCGCTTCGCCGAAGTGACTTCACCGCGCGTTCGTTAAAGGCGGTTACTTCCACACCACCGGAGTAGGTATTGATCTCCACACCGAAACAGGCGGCTGAGGTCTTAGCCCAAATTTGTGCAAATTGACTCCGCCGCGAATTGTGTGTGCAGATAAAGTTGAGATTGATTTCTTCCTCTGCCTCTCTCTTTGATCGAATGTAGTCGATGAGTGGTTTTAGGATTATTTTGCGCCGATCAGAAAGGGGACTGGACTCGGCCTTCCTGATTGCTTCTAAAAGTGTCGGGTACAAAGTAATTCTCTTCATTTTCTTTTTGGAGTTAGCAGCACCCTGAACCGGGCGAACAAGTCTGCGAAGAAGCATGAAGGCTTGCAAGTTTCACACGAGGCTTTTCTTGCGGAATGCCGCAATTGTCTTT
>CAZYWJ010000069.1:0-16504 GCA_964651785.1 uncultured Cryomorphaceae bacterium
GGGGACGGCCCTTCTGACTTCAGCTGACTATGCGGCTGCATGGATAGTGCCGCATTTAAGAGGAGCTTTAGCTTTTTGCTTTCTCGTTTATTCCGGCCGTGGCTATTTTAGCCAGTTTCTTATCGGCTGACTTTTCTTCTTCCAAAGTCTCGTTCAGAACACTTTCCACTTCGTCGAGCTTCAAACTTTTTGACCAAGAAACCAAGGTGCCGTAAGTAGCAATCTCGTAGTGCTCCACCTTTTGACAAGCGGCTATGATTCCCGCGTCGCGCACCTTTCCGGGCTCCGTTTCTTTTACGATTTCTTTGCCCTCCTCAATTATTCCGCTCATCGCTTCGCATTTTTTTGCTTCCGCTTTCTCGCCGATCATCTCGAAAACTTCTTCCAAGCGCTCGATCTGGTTCTCCGTTTCCGAAAGGTGGTCATCTAAAGCTTCAGTGAGTTTTTCGCTCGATGCGTTTTTGATCATATCGGGGAGGGCTTTGGTCAAAGCCTTCTCAGCCCAATAAATATCCTTCAAAGAATCTAAAAATAGTTCCTTCAGGTTTTTGGCGGCTCCGCTCTTGGCAGAGGTCTTTTCTTTTGTTTTTTCTGCTGTACTCATTGTAGTGCTTATTTAAGGTTCACTTATTCAATGGCAATTTTATTTCCAACGCTTATCCGGGAATGATATACCTGAAAATGAGGATTCAACTTTAGCGGCTTGAGGCCTCTCTACGTAGACATTCCTCACAAGCTGTGGATTTGTAAGTACAACTTGACTCACTCCGATAGGCGAATATTTAAAATATCAAAAGTACTGTCACTGAATGGTTTTTTTCTATATTGCGAGTACCAAACCACTCGTTATGACCCCCTTAAAACCAATCAATCGGTATCGGTATACCTTGCCGAATCTACTATTCAACCCATTTCATTCGGATTTTCATTTCAAGCTTCCTTCTGCGATATATCGCGGCCCCTTCGAAGCATGCTGAAAATTAATTTCCGATTGTAAAAAATCCAAACTATGATAATTGACGCCAACAAACACGAGCTGTCAGGAGATGGTATCAAGATAGACTTGACGCCAAAGAACAAGGTGAAATTTGATTCGGGTCATCCTGATTCCATCGTTATACACTACACCGCCGGAGGTTCGGCATCAGGCTCAGCTGAATGGCTGAAACGCCCTGAGGTAAAAGCCTCGGCCCATTTGATCATCGGGAGAGACGGAGCCGTTTATCAGCTCGTTCCATTCAACACGCAGTCGTGGCACGCGGGAGTGAGCGCTTACGGCGGTCGCTCCGGATACAACAAGTTTTCTATAGGTATCGAATTGGATAATGCGGGTTTTCTCACCAAGACCGGCAATGTGTTCAGAGCAGCTTTTGGCAGAACTTACACTTCCGATGAGGTGCTGAAGGCTAGACACATAAACGAAAAAAGTGATCGCTACTGGCATACCTACACCGAAGCCCAGCTTGATGCTTGCCGCAAGATTTGCGAATTGTTAATTAGTCATTACGGCGTTAAAGAAATAGTCGGACACGATGAAATCTCGCCCGGACGAAAGCAAGATCCGGGTCCTGCATTTCCCATGAACGAGTTTAGAAATGATCTGCTCCAGCTTACGCAGAATAAAGTAATGGAGACGCGGCAAGACACCGAAGAGCCTCACCTCGGGCTGAACGGAAAAGTCGTGGCTACTTCCCTAAATATTCGAGCGCACGGAGCCGGCAATGCGCCGAAGATAGCCCGCCCCTTGACTACAGGTCAAAAGGTGATTATTCACGAAGAGAAAGACGGGTGGTATAAGGTGTCGACCACTATCGAGGGATGGGTGAGTAAAGCATTCGTTCAAACCGAAAGCCATGGATAGCATTGTTCGATTCTTTTTCATTTTGATCATCGTCTTTGCAATCGTGCTATTCGCTATGCGCCCCGATATTTTGGAAGATGTGTGGCTCTGGATAGCCGGTCTGATCGGCCTGATCATTAAGCTTTTTGAGAAAGCGTGGGATTACCTGGAGAGCAAATTCAAACCCGAACCGGCTGACGTAATGGGTCGAAGTACCGTAGAACAGCCTTTTGTCGATAAGCCTAGAGCTACAACTCCTAGCGGTAATGAAGACCGAAGAACGATCGAAGACTTTCCCAAGCCGCAGTTTCGAGGCATTACGCTGGAGCTGAAACGGCTGAAAGACGACGGTCAATCTACCCTCGGCGCACTTTCGATCGACGGTGAATTTTATTGCTATACCTTGGAAGATACCTACCGTGAGAAAAAGCTGAAGGGCGAAACGCGAATTCCCGCAGGCGAATACGTTCTGGACTTCAACAGGCATTTGACAAAGATGACACAGCGCTACCGCGAAAGCGAGTTTTATAGCGAGTGGTTTTCATTTCACTTGGAGTTAAAAAACGTCCCCGGCTTTGCGGGAGTTTACATTCACAACGGCGGCCACCACGCTCATACTGACGGGTGTATTCTCGTTTCGACCGATTACATCGAAAAGACCGACACATCCCCCGTTACACTTACCAATTCCCGAAACACTTTTAAGGATTTGTACATCAAACTCAAAGAAGAGTTGGATCGAGGAGTTAGGGTGCGAATCATCATTACCAACGAGGCTGACTTTCAAATTTCTAATTCTCCCCAATCATGAACCAAGCTGAACTTCTGGAAAAAAAGACAATGAAGAGAAAAACCTTGATGAATCGCGTATTCGTTTGGGCAATGGCTTTTCTTATGCTGCTTTTGGTAGCTAGCATCGTAATTTCAGGTTACTTTATTTTACGGAATTACGGTGAGGAAGGTAGCGGAGGAACCATCTTCGAGTTCTCCGCCGTCTGCCTGATGACACTTTGGATTGCACTTGTGATAGGCTACTATGCATGGGCAATCTATTTTTACAACATCAATTTAGGCCTTACCGATCAGGATTGGGCTGAGGTACGAGCTCAGAAAAAGATAGATCCTACCGTGGAAGAACGAGAGGTTAATCCCAATAAAGAGCAAACGTTGGGACTGCCTCCCGGCACGGTGCGCGGAACTTTGACGCTTACCTTAATGGTGGCGTCCATATCCATAGCCATAGCTTACATGGGGGAAGAATCCAGCTTGCGAAATGATCAATTCTTCATCGACAACTTCGATTTTTTCAAACAAGCATTTTTGATGATGATTGCCTTCTACTTTGGTAGTAAATCGTTGGAATACATTTCCAAAACAGGGAAAATCGGAAAGGAAATCACGGAAGCTGATCTCGGCCTGAAGCCAAAGGGAATGACCGCGGAGAATATGGATATCACGGTGGAGAACATCGATGCCGAGAACGTAGACATTGATGCGGACTTGGAAGGTTCCGTCAATCAACCCGATTCAGATTTCAATAAAGAAGGATCAGTGGGATAGAATCATGAATCGGCTTATTCTCATATGGCTATCCGTCGTGTTGTTTGTTTCATGCAAAGAGGACAAGCGCTACATGGCCGTGAGCAAAATCAAGAGCACGTGTTCATTGGCTACGACCGAAACCATAATAGACAAGGTGGTAATCGGCTATAAAGAGAAGCGCACATTCTTTCGACTTTTTGCTTTAGGTGAAGCTACTTATTTGGCAGAAACGGAGGCGACTATAAAAACGGGGGTTCGCTTGGAGGAAATCATGCCCGAAGATGTCATCATTGAAGGCGACAGAATCGAGATCAAACTACCGGCGGTTGAAGTGTTGAACTTTGACTATCCCTTTGACAAGGTGCGTGTAAATGAAGTTGCCTCGAGGAATGCGCTCTTCAACAAAGTGACCGTAGCCGATGAAGAGAAGTTTTTGCGACTGGCCGAATCGGATATCAGAACGCATTTGGAGTACACGGGTATCGTAAAGCAAACCCAGGAGAATGTGCGCAGCATGCTGATGGGCATCCTTACTCAACTTGGCTACGAGGAAATATACATCTCATTCGATACGGATGATCTGATTCAGCAAATAGTCATTCCGGGCGATCTTTTGCCTGAGGAAGAAAAGGAAGACGATGACTAAGGTTTGGAAGTTCATAGCGTCCCTGATAGGTCAGATTATTCTGGCGGTGGTCATCGTAGGGCTACTGGCCTTTTGGAATCCGGGCGATTTCTTTTCAAGCACCAAGCACACCTTGAAAGATACGCCCATCTTGGTGCGAGCCATGAAGGAAATCGGCCAATTGATTACGGCTGAATACTACGGTGAAACGGTAGCTGACAATTTCACTATTGTGGAGTTGGACTCAACTGAAAAGGTTGACGAGTTTAAAAAACTCTTGGAAATGCACGCATTTTTCTCAACGGAGATCAATGAGATGAGAGAGGACTACAAAGACCTGCCTCGCAATAGGAATAAGCTGACGGAATACTATCTGACCACTTATTCTACACTTTCAGATGATTCTGAAAGTCAGGTTTTGAAGGAGTATTACCTCAAGTTTCACGATAAGCCCGATTTGGGTAAGTTGCTACAGTATTTGGTAAAAACCAAAAGAGGTAGAGAGGAGGAAATTGGTGAGCCTGAATCCTTAAAAAGGTTCATGGAAAAGTATTACGCCGCCTCTGCCATTCCCGGTAAGGTGAAGAAAAAGGAGCTATTGGTTATCGTAGGTCGCGGCTGGGTAAAAACGGGGTATGACTTTAAAAAATTTGAGCCACATAATTTTATCTACTCACCGGAACGAAAGCGGGTTTACTTGAGTGGAATGAAACCGTTTATGGAGGTTACGATGAATCCTTGGTTTATTCCCGAAAAGGGGGTTGAGGGGTTCGAATTTATCATGATGGGGAAGGAAGCTGCTCACAATCGTCAGACGGTTTTGGAAACCAAACTTAAATGCCGAACCCAACTCATAAAACAAGCTGAAGAGCGAGAGATTTTAAAAATGGCCAAAGAGAATGCTGAGGAGAACCTCAAAGCCTTTGTTTCATTGATAATGGATGAAGAAATCGTGAGTGTTCAGATATATGAAAGCCTGATTGATGCCAATTGGAATTTTTTCATGGAGGATAGCACAATCAGTGTGGACGAGTTGAGAATTATCGAATTGGAATTTTTGAAAAATGATTTCCATGGAGAACTGAGTGGCAAAAAACTCAGGGAGTTTGAAGCTTATGGTGAGTATATTCCTAAAATCAGAAAAGAGTTTGATTTGCGTTATCCCGCCGAAGGGATGATTGAGCAAATAGCCGCTGATGGCTTGCTTGATTTAATTGATCAGGAACTCTTGCGTGGCTATAAAACCAATGCTTTTGACAGCACATGGTATGGCGCCTTAGAACTAAAGGAACATTTAATTAATGGCAGCTTTCATTACAGGATAGAAGTTCAACCCGATAGCATCGTGCCGCTTGAAGAAATAGATTCGTTGATCAGAAATGATTTACGAGAGAAAATAAACGGTGTTCAATTCGAGGAAAATGATTCGATCAGAACGAGTATAGACCCCTTGAAAATTGATTCGCTGATAAACGAAAGCCTTCGTCTATACATCAATCAGGCTGATTCGTAAAACCGCTCTCTATGCCAACCATCACCGATACTCCGCCGATTGAGATTCAGAATGAGATTCAAAACCTGAAGCGCGATCTTGATCAAAATGTGCCGCGGAAAGAGCTCGACCGAAACCTCCTCATTGCCACATGGAATATCCGTGAATTTGGCGGACTGACCGAAGAATGGAATGGAGATGAACACACTCCCAAGAGAGATTTGCATTCAATGCTGTTGATTGCCGAAATCATCAAGCGATTTGACATCGTGGCCATTCAAGAAGTAACGGGAAAGTTGAAAGCTCTTCGCCATCTGCTCAAATTATTGGGTGAGCATTGGAGCTTTATCCTGACGGATGTCTGCAAAGGATCATCGGGAAATGATGAAAGACTCGCCTTTCTTTTCGATACGCGAAAAGTGAAACTTTCGGGGTTGGCCTGCGAACTGGTCACGCCGAACGAACAGGTCGAGGCTATCGGCGAAAACGCTTTCACTCGTCAATTTGCGCGTACGCCGTATGCGGTGAGTTTTAAATCGGGCGATAAAACCTTCATACTGATTACCGCTCATATACTTTACGGGAAGAATGCGGAGGAGCGAGAGCCCGAACTTCGAGCCATAGCCGAGTGGCTGGCCGAGTGGTCTGAAGACATTAATGCCTTTCACCAAAGTCTCATCCTGCTGGGCGATTTCAATATTGACCGCCGGGGCGATCCGCGGTACGAGGCATTTACCTCCACGGGACTGCACGTTCCCCATGATTTGACGAAAGTCAGAAGGATGATCTACGAAAACAGCGCCAAGTACTACGATCAATTGGCTTGGTTTAAAGATGAGCAGGGTATGGATAAAATCTCTTTGAAGTACTCACGCGGAGGTACTTACGATTTTACACCTATAGCCTTACGCGACAGAGGTTACACCAACAACAGTTTGTCTTGGCGAATGTCTGACCACTTACCGCTGTGGGGTGAGTTTTTGGTATAAACGAAAAAAGCATCCGCGCGGGGCGGATGCTTTCCATTGATCAAGTGATTGTAAAAAGAACCTACTCTTTAATCAATTTCAAAATTCCGGTTCCGAGATCAGTTTTCACCTCAGCGATGTAGAATCCTTTGTCTAATTCAGAGGCATCGATTCGAGCCGTACCTGAGTTGGGTATGTGCGAAGACACCGCCTGACCGAGAGCGTTGTAAATACGTACTTCGGTAATCGGGGCAAGCTCTGAACTGATGCTCCAAACATCAATCGATGGATTCGGATACGCATTCAGTCCTTCCAAGCTAAAGTCTGAAGTTCCCAATGCTTCTTCCGTTACGAAGTAAATGTTGTCAACCCAGAGTGTTCCGTTTCCGTCAAATTTGTACTGGAAGATATCCGTAAGGTCGTAGCTGAATGCGCCTGCATCGTAGTCCAAAAAGTGCTGAAGCGGGATGAAAACACTCACCCATTCGCCTTGAGTAATCTCAGCATCTCCACCGGGACCGAAAGCATAACGAGGCTCTTCGGGGTTTCCGCCCGGGATGTTGGCCGTCTGATCGATCAGGTAAAAATTAAATGCGGTTGAAGAAGTAGACCAGTAATCGAGGTGAACAAAATCGTATTCGGTAATATCCTCAGCAGTCCATTCTGCACCGTAAAAGGTGAGACCTTCGATTTTCAAAGTAAGGTTTCCGTCGCTTTCGAGATCTACCTCAGAAATGGTGCCACCACCTTGAAAGGCATTCAGGTTGAAGTTTTGAACGGTATTGGTCTGATAGGTGTTGCTGTAAACGGAAAGCACCTCCGATTCGTCAATGGTAGGATCGGGAGCCGAAACCATCGGATCCTCTCCGCCGCCCGTCATGCTTTCTCCAAAGATGACATTATCAAACCACACCACGTGTCCGGTAGCGCGAGGCGCGTAACTCGGGAAAAAGATAAGCTGCGTAAACGGAGCCAGTCCCGATCCGATAAGCGGGCTCATATCAAAAGTTATTTCCACCCATTCGTCGGCGACCGTATTGTTTACAATGGTTTCAAATTCGGCTCCGAAAGTCGCATTGGCAAATTTCAAAGCAACGGGAGAGGCAAAACCTTCTTGAAAAACCATGATGCTGACCAAGCTGTTTTCAGAGGTGAATTCGAATGAGCCCATATCCATTTGCGTTTGTGAGGTTTCACATCCGGCCTGACCCCACGAGGCGTCACTGGAATAACCGATGTCAATCCTTGCAGCGGTTGAAGACGAGTTGATTCCGTCCGTCACGGGATTCGTTTCGATGGTAAATTCGGGATTTTCTTCTCCTTGCGGAGCTTCAAATGTTGCCCAATCGAAATCAATACCGAATCCATCGGGCTCGAAATTGATGGGAGAATTTTGTGCGAACGCCGAAGCGCTTACCAATAAAAATGAGAGTAGAGTTATTTTTTTCATAGTCATGAAATTAGATTGTGTATAGTTCACAATGTAACGGATACCTCAGACAGTTCGGCTACATCTTGATTACATCACTTTTTTCTAATTGTATGGATAAATGGGGCTTTCAGTGACTACTACATCTTATTCACACACGTCAAAACATCGAATCCAACGATCGGGGTAATTGCTTTGCACCCGAGAAAATCGAAAAGCAGCCCGAATAATTGTTGATATATTGGGCCCTCATTTCCGACCTTCATTTCTGAAAGTCTCTTCTATTGAAAATATGAAAGCCATCGTTTTTGATAAATACGGTTCGATTGACAATCTCTATCTCGAAGAAAGGGAGAAACCGGAGCCCGAAGCTGATCAAGTAAGATTGAAGGTATATGCGGCGGCCGTTAATCCCAGAGACATAGAAATGATTAAAGGAAAGTTTAATCATCGATTGAGCGCAGGAATTTTCAGTCCGGGAAAGCGAATACCGGGAATAGATGTGGCCGGTAAGGTCGATGCCATGGGCCCCGAGGCCTTGGGGTGTAAATGGGGTCAGGAAGTTTATGCTGATCTCTCTGATGTGGGTTACGGTGGATTTGCCGAGTATGTCTGTGTTCCGAAATCGGCTATAGCTCTCAAGCCGCAGAATTTGGATTTCGTTCATTCGGCTGCCGTACCCCTTGCTGCCACCACTGCACTTCAGGGATTGCTTAATTGGGGAGATATGCTTTCTTATCGCTCTGCGATGATTATAGGAGCAGCAGGGGGAGTAGGCCACTTTGCCGTTCAAATTGCTAAGAATTACAATTTGCAAGTCACGGCAGTAACGCGAGAAGAAAACAAGGAAATGGTAAAGGAGATCGGTGCCGATCACGTAATCAGTTACGAGGAAATGAATTTTTCCGATAACACCCGGCACTACGAGCTGATCTTTGACACGGCTGCGCATCGTCCCGCCGGAAAATACCGTAAGCTACTGACTTCAGACGGTCGGTATGTTGCATGTGCCTATAGTCCTTCAGCATATTTGCAGAGTCCTTTCGGAGGAATCCTGCACAACCGGAAGATAATCACCTTTGATTCTAAACCCGATACGGACGATCTGGCTACCATCAGGAAAATGATAGAACGCGGCAGTATTAAACCTCGCGTCGATCGCATTTTTTCGCTGGAGGAAACGGCGGCAGCACTCAAGTACATGACAAAAGGAAGCAGCCGCGGAAAAGTTGTGATTAAGATAGCAGACTAGCTTTCATCAGTCCGGGTGTTGACCAATTTCCACTGTCAAGTAGATTCATCCACAATATCTTGGTGAATACGTCATTTTTTTCTGGATTTAATTCAGGGAATGAGAATTGCACCTTCATTGGCAAAAAGATATTATGAAGAGATATAGCATATTTATCGGAATTCTGCTTTTGGCGGCTTGTAGTTCTACTACAACATTAGAAGACGTGGAAAAGCAAGAAGAAGAAGCCAGATCGGAACTGACGGAAGCAAAACAGGAAATGGTAGAATTGGCTGAAGCCAAAGAAGAATATTCCGTAGATAGCCGCGATCAAATGATCAAAGACCTTAAGAAAAGGCAGAAGACTATTAATAATGATATTAACAGCATTAAAGATATCGAATCCGAAAATCTGTCTGCCAATAAAAAGAATATGATTTCTGAGCTCGAAAGAGAAGAAGAAGATATTGAAAGAAGGATAAACAGATTGGAAAATCAAACTCAGGAAAATTGGGCCGGGACCAAGGATTCCATAGCAGATATGATAACCCGACTTGAAAATAAGATTGATGAAATAACCGCGAATTTGGAAGAGAATGCCGAATGAATCTCTGACTGAATTGGTGAAATGATATTGACTAACAATCAAGTCTACTGACATGTATTGTCATCCGCCCTCGATTGAAATTTGGATTCAATTAAGGGCGGATTTTTTTTATCCGACAAATCGCGCAGGCTATACAATACTGCACGGCGCGGGCACAGTTATTGAAAATTTATGTGAAGTTATTAACACGAAATAAACAAGAAACCCTTATGTCTGACCAGTCATTCTCTCATCTTAATGCTTTGTTTATCAACGGAACACTTAAGAAGTCACCATCTACAAGCAATACCCGCGGGCTGATGGATATTTCCATAAATATCATGAAAAGAGAAGGGGTAAATGTGGAAACTATTCGGCTCGTTGACCACGAAGTTCCCCACGGTATGCAACCGGATATGACGGAGGACGGGTATGACAAAGACGAGTGGCCGGAAATTTTTAAGAAGATAATGAAGGCCGACATTCTCGTAGTCGGAACTCCGATATGGATGGGTACGGTATCGAGTGTGACTAAAAAGCTGATCGAGCGAATCGATTCGAAAAGTTCTGAGCTCAACGATAAAGGTCAGAGCATTTATTATGGACGCGTGGCGGGATGCATTATTACGGGAAATGAGGATGGAGCGAAACAGTGTTCATCGACCATATTATATGCACTGCAACATGTCGGGTTTACCATTCCGCCTCAAGCCGATACCGCGTGGCTGGGAAAAGTAGGACCCGGGCCGAGCTATCTCGATGAAGAGTCTGATGCCGAGAACCATGAGTTCACGAATCAGAACACGACAATTATGACATATAACCTATTGCACCTTAGCTCAATTTTAAAATCGGCCAATGGCTACCCGCGAAAAGGAAACGATCGCGAAGCCTGGGAAGACGGAGAGCGATGGGCATTTACTAAACCACAACTTACCACCTAACAAATTAAAATTTCCCGCTATGCTACTTACCAAACACATACCTGCAAGAGGTTCTGAAAAACTGGAAAGACGTCTGTTGCAAAAATTCCGAGAATTCATTTTAGAACAAGACCATCCCTGTGTGATGGCAAAATCAGTTTTTTTGAATGAAGAAGTTCAACTGAGAAATTACCGTACGCTGGGTTCTATTGAAACCGCAGAGAAACTAATGTGCGATCTCAAAAACTTCGTAAAGAATTATTCCTTCGATAACCGTCGCTTCAGCACTTTTATCGCAACCTTCACCGAACAAGAAATCGCAGATGAAAATCACTTTGAGGAATTGCTTTGGCGTCAATTGAGGTTGATTAAACAATGCGATAGCTATCCATGGGATCCTTCCGTAGATTCCAACCCTGAAAGTGAAAACTTCAGTTTCAGCATTGCCGGAAAGGCATTCTACATTGTAGGAATGCATCCGAAAGGAAGCCGGAAAGCTCGTCAAACTCCTTACCCGTGCATTGCCTTTAACCTTCACTGGCAATTTGAAAAATTGCGAGATATGGGAATCTACGAAGAGGTGAGAGATCGCATTCGCACCCGAGATAAGGAAAGAAACGGTTCCATAAACCCGATGTTGGAAGATTTTGGCTCAAACAGCGAGGCACGCCAATACAGCGGAAGGGCAGTAGGGCAGGATTGGAAATGTCCTTTCGGGCATTAAACTAGTTTATGTACCAACCTGAGAAATACAAGAAAAAGGATAATTCTTACATATGCGAGTTTATTGCTCATCATCCGTTTGCCACTTTCGTAACGAATAACGGCAATATGCTGGCTACACATATTCCCGTATTATTGACTGATGCAAAAAAGAGTGATTTCACTCTTTTTTCGCATATGGCAAAGCACAACGAGCAAGTATCTCATTTGAGAGACGGAGCGGAATCATTGGTTATTTTTCAAGGAGCTCACGGTTATGTATCCTCGTCTTGGTACGAAGATGATAACATCAGTACTTGGGATTATTCTGCCGTTCATGTTAATGCTACTTTAAAATTACAGACGGAAGCAGAATTGCGTGCAGGATTGGAAATGCTGGTTCACCGATTTGAAAAAGACCAAAACCATCCCAAAGAGTTTCACGACTTACCCCTTGAGCTGATCGACTCTCATGTGTCGAGGATAGTAGGATTTTATTTAATTCCTACACGCGTTCAGGGTATTGCCAAATACCATCAAGGCTCGAGTGAGCAAGATATCCGAAGTGTAATAGATCATCTCGAAGAAAGAAATCAACCACTGGATCCCGAACTAATTAAACGAATTAAAGATGAAAACTGAGGTCATTGAAAAACAAACGGGCAAAGCTTTTACTATTCGAAAAGGGCAATGCCTGAGAATAATAGATCCTTCCGGAGAACAGGTAAGCGACATGGTCTTATTTAATGCCGCGGATAAGCGGGAGAAAATCTCAGCGGGTAAGACCTTCGATTTTGAAGAATCAATTCTTCTCACCAAAGGCAATTTTCTCTGGAGCAATAAGGGTGAAAAGTTAGCTTATATAAAAGAAGATACGAATGGCCGAAATGATTTTCTCTTGGCACCTTGCAGCCCGGAAACGTTTAAGATCATGTATGGGTTGAAAGATTATCACCCGAGTTGTGCCGAAAATCTCGCCAATAGTCTTCACCCGTTTGGTATTGAGCCACACGAAATTCCCACGGCTTTTAATGTATTTATGAATGTGGAATTCGATGAAAGAGGAAAGCTCAAGGTATCTCCGCCCACCAGCAAACCGGGTGATTACCTCACCATCGAAGCTTTAAAGGATTTGGTAGTTGGTTTAACTGCCTGTTCGGCAGAAGATAGCAATAACGGAACATTTAAACCTATCCATTATTCCATTGAGGAGAATACAGCCGTGGAAAAATAGTCAGATACCGTGGATATTTGTTCGCAGAAATGCAGATACCGATTAAACCGGTTTAGGTTAATCAGACCATCAGGTGATACCTATTCTTCTGAAAAATAGAAGCTAGGTTAAAAAACACTTATACTTTATTGGATTGACCTTAAGCGGCAATGTTATTGACCAATCAGATATAACATAAAAACCTATTAAATGAAAAAGAGAAGATTTTTTACTATTGGACTTTTAGCTATTGGCTTGGTATTTACCGGATGTAATGATGATGACGATGATGATACCTTTGATCCCGTTTTGGGGCCGTCATTAGAAGTTTCTGAGTTAAACAACGGAGTGACCGGTGGTGGCGATCTTACCATTAATCAAGGTGAGTCGCTAAGATTTGCGATAGCTGCCGATGAAGGAGCAGAAGATATGGATGAAATCACCATTTCAATTACAGGAGCGAATGTCACCGCGAATATTCCCGAAAGTTCAGAAGGAAACGTATTCGAGAACGGAACATACAGCTTGAATGGAAGCGAAGAAGAAATGTTTCGTGATACCCTTGAATTTCTTGATGCCGGCACTCAAATCGGCGTGACCAATTATACCTTTACGGTAAATGATGATAATGGTGCATCTTCAACCGTGACTTATACCGTTACCGTTGAATCGTCGGCTGATTTGGTTACGTCTGACTTCACGTGGCAACGTACAGGTAATACTGATGGTACGGGCTTGGATCAGTTTGGACTGGCATGGGAAGACAATCTCGACATTGGTGGAGAAGTAAGCGCCATTGTCAAAACGGATGAAGCAACCGTATTTGTTCAATTAGATGCAGAAGATTGGCTTATCGATAATTCCGGAGAATTAACCATGGCTATTAATGATGCAGATTCAGGCGGTGATGCGATACCTGCTCAAGGGTACACTAATGTATCGGCAGAACAGGACGATAATTATGATGATTACCTTGGTGTTATCTATTTGGGTGAGCCATACATACTACACATTCAGGAAGCTGATGTTGCAAGTGTGAGTGCAGGTACTCAGATTACCATCATGGGTCAATACAAGAACTAATCAACCAACTGTATAATTATACAGTAGAAGCCGCGCCGCATTGGTGCGGCTTTTTTATTATTTACCGTTCTAAGCAAAATGGAAATTATTCCTTTTCCTCCTCATCCTCCGTGGCTAAGTAAGGATGGTCGGTTTTTCCATAGCCCATTATGTCTACCATTGCTTTAATCGTGCTATAGAGCATTAGTATTACCGTCACAATACCACCCACCAGTATGGATGAAATGACCAGAGAAGTCCAATACATTGTGTTGTACCAATCAGTGGGTACATTGTCTGCTTCTACGATAGGAATGTTGGTGACTTGAAAGAAAATAATGGCCGTAATAAATAAGGAAGCATCCCATTTCCCCAAAATCTTCACCCTGCGATAGTGTGCCTTGTTCAGTTTTGAATCTGAGCCTGAGCTCAATCCCAGTAGTGTTAAAAGAAGAGCCATGATGGTAGCAGAAGCTAAGACTACCGTATTGCAGAGCATATTCACCCCGGGAATGCTCGACTGAATTAATTGCTTCGCTTCGTATTCGGAAAGATTGCCGATGAAGAAGTAGCCTGTTCCGGCAAATACGGCTGAGACTATTCCACCTACAATTGCTCGTTTGGTTGATTGGCTTATTTTGATCATATCCTTCCGAATGAAAACTTCATACCATCGAGGCATCAATTTTGGAACGGGTGTGGCAAACCAATATAAACCATGGATAAAGAAGATATAAATCCCGACAAAGACAAAAAGAAAAAATTTGCACGCTTTGGTATCGGGACCAAAGGGGCCGTCTATTTATTAATCGGTGGCCTTACGGCTTGGGCTGCCTTCGGCGGTGGCGGTAAAAAAACAGGTAGCAGCGGAGCGATGGAATACCTGATCAAGCAGCCTTTCGGGCAAATCCTGCTATGGATCGTAGTGTTAGGTCTCTTAGGCTATGTATTCTGGCGGATGTATCAAACTTTTGCCGACCCGGAAGATAAGGGTGATGACAAAAAAGGAATAGCACGCCGTATCGGATACTTTTCCAGCGGAATATTCTATTGCTTTTTGATTTATTCAACCGTTTCCATGTTGCTGGGTAGTGGTGGAAGCGGCAGCGGCGGAGGCGGCGGCGGTAGCCAGGAGACCTTCATTCAGAAACTGCTCAATCAGGAATTCGGGCGTTGGCTGGTAGCTGCCGTGGCATTGATATTTTTAGGTAAAGCCCTCTATCAAATGTTCCGGGCTTATTCCGATAAATTCAGAGACAAACTGGAAGAAACCGATATGGACGAAAAAGCCAGAAAAGTGATGATTTATACGGGAAGAGTCGGTTATACCGCACGGGGACTGGTGATAGGTGTCATAGCATACCTTACGGTGAAAGCAGCTATAAGCTACGACTCCTCAAAGGCAGGAGGAACCAAGGACGCTTTCTCCTTTGTTCAGGACGAATTCGGAACCATTGTACTGGGTATTATCGCTCTGGGTTTAGTGGCTTATGGCATATTTATGGTGATCAAAGCCAGTGAACGCGAAATGAACTTTTAAAATAATTACACAAATGGATTTATTCAAAGAAATCAAAAGCGACCATGAGAAACAAAGAACATTGGTAGACCTGCTGGTGAAAACCAATGGTGAGAGCGATGGTCGTAAAGAGCTTTATGAAAGATTGAAAGATACACTGAAAGTGCATGCCGATGCGGAAGAGCGCTACTTCTATCGTCCGTTGTTTAAACACGACAGAACTCAGGATCAAGCCCGACACAGTGTAGCCGAGCATCAGGATATCGATGAGTTGCTGGAAGAATTGGACAATACTGATATGTCATCTCCGGGTTGGTTGGCTACGGCTAAAAAACTCAAAGATCAGGTAATCCACCATTTGGACGAAGAGGAAGAAGATGTTTTCAAAATGGCTGATAAAACTTTGGCTGATTCGAAGATGGAGTCTTTGGCCAAGGATTATCGGGATATGATGGATAACCCGGAGAAGCATGGCGATGAGTGACCAAAAGGGGTAATAAATTCTACACCGGCAGTGTGCGTAAGATATGAAACTTGCTGATTGGATAGTTTTTAAATCCCAAATCAATATGGCTTGATTCTCGCCTTAATTATAAAAGTATAAACCATAAAAACTTAAACACAATGGGAGCAACTGAAGATAAAATGAAAGGTAACTGGAATCAGTTAAAAGGAAAATTAAAGCAACAATACGGAGATCTTACCGACGACGATTTGAAGTATTCTGAAGGTAAAGAGGACGAAGTATTGGGACGCATCCAAGAAAGAACGGGTGAGTCAAAAGAAAACATCAAAAGTTTTATTGATCGTCAATAAACCTTAAAAATTAGATATAAAAGCCCCTTGCGAATTATCGTAAGGGGTTTTGTTTTTTTATGATTTTACCTTACATCAATCGATCGGTGAGATAAGTTGAAAAACGTAAATTTGATCTCAATCCCGATGCATTGAAGTATTCTTGTATTCTCCTTTTCTTTTTATGTCTGACGGGCTTGCGAGCCCAAGAAGTGCATACCGTCAACGATCCCGACATCACATTCTCCATCACCGTCCCTGAGAACTGGAGAGTCAAAGACGATGGCTACACGTTCGCCATTATTCCGCCGAAAGGTGGCAGCGAATACCTGGATTTTACCTATTACGAAACCACCGAAACCGACATCGACAAAGCTTTTGAATTCTCTGTTTTAGCAATGAACGGACCCGATGCCGTAGGCACGGAAATTCTGGATCGGGGCAGTAGCGAAGTGGACGGAGTGTCCGCCCGCTGGGCGCTGGTCAGTCTCAAAATAGACGGAGTATTATACCACCGCTTAACCTACCTGCTGATAAAGCACGGTCAGTACTTCATCTTTCGCGGAAGCGCGGAGCC
>CAZYWJ010000070.1:0-16483 GCA_964651785.1 uncultured Cryomorphaceae bacterium
TGTTTCCGGGCTCGGCTTCTTTAAACATTTGTGCACCACCCGCACCGCAGCAAAGGCCCTTGCTCTTGCAGCGCTTCATTTCTACCAATTCGGCGTCGAGCTTTTCCAACAATTCCCGTGGCGCTTCATACTCGCCGTTTCCACGTCCCAAGTAGCAGGGGTCATGAAAGGTTATGCGACGGCCTTTGAACTCGCCACCGCCTTTGACCTTGAGTCGTCCCTCGCTGATCAGCGAACGAATGAATTGCGTGTGATGAAGCACTTCGTAATTTCCACCCAAGTCGGGATACTCGTTTTTTATAGTGTTGAAGCAGTGCGGGCAGCCGGTCACTATTTTCTTAATCTCATACCCATCCAAAACCTGAATGTTCATCATGGCCTGCATCTGGTAGAGAAATTCGTTTCCGGCTCGTTTGGCAGGATCGCCCGTGCAGCCTTCTTCCGTTCCGAGGACGGCAAATTTCACGTTGGCCTTGTGAAGAATCTTCACGATGGCTTTCGTGATTTTCTTCGCTCTGTCGTCAAAGCTTCCCGAGCACCCGACCCAAAAAAGAACTTCGGGAACTTCATTTGCGGCAAGCATTTCGGCCATAGTCGGCACTTTTATCGCTTCGCTCATAGTTTTCTTTCTATAATTCTTCCGCCCACTTCAATCGGTCGGCCTGAGGAAATGCCCAAGGCGCACCGTTGTTTTCGACATTCGTAAACATGCTGTTCAGTTCAGAAGGACTTTTGGATTCTTCCATCACCAAATACCTTCTGAGGTCTACGATAATTTCCAGCGGATTAATATTGACGGGGCAAGCCTCTACACATGCATTGCAGGTAGTGCATGCCCAAAGTTCTTCTTCCTTGATGTAATCGCCTATCAGAGCTTTGCCATCATCATGATCCTTTCCGTGTTTATCCAGGTTGCGACCTACTTCTTCCAATCGATCGCGGGTATCCATCATGATTTTTCTTGGAGAGAGTAATTTCCCTGTAAGATTTGCCGGACAAACACTGGTGCAGCGGCCGCACTCAGTGCAGGAATACGCATCCATCAGGTTTTTCCAATGCAAATCCGTTACATCCTTGGCACCGAATTTTTCAGGTGCGGCATCCGACTCTGCAGGAGCAGGAGCCGCGTATGGATCAGCATTCGGGTCCATCATCAACTTTACTTCATCCGTCACGCGATCCATGTTCGAAAACTTCCCTTCGGGAACCAGTCGAGCGTAGTACACATTTGGAAAAGCCAGAATGATGTGAAAGTGCTTGGAAATGGGGAGGTAGTTAAGGAATAGTAAAATTCCCACAATGTGAAACCACCAAGCTCCTCGTTCATACATAATCAAACCTTCGGTGCTCATACCTTCAAACAAAGGTGCAATAAGCGCGCTGACGGGATATGCTCCGGCCACTACGTAATGATCCGCACCTCGCTGCTGCAGCAGGTAGTCCGTTGCATTCATGCTGAGGAAGGCGATCATTAACAAAATCTCTACGATCAAAATGATGTTGGCATCGCTCTTCGGCCAGAGGGTCAGTTCTCGTGCCTTAAATCTGCGAATGTTTCCGATGTTTCGGCGGATGAGAAACACCACGCAAGCAAACAATACGAGGAAAGCCAAGATTTCGAAACTGCCTATGAGAAAGTCGTAAAATCCGCCGAGAAAGGCGAAGATGCGATGTGTTCCGAAAACACCATCAATAATAATTTCCAGTACTTCGATATTGATAATGACAAATCCGACGTAGATGAGCACGTGCATAATTCCCGCCAAGGGACGTGACACCATTTTGGATTGACCCAAAGCCACACGAGTCATCATAGCCCATCGCTCACCTTTGCGATCGCTTCTATCCACATCGCGACCTAAAAGAATATTGCGTCGAATCTTGCTGACCTGATAAGCGAATGCACCGATTGCCGCTATCAAGACCACCAAAAAAATAATGTTCGCTATTCCCATATCAATTTTTATTCGCTGTCGGCATTATCCTTTTCTGAGTTGACGTACTCTTTTAGTTCTTCCAACTCAGATCTGGAAAGCTCAATATTCTTATTCTTCCTACCAAAAACAGAAAACTGCACGTATCTGTTCGGGTTTATTCGGATATCCTCTACCAAAAGGTCAAGTTCATTGCTGGCAGATTCCAATTTGTTGTATAAGTCGGGATTGTTGATGAGCATTCCCAAACTGCCTTCTCCGCGCTCTATTTTCTCAGTTATTTTCTGAACATCTGCCAAAGCGGCATTGGCTTTTACGACGGTAGCAGCAATATCTGCCTGAGCGAGGGTGTCACTTATTTGTGAGAAGTTCTTAATGATATTATCCAATTCGTTGCTGTTGGCGCTTAAAGTTGACGACAGATTATCAATATTTGTGAATATCGAATTGATTTTTTCGCGTTGCTCGGCTACCAAGGTATCTACACGAAAAGATGTGCGCTCCAAGCTTGCGATCGCATTATTAATACCTTTAAAACTTTCAATCAGGTTTTGCTGGCTTTCAGCGTTTAGAATTACTTCGATAACCCTGATTACAGAATCTACGGATGAAATAAGGCTTTCGGCTTTTAGCTTAATTGGCTTTAGCTGTGCGTTAACCTCTTCTACCAAATCACCTTCAACGTCCGGTGTAAGGGTATCACCGGAGACAGCTAATTCCGAGCTTTTACCCAAAATAAGATGAACTTGCATGGAGCCGAGCAAATCGCCGCTTTTGAGCAAAGCCTTTGTATCTGCGGGTATGGCTATTTCTTTGTCAATCATAATGGTAACCAAAAGTCGTCCGGTTCCGTCATTTAAAATTTTGATCGACTTAACCTGCCCGATTTTATATCCGTTGATGATTACGGGATTTGACTCTTCCAACCCATTAATTTTCTCGTAAACACCGTAATAAACCCTTGGTTGACTAAAGACATTGACACCTTTCAAATAATTTAAGCCTACTACCAGCAGGCCAATGGCTACAATTACTACAATGCCTATAATGACTTCCTTTCTTATTTTCACAAAAGCTAATTTAAGGTTTACCGGTCAGCTCAATTGCCTTATCCAATGGCATTCGTTCTCCGTTTTTGTCAAATGCCACAATAAAAGCTCCCTTATATCCTGTTTTCCTGACGTCTTTTTGCAATGCTTTCGCAGAATTGTAATCCGACGCTTCGCCGTAAAGGTATTTATACAAATCATTATCACGGTACATTTCTACATTCTGCAGTCCATTGAAGGCTTCGGCAGTCGTTTCTATCGGTGATGAAGAGCTGAGAAGTTGCACTTTAAATGTGACGGTTTTTGATCCATCATTTTCGGTACCGGGCTTTTCTTCAACAGGTTCATTTTTTTCTGATTCAACCTCATCGCCTATAGCAGCTTCTATTTTTTCCAAGTCTGATTTGTAGGTTTTAAAAGCTCGATATATGGCTGAGGCTACGTATGTCTGGCCGTCTTCGCTGTTTAAAAAATCTTCCTCCTCTTTATTGGTTAAAAAACCCAACTCTATCAAAACGCTGGGCATCGTGGTGAAGGATATCACCCAAAAAGGTGCCTGCTTCACCCCTCTGTCGGTGCGGCCAACGCGGGTTCTCATTTGATCCTGAACGTGCTTTGCGAAACGCAGAGACTGATGAATGTGGGTGTTTTGGCGCAAGCTTAATTCGATTAATCCTTCCGGAGAATTCGGGTCAAAATCGCCGTAGTTATCCTGTCGATCATCTTCGAGAAGAATAGCGGCATTTTCTTTTTGAGCCATTCTCAAATTGGCTTCCGTTTTTGCCGGACCCATTACATAAGAACCACAACCCTTTGCACTTTCTCTGGTAAAAGCATCGCAGTGAATGGAGATGAAAATATCCGCGCCATTCTGATTGGCAAACTTGGTTCGTTCGTGAAGGGGTACGAAGGTGTCATCATCTCTCGTGTAGAGTACTTCCACATCAGGGAAAGCTTCCTCGATGTATTTTCCCACTTGCAGTGATACGTTCAGCGCTATTGTTTTCTCGGTCACCTTATAGCGTCCCGTCCCGAGATTTCCGGGATCTTTTCCTCCATGACCTGCATCTATCACAACCCTCTTCACGGCGGGTGTAGCCGTAGAGTTTGGCATGGTAGATGCTAACAAGAGCAATCCCGCTGAAAGCACGATGGCTATTATGAGAAAAAGCTTTAGCGGCAACCTGCGTGTTAATTGATTTTTTACGTCCATTTTTGCGGCAGCAATTCGGTAGTTTTGGTAGTTGAAAAACCAACGACAAATAAAATTAGGAATATTCTATCCTTCATCCTTCGGGCAAAGTTAGTTTTTATCCTTGTAGGGCTGTTCATTTTGGCCAATATAGGGGTGAGTGCTCAAACTGATTCTCTCTCGTTTTCACCTTCCGATACTTTGGCGGTAGATTCGGTGAGAGCGGATACGATTTCCAAAAATCAGTCCAAGTCGTTCTTGGAGGCTCCCGTAAATTACTCTGCGCGGGATACCATCATCAACGATGTGGTGAATAGAAAAGTATACCTTTTCGGCGATGCCGTTATTACTTATCAGGATATAAAGCTGGTAGCTGACCGCATCACTTATGACTTCTCCAATTACACCGTTCACGCCGAAGGCATTCAAGATACGGCCGGAGTTTGGATCGGTAAGCCGGTCTTCGAGCAAGGCGATTCCAAATTCGACGCCTTTGCGATGGATTATAATTTCAAAACGAAAAAGGCTTTTGTGAGGCAGGTTCAAACCGATGTGATAGAAGGAACCCTTACCGGAGATAAGGTCAAAACCACTGATGACAATAAGGTGATTTATGTGCGCAAGGGCGAATACTGCCCGTGCGAAGATCCAAATGCCAAAACCCGATTTAAAATCGGCCGCTTAAAGGTCATAAAGGATAAGCAAATAGTAACGGGCCCCGGCTATTTGGCTTTGGGAAAAGTTCCGACTCCGCTGGCCTTTCCGTTCGGGTTTTTTCCCAATACCGATAAGAAGCAGGCAGGTCTCATTATGCCAAGCTACGGCAATGCGCAAGAGCTGGGCTACTTCTTGAATGATTTGGGCTTTTACATGCCGATAAGCGACAATATTGACACGAAAATTCTCGGTGACATTTATTCGCGGGGTAGCTATGGATTGGAAAATATCACCCGCTATAAGAAGCTGTACAAATACGATGGAAATCTGGGGGTGGAATACAACGTCCAGAAAAGAGGGGATGAGGATTTGGGAAACTTCTCCGAAACGAGAACCTTCTTTATCAATTGGCGGCACACTCAAGATCGGAAGGCTCACCCTTACGCAAATTTCTCTGCGGATGTAAACGCGGGTAGTACTGAAAACTTTACCAATAATCTCAATGCTTCACAGAATGATTTTTTGACGAATACGTTTCGTTCGAACATTCGATTTTCAAGATCATTTTATAACTCTCCATGGAGTATGAATGCGACGGCGGGTCACAATCAGAATTCGCGAACGGGAGATTATGATTTTACCATTCCGTCGCTAAATGTGAATAAGGCGCGAACCTTTCCTTTAAAAGATCTCTTCAACGACGGACCGAAAGATCGCTTTTACGAGAAAATAGGGTGGGTTTGGAATTCTTCTTTTCAGAATACGCTGTCGGTCAATGACTCTATGTTGGCTTTGAATAATTGGGATCAGATAAAAGACAATTTCAGAAACGGAGTCAGGCACACTACAAGTTTAAGCACTTCTTTAAAGGCAGGGCCTTTCAGTATCAACCCTAGTTTGAACTTCAATGAGCGCTGGTATTTCAAAACGTTCGGCCGCCGTTTCAATGCGGAAACCAACCAATTCGAAACGGATACGATTCAAGGGTTTGATCGAAACAATGATTGGTCATTCTCTACTTCGGTCACCACTAAGCTTTACGGGATGTACAGTTTTAAGGGTAAGAATTTAAAGGCGATAAGGCATACACTCACCCCGTCCATCAGCTACAACTATACACCGAATTTTGATCCGAATATTTACGGGTTTTTCGGACCCAGCGCAGCGCTTCAGTCCTACAATCCCTATCAGGGAACTTTATACGGAGGTCCTCCTGCCAACGAAAGGCAAGCCATTTCTTTCTCATTTACCAACAACATCGAAGGGAAATTCCTGAGCCGGCGGGATACCACTTCAAAGTTCAAGAAAGTGGCGATTTTGGAAAACCTGACCGTTTCGGGTAGCTACAACTTTGTTGCGGATAGTAATAAGCTGAGTAATATAAGCATCAACGGTTTTACCTCTTTGAGTCAATATGTGAACCTCAGGTTTTCGAGTAGTTTTAATCCTTACGTATACGAAATCGGTCCGGGTGACAGACCTGCGATTACGGCAGAATATCTTTTTGATCGAAACAGAAGCCTGGCTCAGTTCGAGTCGGGAAATCTCGCCGTCAACATCACCGGCTTGGGGAGTTCATCATTTCAAAGAAATCGTCCGAACCCGGTTATCGAATCTGAAGAGGCAGATGGGGAGGTGATCGATGATTCTAAACCTTTTCTGAGTGGATTTAAAGTCCCTTGGAATATAAATGTCACTTATGCCTTGAATGTGAGGCGAAATCGATTTGTAGAGCCGGCAGGCGATGATCTTCCTTTGGTTTTAATGGATACATTAGCTTACACTCAGTCCCTTCAAGTCAATGGAAATTTTACTCTTTTTGACCGAATCAGCATAGGAATAAATTCGGGATATGATTTTGTAACCAAAGAATTGACACCTACTACGGTTACGGCAAGAGTTGATTTAAATTGCTGGGAGCTCAACGCACGAGTTATTCCTTTCGGCGATAGAAGAAGCTACAATGTAGGTTTGAATATTAAATCTTCGATGCTGCGCGATTTAAAACTCGAACGAAATCGGACGATTGGTCCCGATGATAATTTCTTCTACTAATGAAAGATATGAAAGTAGCCGTAATCTTTGGCTCGTACCGTTCAAACAGAGCAGGCATCCGAGCAGCCAAATTTTGCCTCAATCAACTGGAGGGAAAGTGCCAAACCGCATTTCTGGACGCGCAAGAAATCGACCTGCCGATTTTAGATAAAATGCTCAAGGAATTTCCCGAAGGTGAAGCACCTGCCAACATGCAGAAGGCTTCTGCTGAATTGCGCTCTGCCGATGCATTTATCATCGTAATGGGTGAATACAATCATAGCCTGCAACCCGGATTGAAAAATTTCCTGGACCATTTCCAAAGCGAGTATTTCTACAAACCGTCGGCGTTGGTCTCCTATTCAGCCGGAAGTTTTGGTGGCCTCAGGGTGGCGATGCACGCCCGAGCTGTCGTAGCAGAACTGGGCATGAGCAGCATTCCGTCCATTATGCCCATTCCCAAAATCACATCGGCGCTTGATGAAAACGGAAAAACCGAAGATGAGCGAATGATCAAAAGGTTCGATCGCTTTTCGAAGGAATTGATGTGGTATGCAGAAGCTTTGAAAAAAGCGAGAGCAGAAGGGCTACCTTCTTAATTAAAGATTTCCTCAGGCGAATCGGGCCTTCGGGCATCATCCCAAATAAAACCTTCAAAGACTTTTTCATCTTCGGGCAATTGCTCCAAAGGATAGAACGTACCGTCAGGCTTAGTCAGGAATAAGATTCGGTCAATCTTCCGCTCGATCATGAAGATTTCGATATTGGAACATATCGCCTTATTCACTCCGATAAATTTGGTGGGCTCCGTCACCTTTCCGGTGCTGTCGGGTTTCTCCTCTTCACTTGCGTAATAAAGCGATTGGCCGTTTCCTTTGATCAGAATCCGTCGCAGGTCATTCTCTTCAAAAAATCCCGTGAGTCGTTTTCCTTTGATTTGATTGTATTTGGTCGAGTCTACTTTGTTCACCATAAAGGCATGATCAAACACAAAGAGATTTTCCACTACTCCGTCATAGGTGCGAATTAAAATGGTATCTCCCGTTATCTGCAGACTATCCGCCCAAAGTACCGGGTTGGTATACATATAAATGAGACTGTCATCTGCCGCGTAAATCAGCGAATCGGCAGCCCCCTGCATATCCTTCCGGAAAAACTTGACTGAAGGGTA
This sequence comes from uncultured Cryomorphaceae bacterium, assembly GCA_964651785.1. GTDB lineage: Bacteria > Bacteroidota > Bacteroidia > Flavobacteriales_D > Cryomorphaceae > JAKVAV01. Next base: position 8,038 of record CAZYWJ010000070.1, read on the forward strand.
GGCATACACGCGATTGCCGATCAGGCTGTCTTCTACGGCCATCAAGGTATCGCCGTGGAGAAAGAGTGTATCGGTCAAATCGTACTGCAACATTTCGGCGCGACCGGTTACATAATTTCTCCCGATCAGATCATTGTACTCGCCGTAATCTCCCCTAATGACAAATTGATCTGCAGTGTCGGTTACGCTTACATTCAAATAGGCTTTTCCGAGTTCCTCATTTCTTGAATACCAAAGGCTGTCGCCTCTCAAGACCTGCTTTCGGTTGTCGATGTAGGCATTCTTGTTGAATTGAGAAATATCGTTGAACGTATCGTACCACCCGTTTTCGCAGTAGATGGTATTCTCATCGCTGTAAATGAAAGTCGGGCCGTAGAAGTAGGCTATTTCTGATTGATTGCCATACTGCAGCGTATCGGTTTCCACTCGGTAGTTCGGATTGTTCAGTACTACGCTGTCGCGAAAAAAGAAGTACTCGCTGTTCGAATCGTAAATTCCTTCACACGATACCAATCGGTTATCATTCTTTCGGCTCACAATGTTCCCTCTGTCGTAAAAAATGGCCTGCCCCGTTTTTCGATCGTAGTCCAAAGTGTGCGTAGTCAGCGTCATCTCGGCATCCTTCAGCACTACATTGTCCCTTACTTTGACGTACTGCGTGTTTCCGTTATAATTCAGCTTGTCGCTGGTCATCGTTAGCGTATCGCCCTGATTGATGCGCACGTTTCCGAAAGCATCCAAACTATTGGAAGCATTGTAGAGATAGGCAGAATCGCAATACATGATTGCACCTTTATGCTTGAAGATGACATCTCCAAGGAGTCGCTGGGCGTCTACTCCGATGCTTTTGTCGAAGCGCAATTTATCAGCTTGGACCAATTCGATCTTGCTCTTTCCCTGAGAAAGGGAAATAAGCGGCAATAACAAAAGAATGAGTGTAATACGTAACGGGTTCTTACCGATTTTCATCGGGACGCCCGTGGCAATTCTCGTGCCGATCTTAAGCCGGTACGCCCGTGCGAACAATGGTTTGACTTCTATCGGGACCCACCGATACCACGGTGATGGGGGTTTCCAAAGCTTTTTCAAGGTAGTCGATATAAGCGCTCAACTCTTCCGGAAAATCGTCTTCGCTGTTCAGCTTGGTCAGGTCTTTCTTCCAGCCGGGCAAAGATTCATAGACAGGCTCTATTTTTTCGCCGGTCACATCGTAGGGCAAGTAGTCGATCTTCTCCCCTCGATAAATGTAGTGGGTGCAAACTTTGATTTCGTCAAAGATGGAAAGCACATCGGCTTTGGTCATGTTCAGCATGGTGACGCCGTTGATCATAATGGCGTATTTCAGCGCGGGCAAATCAATCCAACCGCAGCGGCGGGGTCTTCCGGTAGTCGCTCCGAATTCGTGCCCTTCTTTTCTCAATCGCTCTCCCGTTTCATCGAAAAGTTCGGTTGGAAAAGGTCCGCTACCCACACGCGTGCAGTAAGCTTTGAATATTCCGATTACATCGCCGATTCGGTTGGGCGCCACACCCAAACCCGTGCAGGCACCTGCGGCTATGGTATTGGATGAAGTCACAAAAGGATAACTTCCGAAATCGATATCGAGCAAGCTGCCTTGAGCTCCCTCAGCCAAGATCTTTTTGCCTTCGGCTAAGTCACGATTCAACTGATGCTCGCTGTCGATCAAGGTCAATTCTTTGATTTTAGCTATTCCCGCAAACCACGCTTCTTCCTTTTCGGTAATGTCATAGTCGTAATCGTAAGGCTCCAAGAGGCGTTGGTGCTTCGCCTTTAAGGCTTCGTACCTGCTTTGAAAATCAGGGGCCTCAATATCACCGATGCGCAATCCGTTTCTACCGGTCTTGTCCATATAGGTCGGGCCGATACCTTTCAGCGTCGAGCCGATTTTCTTCTTGCCTTTGTCTGCTTCGCTTGCACCATCGAGTACGCAATGTGTCGGCAGGATGAGGTGCGCTTTTCGCGAAACGACCAAGTTCTTATTTACATCAACGCCCATTTTTTCGAGCGCATCAATTTCTCTTTTGAAAATAATGGGATCAATCACGACACCATTTCCAACCAAATTGAGTTTTTCCGAATGAAAAATCCCCGAAGGAATCGTGTGCAATACGTGCTTGATATTGTTGAATTCCAGCGTGTGTCCGGCATTGGGTCCGCCCTGAAAGCGCGCAATCACGTCATACTTGGGCGTAAGTACGTCCACTATTTTTCCCTTTCCTTCGTCGCCCCACTGGAGACCGAGAAGCACATCGACTTTTGCTTTCATGTATGCTTATTGAGGAAGTTCTTGCAAGTGCTTTACGGCTTCTTCACGCGTATCCTTCAACGTGAAGACGGTGTCCAATTTAGTAACCGAAAACAGCGATTTGATTCTGGAAGTGGATCCCGCCACCACGGCTTCACCGCCATTGTTTCGACACTTATTCATCAAATTTAAGATGATGTTCAGCCCCGTGCTATTCATGTATTCCAGTTGACTCAAGTCAATGATAAATCGGTGATGCCCCGCCGCCATCTGCTCTTCCACTTCGGCGCCGATGTCAATGGCTTCGGCCTTATCGACCAGCTTGCCTTGCATCTCTAGAAAAATGAGTTTGTCCCTTTCGGTGATAGAATAGTTAAATGCCATTGGATATTATTCGGATTTTTTTGACTTGCTCGAATCAGAGCCATTTCTCTCGGCGTAAAAGTACAAACTATGGTGCATAATTTTAACGTCGAATATCTCTTCTACGGTAGCTTTTATGGCCTCAATGCGCGGGTCGCAAAACTCAAGTACTTCCCCCGTTTCGGTTACAATAACATGATCGTGTTGCTTGTATTCATGAGACTTTTCAAACTGAGCCGGATTTTTACCAAATTGGTGTTTTCGAACCAAGTTACAGGCCATCAATAGATCGATGGTGTTGTATAGCGTCGCCCTGCTTACACGATAATTCTTATTCTTCATTTGAATGTAAAGCGACTCTACATCAAAATGACCTGAATACTCGTAGATTTCATTAAGAATTGCAAACCTCTCGGGGGTCTTTCGGTGACCGTTTTTTTCGAGGTATGCCGAAAAAATTTGTTTTACTTTTTCTTTCAGTTCTAGTGTCGCCACGTGTTGACTTTAAGAATCAAAGGTAGTCACTTTTAGCGAATCGCTAATCGTCATCTGAGTTCGGATCCTGACCCAATTTAACGCGTTCCACGGTAAGTACACCTTCAACGCTTTTCAGCCTCTTGATCAGGTTGTTTAAATGATCGGTGTCATAAACTAATACGGTTACGCGGCCGTTGAACACACCGTCGTTGCTCTCAAAGCTAATAGCTTTCATGTTTACGTTCAGGTCCGTAGAGATGGCGTGAGTAATCTTTTCCACCAATCCAATGTCATCAATTCCCTTAAATCGAATTTGAGCAGCAAATTCACTCTCTTTTTGGCTCTGCCATTTTGCTTTGATAATGCGATAGGCAAAGTTTGATCTCATTTGCACGGCATTGGGGCATCGTACGCGGTGTATTTTGATTCCGTCATTTATCGTCACAAAACCAAAAACATCATCTCCCGGAATGGGGTTGCAACATTGTGAAAGTCGATAAGGAACATCCACTTCGTCATCTCCGATGATCAGGGTGTCTTTCGGGATATTTTGGCCACCCTGTTTTTTCGGCTCTTCCTGACCGTTTTCCTGACCGCGTTTTTCGAAATGGATTTGCTTCTGATCAACCGTAAAACCTTTCAGTTTTTTCAGGGTTACCTTTCCTTTGGCTATATCTTCATAGAGAGAGGTGGCTGAATCGTAACCGTAATATTTTTCGAGTTCGGATACGTTGCGGCTGTTAAATTCAACGTCCAAACTTTTAAACTTACGCTGAACGATTTCCTTTCCCATCCCGGCAATCTTCTTCTGCTCTTCTTTTAGCGCTTGCTTGATTTTCGACTTGGCTTTTGCCGTCACGACGTAGCTGAGCCAGTCTTCTTTAGCCCTTTGCTTTTTCGATGTGAGAATTTCAATCTGGTCTCCGCTTTTCAGCTTGTGACTGAGTGGCACCAATCGCTGATCCACCTTGGCTCCGATACATGTCTCACCAACCTGCGAGTGAATTTCAAAAGCAAAATCCAGAGCAGTGGCGCCTGCCGGCAATGTTTTCAAATCTCCGTTGGGCGTGAAGACGAAAATTTCATCGCTGAATAAGTTGAGCTTGAAGTCGTCAATAAAATCGAGTGCGGTGCTGTTATTGGTTTCCAGCATATCGCGTATGCGGTGTAGCCAAGTGTCCAAACTGGATTCCTGGGCTTGCTGATCTTTGTATTTCCAGTGAGCGGCGTAACCCTTTTCGGCAATTTCATCCATCCGCTTTGTCCTGATTTGCACTTCAACCCATTTGCCCGTCGGACTCATTACGGTAGTGTGGAGCGATTCATATCCATTCCCTTTGGGTGTAGATATCCAATCGCGCAATCGGTCGGGGTTTGGCTGGTAAAAATCAGTCACGATACTGTAAACTTTCCAGCACAGCGCTTTTTCGTTTTTCAGATCCGTATCCAGAATAATTCTGATAGCAAAAACGTCGTATATCTCGTCAAATGGTATATTCTTCTTGTGAATCTTATTCCAAATGCTGTAAACGGATTTAGGTCTGCCTTTGATTTCGTAATTGAAACCCTCGACATCAAGGGCACGCTTGATCGGTAGCGTAAAGCGGTTGATAAATCGTGTTCTAACCGCCTGCCCTTTTTTTAGATTGGTTTGAATCTCATCGTACTCTTCGGGCTCGGTATACTTTAATGCTAAATCTTCAAGTTCCGTTTTAATGGCATATAATCCCAATCGATGAGCCAAGGGCGCAAACATAAATTGCGTTTCGCTCGCAATTTTGAGTTGCTTATCGTGACGCATTGATTCGAGCGTGCGCATATTGTGCAGCCTGTCCGCCAGCTTAATCAGAATCACCCGAACGTCATCTGATAGCGTGAGCAGCATCTTTTTAAAATTCTCGGCCTGAATGCTCGAAGTGTGGTCGAACACATCAGAGATTTTTGTCAATCCGTCTATGATGTCTCGCACCTTCGTACCAAACTGATAGTCGATATCCTCGAGGCTTATCTCGGTATCTTCTACCGTATCGTGCAAAATGGCTCCGACGATACTCGTCGTTCCCAAGCCTATTTCTTCAGCGCATATTCTGGCTACAGCCAAAGGATGAAGAATGTAAGGTTCGCCCGATTTTCGGCGCATGTCTTTATGCGCTTCCATTGCCAAATCGAAAGCTTTCCGAATTATTTTTCGGTCTTCTTTATCCTTGGAATATTTCGCAACGCGAAGCAGTCCTCTGTACGCAGAGAGGATCAATTTTTTATCTACTTCGGGGTCGAGCTTTTTCACGGGTGAGGATTATATCTCCTTATTTATTTGGCGGGCAGTACTTTGGTTTTAACCTCTCCGAAGCCAATTCTCAAATCATCGTTTTGGCAATGACCGCGCATAATTACCGTGTCATTGTCATTGATGAATTTTCGTTCCGTTCCATCAGGCATCTGCACCGGCTTTGAGCCTCGCCAGGTTATTTCCAGCATGGAACCATAGCTCGAAGAGTCGCTCCCCGAAATGGTTCCCGAAGCCATCATGTCGCCACATCTCACGTTGCAGCCATTCACCGTATGGTGAGCCAACTGCTGATTCATGTTCCAATACATGTTTCGGTAGTTGGAATGGCAGATGGTCTTAGATTCTCCTTTCTCCGTTTCAATCGCTACTTCGAGATTGATGTCGATGTGCTTGTCACCGCTGTATTCCAAGTATGGTAGTACTTTTGGTTCCTGCTTGGGTCCGCTTGTGCGGAAAGGCTCCAATGCATCCAATGTCACGATCCATGGCGAAACGGATGAGGCAAAATTCTTCGCGAGAAATGGCCCGAGTGGTACATATTCCCATTTTTGAATGTCACGCGCCGACCAGTCGTTGAACAGAATCATTCCGAAAATATAATCATCAGCTTCGGCAGTGGATATGCTGTCTCCAAGAGGTTTACCATCGTAGGTTACGAAAGCCATTTCCAATTCAAAATCCAACAGCTTTGTAGGACCGAAAACGGGCGGTTCGTCGTCTTTTGGTTTGGTTTGCCCTTTCGGGCGATGAATGGGCTGTCCGGAAGGGATGATGGAAGAACTACGCCCGTGATAGGCCACCGGAATGTGTTTCCAATTCGGCAAAAGCGCATTATCGGGATCGCGAAACATCGTACCCACATTGGTGGCGTGCTCCATGCTGGAATAGAAATCGGTGTAGTCGCCTACTTGGACGGGTAGGTGCATTTTCACATCACCTTGGCGATGCATCGCCGATTCTATTTCCGATTTTTTCTCAGTATAAATTCCATCTGCATCAAAAAGCTCGGCCAGTCGGTTTCTCAATTTTCGAGTGGCTTCTTTGCCCTTTTTCATCAAGGGATTTAAAAAGGGACCTTCAAATTCTTTGGCTGAAAAGCCCAAATCCGAAAAGAAACCTTTTGCCTCGAGCACGGACAAATCGGCCAGTTGATCGCCGATTGCCACACAGGGTTTTGGCTCCGAAGAATCCGTGGAATAAATGCCGAAAGGCAGGTTTTGAATTGGAAAATCGTTGTTATGAGGGATCTCGACCCAAGACTTTCGATTCGGGTCATTTGCTGAAATTTGCATGTAAGGGTTTTAGTTTGGTGTTAATTCACTATTTGCGAATAGCGGAAAGCTACTCATCATTTCGTTTACTTCTTTTTTCACCGTTTCGATAGCTGTCTCATCTTCGTGATTTTTCAGCACGCGGTCGATCAAATCTACCACCGCATCCATCTGCTCCTCGTTGAGACCTCGAGTAGTAATGGCGGGCGTACCGATTCGCATCCCGCTCGTTACAAACGGCGATTTGTCATCGAAGGGAACCATATTTTTATTGACCGTAATGTCAGCTTTGATAAGCGCATTTTCGGCTTCCTTACCGGTAATGTTTTTCGATCTTAAATCGATCAGCATGCTGTGATTGTCAGTACCCGCGCTAATTACGTCGTAGCCTCTTTTTACAAATGAGTCGGCCATCGCCTGAGCATTTTTGATCACCTGCTTGCAGTAGGTTTTGTACTCGTCGGTCAAAGCTTCACCAAAAGCTACTGCCTTAGCGGCAATAACATGTTCGAGGGGTCCGCCTTGCGTGCCGGGAAATACGGCCGAATCTAAAAGCGAAGACATCTTTCTGATCGCGCCCTTCGGTGTCGTCAAACCGAAAGGGTTGTCAAAATCCTGCCCCATCATGATGATGCCACCACGCGGACCACGCAGCGTTTTATGAGTGGTTGAGGTTACGATATGGCAGTGGGGTAGCGGGTCGTTCAAAAGTTTAGTGGCGATCAATCCGCTTGGATGCGAAATGTCGGCGAGAAGCAAAGCTTTGATTTTATCGGCAATGCTTCTGAGTCGAGCATAATCCCAATCGCGCGAGTAGGCCGAGGCTCCGCAGATGATCATTTTGGGCTTTTCGTCTATTGCCTTCTTTTCCAGCTTATCGTAGTCAATAAGCCCCGTTTCCTTCTCAACTCCGTAAAAAGTGGGGCGGTAGAGTTTTCCTGAAAAATTTACGGGAGATCCGTGGGTGAGGTGCCCGCCGTGGCTCAGGTCGAACCCCATTATCTTATCTCCCGGTTGAAGGCATGCCAGCATTACGGCGGCATTTGCCTGAGCACCGCTGTGAGGCTGAACATTGGCCCAAGCCGCGCCAAAGAGTTTTTTAAGACGATCGATCGCTAAGTTTTCGGTTTGATCTACAAATTCACAACCGCCGTAGTATCGCTTCCCCGGAAGGCCCTCGGCGTATTTGTTGGTCATTACCGAACCCATGGCTTCCATCACCTGGTCGCTCACGAAGTTTTCAGAGGCGATTAATTCAATTCCTTCGAGCTGTCTTTTGCGCTCTTTGTCAATTATATCAAATACGAGTTGATCTCTTTTCATACCTTAATTTTTCAGCAGTTGCCAAAATTAGGAATTCCTTTGGAAGGGCTAACTTTGTTTTATGCAAAATGGCATGTCGGAATTGCCCGAAGGAAAAGGATTGATTCTATTTGATGGCTATTGCAATTTATGCAACGGTGCCGTTCAGTTTATCATCAAAAGAGACCAAGAGGAGCACTTTCGATTTTCGAGCCTAAGTTGGCTTCCTGCTCAGAAATTGATAGAGCAGCATCCCGAATATGCCGATGTGGATAGCATACTGCTCTACGAGAAGGGAAAACTTTATCAAAAAAGCACGGCAGCCTTAAAAATTGCCGGAAGGCTTAAAGGACTCTGGCCGGCTATGAAGGTTTTCTTCATCATTCCACGATTTCTTCGCGATCCGATCTATGATTTTATCGCTAAGAATCGCTACCGCTGGTTTGGAAAAAAAGATACTTGTATGATGCCGGATAA
>CAZYWJ010000071.1:0-16174 GCA_964651785.1 uncultured Cryomorphaceae bacterium
GTTCAAACTCTCGATTGCGCAAACAGTGAATGCGCAGCTATAAACGAACCACCATCTACCGGATTGAAGATGGCGATGCGGTTGAAACGGTGTCTGACATCCACTATCAATGATGTGAAGTACAGCCCGGTCCTGAAAGGACCTCATCCGTCAGCGATGGGTTTTAACCCATCGGAATAAACAGAGCAGAGTGTCGAAACCCTGAAAGGGTGACATTTTTATCTTTTTTGCACGCATCCTCCTACAAAACTGCAAACAGAATCGGAACCAAGAAAAAAACAACCGCCACGTAAAGCACCCCGATTATCCTATTTTTCTCCGAAAGGATGCCGAGGTGGTTGGCCAGCCAAACGGGGATGTTCCTGATGACCTTAAAAGGGAAGAAAAACAATACTCCGCAAAGGTTGAACAAAAGGTGCACCAGGGCGATGGCCAATGCGGTCTCGTTTTGGGATAGGGCTGCGATAAGTGCGGTGAGCGTAGTTCCAACATTTGCACCAATCAGAAAAGGGAAGACTTTCTCCAAGGTGGCCCGTTTTGAAGCCACCAGTGGAACGGTGAGGGAGGCGGTGACCGAGCTGGATTGTACTCCCGCCGTTATGACGGTACCCCAAAACAGCGATCTGAGCGGATGTCCGAAGACGTATTTATCAACGATTTGCTGCGATTGCCCGATCAGGAAGCTTTTCAGAATCATGGTAAATCCGCGCAGGGAGGTGATGAGAAGGGCTAAGGCGAGGCCCACCGTTATCAGTACATTTCCACCCAGCGCCGTGGCAACCCATGCTGATGCGGGTTTTATGGTTATATCTAAAATACCCTTGCTCTCGCTTTCAGAATTAAAAAGGGGTAAAAGCTCGGTGAGGTAGAGGGCAACCTGACTCAGAAAACCCGTAGCCAACTCCAACGGCAGCAGCACCATAACCACCAAAATATTGAAGAAGTCGTGGACGGTAGCGGCGCTGATCGCGTATCGGAATTCATCCTTGTTGTGGATATGTCCCAAAGCCACGATGGTGCTGGTTACGCTGGTACCGATGTTGGCTCCCATGATCATGGGAACGGCATTTTGGAAAGGCAGAGTCCCCGTCGCTACCATGGCCACAATGATGGAAGTGGTGGTAGAGCTGCTCTGCATCAGGGAGGTGGCGAACAATCCGATTAAAAGCGAAACGATCGGATTGTCGGTGACCCGAAAAAAATCCTGAACGAGGTCTTTACTAAGGAGTTTAAAGCCATCACCCAAAAGGTTCAGAGCCAAAAGAAATAAACCCAATATCAGAAATACCAAAACGATTCGATAGAGCCTGATACCAAATGAATAAAAACTCGATGATGCCATAACCGTTCGCGCTTGCTGCAGAATCAAACGCTCGCCTTAATTCCAAATCAGAATACTCGCAGAAGGCCAAACCTAAATCATAGATCGTCGAGGCATTTTAACTAAAAATTAATTTAAAATGAACTTAGTGTTCACCGACATCGCAATCCTACGATTTCCACAAGCGCTTATGATTTCAGGCATCGGAGATGCAAAAATTCCATACTTGAGGAAAACCCGGATGAACATTGATCGAGAATGGAGCGCCTGTTCTTTAAGGCCACGAAATCCATTCATTTAGATGCACGCTGAGTGCTGCTAATTTCCCAACACAAACCTCACTTGATCTCCCTCTGCTTTTTGGCTTAAAGCCGATATGGCCTCCTCTGATAATTGGAGAACCCGGGGATAGCCGCCCGTGACCTGTGCCTCTCTCATTAAAACGATAAGCGTTCCCGATGGAGTGAGTTGAACCGTGCCCGGCAATACGGCCGAAGTCAGAATGGGTTTTAGCTCATTATCCACTGCTTCGTTCAATCGGTACCCCACGCGATTGTGGTCTTTCGACAAGGTAAACGAATCGGACAGCCGCTTTTTTTGAGCTTCATTCAACTGATCAAATTCAGGTCCTTTAAAGCAGCGCAACTCAGGTGATTGGTAATGTTCTTCCCGCATACCGATTCGCGCATTTGCCTGATCGGGAAAATCCTGTCCACGTAAAATCTCCAACTCATCCCCTTTTTCCAATCGATCGGCCGTGATGCCTTTAGAAAAACTTCTGCTGCCCAAGATGAGCGCTGATTGGATTCCGCCCGGGACAGCCAGATAAGTCACGGCTCCGTAGTTGCGTTTACCAAAGGAAAGTTCGGCACCGGCTTCCGCAAAATAGACACGATTGGTTTCGAGCGGCTCTCCGTTCAATTGCGGTGAGAAATCACCTCCCGTCAGACAGAACGCGGTTCTCTCTGAAAACTGAAACTTTCCCTGCCCCATGGTGATCTCGATCAAGGCATCGGTCGGTTCATTCCGCATAAGCGTATTGGCCAGTCGCGCGGCGTACGAATCCATCACGCCCGAAACGGAAACGCCCGATTTAGCATAGCCCACGCGCCCCTGATCTTGCACCGTATTGAGAATTCCCGCATTCAGCACCTTTATCATAGCGTCTCAAATTGGAGTTCATATTTACCCTGACGTTTTCTCTCAGCTATTTCCTCATAGACATCCCGATCGACAGACACGAACTTGATGCGATCGCCTGCTTTCGCGAAAGAAGGATTTGACTTCTCGATGTCAAAAAAGTCTATCGGTGATCTTCCGATAATGTTCCATCCACCCGCCGAGTCGTTTGGGTACACCCCCGTTTGCTCTCCTCCGATGCCTACCGATCCCTTTGGAATACGCTTTCTCGGATTGGCCTTTCGCGGCATGTGGATACGCTCATCCAAACCACCTAAATACAAGAATCCGGGTTGGAAACCGATAAAGCAGACTAAGTACTCAGGTTCGCAGTGCAAATGGATCAATTCCTCGACGGAGATTTTTTTCGCCTCAGTGATTTCTTCCGAATCCAATCCAAACTCAGCATCATAGCATACGGGTACCTGCCAACATTTCGACTCTTGCCATTCGCTTGACTGCACGGTTTCGTAATTCCGTTTCAAGCGTTCTACTTCCGATTCAAAATTCACCTCTGTGCCGTAGCGAATCAGCAATGAGTTGTAGGCGATGAAGGTATCAGCAATGGTTTTGCTCTTATCGATAGATTTTTCAAAGGCTCCGATATTTCGAATGATGTCCTCATCAATCTTCGCGGGCCATTCGATTAGGATAGCGGCAGGGCCGAAGGGTTTGTATGTTAGAGCGTACTTTTTCATATTAATATCGATCTGAATAAAGTACAAAGCTTGAATTGACTGACCAAAACAAAGCACTCCGCTAATTCAAGAAAAGACTTGATGCAACGCTTTCAGAATGTGCACGGCATTTTTGTTATCGCCGTGAATGCAGAGGGTTTGGGCTTTGAGTTCAAGCTCCTTTCCGGAAAGGGTTTTTACCCGGGACCGTTCGACGATTCGCTTTACGTGAGCTACCGCCTGATCGGGATCGGTGATGGTGGCAATTGGATGATCTCTGGAAACCAAGGAAAGATCGTCGTTGTAGTTTCGATCGGCAAAGGCTTCGCAGACGAAAGTCACTCCAAGCCTTCGGGCTGCCTTTTCCGTTTCAGAACCCCAAGGTGCGTATACTGCCGCGTCTTTGAAAATATCCTTAACGACTTGGACGAACAAGGTAGCCGCAGCTTCATCTGAAGCGACGAGGTGGTAAAGGGCTCCGTGCGCCTTTACATGGTTCACGGTCCCATTCTGCATCGTTGCTCTTTCGCGAAACAGCTCCAGTTGATCCTTCAGACTTTCCCGAAGTTGACGTTCACTCAAGTCCATCAACTTACGACCGAAATTCTTGCGATCGGGAAAAGAAGGGTGTGCACCGATTCGGACATTGTGCTTTAAGGCTAATGCCATGACCCTATCTATAATCTCCGCCGAACCCGTGTGACCGCCGCAAGCTATATTGCAGGAAGAGATGTAGGGCATGAGCTCGCGCTCATTGTTCAGCCCCTCTCCCATGTCACAGTTCAAGTCTATTTTCAAACGGTGTAAATTTTAAATGTTGCGGGGTTCGTTATGTACGGATGACGCTATGGGTGTCAACGTTTTCAAAGATAAAAAATCAATAGTCAAGTGAGTGAAGCGTACTTCCGAAGGACGATCCACAGCCCGGATTCATTCATTCCGGTGCGAACTACTCACGATACTCAATTAAAGATTCGAATTATCCCCGGTTTTTCCATTATTAAGCTTACCTTCACTGATGGAAAGTCCATTCTCCCTTTTGGAGAAAACGGATGAGTGAGAAAGCTGTTTCGGCAATCTCATTAGAGATGGTAGTCTGAATGGTTTGTAAGGGATTGTGAGGATCGTATTTTTATAGAAACCCAAAAGGCAGGTAGAAAGAGACTGCCTGCTAACTTTTACCATAACCACTACTATGCCTTCATCTACAGATGCTGAAAATGAAAACTATCCTATAATCGTAGCGATAGGAGCTTCAGCAGGCGGCCTGAAAGCGCTCCAACAATGCGTGAAAGAAATAAAGCCCGATGGCGGAGTAGCTTATCTGGTGCTGATTCATCAATTGGAAAACGCAGATACAGTGCTGGACGAAATCCTCCGTCAGGTTTCAAATATACCGGTAACGGAAGCTGAAGATAAAACGGAAATACTGCCGAATCATCTCTACATCCTTCCACCGCATCTGCCTATTGAAAAGTTTGACAAGCGCATTCATTTTACGAAAACAAAATCCAAAAAGGACAAGTATGCCCCTATAGACAACCTGTTTTCGAAATTGGGCGAAAGCCATAAAAACAAAGCGGTGGGTGCGGTACTTTCGGGTACGGGCAGTGACGGAACATTAGGCCTTAAGGCCATTCATATGGCGGGAGGGTTGACCATAGCGCAGGAACCGGAGACCGCTGAATTTGACGGGATGCCGCGTAATGCCATCTCTACCGGCATTGTAGATAAAATCATACCGCCCGATAAGATCTTCAGTTTCATCCTAAACTGGAAAGGCGCACGTACCGCTTTGATGGAACATCTGAAGGCAGAAGAGGAAAAAACCGATGGGTTTCTGCAAAAGATTTTTCATTTGATCAAAAAACAAACGGGCAGGGATTTTCACTTGTATAAGGCCAATACCATCCTGAGAAGAATGGAGCGACGGATGCAGGTGCTGAATATTGATAGCTTGGAGAGGTATTACCGAAAATTGCTCAATGAACCCGAAGAAGTTACCGCCCTGTCCAATGAATTTTTGATTAATGTAACGAGCTTTTTTCGGGATAAGGAAGTATTCATCGGCCTCAATCAAGAGTTAATTAAAAACCTGATTAAGGATAAAGAATCCTACGAAACGATACGGGTGTGGTGTGTGGGTTGCGCTACGGGCGAGGAGGCCTATTCCGTAGCTATGGAGTTTTTTGATGAAATGCGCAAAAGCGAAGTTCATCCCACCTTGCAAATTTTTGCCTCCGACATGCACGCCGAGTCACTCGAAAAAGCGCGGATGGGTTTTTACCACGGAAAGATTGAAACGGCCGTTTCTGAAGATCGGTTGAAGCGCTATTTCTACCACGAAGACGGCGGATACCGGGTAAAAAAGATATTGCGAGAAAACATTGTGTTTACGGTTCACAATGTGTTGTCTGACCCTCCCTTTTCCAATTTGGATTTAATCGTTTGCCGAAATCTGCTCATTTACCTGAAAAAAGAAACCCAAAAGGATGTCTTCGAATTATTTCATTATGCCCTGAAGCCGGGCGGTCATCTTCTTTTGGGCAATTCAGAACATTTGGATAATCAAAACCTTTACGAATTGGTAAAAAAGGACATCGCTTTACACCGCAAATTAGCCGTAAAGGGACCCGAACCCAATCTACCCGTTTTTCCGAAGGCACGGCCCTCCATGCTTCCCACATTTGAGGAAAAGCCATCAGAATCTTTTCAGGAGAAAGGGCTACTACACTATCAATTGGTAGAAAAAATTGCTCCGCCGAGCATCCTCCTCGATTCGGGCAATAAGGTGCTGCACGTGTCAGCTAGTGCGGGAGACTACCTGAATATAAGAGGAGGCGCTTTGAGCAAAGATATATTTGACCTCTTGCGAAAAGAAATGTTGAGGGAAGTGAAGAAACTCATCTATTCCTCCAAAGGCGAAACGGGAAATTTCAGGGCAGAACCCGTTCCCGTGAAAATAGACGGTGCACAAAAAGCACTCATCATCAGTTTACGCCGCATGTCCTTCGAAGGGGAAAAGATGTCGGTCCTTTTTTTCGAAGAAGATGATAACTACGCTGCGGAGCTTGAAACAAAGATTGAAGAGGCAGAGGTTATTGAAGACGGTAAACCCAACTTGCTTCAACGCGAATTGCTTGAAAAGGATTACGAGCTGAAAGTAATACGGGAAGAATTCGAGTCGAACCGCGAGGAGATGAAGGCCTCAAACGAAGAGTTGCAATCGGCCAACGAAGAGCTGCGCTCTACCATGGAAGAATTGGAAACGAGCAAGGAAGAGCTGCAATCCATGAATGAGGAATTGGTAACCCTCAATCAGGAAAACCGACATAAAGTAGAGGAACTGCGACACCTCAGCGATGACCTTCAAAACTTGCTCGCATCTACAGAAATAGCAACGCTCTTTCTCGACAGAGATTTCAAGATTTTGCGGTTCACGCCAAAGCTCAACGAAATATTTAATGTAAGGGAGGCCGATCGGGGAAGAAAAATTTCCGATCAGACCCATAAGCTGGGCTACGATGAATTGATGACCGACGGGCAAAAGGTTTTGAAAACCCTGCAGCCCATCGAACGCGAAGTGAGCGACAGTCAGAACCGAACCTTCCTGACGCGGCTCCTCCCCTACAGAAGTTCCGATGACCGAATTGATGGCATCGTAATCACCTTCATCGATATAACCGTATTGAAAAAGGCAGAGAAGGCGCTGCGCCTCAGCGAAGTGAAATACCGCGCGCTGATCGATACTTCGGCATCGCTCATTTGGCACCTTGATGCCAATGGGAAGATGGACAAGTCGAATGAGAAATTCATGGAATACACGGGCTTCACGCACAATCAGGTGAAGGATGAAAATTGGCTGAAAGCCATACATGAAGAGGATTTGAAATCGTTCAAGACAAAGCTCTCCAAAGCGGTGGCTGATAAAGCGGTGTTGAAAGACGAGGTGCGCATATACCACGATGAGACCAAGAGCCACCGGTGGCACTTTGTCAATCTGGTACCCCTCTCCGATCGGGATGACGGGAACCTGCAATTCATCGGGATGGGAATAGACATAGATGATCGGAAAAAGTCAGAGGCCGAACTCAAAAGAGCTAAAGAGAAAGCGGAAGAAGCGGCCAAAGCGCGGGAGGACTTTTTGGCACATATGAGCCACGAAATCCGCTCTCCGCTCAATTCCATATTGGGCTTGACCCATCTGATGCTGGATGAAGAGCCCACCGAGAGTCAAAGAACGATGTTAAACACGCTACACCTCTCGGGTACGCATCTCAAGAAATTGGTAAACGATATATTGGACCTGAGCCAAATCAGTGCGGGCAAGAGTGCACTGCATTTCGAGAAGGATAACCTGACGGACATCATCGAAGAAATCGCGGCAATCTTTCAGTACACCGCCGAAAAAGAAGGTCTCGATCTTATAGTAGATTTGGATGAAGAGACGGACAAAACTTACGAGTTGGATCGGCTGAAAATCACCCAGATTTTAAACAACCTGCTGAGCAATGCTTTCAAGTTTACCAAAGAGGGAAACATAACCCTCTCCGTAAAATTACTGGAGACGAGAGAAGACAAAGATCTCATCAAGTTTGCGGTAAAAGATACAGGCATCGGAATAGGAAAAGACAAAATGGCCAAGATTTTTGACAATTTCGGTCAGGCCGATAGTTCTACCAAGCGTGAGTACGGCGGCACGGGCCTGGGCCTCACCCTCTGCAAGAAGTACTTGGAAATAATGGATAGCGAAATAAAGCTGGAAAGCATTCCCGGCGATGGTTCTGAATTTAGTTTTGAACTCGAACTGAAGAGGGGAGAAAAGACGGAAGAACCGAAGAAGGAGAAACCGCCCGTTAAAAAAAGCAAGGCCAAAAGGCTTAAGATAATGGTAGTGGATGACTCGGAGGTAAACCGCATGGTGCTGAACGCTTTTTTGAAAAGGTATGATAACGTGGAAGTTCAGCAGGCAAAAGGAGGCCGAGAGGCCATTCGACTGGCGAAAGAGGAGAAATACGATTTAATCCTGATGGATATCCGCATGCCGATCATTGACGGGTACGCCGCCACGGAGAAAATTCGCCAAACGGAACTCAACGCCGATACCGAAATTATAGCCCTTACGGCCGATGTGTCGGGAAAGGTAGAAGAGCATATAAACGACGGCTATTTTCAGTCGATCATCACCAAACCAATCGAACCATCCGAATTGGAGGAATTGATTGAGCGTATGTCGTGAGGTGAGATGAGTCTTACGGTTAAACTTTCAGACGGAGGGATATGGTTTGTGGTGACTAAACTTGCCGGAGGATTGCAAATCCTGCGGAGCAGGTGAGCCTTTCGGTTTCGATATTTAGTATTTTGGATATTAAGGCCTTGCGCTAATCCCTATTTTTTAATTCCTCATCCACCAGGAGAATCAATGCCTCGGTGGCCTTTATTAAATCACGGTCTCTACGCGAATTTTCGTACGTATAATTTATTAACGACGAAATTGCCGATGCAAACACAGCATCACCACATGCCGCGTCAAAATCAAATTCTATGCTTTCCCAAAATATATCTTGATCCAATCCTGAATCTTCATCCAAATTCAAGTAGACTATTTTGGATTGAACAACATTTACCGGTATCACCGACCATTGCATCAACTGCTCCAGTTGATTTTCACTGGTTTCAAAACGCCTGTTCAAATTAATGATTTCAGAGACCAAATCCTTATTTGAAATGATTACCAGCCTTCCGCTGGTTTTTAGCTCATCGAGTGTAGTATTCACCAAAAGCGTAGAATTGAATTTCCCGAGATTAAATAATCCCTTTGCCACCTTGTCCCTGTCCATATCTTTCAATTCGCAGGTTCTTATACTTGTTAATACCAATTCACCCAAGGCAGCATTTTTTCTATGCCAATCAAGGTCTATCCCGAGGCGATCTCTTGATTTTACCAGATCCTCGCGGATACGCAATAAATACTCCTTTTCCAGATGATGGTTTTTCTTTGCCTCATTCCAATTATTGATCTGTAGGGCAATCAATATCCCAATCACCACAAGAACAATCTCGCCATTAGCGTAAATGAGGTACCTCGTCAATCGGTTTTCACGAAGCAGGCGGCGGCGGATATTTCTGAAAAACTTGAACATGGCTCAGTGAAATTAATCGACTACCAAAAACAGCAATGTCTATCCATTTAATCTTGTATTTCACTTTCAATCAAGCCCAGAATCTCTTCGCATAATTCCAAACTTTCCTCTTGACTCCTCAAGGTGATATTGAAATAAATCACACTGTTCTCCACCAAATTTTCAAACTCCGGCGATGAGAGCATATGATTATTTGAAACCTCGAATCCCGATTGGGGAATTTTTAAACCGGATTTTGACTTTGATAAATTAAAATGATCGACCTTAAGCCAACTTCCGTTTTTCGTAATAAAATCAATCAATTTCGATTCGGTTTCCTCCAAATATTGTTCTTTGCGCGCCAGCTTTTCCAGTGATGGTTCCCACGAGGATAGCTTGCTTCTCAAGTCAGCATTTTTTAAAATCCCCAAATTACCCGAGCTGATTAAATCATTTAGAAACCCATTCTGAGCACTGAAAACGGGCCCGCTAACCGTAGCAAGCAGCAGGCTATCCAATTCAAAGTTTCCGGTATTTCTATATCCGGTATGGTTTAAAATTTCGATGCTCTTCTCAATATTCACCTCCGTTTTTTCAATGATATCTACAAGCTGTGTCTTATTCAATTGAAAATCGACTTTTAAATTATGCAATGCCTCTTGCTCCAGCTTGTTCCTTTTATTGTTTTCATTCCAATTGTTAATCTGCAGCGCTATCAAAATTCCAATGACCACCAGAATGATCTCGCCAATAGCATAAATCAAGTACCTTGTAAATCTGTTTTCACGGAGCAATCGGCTGCGGATTTTTCTGAAGATTTTCGGCATGGTCACTGCATTGTTTAAGTACCATACGCAGGGTCGTGAGAGCGTTCCCAGCCCTATCGCATTATACTACTCATTTTGAGTTCCAAAGTACAAATCTTCAACAATTAAAATCTCCGTTTCATATTTTCGCGCACCATTAAATCAGACAATTCTCGTATCTATTAATCAAGCTACCTCAGGAATGTGGAGGTATTCAATTCACGGGCCTCCACACTATTTCTTCGAAGTTTGCAATGCCCGGTCTTGTTGGGCACTGTCCATTATTTTGTGTTTGAATGAATCAGTCGTAACGGGACACTTACTTCCCGAGAAAGTACTTGTCTTTAAGTTTCGTATCCCTCGTCTTTTCTATAGCGATAAAAGCCATTCGTCAAAGGCGGAGGCTATCCGAACTAAAATGATTTTACCAATAAAAAAACCCACCCCGAAGAATCAGGGTGGGATTGATATATTTTAATTTAAACCCTTAAAGAGTATACAATTGCTATTACGGAGTGAAGGGTAAAAGGGTTTCGTTGAGGCGGGAGGGAAATTCGGGGTGCTGCAGATTTAATAAACGATAGCGACAAGTAAAAACAAGAAGGCAAAGCCCTTGAAGGTATAGGCAGGGTTAGTGCCCGTGGACCTTACGGGGCCTTGCGGAAGTGAAGGTAGGGAAAAGAGGATGAATTGTGAAAATAAGTCTTGGAGGCTTAAACCAATTTGTCTCAGATAAAGGTGAAGCAGAATCACTGACTCGTCGAAGCCGAGATTCTTTCTATTAGTGTAATCCAAAAATGAAACAGTTTAATTTTATCAGTTTCAGATTTTACTGGAATGCGAATGTGATCAGATTCAAATTTTACAAGCTGACTTCCAGACTGAACTGTTCGCCTTTTAAGTCTATCCTTATTAATCCATTCTCCATTAGAAGTTTTGACAAGCTCCTCAATCCAATCGTTGATTTGCAGAAACCAAAAGTCAAAATCTTCTTTTTGAACATATCCAATTATGGCTGCATACCTAAGCCCTTTGCCATGAATACCTTTCTTGAATCGCTCTATGCCACCAGTCGGTTTATTTTGACCAATTACGTATTCCTTTTCTCGATTTTGACCAGGCGTTGGAAGTCTTTTTGCCTCAATGGAGAAAAACGAGTCAAACTCATCATAGCTTCGATCTCCAACGGTGATTTGTTCTTCTCGTGAAAGAGTGCCAATATCTATTTGTGGACTTATTCCTGAACTATGGTCTTCCACATTTTCATGATGAAAGTAGAATGGGTAAGATCCAGCTATTCGATTAAAGTACTTGCAAAGTTTATCCGTCAACGCTTTTTCACTTGCAGTAATTTCTCCTTTGACTTTCTCCGAGAAGCCAGAAAAATGAGTTTCAATGAATTCAATAACGGCTTTTATGGAAGCATCAATTTCAACTCCTTCAGAAAGCTCTCCACTACCGATATTTTTAATTCGATCTGCTAACATCAATACCCCTGTTTTCTAAGGTCTGTAAATGTTTCGTCTGCATCTCGTAGAGCAATTGACAGGAGCCAATAGCGAAGCTTCTTAGGCTTAATCAGGTAAATGACGTTCCCTTCATATATTCTCACAATGCGGGTAAGTCTTAAACTTGCATTGAGGTTCCTTCTTACCAGTGTCTCAAGATGATTTTCGGCTTCATCTGAGTCTGAAAAGTCAATGTCTGGTTTGTTTTCACCGAAATAAAACGGATAACAGATATAAGAACTAGTTTCGAAGCATTCATTTGGTGTAATTGAAGGATAGACCTTCTTCAATATTCCACTGTAAACCTCACCATATGCTTTAAGATCTGTAGTGGTAGCATTTTGAGTAGCTATTTTAGAAGTTTCTCCATTTCTTCTAAATTCTATAAAATATTTCAAGAAGTCTTGAAATAAGATTGTTTCATTAGTTGATAGATTAAAATCGTTTTCTAGGATAAGAAATGAATTTAAATCCTTTCTTAGGAAAGAAGAGGATCGATTGACCATGAATTCTGCACTTGATAAAGCAAGAACTAATAGATTGATTCTATTAGTAATTGTTTTGTAGAGGCGGTTTAAGTCCGCCTCGTCATTCTTGGGAGAATTAATTCCAATTACTCTATGTTTAAATGTCAGGTATTCACGTGAATATATTATAGGAATCTCTGTACCTTCTACGAGCTCTTTAATCAGAATATGCGGTGCATTGTATATTTTTTCTCTCCTTGGAGCAATAAAGTATTCTTCACTCTGAGTATAAATTGAATTTCTTGTTACTCCTTTGCGAGTAAAATTCTTAGGATCAAATGTATTCTTACCTGTTATGAATTTCGCTCTTTTATACTTTTTGGAAAGTTGTTCTAGTCTCTCCCTTTGATCTTGAGACAATACAGATTGACTAAGAAGGACTTTTAATTCATTAATTTCCCTCCTGTTTCCAATAATGTACCCTTCTCCGACATCCCAACCATTCTTGGAAACCTTTTGTGATAGAAAATCACCCACTTTAGGAAAGGTGTTAAGTCTATTTAAAAGTTGATGATACCTACTGCCACCGATAAAATTAGACTTCCAAATAAATGGATCATTTAAAGCTAACTGCCTTGGAATATAATGAAAATCATAAGTATCTAATTCAAAATAAAGCTTCTCCTTATGAGGTTTGGTTCTGCGTACAGTAACATGCAACACACCTTTTTCTTTAGCTGGTTCATTCTTAATGAAAATTGCAGCGGTGGCAACATCTCCATTTTTACCAAAAAGGATTCTGCTGATATGGGTAAAATCTATTACCTGAGGAATATTATATTTTTTAAATAACAATCGTCTAAAATCCGTTGATGAATTGTTGTAAAGAAGTGGGCCAGATGGTTGAATCAAACAGACTAAACCCTGGGCCTTACAAAGTTTAATTGATTGCTCAAGAAACAGCAGTGATACCTGATTGTCAGGTAATTTTATTTGTTTGGACTTTTTATTCAGCCCTAATTCATTTCTTTGCAGTAGCGCCTTGCTCTCAATATTTTCTGCATGTTCTGTTAAGCTTGAATCAAATGGTGGATTACCAATGATCAGATCAAATTCATGTTGCAGTTTATTTGATGCTAATACGTTAAAGAAGTCGTCATGAATAATATTTTTCTCATGAAGATTGTCAAATTTTAACCTCTCCCAGATTTGCAAAGGGGTTAACTCATCACACAGAGCAAGGCTCAAACTGAATATTGTCAAGTCAGCGGCATCTTTGTTCAATTCAACGCCATAAATATTTTCCCTGAGTAAACTTTTGAGGGTATCTAGTGATGGTCTCTTCCAATCATTATTTCTTCGCCATCTATGAATAAGCCTTCTATATGCACCAACTAGAAAAACTCCAGATCCACATGCTGGATCGAGAATTTTAAAGTTAGTAGCCTCCGATTCAAGAGGCATAGATTCATCAAGTAGGAAATTGACCAAAAATGGAGGTGTGTAAACTACACCTGGCTGCTTGCCTAGAAATTCTTCATAGATATTACTTATCAGCTCTACGGGAAGGTCATTAAATGAATACAGTTTCCATAAAACTCGTTGAAGCCCTTCGGCTTCACCTTCTAAAAATAAACCAAACCTACTAAGGTCAGCTGTTTTTAAGAACTCTCTATCCTTATGATCTACTTGAAAAATTCCTCCATTGAAATGTTTAGCCAAGAAATCCAGTAAATTCAGATAGGCTCCCTTTTTTTCAAAAACATCAGTGAACTTTGTGCCATTAGCAATGAACTTACTGAAAAAATCACTTGGAAATACTTGTCTTCCCTCTTCGTCTTCACGTTCTTCTAAGTACCTAACAAGAATTGAAGTCACCATCACCTTTCTAGCAATATCTGCCGGCAGAACCTTTGTCTCGATGATATCCCGAAGTGCTTGTTTTAATTCAGTAAGTAATTTCTCGTATGCACTATTACTAAATTTGAATTGCTTGCTATATTTTGAGTTTTCCCAGAATGTTCCATTATCGAAAGACCTTGCTGAGAATTCTTCATATTCTTTTTGAGCCTTACTATTTATAGCTTTTGAGACATCTGAAGCTAACTTTATTACCTTTAAAGGTTTGTATTTAAGTTTATTGCCTTCTGATGGTCTTTCAAAGCAATTAAATATTCGTATGTCCCTTTTCGTAAATACAAAAAATATAGGGACGAGAGCAGAACTATAAAGTTGTTTGTGTATATGAGTGAGCTCTTGTTCTTCAACTCCGATTTTATTAGTGAAATCGTAAATGAAAATTTGAGGAATAGAAGGCCGGTTTGCAAACCTTCTGAAATAGACAAAATCAGCTTTGTATTTCTTGGCGTTCTCTAGGCTAATAAATTCTTCAGGAGAGGATATATTATTAATGGTTTCCTTAACGGATACAAGGCCTGATGAATGGCTGGAATCTCCAATCATCTCCAATTTCTTAAGTCCCCGTTCGAGTATTTCGTTCATCACCTTATATTAGCACGAAAAATCTTAGTGCTTAATGCTTTTTGTACTAGTTTAGTTTGCCGACTCAAAGTTATTGAAATGATAGTAATCTAATATTCTTTCAACCAAGCGCTCTTAATCGCTTCCGTTTGTATAAAAGAGATCAAATTAAAATATCTATTATGCCAAGAAAGTCGTTACCATTTTCTGCCGTCTCAATCCGTTCAATAATCTTGCTCCAATAGACATTATCCTTATTCTTACTTTTTGTTTGTAAGAGTTGAACTGCTTTAAGAAGATTTTTTCTAATGAACTCTAATGCCTTGATATAATCAGAATGTTTAGCGTGGCCGCGGCTTAAATTCCCGTCTTCGTAGTTGAAGATGTGATTGCATTTTGTTTTCACTGTATACTCAGATTTGCTAGTTAGTGGAATCTGACTTGTAATAAATCTTTCCAACTTCAAAGCATTGTGATAGGCTTCCATGTTTTGATTTTTTTTTCGAAGATAAATGTTCAACTACGTAACCTATTTACACTCCCTCCACAACCTTCCTCTCCTCCTCCGTCAACCCATACAGCTCATACACCATCTCATCAATTTCCCCATCCAATTGTCCGAACCTTGATTGTACTTGATTTTCCTGATGGCTTGATGCTTTATGCCTGTGCTCTAATCACGGTAAGCCTTTAACTTTTGAATCACGGTTCAAGAATCATGGTAATCCTATTATCCTGTAAAATCATGGTTCGAGACATTTACTTCAATATCACGGTTCAAGCTTTGTTATTGTGTATTCTTTTAAACTGAAGGCTCTTGGCGCCGAAGTTTATCAGCAAGCCAATATCTAAATTATATGCTTCCACATAGTTCATGGCCTGTGCCAAATGAACATCTTCTAAATTAATAACGGCTTTAATCTCTACCATTATTTTGTCTTCCACAAAAAAATCGACTCGTCTCGTACCCACATTATATCCTTTGTATGTCAGAGGCATTTCTTGCTCGCGTTCAAAATTAATGTTCTGCATTTTCATTTCAATTGCCAAGGATCGTTGATAGACCACTTCCTGAACTGCAAAGCATTCACGAATACCTTAAATTTCTAACAATTGAGATGAGTAAAGCCGTTGCCCAAGTGCTTGTGCACTTCCATCGCAGCTCCGATTATTTTATGCGTCAGTTCCTGCTCTTTCATATTCTGAAACTTGGTAATTCTTAATTGCTTAATTCTCCGCTAAAATCTCCTGCGGTTAGATAAGTGGTGCAGCTTTCCCAAATTCTATCGGTTTTTCAAATATTTAATGTCTCCTCCACGCTCCGGTCAGCAACAATAATCCCCACAAAATAGCAATTCCTTTCTATCCGCCATCCTCCGATAACCCGCAGATTTTTTCCCGGCAAGGGGCCGTATCCTACATCCCTCACCCCAAAATAATCCGGGCAAAACGGTTTTGACTATATGCACGGGTCTTTTGCATATATGCAAAATCCTTTTGAGTGTATTCAAAAACCTTTTGAGTATATGCAAAGACTTTTTGAGTATATGCAAAGAACTTTTTCATATATGCAAAAACATTTTGAATGTATGCAAAGACTTTTTTCATATATG
>CAZYWJ010000072.1:0-16148 GCA_964651785.1 uncultured Cryomorphaceae bacterium
GCTTGAGCAAAATCACAGAAGCAAAAAAGAACCTTGCGTGAAGCGCAAGGCTTTGCCCCTTTAAGTCCGCCGACCGTCAGGGAGGCAATCTCGTCCGGACCGCAAACAAAGTCTTTCATTGTAAGATGAAAGGCTTTTTTGCTTTTTGGAAATCTTTCTGCATAGCCCGTATTTTTTCTGGAAGGGTAGAACAAGCCCGACTTATCGGTTTCCTTGTCGGGCAGTGTAACTAAACAAAACAACCTTAACTTGATCATCATGTAAAAGATCATTTTTCGCTGACCAATCCATAGCTTCTCGTGCTAGCACAAATGGATTTAGGATTAAGCCGGAAGAGTATTGAAATGACCAAGTGAGAATTTGCGCCCGCGGAAATTCGCTTTTTACAATACTGTAGTCCTTTCTATTCGTCGAGAGAAAATCTGACGGGAATTGATTGACCGTATTCTTTAAAGTATTAAGTTTTTCTCGTTGCTGTTTTGCAGAGCCGTCACCCAAGTGTTGAGGCAGGTAGTATGAAGTTTGAAATCCCTCTTTTTTGAAAAGTGGCAAAACGGCAGGGTTAGTTGACTCTACTATGATTTGCCCCGGAGAAATCGAAAACTCGGTGCAAAGTTGCATTAGCCTGCTCAGTGCTTGTTGCGAATTACTTGGAGTAAGATTTTTGATATCCAGCCAAAAGCCGAACTGACTGCGTCTTAAAGCCGCGTCAAAATATTCCCGAAGACTCAAATCAATCGATTCTGCCGGAGGATGATTTACATCGAAAAAACCATCATCTTTTATTACTATATCAAGTTCAACACCATGAAACAAGGATTGAACTTCATTTAGCTTTGCAATTGAATTGACCCGGTGTACCCAAATTTTCTCGGCATATTCGCTCTGTATAGCATCTCCCGATCGATTTACAAACCAAGCCAAAAGAATATAAGCGAATAAGAGGATAATCATGCCGTATAGCGCACTCCTTTTTAAAACCGCTCTCATTCTTCCACATATTTCTTATTAATCAAACTTCTTTCCGCTGAGAATCCTTCAAATCGGATTCCGTTTAAATCAGCGACGGTATGCGGGAGGTCCTTCAAGTTATAGTGAAGGTTTTCATTAAAAGTCCAAGCAGAATCAGCCTTTTGAAAATCATCGGAAAGCCAAAGCACGAATGGAATACGGTACATCGGTTCGGTTCCCTTTTCTTCAGTGTGCCCTGCCTCATCTATGGTTTCGTAGACGTCTTCTCCGTGATCAGAAAAGTACAGGACGGAGGAATTTGAGGTCTTTTGTTTGACTGATTCAATGATGGTGTCAATGATATAATCGTTGTAAAGCACTGCGTTATCGTATTCATTTATGGTAGTGTAGGCCTCATCGTGACGGAATTTGGTTTTGGGTGTATCTCGAAAGATATCGTACGCTTTAGGATATCTATTGAGGTAGTACGAATGCGTCCCCATAAGGTGAAGGATAATCAGTTTTTTCGCTGCCTTATCAGCCAGAGCGCTTGCAAGAGGCTCGAGGAGAACCTCATCATGCAAAGCCCGAGAAGCATTTGTATAGATGATCTCATCACTCGTTTTTGCGAGAAGCGTGACCGTAGTTTCGTATCTGCCTATGGGGTTTTGATTCGAAATAAAATAGGTTTTGAATCCCGCGCTATTGAACAATTGAATCAAAGTATGATTGAAAACTTGATGTGGTTTGTAATGATCACCCACCGTCAAGGCTTTACTCAGGGAGCTGATGGTATGGGTATGTGGAGAGCGCACGTTTTTATATAGGATCAATTCATCCTTTCGCGTGGTCAATAAAGGATTCGTAGGGCGATAATATCCATAGAGCTGCATGTGAGTTGATGTGGTAGATTCGCCGATGACCAAAACACAGGTTTGCTCCTTTCCGCTAAAAAGCTGTTTTACCTCTTTGAAATTTCCGTTTTTGTGAATTCCTGCAGACGCTAATTCTTCCCTTCCCGAAATGAATTCAGAAACCGATTGGGCCATTACATACGGCAAAAAGTAATCACGACCAATGGCCATGAAAGTACCACAAATGGCTATTCCTGCTATGAAGAAAAGATTCTTTCTTGGTAGGCTGTTTCGGAGTTTTTCAATGAGATTAAAATTCCGATAAGACAGAAGTACGGTACCGAGAAGGGAGAGGAAAAATAGAAATGCAATGCCGAGCTGTTCATTCCGCAGATACATTTCGAAGAACTCTTCGGTTTCGGCGGAGTTGGTTTCCATCGTAATGTAAACGGTGGATGCCGTGATTCTGCTTCTGAATAGTGTGAAATGTAAGAAATCGATCAAAGCCGAATAGGAATAAATCAAACCGCTAATTGAAAGCACGATAAGAGACACACTTTTCTTATGGAAAAGAAGAGAAACAAGAACGGTGAGCAATGCCCAAGCGGCGTAAACCGCTGCCATTCTCAAGTCGGGAGTCCCCCGAGTGGCATATAAAATGAAAAGGAAAGGTAGGGCCAAACCTGAGAAGGAGAGAAGAACTTTGATAATTAATCTGATCGTCAAATTGAGCCTAATTAGTCAACCGGAAGCTAAACCTGCAAGGTGGAACAAGTATAGTGAAATCTTCTCTTCGCCTTTTTAGAACTTTACGGCTTTCTATTCCATTGATAAACCAAGTTCAATTCAAAAGCTCGGGCCGAAGAGCCATAGTCGCTCACATCAGAGATGTCGATGTCATACGCGAGTCCCAAGGTGTACTTTCCCCATTCTATCAGACCTTTTACGATGATTGCTCGATCAGGCTCGTAAAAGGCCCCCACCATTAAGGCTGATTCGTTGATTTCATTGATGAATGAGGTTCCGGTAACCAAAACCTGTTTGAAGTATGCGCCTGCTACGATTTTTGAAGATCCGTTTTGGTAATGGCCAAATGCTGCGGGAACCACTGCCATCATTTCGTTGATCCCGATTTGGGTATTTACGAAACCCGTAAATCTGACCCCGATATCTTGCGTAAGCAATTGCGAATCTGAAAGAGAAATTCGACCGAGATGGTATGCTGATATTCCCGCGCTTACTGTAAATTCTTGTTTCTTGCTTCGGCCCGTCGCTTTCTTGCACATTTCATATACAACCCCTGCGCCTAAGTCCAAATGACTTTCACTGTCTCCTGCAAAAGATTCACCGCTTCCGATGCTCGGATCGTAATAAACACCGTTGAACTGACTCGCCCATTTGCCATCAGCGGGATTTACGCTGCGCTGATCGAAAGCAGTGGAGATTCCTCCGGCTAAGGTAGAATTCGCCGTAAGTTGAACGCGATAGGCCACAAGTGCTTCTGCCATAAAAGTTGTCAACTCAGGATCGCCCGCTTTATCTCTGAGAAAGTTGATCCCTACAGCGAGCCCGTTTTTAGTTTTCGATCTTCCTGATTTAGTTAGGCGTGTATCAAAGCTAGCCGCGATGGTATTGAACGGTTGAGCCACCCCGCCCCATTGGTTTCTATAATTCAGTCCTGCACGAAAGTCATTTCCGTTTCCCACCGCAGCAGGATTTACAAGCGTGGGCAAGAGGTATTGCTGCGAAAACAAGGCATCTTGTGCACTTGCTTTCGCAGCAAATATTATCATGAATAAGAGACCTAAAAGTTTTTTCAATGTCTATCTCAGAATCTGAATATTACCTGATTCTTCGACGGTTTTTCCTTCTTCGAGCACAGCTTTGAATGTATACACCAAGGCTCCCGAGACAGGTTGCCCGTTGTGATTTCCATCCCAGCAAGATTCCAATTGATTGGTGGCAAAGACCTCTTCTCCCCACCTGTTGTAAATGGCAAAGTCTACTTCCAAAATGCGATTTCCCAAAACACACAGCTGATCGTTCAATCCATCGCTGTTTGGTGAAAATATTGTGGGAATGAAAGAAGTAGGAGGTGGAATCTCTCGCTCTACGAAAATGCTGTCAGCGGCCGTACAGCCCAATTGGCTTGTAACCTGAAGTACATACATAGTAGTGGAGTCAGGGTTTAAAATCGGAGTACTGCAATCTGCACAACTCAAACCTTCAGAAGGAGTCCACTCGTATGTCGCGTTTTCTTGTTCAGGTGTATTAAACACTTCAACTCCGACGGTTTCTTCAAATTCAAGGTAGAGAGAATCCGTATTGATAGCGGTGGTAAAAACACCGTAATTCTCTATTACCAAGCTATCCTCAAAAGTGCAGCCGTATATATTGTAGGCTTCAATGTAATATTGGCCTGCCGTGAGATTTTGCGCATTAACCACGTTTGAATCCAAACCTGATGACCAAGCCAGAGCAAAATCTTCAGTCCACCCTTGACTCAAGAAAGCCCAGGCAGTTCCGAGCCCTTGATGGCAAGTATCGCTTATAGCAATAATGCTGTCAATAGGGTTAGAAGGTTCCGTCAATGCGAAACCTGATGTTGTCGAACAACCATATATATTTTCAGCGTACCACGGATAAAATCCGTCAGGTAGCGAATCGCGAAAGAGCGTATCGCTTTCTATATCCGTCCAAGTGAATTCGGTAATAGTGCTATCCAATCCTGATACGGTTATGCTACCATCGGACAGACCGACACAGGTCGGGTCAAAAAGATCGGCTTCGACATAAGGTGCCGGGAAGATGGTAGTTACTTCCACGGAATCATGGTCTACACAAGCCAACCCTGTTCCCGTAACGTAATACCAACCCAAATTGTAGGCCGAAGCACTGTCGAGGGAGTAAGGTGACCCTTCGAATGATAATGTATCAGGACCCGTCCAGGAATAAGTTAATGCACTGTCAGCTGTAAATACTATTGCTTCGCCTTCGCAAATCGAATCCGTCACAGAGGCGGTGATTTCGAAAGGTTCTTCCACAATCACCGTGATTGAAGTGCAAGATGTTTGATCGTCGATGCTCTCTGCTCTCACAAAAAAGTTGGAGGTTGTATCGGGCGTGACCCAAATCTCATTCCCTTCACCTATGAAATTATCAGTCCCTCCACAGGAATCTGCATACCAAACCCACATGCCTCCTTCTATCAAACAACCACCTCCTACGCTAATCAGAATGCTATCCCCGAGGCATATGGCGGGATCGTAATGTCCCTGACCCACGCCATACTCATTTCCACCAACACAAATGGCGAATGGTGGTGTAGACCGATTAGTCGTAAATCTCGTAATGAACGCGTCGGTGAGACCGCCACCATATTCGGGCTGATGGGCTTGCGGCTCTTCACCATTTGCAAAAGTCATTGAGCTGTCCGAGTTTGTTTCGCCAACGAAGAAAATGGCTGAGAGGCCATAAACATCAATTGCCTTAGCGGATTCACTCAGATCGCCACCAAAATATTTACCCAATACTTTTATCCCCGAGTTGATGTCGTATTTGGAAAGGAATACATCCCTTTCACCGCTTAGAATCGTTATTTCCGTATTCCCATCTTCGGGGAGATCTATGTTCTCTTCAGACATTGTATTCCCGTAAACGAAGAGTGAAGTATCTCTGTCCAGATCTAAAGATATCGCTTGATCATCCGATGTTCCACCTACATATGTGAACCAGTCATTATAACCCTGGTCACTAAACCTTCCTACAAAGCCATCCAAACCACCTGAAGGGACTGCGATATCGGTATAAGTCTCTACCCCGTTTATTTCTGAATCGGTATACCCGCTGAGATAAAAGACATTTTCCTCTTCTGCGACACAGATATCCGTTATGTAATCATCTTCGCTTCCGCCGAAATAGCTCGACCACCAAACATTGTAAGTGGTGTCCATACTAAAAATCACACCGTCTGAATTTCCGAAAGGACTTGTGTAAGCACCTTCAGATGAGGCAAGCCCCGTTGATCCGTCTGTATTTACCGTTACAAATATTTCAGGAATGGAATTTATTTGAAAAGCCACGGCCGTTTCATTGCCGCTACCACCCAGATAGGTACCTCTGACTCCTTCACCGCTTGAATTGAATTGTATTAGAAATGCATCCGAACCGCCGGAATGACTTGTACCTACCTCAATACCGCCTTCTTCTAAAAAGCCCGGACTCGATGTATTACCCATAGCATGGATCGAACCGTTGTTGAATGCTTCACAGGCCACCAAATTATCATCCAAAGCTCCACCCACATATGAATCCCAAATGAAAGATCCAAGTCGGTCGAATTTCACCACGAAACCGTCTGAACCTCCTGCAAGAGAGTCTTGATAAGCATTATTTGATTTAGCAATCGAATCCGTAGAATTAGTTCTTCCTACGAGATACACGTGTTCGAAATTGTCTACACAAACACCCAATCCCTCATCTGCGGAAGACCCTCCGTAATATGTGCTCCAATGCCGAAGACCGTGCTGATTAAGCTTAATCAAATAGGCATCCGTGGACCCGCCTGCATAAGTGCTTTGATAGCTGCCTGCTGAAGCGATCATATCCAGACTTTCCGTAGTCCCTGCGATAAAAACATTACCCAGCGAATCAGATACCACATCATTGGCCGTATCATATAGACTGTCGCCATGATAGGTGGACCATTCGGGTATTACTTCCGGGTCTATGGTTATCGGCTTATCGCCAATGGAGTCATCGCAGATTTCAAAACCTACTACAACGGATTGATCTGATTCTTCGAGAATAACATATTCCACATCAATACGCTCTCCGGTAGCGGTAATCCAGCTTTCAGGAATATGCTCGGTCAGCGTTTTTCCGGAAAGGTCAAATGATATGGTGTTTTCATTTATCGAGTAGGAATCGAAGCCTCTGTACTCCATCCGAATTTCTGAGGCATCGGCATTCTCTTTTAAGATAAAATCGTACTTAAAATGATCGCCGGATGAATTGGCTATCAAATCAACATTATCATATAAGTTTTTGTAGACCAATTCTCCATAAACCCCAACTTGCTTTGCTACCTTTTTGCCTGTTACAAAATTGAATTCTTCTAAGGCCTTGTTTCTTGCCAAAAGATTTGAGTCATCATTAGCACCTAAAAATTCCATCTCCAGTCGGTGAAATCTGATGGTCTTGTCCTCCGAGCACCTCTGATAGGTGTCAAATGCAAGTCCTGTATTTTTAAACTGCACGTTGAGGCCATGATCAGACCATAAGTATTTGACGGCAGCGTTTAGTTCGCCCGAAGTGGTTCGAATTTGACCTTTATTTTCGACGAAACCGGAACTTCGCTTAGTCGGTTTATGAGCAAAAGAGGCTATGGTGAAAAGCAGTAAGCAGGTAATGGTGAGAAGATGTCTCATACTCGATTGGGATTTGATTTCACCCCTAATATAAACATCTGATTAGAAGCTTCGAGATTATTATTTAAGAATAATTAACACCTCAGAATCGAGTCGTTACTTTTTCACGGCATTAACATCTGACGAATCGCTGGCTGCAACTAGTTAATTCCTTTTGATCGTTTTAAAATACTCTGATTACGTTCAAAAAATGCTGACTTAATCTTCCCAAGCTTATTCGATTAACCATTTTAAACCTATGGTCGAAATTCGGGTCTTCCTGTATGTCTCAAATATTTTCGAGAAATGAACTCCGGGAGCAGTTATTTTTATTCTATAATGGATAATTCTTCAGGTCCGACAGCTTTTGTTTGATCTCCAAAACTGATCAATATTTTTTCGGGGTTTATACCAATTATTTTTGCCGAAACTTTAAGAAAATCACTATCGGAAACACGTGTAAGGTAAGAAACAAAATCGCCTGCTTTAAATGGAATGCCATCAAAGGTTCTTTCTCTCTTATCGGAATATAGATTAGACACTCTGGTATTTAAAATTCGATTATCAGCGGTGAGAACTGATGCTTTTGCCTCTCCGAGGATTTCACGAACTATAATATTCTCAGGTCGATCATTTTTGAATAGTAATAGTGAGTCTCCGGATCGTAGCCAAAGATCTGAGTGCAATTGAGGTTCCCGCAGTAAACTGCTTTTAGAGAAAACTCCTTGCAGCTCTCCATTGGTTTTGTCAGCCTCCAAATTGACAATATCGGCCGAAACGGTAGCCGTCGTAACATTAAAGACAATAAAAAAGGCGGTTCGAAAATCGACCACCACATTCGCATAGGCCTGACCTTTTTTGAGCGGGTATCCGGAATAGAGGTCCTGTTTGGCATCCTTGACCAATGTTTTTGAATTCAGCCCACCGATATTAAATACACGTACTGCCTTGGCCTGTCCGATTGCGAAACCGATAATTTCGGATTCTGCAGTCAGTTCGGCATTTCCCGTCATCATACCCGTATGAAAGCCACAAGAATTAAAAAGGAAGGCGATAATGGAAATGGTTATTAGTTTCTTCATCGTAATCAGATTATTTGGTTGCGCCTAAATTAAAATTTATTTCAAAAAAAAAGAGGGTGGTTTCCCATCCTCTTTTTTCTCTGTAATTTATCGAAATCAGACTAGTTCCGAGATTTTATCGACTGCCCTATTAAATGTTTTGCTCGGGCGCATGGCCTCGTTAATTTTTTGCTCGTCCGGTTTATAGTAGCCACCCATATCTACGGTAGTTCCCTGTATATCGATGAACTCCTGTTTTATTTGCTCCAGTTTTTCACGCAGCTCCATGGCCAAATCGGTAAAGGCTTCTTTGAGTTCGCGGTCTTTTTCCTGACTTGCCAATGCTTCTGCCCAAAATAAGGCCAGTTTGAAATGACTTCCTCGATTATCGCGTTCGTACACTTTTCGGGAAGGAGATTTGTCTAATTCAAGAAATTTTCCCGTTGCTACCTGTAATGCCTCGCCGAGAATAATCGCTCGCTCATTGTCAAACGTTTTACCAAGGTGATCAAGCGATTGTGACATTGCTAAAAACTCTCCCAGCGAGTCCCAGCGCAGATGATTTTCCTTAACAAATTGTTGAACGTGTTTTGGTGCAGAACCTCCTGCTCCCGTTTCAAAAAGCCCGCCCCCGTTCATCAACGGAACGATCGAAAGCATCTTTGCACTCGTTCCTAGCTCCAAGATCGGAAAGAGATCAGTCAGGTAATCGCGCAATACGTTTCCGGTAACGGAAACCGTGTTCTTGCCTGCTTTTATGTATTCCAGTGAAAGCTTGGTAGCCTCTACAGGCGATAGGATGCGGATGTCCAATCCCTCAGTGTCAAATTCGGGAAGGTATAATTTAACTTTTTTGATGATTTCAGTATCGTGTGCTCTTTTTTCGTCTAACCAAAAAATAGTTAAGTCTCCTGTTTCCTTAGCTCGGTTAAACGCTAATTTGACCCAATCTTTCACAGGAGCATCCTTGGTTTGGCACATCCGCCAAATATCGCCTGCCTCCACTTCGTGACTCATTAATACTTTACCCGCAGAATTTTTCACCACTACTTTTCCCTTAGCGGGAATTTCAAAAGTCTTATCGTGTGAGCCGTACTCCTCAGCCTTTTTAGCCATGAGGCCTACATTCGATACACTACCCATCGTGGTCGGGTCGAAGGCACCGTTCTTTTTACAAAAGTCAATGGTTTCGGCATAAACTCCTGCATAGGATCGGTCGGGAATAATGGCTTTAGTATCCTGTTGCTTTCCTTCTTTGTTCCACATCTGACCAGAGGTGCGAATCATGGCAGGCATTGATGCATCGATGATGACATCGCTCGGAACGTGAAGGTTTGTAATGCCTTTGTCGGAATTTACCATCGCTAAGTCGGGTCCGTTGTCATAGGCAGCCGCAATATCTTGCTCGATTTCGCGCTGCTTTTCAGCCGGCAATTCCCGTATTGCAGCCAAAATACTACCGACTCCGTTATTAGTTTCGGCTCCTGCCTCCTCTAAAGAGGCGCGGTGCTTTTCAAAAACGTTATTGAAGTAGGTCTCCACCGCGTGTCCGAAAATGATCGGGTCCGAAACCTTCATCATGGTTGCCTTCAGATGGATGGAGAAAAGTACCCTTTGGGCTTCAGCATCTTGCTTTTGCTCTTCCAAAAATTTTCGCAACCGCGCTACGCTCATAAAGGAAGCATCGATAATTTCTCCTTTTTCTAATGCCAAATCTGATTTGAGAACTTTAGTCTCGCCTGTTTCCGTTTCCAGTTCTATTGAAACTTTGTCCGCCTCACTCATCGTCAGGGATTTTTCACTTCCGTAAAAATCGCCACCATCCATGCTGACTACATGCGTTTTAGAATCGGAACTCCACGAACCCATTTTATGAGGATGCTTCTTAGCATATTCTTTTACAGCCTTAGGTGCGCGTCTGTCACTGTTTCCTTCTCTTAAAACGGGATTAACCGCACTACCTTTTACCTTATCGTATTTGGCTTTAATCTTTTTTTCTTCTTCGTTTTCAGGCTCTTCGGGATAGTCCGGCAGGTCGTATCCCTTTTCTTGCAATTCTTTGATTGCCGCTTCCAGTTGTGGAAGAGATGCGCTGATATTGGGAAGTTTTACAATATTCGCCTCAGGAGTTTTAGCGATTTTACCCAGTTCAGCTAAATCATCGGATACGCGTTGATCCGCCTTCAGCCTTTCGGGAAATTGCGATAAGATGCGTCCTGCCAAAGAAATATCTCTGGTTTCTACATGTACGCCTGCTGCGTGAGAGAAGGCCTTTACAATTGGCAAAAAAGAATGCGTAGCCAAAAACGGAGCTTCATCCGTTAACGTGTAAATTATAGTCGGTGTATTAGACATTTCGGGTGATTTTATTGATTTTCTGAATCCTGTATTTCCTGAAACCGGCCTGCAAATGTACGAAAGTCATTCCGTAGTGATAAGCGACCTTTGATCAGGTAGGGCCTTTATCAGGCTTCCTCAATTCCGTCCGGCCATATTCTGTCACCTTCCGTATATTCGGCTTCATAATTTCACACATGATCCAATGAAAAAAGTTCTCCCGCTCATTTTGAGTCTCTTCGTGGCTCTTGGTCTAACTGCTCAAAAGAAAGGTCAATCAGAAGAAGAAAAGCCCAAGTATGAAAGTTCGGCGTATTCTGCGATGAATTTCCGTAGCATCGGGCCGGCGCTTACCTCAGGTCGAATTTCCGATATCGCCGTCAATCCGAATAAACCGCATGAGTACTATCTCACCGTAGCTTCAGGTGGCGTGTGGAAGACGATGAACAACGGAACGACTTTCGAGCCGATATTCGATGGCGAAGGCTCTTATTCGATAGGCTGCATCGCCATGGCGCCATCCAATAGCAATACGATCTGGGTCGGTACCGGCGAGAACAACAACCAACGTTCCGTGGCATATGGCGATGGCGTCTACAAAAGCACCGATGGCGGCTCTTCTTGGAAAAATATGGGACTAAAAAATTCCGAGCACATCGGCATGATAGCCATTCATCCCGAAGATGAAAATACCGTTTATGTCGCAGCTTACGGGCCGCTTTGGAGCGCGGGTGGCGACCGTGGAATTTACAAAACCACCGATGGTGGTGAGAACTGGGAGTTGATTTTAGAAGTATCGGAGAACACCGGCTTTAATGAAATTCACATGGATCCGCGTGATCCGGACTTGCTTTACGCCACGGCTCATCAGCGCCGTCGCCACGTATTTACTTATATCGATGGAGGGCCCGAATCGGCCATTTACAAAAGTACCGATGGAGGAGCGAATTGGAAAAAGCTAGAAAGCGGCTTACCCAAAAACGACATGGGACGTATCGGGATGGATATTTCACCTGCCGATACTGACGTGGTTTACGCCATTATCAAAGCCACTGAAAACGGTGGGTTCTACAAATCAGAAGATCGAGGTGAGAGTTGGGAAAAGATGTCAGATCATCAAACCAGCGGAAACTATTATCAGGAAATCGTTTGCCATCCCGAAAATGTGGATGTCGTTTACAGTATGGATACGTGGCTTCACCATACCGAAAACGGTGGTAAAAGCTTTCAGATGACGGGAGAGAAAAGCAAGCACGTAGACAATCACTGCATGTGGATTGATCCGAATCAAACGGACCATTGGCGCGTAGGATGCGACGGGGGACTTTACGAAACGTGGAATGCCGCCGAAGATTGGTTTTACTTTCCGAACCTTCCGATCACCCAATTTTACAAAGTGGCGGTAGACAATGCCGAGCCGTTTTACAATGTGTATGGCGGAACACAAGACAATAATACGCAAGGAGGACCTTCTCGCACGACGAGTCAACACGGGATCATGAATGCCGATTGGTATGTGACTAATGGCGGAGATGGATTTGAACCGCAGATTGATCCGACTAATCCGGATATTGTTTATGGTCAGGCCCAATACGGATGGTTGGTACGCTACGATAAGAAGAGCGGTGAGCGAGTTGCCATTCAGCCGCAGCCGGGCAAAGACGAAGCGGCCTATCGCTGGAATTGGGATGCACCACTCTTGATCAGTCCGCATGACAATAAGCGACTGTATTTCGCCGCCAACAAGGTTTTTCGAAGTGACGACCGCGGTGATTCTTGGGAGGTGATCAGCCCTGATCTTACTCGTCAATTGGATCGAAATACGTTCAAGGTAATGGGCAAAGTTTGGGGCCCCGATGCGGTGATGAAGAATAAATCGACTTCGATTTACGGAAACATCGTGGCCTTCGACGAATCGCCGCTGGTAGAGGGACTGCTCTATGCCGGAACCGATGACGGTTTGATTCAAGTTTCCGAAAACGGTGGCGATTCCTGGACTAAGATTTCCAATGTTTTGGGAGTTCCCGAAAGAACTTACGTGAACATGCTTCGCGCTTCGCTTCACGATGAAAATGTGGTTTTCGCCGTTTTCAATAACCATAAGGAGGGCGACTTCAAACCTTACGTTTACCGCAGCAACGACCGCGGTAAGTCTTGGACCAATATTTCATCCGACTTGCCCGAAAGAGGCTCGGTGTATGCAATCGTTCAAGACCATGTCGACAAAGACTTACTTTTCGTAGGTACGGAATTCGGCGTATTCTTTACCAATGACGGTGGTCAAAATTGGATGCAAATCAAAGGAGGTATACCAACCATTGCCGCTCGCGATTTGGAAATTCAGCGCCGCGAGAATGATTTAGTCGTAGCTTCCTTTGGAAGAAGCTTTTACGTTCTGGATGACTATACTCCATTGCGCGAATTATCGGATGAGGTCTTGGCGAAAAACGCTCATATCTTTCCCATCAAGGATGCATTGCTTTACGTTGAGGATAATCGCATGGGCGGTCGCGGCAAAAGTTCTCAAGGTGAGATGCTATTCACTTCGGAGAACCCGCCTTTCGGTGCCAACATAACCTATTACTTGGGAGAAGAACTAAAAACGTTGAAAGAAAAGCGTCAGGAAAAGGAAAAGGAGCTTCGAAAAGAAAACAAGGATGAAGTTTATCCGACATTGGACGAACTGAGAAAAGAAGATCGAGAAGAAGATCCTTACTTGCTTTTTGTAATTAAAGACAGCTCGGGTGAACCGATTCGAAAAATTCGACAATCGGCCGAAAAGGGAATGCACAGAGTGAACTGGAATTTGCGCCACACCACTACTTCTCCGATTAAACTTAAGGAAGAAGAATTAGGACGCTACTCATCTCCCGATGAAGGAATGCTCGCCCTTCCGGGAACTTATACGGTAGAAATGCACAAAAATGTGAACGGCGTTTTTACGAAAGTTCATGAGCCGGTAGAGTTTGAAGTAAAGCCGCTGGACAGACAAACTTTGATGGCACAAAATCGAGAAGAGGTTTTAGCCTTTCAAGAAAAGGTAGCCGAGTTGCAAAGAAGTCTTTCCGGTACAAACCAACTTTTTAGAGAGAAAAAAGAAAAGCTCGAATACATCGAAAAAGCTGTGGAAAACTATCCGGCGGTTCCGGTGGAAATGATCGGAGAGATTAACCGCTTGGAAGAGGAGATGTATCAAATTCGCTTAGCATTATTCGGCGATGAGACCCGTTCATCGCGTGAGTTTGAAACTGACCCTAGTCTGAACGGGCGCGTAGGTTATGCGGCTTACTCGAGTTGGTGGAATACCGCAGAGCCTACTAAAACGGCGCGTGAGCAAATCGACATTGCCGAAGAGCAATACACCGATATTTTGGATCAAATGCGAAAAGTGGCTCAGTCAATTGAAGAAATCGAAAACCGTCTTGTCGAATTGAAAGTGCCATACACGCCCGGACGAGGAGCCGATTGGGGGAAAGAATAGTCAGTCATTCCCTTTTCACCTGATTTGAGAAACAGGGAAGGAGTAGAGAATTGCGATATGAATTGAACCTATTTAAAGGAATCAATAAGGCTGAAAAGAATAATCTTCCCGATCCTCGGCTATGTTGACTCGGAAGGTGAATAAGCGCAACCGGATTGGTTACAACTTAGCGTATTAAGACAACACTCCCTTGCTTTTCAAAAGTTTCCTCTATGGAGCCCTGACTTCGTCTGCTATAGCTTAACTGCCATATGTAAACTCCATTTCCTGAAAAGAACTCATTTGTAGGAGAACTTCCGTTCCAACCTTTTTCTCCATCATTCGATTCGAAGATTATATCACCCCATCGGTTGAAAATGCGAAATCTGTAGTTTTCTACTTCACAATTGAGCGAAGGCTTGAATAGGTCGTTCAATCCGTCTGCATCGGGTGTGAATGCATTCGGCACATAAACGTCGCATTCACAATCCACAAAATTGACCAGAAATTTCAAACTGTCTTTTCCGCACGGACTATCGGAAATAAGGACATACTCGCCCGATTCAGATATCTCACGTGTAAATTCATTAATATTATCCAACCACAAGGGATTCAGATTTTCATTTTCTTCTATTCCAATGATTACGTTGCCATCCTCTTCACAAGGATTTAACTGAAAATCGCTCACGGGTCTGTATGCTGAATTATTTTCTATAACCATTACCTCTTCAGAGATTACTTCACAAGCCGTTTCTATTTCTACGACATAATTTCCACCTTGATTTATCTCTATAGCAGGATTCGTACTACCCGTACTCCAAGCATAACTTAAACCCGTAGAAATTTCTGCATTCAAATTAATCGTATCTCCCGAACATATAGCTAAACTATCGGGGAGACCGACTTCCACAAAAGTGGAAAGGACTTGAACAAATGTTGAAACCGCAGTTGTATTGCCTTCGCTGTCGGTTACAACTACTTCATATGCCTGACTAAAATCAGGTGAAACATTTAAATTATCAGTATCATCTCCGGTATTCCACACAATATCATATGGAGGATTACCACCGCTAATTTCCATTGATAATGTTGTCGAGTCGCCGGGACAAATTCCTTCATTCGAGCTTGAAATGATTGCGTTGAGTTCATTACAGGATTCAATCAGTATTTCATCGTTTAAGCTTTCACATTGCCCCGAAATCTCCACTGAATATATTCCCGGCTCAAACACTTCAAGCGCGGCACTCGTTTCCCCGTTACTCCATAAATAGCTGATGGCATCCGGGTGAAAAGCATTTAAAATCAAAGACTCTTCGCAAAGTTCAATATCCGATCCCAGATTTAGCTCCAAATTTTCTGCGATGATAAAAACCTCAATCTCAGCCTGCGCTTGATTTCCGTTCGCATCAGTCACCGTAAGGAAAAAAATGGAATCCGCATCAGGACTTACCTCGATCTGAGAAACCGATGTTGTATCAATTGGTGACCAAAAGTATTCGTAAGGAGGAACACCTCCACCTACCAGTGTTGTTAGAATGGTAGATTCTCCCGGGCATAGATTCACATTACCTTCAATTTCCACAGATAAGGGTTGAATGCATTCTTCAATTAGAATTTGATCTGACGCCGAGCCACATTGTCCTTGCACCGTGATCGAATAAATACCTGCCTGATCAACCGAAATGACGGGGGAAGTGGCTCCCGTGCTCCAAGTATAGCTTACCGCATCGGCATTGGTGGCATCGAGAACGATCGGCGGGTTGCAAAGCTCCTGATCGGGACCGAGGTTAACGGAGAGGTTTTCGGAAGTCACCGTTACCGTGGCGGTAGCCGAGACCTGCGTACCTTGGGCGTCGGTTACGGTGACCGAATAAGTGGTAGTGGCTGCCGGACTTACCGTAAATGGTCCTGCGGTATTTCCCAAATCGGGCGACCAGTCAAAAGTAAAAGGTCCGAGGCCGCCGAAAACCTGCGCTTGAAGAATGGCATCATCGCCAGGACAAATCGTCTCATCGTTGAGCGTCACCGTCAGATCATCCACACAATCGATGATCTCGATTTGATCCGATACGGATCC
>CAZYWJ010000073.1:0-7061 GCA_964651785.1 uncultured Cryomorphaceae bacterium
CTCCTAAAAGTCAAATTTATCCTCGCCTCACTCACCTTCTTGCTCTTCCGTAGTGTATGAAGCCAATGCTCCTGAGTAGGTGGTTTCATCACCAGCAGGCTTCCGTTTTGTAAATTCGTGGAAACGACTTCTTTCGTGCGGCGGTGCTTAAAAGAGAATTTACGCTCCGCACCTAAGCTCACCGAGGCAATCGACGCATTCGGGTCAAGTTCCGGCTCATTATCGCTATGCCAACCCATATAGTCATCGCCATCGTGATAGAAGTTGAGCAAGCAAGAGTTAAATGTTTCTCCTGAAATTTTTTCGACCGCTGCCTTTATCTTTTTCAGCGTTTCCGACCAGGGTAGTGCCTTGCGGCTAATATGCGAGTAGGTGTAGTCCAATGGCTCATCGCCATACCAAGCAGTCAACCGCCGCATAGTGATTCTCTTTCCAAACATTACCACTTCGTCTTGCTTCCATTCGATTTCTTCCTTGATCTTTTCAAAAAGTATCTCGTCAGAAAGAAAGTGATTTCCCTCAATCAGAAAGGCGGCCCCATCGTAAGGAAGGAGATTGGTCACGCCCTTTCTCCTTCTCTTTTCAAAACTACGGGATCCAAGTACAGCGGACCACCCGGAAGGATGGAAGCCAAGGCCAATAACAAGAAGCTTGTGAACTTCCACTTGCGCTCAAAGCCGTTGAGCAGAGCAGAGCCTACGTAGGCCAAGAACAAGACTCCGTGAATCATTCCCACCACCGATACGGCTTGCGGCATATCTGCCAAATACTTCAGCGGCATAGCCACAAAAAAGAGGAGGAGAGAGGAGATTCCCTCGATTTTCCCGATAAGGATAAACTGTTTCAAATTCATATTACTCTATTAAAATACCCGCTTCGTATAACAAACCGAGCTCGGCCAATTTTGTTAAGATTCGTTGCCGTACAATGGCCGTTTGCGCGTCGCTCAGGTTGAGTTGGGCGTTTCGCAATTCGATGCCCGTAATCTGACCCGTAGCAAAAGCATCCTGACTTCTGGAATAGTTGGTTCGGGCCAATTCCAGGTTACGCTCGCTGATATCAAGCAATTCCAAATTGGTGAGGTAGGTATCATAAGCATTGTTGACCAATCGGACCACCTCATTGCGTGATCGCTCCATTTCTACCTCGGCTATTTCGCGGTTTAGCTTGGCATTGGCTATGTTTCGTTGCACGCGATTGCCATCGAAAATATTGAAGCGAAAGGTCAGGCCCGCATTCCATCCGAGGTTCTCCTGCGTATTCAGAAAGTTCGCTTCAAAATCGCTGTATTGATATTGGTAAGCGGCATTGGCTGCCAGCGTAGGCCAAATATCAGACTGAGCCACATCCAGATTTTCTTCTGCCGTATAAAGACTGTTGCGGGCACGCAGGTAGGCCGTATTCTCCTGCATGGCCTTGTTGAGAAGCTCTTGCTTGTCCAATAAGGAAGCCAGCTCGTATTCATCGCTCAAGACCAAGGAAGTATCAGCGGAGATGCCCATAGCTATGTAGAGGTTGCGCAAGCCTCGGGAGTACTCCAATCGGGTTTGGGCCAGATTGATGCTGTCCCGGCGCAAATCTACTTCAGCGTTGAGTACTTGAAGCTTGGTGGTATTGCCATAATTGTAATTCTGGTCGGCGCGTTCCAAGCGGTTTTGCGAAAGCTCCACCGTTTCGATAAGGATATCCACTTCTTCTTGGAGCCTGAGTGCTTCCAGATAGCGGTTGGACACTTGCAGCGTGGTGTTTTCCATGGCCAGGCGCTGTCTCAGGCGAGCATCTTCGCTCAGGCTTTGCAATTGGTTGAGAAAGTGAATTCGTCTGCCGCCGTTAAAGAGCGTATATTCCAAATTGGCACTGGCACCGTAAGCTATGGTAGTTGCGCCATCCTGACTGATGGGCGGCTGCTCGGGGTTGGTAAAAGTTACCTCAGTGTTCTGCTTGCTGTAAGATCCGTTTGCCTGCAAAAATACCGATGGCAAAAAGCCCGCGTTTCCGAGTTCAGCCTTATTCTCTTCTATTTCGTAAGAATAGGCTGCCACTCGTACATCGTAATTTTGTTCAAGTGCAATGCTTATGGCCTGATTAAGATCCACTTCTTGGGCCATTGCCCTTGAGGCAAATAACAGAAGCAAAAGAATGAATTGAAATACTGTCTTCATGATTCACTAATGGTTATTTTTTCTCGATTCGCTCTTTTTACTGCTTGCTCCATTGATTCCTTCTCCGGCTTCTTCCCCTCCCAAAGCCATTTGGCCAATACCTTTACTCGATTGGTAAAGGATAGGGTGATGGGAAGAAAGATCATGACCAGCAATGAGCCCACGATCATACCGTAGGCGATGGAGATGGCCATGGGAATGAGAAACTGCGCTTGAAAACTCTTTTCGAAAATGAGCGGGCCGAGTCCGGCAGAGGTAGTGACCGTGGTCAAAAAGATGGGACGGAAACGCGTATTGGTGGTTTGTTTCAGCGCGTCGTTGAACTTCATGCCTTCCGCCAAGTAGCCATTGAAGGCATTGATGTAAACCAAGCCGTCGTTGAGCAAAATCCCCACCAAGGCGATAATCCCCAGGAAGCTCAGGATACTCATCGGTTGACCGTGGATGTAATGCCCCCAAGCCGCACCGATTAGTCCGAACGGAATCAAGAGCAACAAAGCAAAAGACTGACTGTAGGAGCGGAAGCTGATAATGAGAATGGCCAAAATCAATATCAAAATGACCGGTCCGACGGAAGCCACTGATTTTTGCAATTTTGCCGTATCGCGCTGTTGCCCTTCAAAGCTGACATCAATGCCCGGATATTTGGCCAGGATGGGTGGCAGAATTTCCGATTGAACCTTGCCGATGAATTGCGGAACGTTCACATCCAGCGAAGCCACTTCTCCTTCCAAGGTGATTTCTCTTTTACCATCCCGGTGATTGATGGCAATAAGCCCGTCTTGGGGTTCGAGTTTAGCCACATCCTTCACCGCTACCAAAGTGCCGTCGGGAGCGCGTACCTGCATGTTTTGGAGTTGGTCCAAGCTCTGCCTGTCTTCTAAGGCATAGCGTACCCAAACCTTCACTTCGTCGTCTCCGCGTTGCAGTCGCTGGGCTTCGTA
Organism: uncultured Cryomorphaceae bacterium; assembly: GCA_964651785.1. Taxonomy (GTDB): domain Bacteria; phylum Bacteroidota; class Bacteroidia; order Flavobacteriales_D; family Cryomorphaceae; genus JAKVAV01. Next base: position 3,107 of record CAZYWJ010000073.1, read on the forward strand.
GCCGAAGAATCCGCTGCGAATCTGACTGATCAAGCTGAGTTCGGTAAATCCCATTGCCCGTCCGGCATCACTGAGCGATACGTTTAATTCGGGTTGGTCGACCTTGTCATTGGTCACCAAATCCTTAGCCTTGCCCGTTTGCATGATTTCTCGCTTCAGCTCGTCGATGGCCTGCCTTATTTTGTCGTAATCCCTTCCCGAGAGCGAGATGTTGATCGGTTTCCCGAAAGGAGTCTGTGTGGCGTAACTCAACTTTTCGGCACGCGGAATGGGTCCGACTATTTGCCGCAGGTCGTTGGAGATGTTGAAGCTTCGGATAGGACGCTCTTCCGAACCGACCAGATAAATGGTGGCCAAAGCCTGATTGCTCTGCGGACCGAAACGCACCTCGTAGTCGGTGAAGATTTCTTTTCCGACCTCCTCACTTTCGGCGTATCGGGCATTGAGTTTTTTTACCCGATCCATGATGTAGTTCATCGTTTCTACGGTCACTTCTTCCGAAGTTCCCGAAGGAAGCTCTAAGTCCACATTTACTTGATTTTGCTCGATGTTCGGGAAGAAAACGGCTTGAATCATCCCACCGCGAAACGCACCGATGGTAAGTACGAAAGCAGCCAGAATCACCAACAAGGTGAAAATCTTATTGTGAACCGTGAAGTCCATCACGGGTTGGAAGATATTGTCGCGAAACCGTAACAATACCTGCTCTACCTTCTCTTTTGTTTTATTGGGTTTGGCTTCATCCGAAAGGTCTTTGATATGGGCCAGATGGGCAGGCAAGAATAGGAGCACTTCTATAAGCGAAAAGCCCAAAGCGGCAATTACCACGATGGCCACATCGCCGAAGAACTCACCCAATCGGCCTTCTATGAAAATAAAGAAGGAGAAGGCCACACAGGTGGTCAAAATGGCGGAATAAACCGATGGCAAAACCTCTGCGGTTCCGTCGATGACTGCCCTCAGACGACTCTTCCCTCGCTCGTAATGTTGAAAGATGTTTTCGCCGACCACAATCCCGTCGTCTACCAAGATACCGATGACCAATATCATCCCGAAGAGAGAAAGCACGTTGATGGTAATTCCTACCAGATTGGCAATGATGAACATCCCCAAAAAGGAAATGGGAATACCCACCGCCACCCAAAAGGCAAGGCGGATACGCAAGAACAATGCGAGAAGGATGAATACCAGAATCGCTCCCAGAATACCGTTTTCCTGAAGCAGGGAGATGCGCTCTTTCAAATTGACCGTCCCGTCTTGGACCAGCTCCAGCTTTACCGCACCGCCGCGTTTATTGAATTCCGCGATGTATTCGTCTACGGCATCTGCGGCGTCCAAAATATTCTCCTCGTTTAGTGTATTGACTGTAATCAGGATGGCCCGTTTATCGTTGTAGTAAGCCGAATTAGTAGTTTCGGCGCGATCTTCCTTCACGTCGGCTACATCTCTCAGCTCTACCCGGCGACCGTCGGGCAATACTTTGATCACCGCATCCAGCAGTTGGTTGGCGGTGTATTCCTTATGGTCGGAGCGGATGATGGTTTCGGTTTCCGATTTGATTCGGCCTCCCGTCACCTCAATGTTTTGCCCGCTGATGGCATTGGCAATGTCTTGAAAACTCAAGCCGAAAGCCCGCAGGTCATTTTCCCTCACCGCCACTTCTACTTCCGCGTCAGAATAGCCGTAGACCTCTATCTGCGAAATGTCGGGCAGCGAGCGCAATTCGTCTTCCACCAAGTCGGCGGTTTCCTCCAACGTATTGATCGACACATCGCCTACCAAGGCAATCTTTGAGGTAAAGTTTACCACTTCCCGCACGTAGGTCACGATTTGCTCCATCCCTTCCGGGAAATTGGAAATCTGATCCACCGCGTTTTTGACGTCTTGCAATACCAGATCGGCATCGGCCTTGCTCAGAATCTCCACCTCGATGGTGGCGGAGTTTTCACTACTCGTTGACGTTACACGGTCTATTCCCGTCACCCCTTTCAAGTTGTCTTCGATCTTCAGCGTGATGCCTTCTTCGATTTCTGCCGGCGAGGCACCCGGATAGGTGGCATTGATGATGATGAACTTCTCTTCTTGCGCGGGAAAGAACGAAGTGTTCATTCGCTTGGCCGATATGACGCCTCCCACGATGACCAAAATCATCCCGAGGTAGACCAACAATTGGTTTTGAACAAAAAATGCGATGATCTTTTTCATAAGTCTACCGGTGCTACTTTGGAACCGTTCAAGGATTCGTTGTGCTTGTCTATAATCACATTCACGGGTTGCGATATGTCCGAAATGATGGCTTTTTCACCATTCTTGTAGGCTACATTTACCTGGTTGAGCTTGGCCACCGAATCTTCCACGAGGTATATTTGGCTTTCGCCAACCAAGGCTTCGAGAGGCAGCTCGATGGCTTGCGGTATTTCTCCCGCAGGTATTTTTCCCTGCAGGTAAATCCCGCTTTTGGCATCTGGATCATTCACGGCTGCGTATACCTTCACCTGTTGGGTTTGCGGATCTACCGAATCATTGATCCGCACCACACGCGCTTGGTATTCAGTACCCGTATTCACATCCTCCATTTCGAAAACGGTGCCCACGCTCATGTACGCTACATCGGTATAGCTCACGCCCGCTTCCAGCTCGTATCGCCCTTTGCTGATAAAGCGACCCAAAGGTTGACCTACCCGCACCAAGGTCGATTCATCCAGCTCTACCGAGGTTAGCGATCCGCGAAAAGGCGCGCGAATGATGTGCTTTTCCAGTCGGGTTTCCAGTTCCTGCACGCTGTAGTATTGCGCAAAAATCTCTCTGCCGCTCAGGAAGAGCTTCAGTTTCTTGTCGTCTACCGAAGGTAGCTCCTTCAGCCTTTGGTCGGTTTCGATGGAGAACAGGTATTCTTCCCATCGGGCGGCGGCATCGGGAAAGTCGAGTTTCAGGTCGGGAATAACCGAAGCCACCAAGCTTTGAAAGCTGCTGCGACGCGCACTGAGGGTGCTTTGCAGCTCATCACTGTTGATGCGTAAAAGCACTTCGCCATCGCTGAAGGTGATGCCTTCTTTAAACGCTTTATTGCCAAAGTTGGCTTTGCCGCCCACCTCGGCGTAGAGCATCACCGATTGCTCGGGAATGAGCCTTCCCGTAATGGGGATGGTGCGCACCAAAGTGTCGGGGGTCTTTCGCTCCATGCGAACTGCCGTGCGCAATTCCACCTCTTCGGGGCGAGCTGAATCCTCGCCGGTCAGCATGCCCGAGGTTAAGATGGCTATGGCCAATATGACCACGCCCGCGGCGATGATGATAATCTGTCTTTTCTTCATTGTGGTTTGATCGATGTTATAAATCTTGTCATGGCTTCGCGCAGTGCCTCTTCAGCGTCGGTATCTCCGAAGAAACGCTCGCGCGCCAAGTCGGGGGGCAATTGGGTGGCAAAGAAGGTGTAGCCTTTTATCAAGGCAATGAAATTGGTGATGAGGTCCATGCATTCATCTTCGCGACAAGCAATTTCCTTCATCAGTCTCTTTGCGATTTCTCGTCCTTTGCACATTCCGTCAAAGACGGTTTTCTTAAACCACTCGGGCGAGTCGGTGGCAAACATAAGCGAGTGCATGGCCTCATTTTCTTTGGCAAATCGAAATCGGGCTACGGCCAAAGCCAGCAGTTTTTCGTCAGAACTTGTTTCGGCTTCCACTGCCTCAACGACCGAGTAGTGGAGCAGATCAAAACCTCTTTCCACGATGGATCGGGTCAGGGCATCTTTGTTTTCGAAGTATTGGTACAGTACCGGCGGCTTGTAGTTCAGCCTTCCGGCAATGGCCCTTACGGTCACTTTACTCCAGCCTTGCTCTCGAGCCAGATCTATGGCTTCGCTGATGATGCGCTCTCGGGAAACGGTAGTCCTATGTGATTGATTTGATTCCAATTCGGGCGCAAAGGTGGGGAATCTAACTTAGTTAGATAA
>CAZYWJ010000073.1:7161-15707 GCA_964651785.1 uncultured Cryomorphaceae bacterium
ATTGATTTGATTCCAATTCGGGCGCAAAGGTGGGGAATCTAACTTAGTTAGATAACTAAAAATTCAGATTAATTTTGGAGTGGATGAGGTTAGACTGCATGAGTATGACTTTGTTTTTATCTTAGTAAAAAAGTATTTTATGGCTGTCGTAATTTCTGATGACATTCTCAAAAGAATTGAACTCACCGGGAGTGAGCTCGTCATTGAGTTGGCATGTTACCTTTATCAGAAGAAGAGGTTAAGTACGGGCAAGGCCCGTGAGTTGGCTCAATTAAGTCATATGGACTTTCAAAAAGAATTGGCGAAACGCGATATTAGCATTCACTACGATCAGGATGATTTAGATCTGGATATGAAGAATCTTGGAATAGATTTTTCATGATTGTCGTAAGCGATACCTCTGCCATTAGCAACTTGATTCATATTAATCAGTTGGGTTTGCTGAAAGACTTGTTTGATGAGCTCATTATTAGTCCGGCTGTTAAACGCGAGTTATTTCAGGATGGTAAACACATACATCACTTAGAAAAACAAGACTGGATTCGAGTAGAATACCCTTCCGATCACGAGCTTGTTCAGAAATTATTGACTGAATTGGATCTGGGTGAGTCAGAATCAATCGCCTTGGCAAAGGAGAAGAAAGCGGACTTTCTACTCATAGATGAATATTTGGGGCGGACGATTGCTCATTCTTTGGATATAAAAATTGTCGGAGTATTGGGGGTTTTAATATTGGCTAAGCGTCATGGTCTCATTGAAGAAGTCAGGATCCACATTCAAGCACTTTATTCAGTAGGTTTTCGATTAAATAAAGAACTTGTCAATTCCGTTCTCAAAAGGTTGGATGAAAGTCTACTTTGACTCTATTCATTGTTTTTCGATCGGAGGGGGATGGTTGAGAGAAGAAGCGGCTTTCACAAAAGCGGCAGTGCCCCGTTCCATGTCGGATAGCTGCATTGATAGCAATCACAGTTCTTCCATTGCTATTTCGGGTACAGCAACGACTATTGGCATCCTGCCAAATACTAAAGACAAGGGACTAACGGCCATCAACTAAAATTTCTCACCTTTGCTGAAAAGCAAACCATGGACAATGCTACGCTGGCCGTATTGATAGACGGTGACAATATACCTTCCGCCCACGTGAAAGAAATGATGGAAGAGATTACCAAATACGGTAACCCGACCATAAAGCGCATCTACGGCGATTGGACGAATCCGAGATTGTCCAAATGGAAAAACCTCTTGCTCGAGAATGCCATAACCCCCATACAGCAGTACGGCTATACCAAGGGAAAGAACGCTACCGACTCGGCGATGATCATCGATGCGATGGACATCCTCTACTCGGGGAAGGTAAGCGGTTTTTGTATCGTATCGAGCGATAGCGACTTTACCCGGCTGGCTACACGGCTGCGGGAAGCGGGTATGCAGGTAATCGGGATGGGTGAGAAGAAAACGCCGAATCCTTTTATCGTAGCTTGCGATAAGTTCATCTACGTGGAAATTCTTAAAACACGTTCGGACGATAAGAAAGAAGTGAAAGAAACTTCGGAAGAGAAAGCGGGCGTCGATAAAATAACTGCGAGCGACATCCGCCTGATCAAAGCCTCCATCTCCGACCTTTCGGATGATGACGGATGGGCCTTCTTGGGCGATGTGGGTAGCTTGATTCAAAAGAAGCAGCCCAACTTCGACTCCCGTAACTACGGCTTTCAGAAGTTGACTCCTCTGATCGACTCCATCGGTGAGTTTGAGATAGAGCAGCGGCAGGGAAATCGCGGTTCCAACAAACTCATTTACGTACGCAACAAGCCCAAGCGCCGAGCGAACGGTAAGAAGTAGGAATGGCCGAAAAGGTAGTCGTACATCATCGGTTCAAGGGGCGCAATGTAAACCCCGAAACGGAAACCTTGATCATCGGTACCTTCAATCCGGAAACCGCTACGAATACCGCTGACTTCTTTTACGGCCGCCCACAAAACCACCTCTGGCGATTGCTCCCGGAAGCCTTTGGCGAAAGCTCCCTGAAGAAAGCATCGGCGGAGGAGAAGCAAACCTTCATGGAACAGTACCGCATCGACTTCATCGATCTGATCGAGATGGTGGAGATAGATTCGGGACAAGAAGCCAACTATTCAGACGACTATCTGGACGACCGCGTAGTCGTTTGGCGAGATGTCATTTCCGTTATGAATACCCTTTCCCGATTGAAAAGAGTCGCCTTTACCAGAAAGACCCTGTCTGGTATTCCGACTATCAAAAAGAAGGTAGAAGAGGTGGAGCGCTACTGCGCGAATCGCAATGTGGCGTTTAAGCGATTGCTCACCCCGTCGCGAATCTATAGCGTAGGGAAGCAAGAGGAGTGGAATGCGTTTTTTCGCTAAGCGTTTTCGGCGAAAGCCGCCACTGCCGATGATAGCGTTCCTCTTTCTTTGAAAAAATCTCCTTCCGCTTAACTTCATATCCCTTAAATTGGCCCCATTATGCTAAATACCATTGTACGAAAGTCAATACTCATTATTGCCATCGCCATGATAGCAAGCCTCAGTGCCTGCAAAGAAAACTGCGATGACGTATTCCGCATCCACACCGTAGAGGTAAGGGGCGACGGCATGCAGGAGGCCTACACCGTGCGCACTTTTACCGGAGATACCATAAATCGCACGTCGGAGGTGGCCTCAGACACCACTATTTATCAGATTGCGGGAGATGAGTTTCAAGGCAATCTCAGAGACGGAGGTGAAAACTTTCTTTTTCACGTGGTGACAAACGATAGTTTGTATCAGTACAATTACGTCTTTGAAAACGGCGACTGCCACGTAGAAAAATTGAGCGGTCATGATAGAATTACTTTGGAGTAGTACAAGCCCGAAACCAAGTAATTAAGGCACCTCCAAAGATCACCGGGACATTAAAATCCGGTTAATTCTTTCTCTTCGAATTTCACAAATTGCCTTTTTTTCGGATTTTTGTACCCGCAAGGAAGCACTATTGACATCAACGGAACATAACCTGCAACCGACTGCCATACTCAAGATTTATTATGGGATCTTTTTGGTTGTACTCCTCTTTTTTCTCGCCCTTAATAAGGGCGATTTAGTTTTGTATTTCAACGAGCGGCACGGGTGGCTGGCCGACGGGTTTTTCAAATACTTTACCATACTGGGAGACGGGGTGGTAATGGGGGGCGCCGTATTTCTGGCATTGTTTTATCGCTATCGGGCGGCCATCACCTTGGCCTTGTCGGGCATTCTTCTGGCATTGACTACCAATGTGCTCAAACAGCCTTTATTCTCTGAAAACCTTCGGCCCATGCGGTATTATGAGGGTGTGGTAGATTTGGTATTCGTGTCGGGTGTAGACGTGCACGGATTGAATTCCTTTCCGTCGGGACATACGGCTACGGCCGCTGCTCTGGCCATTTGGCTGGCTTTGGAGTTTCGCTCGCATTGGGTTAGCTCATTTGCATTGCTATACGCCTTGCTCATCGGCTTGAGCCGCATATATCTGGCGCAGCATTTCTTTGCCGATGTTACCGCAGGCCTGTTCATCGGCTTTAGTATCGGCGCCGCTTCTTACTTTGCCGTCAATAAGGTGGCTGCTTCCAACACGAAGTTTGAAAGAAGCCTGCTGTCTCTCCGCTTTTCATGAGGCGGGCTTGAGGCGGAGGATCACCGTTTTGCGGCGCTCGAAGAGATCGCGCTGTCGAAACACTTCCTGCAGCGCTTCGGTCTCTCCCATTTCCTTCAGGTATCGCTCTTGCGTAATGACGAGTGCATCGGGATTTGCCAAGAGGTAGGCCTGAAGCTCTTCGGCTGTATCGGCCTTGGGCAAGGGCGTATCGAGGTAGAAGGCGTAGGAAGGGTTGAAGCGTTTGAAGGTGACCACCTTTTCTCCTTCCAAAAGATGCAGGCTGTTTGCTACGGGATTGGTAGAATCTGCAATGGGGAAGGCCACGAAGTGAAACAAGAGCACCGTAAGCATGAAGCCGCCCGCATTCCAACCGATGGCTTTGAGGTGCATTCGCTTCAAGCCAAAGTACAGCCCTGCCAAGCCACCTATGACCACGGGTATGAAGAAAAGCGTCAACTCGGGATGACTCTTAAGATTGGGGTCTTGCTTTACGCCGAAGTACACGCCGATGAAAAGTCCGACGGCAAGCACCGCAGCTACGATCCACGGCCATTTGCGCAAATGGTCTTTCTTTAATCCAAGGTCGAGGTAGTAGGCGGTCACGATGGCGGCAAAGGGTAGAGCAGGCGAGACGTAGCTCGGCAGCTTGGTACTCGAAAAGGAGAAGAATACCGCTACGAATACGGCCGATGAAGCCGCCAGGAGCAGAGCGGGATTGTTCTTTCGGAGTTTCCACGCTTTCGCGAAAGCGGGTACGGCCCATCCGGCAAAGGGCAGGAGCCCCAGCAGCAGGACCAAGGGCATGAGGAGGAAGAACCCGCCGTGACCTTCCATGGTATCGGTATAGCGGTCGAAGTTGTGTTTGAGAAAGAAGCCTTCGGTCCACGCCCCGTCCGTAGCTTCGTGCACGGCGTAGTACCACGGGCCCGCCACGATGATGAGGATGGCTAAGCCCGTAAGCAGTCGGAAACGGAGGAGATTCCTGATGGTGACATTTCCCGAAAGGAGGAGGTAAACCAGTAGCGAACCACCCGGCAAGACGATGGCTACGGGACCCTTGGTAAGGAAGGCCAGCGACAGGCACGCGTAGCCGAGGGCGAGCTTGAGCCACCGCCGCTCGCGATGGCCTTCGAAGAGGAGGATGGTGGCCAAAAGGTTGAAGAAGATGAGGTAAGGATCGGGTGTGGCGAGGTGAAACTGCGTAACAAAATGGACGGACGAGAGCAGGATGACGAGGGAGAGCAAGGCGGCGCGCTGCCCGAAGTACTTATTGGCGAAAGCCCGAACCACTACCAGCGAGAGCAGGCCGAAGAGGCCCGAAAAGAAGCGCGCCCCGTAAGCCCCTTGCCCGAAGAGGCTGTAGGCTATGCGCATGAAGTAGTAGTGCAGCACGGGCTTATCGGTGCGCAAATCGCCATTGTAGGTGGGTACCACCATATCGTTTCGATCCATCATCTCTATGGCGCAGGTGGCGTTTTTGGCCTCATCCAGAATGTATACGGAGGTAAGGCCGAGGCTGCCGGTCAGCACCAGGGCGCCGAACAGGAGGAGTAAAGGCAGGGCATAGCCCGGGGCAGGAGTCTTCACTTTGGACAGATTGCTTTGAGGCCTCAAGTTTAAAAAGAATCGGAGGAAACGTGGCTTTACTTTGTGAATTATGGTTGGAAACGAGTTGGAAAAAACCGTTGCGGTTTTACTATCTTTCGGTCAATCATAAAATGACCATCATGAAAATACAATCAGCAATCACGGGAGCTTTTTTAATGGTAATATCAATGACGGCTTTCGGACAAAAGTTTGAAGTACCTCAGGCCGTTAAGAGCGCATTTGAGCAAAAGGTGCCAAATGCCGAAGAAGTGGAATGGGATTTTGACAAGGATGAAAATCGTTGGGAAGTAGAATATAAAATCGGTGATGATGAATACGAATCGGCCTTTGACCGGAGCGCTGATTGGATGGAAACCGAACGGGAGATGGACGCATCGGAGCTGCCTGAGTCCATCGCTTCGGCTCTGGACAAAGACTATCCCGGCTACGAACTGTCAGAGCTGGACTACGTGCTCACTCCCGAAGGAGAGTTTTACGAGGTGGAGATAGAATGGGAGAAAGATGGCGCTGAAGCTGAAGCGGAACTCCTGTACACCCTCGAGGGAATAATTGTAAAGGAAGAGTAGGCCGTGATAGCCTGAAAAGCTTCGGCCTCATGGAGTCGGTAGTGAGGCATGGCCCCTTTTGAGAATCAGCGAATCGGATACGGTCTGTTGTATTTGAGGAAATCGGTTGGGCGCATAGGACCGTTGGGTTGGCTTTTATGTGTTTCATTCGGATGTTGTGCTTTAGCAAAAAACAGACACATTAAAAATCGTATCTTTAATCATAGGAAGAATTCAACAGGGAGTTATAGTTGACCGACTGACCGCAACGAAATAAAATGGGACATATAGCAGAGCCAAAGAATATTAACTTCATAATCGAGAGCCCTCCTCTTTCGGATGAAGAAAGAAATGAGATCAGTGAGTTTATAGAAAAGTTAAAGAGCAAAAAGTCGACAACGAAACCGACAAAAGGTAAAAAGAAGGAAAAAAGCCTTTCGAATAATAAATCCTAAGACTTCATTTCCTTCGAGACACGTTTTTAGCTAGAGCAGTTCTCTCCCCGTCACGCCTGTGGGGGTGATAGTCGTGAAGCAGCCACCTGCTCCGGGCACTCTTAAGCCCCGATGCTGAACTCAAAAGCATCCCGATGCATAAATCCGGACATCAGATCACCAAAAGAAATTATAAGACATGAAGACAACAACTAAAAAATTTGATACCGTAAATTTTTTTAAAGTTGAAAAGGAACGGATTGCCAAAGAAATCTTGAATATGACTTTCGAAGAGCTCAAAGCATATCTGAAATCCAAAAGCAAGTGGGTAAAGAAAGAATAAAAGCCGAACACACAAGATTCTGTAAAGTGCATTCCTTTCGGGATACGCATCATACACAAGCCCCCCCCAACAAAAAAACCCACCGCTCATCAGCAGTGGGTTTTACAAACCAAGGACCGGCACAAACTTATGCCGCCACCTGCGCTACGTCGCTCCATGAGCTTTTCAGCCCCGAGCCGCCTATAGCGCGTACTCTGAATGTATAAACAGTACCGTAATTCAGATTCTCTACGTGGCAACGCGTAGTAGTCGTTACAGCCACTTGAGTCCATACCGCATTTTCCGTACGCGTATCATCGCTGGTTATTTCTACAACGTATGAATATGATCCGCGCACTCTCTCCCACTTCAAATCTGCCACTCCTGCATCTGTATCGCGCTGGGCGTAAGAGATAACGGGACGGCTTAATCTTTCAATAGGTTCAGGCGCTCGACGCACATCAAAGCCGGAGCTTAAGATGATGGCCGCATCGCCGTTGGCAACCTGACTCACATAGCGAGCAAGGCTTTTCATCATTTCCAATAGGGTAGCATATTCTGCTCTTCGAGTAGCGATCGCCGAGCGACTGCCATCCGCAGAGTTAGTAATCCAAGTTTCAAGTAATTCGCGCTGCGCCGTCAGATCGGCCAAAGCCGGTACAGGCGTCGGAAACGCGGGATTACCATTCAACTTACCTTCAATCGTTCGACATTTACCAACAAGCTGGTTGGCTGTCAGGCCCGTGAGCCCCATCTTAAGTATACTCATTTCTGAATAATTTAAGGGTTTCTAAAAATATTTAATTGTGTGCTTTAACGATCTGTCATTAAATGGGGTTACACAGAGTTCCATTTTCAGGGTTAAATTAGGGTAAGTTTTGGCCTTTGTTGAAGGTCAAATTAGTACATGATTTTGATACCCTTTTCGGTGCCGTTTTAGAGCACCTGTCGCTCACCTGAAAAAGACCTCTGTATTTATATTTCGTCGTATTCTTGTGTAGGTCTGTAAAACAGACTTCTATTGGCTTAAAATGCCCGTAAAATCTGGCAGTTTATAAGCTTTAGAAAATCACAAAATATCAACGTATATCAAAAAATACTATACGAAACGGATATACAGCAGACTAAGAAAACGGAGCAGAAAATACGATGAAATCGGCTACAAAAAATTACCCCCTTAGAGGGGTTGAAGATCAGGGGTAAAACCACCCTTAAAAAAAGTTGAAAAAAAATTTCAGAACGGTGGTATTTTGCTTCTGAATCAAACCCGATTTTGTCCTCAAATCAGACCCGAAATCACCCGATTTTGACCTCGATTTTGGTGAAACGGCAACCCGCGATGATCTCAAGCAGGAGGAAAAGCTGCCACGATGGCAGTAAAATCAGGTAGATGTCAGGTGAACTTCAGAATTTGGCAGTATACCTTTATAAAGGTCACCTGTGAAATTCTGAAGTTTGCCCAATACCTTTATAAAGGTTGCCCATGAAATTCTGAAGTTTGCCTCTGACCTTTATAAAGGTCGCCTATGAAATTCTGAAGTTTGCCCATGACCTTTATAAAGGTTGCCCCTGAACTTCTGAAGTTTGCCCCTGACCTTTATAAAGGTCGCCTGTGAATTTCTGAAGTTTGGTCATGAACTTCTGAAGTTTTCCCGTGAAATGTGGAATCTTAACGTATACATTTATAGAAGTCGTCCTTGAACTCAGAAAGTTCTAAGCCGAAGTATTTCGCTCTTGGTCGTGAACTTTCGGAATATATTCAATGAGCTGCTCGGTTCCTGCGCAGGGTTCTTCACTATCCGTTTATAACCGTTACCAACGGCTAACCTATAAAGCCCGGCCACAACGGTACCAATGCCGCATCTATCTGAAAGATTGGGTTATATTTGGTGGAAACTTTTGAGCATATAAGCGAAATAAGTGCAACCGGTTGCACTTATTCGGTTGTTGTAGCCAATTGAAAAAAATGACCAAAGTTTTTAAAATACTGTTATGTGGTTT
>CAZYWJ010000074.1:0-11531 GCA_964651785.1 uncultured Cryomorphaceae bacterium
AGACGCCCATCATTGCTCGAAACGGATCGGCGAGCGCTTTGGAAATAAAGGAGATAAACTTGGCCCCTTCAGCGCCGTCTATCAGTCGGTGGTCGTAAGAGAGGCTCAATGGCAAAATGGTCTTTTCTATCCACTCTCCATTATCATGGAATGGCTTCACCTCTGCTCGGGACAAACCGAGAATGGCGACTTGTGGCTTCAGAATAATCGGAGTGAAGGATGTTCCGCCGATTCCTCCCAAATTTGAAATGGTGAAGGTGCCTCCCTTCATTTCATCCGGGGTCAGTTCACTGTTTCTTGCCTTTTCGGCTAAATCGGTTAGTTCTTCTGCAATTTCAAAAAGATTCTTCTGCTCGGCATTGCGCAAAACGGGAACGAGTAATCCTTTCGGTGTATCCACCGCCACACCGATGTTGATGTACTTCTTGTAAACCACTTCTTTCTTTTCCATGTCAATGGAAGCGTTGAACTTTGGAAAGCGAATCAGGGCTGAAGCTGCAATCTTGATGGCGATGGAGGTGATGGTCAGCTTGGCTTCTTCTTTCTCCTGATACTTATCGATAAACTTTTCGACTTTGGAAATGTCCGTTTCGTCAAACTGAAAAACATGGGGTATTTCAGTCCAAGCCTCTTGTGTTCGCTTGGCGGTTGTCAGCCTTATTTGAGAGAGCTCTTCACGTACCACCGGGCCTTCGTTGTTTTGCTCTGAACTTGTTTTCTCCTTTTTCTCGGATTTTTGCGTTTCAGGTTCTTCGCCCTCCAAATCTTCTTCTAATATCCGCCCGTCACTACCCGTACCCTTTACCGAATTGAGGTCTATCCCTCTTTCGCGAGCCAGTCTTCTCACTTTTGGTGAAGCGGGAATTTCGCTGCCTTCGCCACTCGGTTCTTCATCATCCGATTCCTCATCGTCCGTTTTCTCCGATTTTTCGCTTTTTGGTTCTTCTTTCGCTTTTTGGTCTTCTTCGGTCTTCTTTTCGTTTTCTTGTTCTTTTTTCTCTCTGTCTTCCTTTTTGTCTTCTTTTTCTTTTTTGTTTTCTTTTACATCCTCCTTCGAGTCTGAGTCATCCGTTTCTTCCTTAGATGAATCACTCTCTTCGTCCTCACCCTTGTCTCTCTTCTCGCTTTCTTCTTCGGCGTCGTTCTCATCATCCGAATCATCATCTCCCGATAGGATCATTACCACATCTCCCACATTCACTTCATCGCCTTCCGATACTTTGATTTCCTTCACCGTTCCGCCCTCAGAGGCAGGTACATCGGCAGAAGCTTTATCCGTTTCCAAAGTCAGGATAGCATCTTCTTTTTCAATTTTATCTCCTTCGCTCACGAGGATTTCAGAAATGGTGGCGGAATCTACGCCCTCTGATATTTGCGGAATTTTAAGTTCTATCGGCATGGTTTAAACGGTTCTCGGGTTAATCTTCTCCTTGTTAATTTTCAATTTTTCAGCGGCTTCACCTGCTCTTTCCACGGCCAGTCTTCCCGTTTTTACTAAACTCAAAATAGCTGCGTAAGCAATGTGATTTCGATCGACTTCGAAATATTCGCGTAACTCTTCGCGCGCCTCGCTTCTACCAAAACCGTCGGTACCCAGAACGGTAAGGTGAACGGGCAGCCAAGGGGCAATGGACAAGGGCAGGGCTTTCACATAATCAGTGGCGGCCACCACCACTCCGCTCTCATCTTTGAAAGCTTTTTGCACGAAGCATTTGTCTTCTTTTCCTTTTGCTTCCAATCTGTTTTTGCGTTCTGTATCGATGGCATCATCATACAGCGCTTTGTAGGATGTCACGCTCCAGATATCAACAGCCACACTATAGTCTTCTTCCAATATTTCGGCGGCAGCCAAAACCTCTTTCATAATGGCTCCGCTTCCCAGCAGGTGCGCTTTTCGTTCTCCTTTATCCAGATTGGATTCTTTAAATCGATAGATGCCCTTCAAGATTCCTTCTTCCACTTTTTCGGGCTTGGGGGGCATGGGATACGTGTCATTTCCCACCGTGAGGTAGTAAAAGATTTTTTCTTTGTCGGAGTACATCCGTTTTATACCGTCTCGAATGATGATGGCAATTTCGAATGCGAAGGCGGGATCGTAAGCCATGAGATTCGGAAAAGCAAGTGCATTGAGATGACTTTGACCATCCTGATGTTGCAATCCCTCACCGGGAATGCTCGTTCGTCCCGCGATTCCTCCTACCAGAAACCCTCTTGCGCCTGCATCGGCTGCAGCCCACATCAGATCTCCCGTTCGTTGAAAACCGAACATGGAGTAGAAAAAATAGAACGGAATGGTGTTTATTCCATGGGTATAGTGAGATGTGCCGGCCGCTATGAAGGAGCTCATACAGCCCGCCTCTGATATACCTTCTTCAAGGATGGCACCATCTTTTTGCTCGTTATAATAAAGCAGGCTTTCTTCGTCTACCGGATCGTATTTCTGTCCGTCGGGTGCGTAGATGCCCATTTTGCTGAAAAGCGACTCCATACCGAATGTTCTCGACTCATCGGGAATAATCGGAACGAGTAAATCACCGATAGTCTCCGATTCGTAGAGCTTTCCCATCATTCGCATCAGCGCCATGGTGGTGGCTACTTCGTCATCTCCCGAGCCTTCGAGAAACTCTTGGAAAATGTCTGGGTCAGGGGCTTCGATCGAAGGGCTCAAATCTTCGCGTGCCGGAAGAAATCCACCGAGTTTTTCGCGACGCTCTTTCAAGTACCGTATCTCCTCGCTATCCTCGTCAGGTCGAAGAAAGGGCAAATCGTCCAAGTCATCATCCTCTATCGGTACGTTGAAGAAATCGCGAAAAGCCTTGAGTTCTTCACTGCTGAGTTTTTTTGTTTTATGAGATACATTTCCCGCTTCTCCCGCCTTTCCCTGGCCATAGCCCTTAATGGTCTGCGCCAAAACGATGACGGGTTGATCTTCGGTATTTATCGCCTCTGAATAAGCTTGGTAGATTTTATGCGGATCGTGACCGCCGCGCTTCCACTTTTTCAATTCTTCATCAGAAAAGTCAGCTACCAGAGCGCTGAGTTCCTCGTCATCACCGAATAGTTTATCACGCAAATAGCCACCCTCTTCGTGAGCCATTTTCTGAAGCTCACCATCGGGAATGGTATTCAAGCGACGAATGAGTTTTTCTCTCTGCTCACCGTCCAGAACTTTGTCCCAATCGCGTCCCCAGAGCACTTTGATAACCTTCCATCCGGCTCCTTTAAACAAGGTCTCCAATTCGTCAATGATTTTTCTGTTTCCGCGTACGGGTCCGTCGAGCCGTTGCAGATTGCAGTCGATAACGAAGATGAGGTTGCCGAGATTTTCGCGAGCGGCCAGCGAAATAGCTCCGCGTGATTCAGGCTCGTCCATTTCGCCATCACCCATAAAAGCCCAGACTTTTGAGTCATTCTTTTCGATCAATCCACGCTGAAACATGTAGCGATCGAAGCGTGCGCGATAAATGGCAGTGATGGATGCGAGTCCCATGGATACTGTCGGGAACTTCCAAAAATCGGGCATCAATCGAGGGTGGGGGTAGGAGGTGAGCCCCGGCTCATCTTGCAATTCGCGACGAAAATTTTTGAGTTGAATCTCGTCAATACGACCTTCCAAAAAAGCCCGCGCGTAAATTCCCGGTGAGGCATGACCTTGGAAATAGACACTGTCCGCTATTTTCTCATCACTTATTTTGAAGAAATGATTGAAGCCGACTTCCCAGAGATTGGCTATGGAACCGTATGTCGAGATGTGTCCGCCCGTTCCTTCTTTTCGGCGGTTTGCTTTCACCACCATGGCCATCGCATTCCAGCGAATGAGAGCCATGAGTTTACTTTCTAAAGCTTCGTCACCGGGGTAGGGTTTCTCTTCATCCGTAGAAATGGTGTTGATGTAAGAAGTCTTAATCAGCTCGGAAGCGGAAATACCTTTTTTCAATGCCTCACTGTGGAGAAGGCGCAACAGTTCGAGCCCTCTTTCAGTTGATTCCTCTTCGAGGACGTATCGCAGTGAGTCCAGCCACTCTTTGTTTTCGATGCGGCGGAGTTCCGTTTTTTCATCCATACCTCTCCATTAAGGCAAGGCATGTACCAAATCAAAGGGCCAGAGTATTTTGAGAAAGTTCCGTTTTTGCCGGTGGAAGATTCATTTCAGCAATGAACGCTTTCATTTTGTGCATTTCATCTCGTGATAGGGATTTGCCGAATTGAGCAAAAAGGTAGAGGGCCACCCCGAAAAGTATAAACCCAATCCCCATCCACAATCCCCACATGTCTTTTTCCAAACTGTACTGCGATGAGGCAATCATAAAACCCACCAAGGCTCCGAAACCCGTCAGGGCATAAAAGAACATAAACATCGTCCAAACCACGGGGGCCGGGGCCAGCAGGCAGCGAATAACCGTCACGTTCACATCGTCATCGTCTTCCCGTACGGAAATGTCCATTTGCGGAGACCAAAAATGTTTTTTGCTTGGATGAATGCGAATGATAAAATGTCCTTTGGTATAGGTTGATCCGAACGCTTCGGGATTCTCGCTTTCGAGTTTATTCGCAATAAGTTGCTCCACTTCTTCGCACGAAAGTGTGGTCTCTATTCTAAATCGAGGCCTGAAGGTTAAATCGGACATAGTAGATGATGGCCTCAAGATAAATCATTTTCAGGTTACGAGGGAAACTCTCTTGCTTGTCGATTGGCTTCTTTCATTTCCTGACTCAGCGCTTTGTATTCAATTTTGCCTTTATTCTTTTTCAAATGCTCGGCGTAAACGAATGCTCTTCTGATTTTTATATCGGATGATTTAACTGATGCCACCGAGTGGATGATGTTGCGCATTCGCCCGGGTGTCAGCTCATGAAAAAGTTTGTCGGCATACTCATCCTGATCTAAAACCTCTCGCAGTTCTACGGGCATTTCCATTCCGTACTCGCTTCGGTCTTTTTCGAGTTGAATGGCAATCTCGTCGCCGTTTCTCACACCCAAAGCTTTCTTTCTGGCCTTATTGAGCAAAATGAACCAAGACCCTTCGCCATCCGGAAGAATAGCGCAGTGAAATGGCCGAATTCCTGAAATATGGCAGATCACCCTTCTGTCTTTTCCTTCAATTAACTTCTCAGCAATGGAGTTGGGAATCGGCAGTATGTTCGACCACATTTCTTCTTCGAATGACTTTAGGCGTGTCGTTACACCGTGCATTTCGCTCATACTTTCCATATATTGGTCCGAATTTCAGATTGAAGAGTCATCAAAGGTCTTCATCATTTTTAACCAAAAGTAAGAACATGTATAGAATCAGTTTGGCCATCATCATAATCGGCCTATTTGCCTTTTCGGCAACAGCGCAGGAAACCGTGAAATGTTATTCTACAGAGCACGAACTCGAATTACAAGACAAATATTCTCATCGTTCTGATCAGCATGAGTTTGAGCGATGGATGTCAAAGGAGTTGAAAGAGGGTCGGATGAAGTCAGACCGTGGTGTGGTAACCATCCCTATCGTTTTTCATATTATGCATTCAGGGACGGCCGTTGGCTCGGGATTGAATATCTCTTCCGCTCTGATCGATGCTCAGGTACAACAACTTAACGATGATTTCAGAAGAGCTACGGGCACCGCGGGTTTTAATACCAATCCGGTAGGTGCTGATTTAGAAATTGAGTTTTGCTTGGCAGCCGTAGATCCTGACGGAAATGTTCTTTCTGAGCCGGGAATCGATCGAATCAATGCTCCTTCAATCGGGTTGCAGTCTCCGGGTTATACGGTCAATTATCTCGACAATACCGTAAAACCGGCAACAATATGGGATCCTGAGCAATATGTCAATGTTTGGGTTTCACCGATCAACTTATTTTTCTTCACCGTGTTGGGCTATGCCCAATTTCCGAGTCTCTCAGGGCTTGCCGGTCTGAATGAGGATGAAGGCCTGGCCTTGACCGATGGTGTAGTAGTCTCTACGGAAACCGTGGGTTCAATTAATTTCCCAAACCCCAATGGCGGTGCCGTAGGAGGTGGCCGAACACTAACCCATGAACTGGGACACTTCTTTGGCCTGCGCCATATTTGGGGAGACGGCGGATGTGGCGCTGACGATTTTTGCAGCGATACGCCTTTATCCGATGGCTCCAATTCAGGATGTCAAATCGGTTCGGTATCCTGTGGGTCGGTAGATATGGTGGAGAACTACATGGACTACAGCAACGATGCATGTATGAACATTTTCACTCAAGATCAAAAAGCAAGAGTGGATGCCGTACTCCTCAATAGTCCGAGAAGGGTAGAGTTACTTTCGAGCAATGCCTGCTCTACCGATGCAGTTGCTTGCGAAAATCCTTATCCTGCCGTTGAGAATTTATCAGCAACTAATGTTGCGAACGGTGTTCAATTGTCATGGACACCGATAGAAGGATCAATCGGATGTCAGATAAGAGCAGGTTTGTCATCAGTGGGTTTTCAAACAACCGTTACGGTTTTCGGATCTGAGGCTTCAGAATTTTTTGTGCCTGCCGGCGCGGTGCAGTCCGGTGAAACGTACCAATGGCAGGTGCGTTGCGGATGCTCGCAAAATCCGTTGGTTGTCGGACCGTGGTCCTCTACGGGATTTTTCAACGTCGGTTCAGCCATCGCCTTGCAGCATACCTCCCGTTCCGCTGCGGTGGAAGATTTGCGACTCTTTCCAAATCCGGCTGAAAATTTCCTTACAGTTGAAAGCACCGGAATTGCGGAATACACCATTTTTGATTTGAAAGGAGTTGCAATTAGGAGAGAGCGCATCACCGGAACGGATCAAAGTCAGATCCGGATTGATGTGACTTCTTTTGAACCCGGCTTTTATCTCATCTCAGCATCTGATAAGAGCGGCGGCGTGCAAAGAGCGACTTTCGTAGTAAACTAACTCAACGGTTTCAGACATGAAGCTCGTGAATCGCTTTTCCAAATGCGATTCATGAGCTTTATTTTTTTATAATGTCCCCATGCATTGGATAGATCTTACCATATTCTTCGTTTACCTCTTGGCCATGCTTGGCGTTGGTTATTACTTTCTAAAATCAAATAAAGGCTCGGAAGATTACTATCTCGCGGGTCGAAATATGGGTTCATGGCATATCGGACTCTCCGTAGTTGCCACTGATGTGGGTGGTGGATTTTCCATCGGGCTGGGTGGCTTGGGTTTTACCATGGGGCTCAGTGGAAGCTGGATGCTATTTACGGGACTTATCGGTGCTTGGCTGGCTGCTGCATTTCTCATTCCTAAGGTTTTCGAACTTGGGCGACGCATTAACCTTTTTACTTTTCCCCAAGTTTTCCAAGAGATTTACGGAAGAAGGGTTGCATTGATTGCAGCTATCATTTCCGCCATCGGGTATTTGGGATTTACTTCTTCGCAAATGTTGGCAGGAGCCAAACTCGCCTCGGCTACCTTTCCTTCCGTCAGTTTGGATATGGCACTTTTAGTAATGGGAATTGTAGCGGTCATCTACACCGTGATGGGCGGATTGAAAGCGGTGATTTATACCGATACCATTCAATGGATTATACTGTTGGCAGGACTGCTGTTTATCGGACTTCCTCTCGGCTATTCGGCTATCGGAGGAATAGAAGGATTGCGCAATGAGACGGATACAGCTCTGCTCACCCTGACCAACCTTTCCTGGCAAGATATTGTAAACTGGTCGATCACCATTATCCCGATTTGGTTTATCGGAATGACGCTTTATCAGCGAATCTATGCCTCTCGAGATGTAAAGCAAGCCAAGAAGGCGTGGTACATCGCGGGGCTTTTCGAGTGGCCGATTATGGCATTCATGGGTGTTTTGCTCGGGCTTTTCGCCAAAGTAGCTGCCGAGCAAGGAATGTTTACCGAAGTAGGTTATGCAGGCGCATCGGGGATGGATGCAGAAATCGGATTGCCTCTATTGCTGAGCACCATTTTACCCGTCGGGTTGATGGGATTGATGATGTCGGCCTATTTCAGTGCCATTCTCTCTACTGCCGATAGCTGCCTGATGGCCTGCTCGGGAAATGTGGTTTCGGACATCATGATGCGTTTCGGCTTTTTCAAATCAAAAAATGATCTGCGGCTAAGCCAATGGGCTACTTTGGTAATCGGTGCCATTGCCTTGCTCATTGCGTTGTATATGGAAAGTGTTTTAGACCTCATGCTTCATTCCTACGCCTTTATGGTATCAGGGCTTTTTATTCCCGTATTGTTCGGCCTTTACGGCAAAAATCCATCGGAAAGAGCGGCTCTGGTTTCGATGATAATAGGGGGAGGGCTGACTTTAGGTTTGACTATTTTTGTAGTAGAAGATCTGCCGTTGGGACTTGACCCGATAGCATTTGGGTTGGTGGCAGCGATTTTATCATTTTTAATGATGCCGACTAAAAAACTAAAGCCTGCTTGAGATTTCTCCCAAGCAGGCTTTAGAAAGGAAGTAAGATTCTCCTAATAATCTATAGTGAAGCTACCATTTGTTACTTCAATGTTCTCACTTGTTACTG
This sequence comes from uncultured Cryomorphaceae bacterium, assembly GCA_964651785.1. Classification (GTDB taxonomy): domain Bacteria; phylum Bacteroidota; class Bacteroidia; order Flavobacteriales_D; family Cryomorphaceae; genus JAKVAV01. The sequence goes on from CAZYWJ010000074.1 coordinate 8,499, forward strand.
AATTAATGGCATCAAACGAAAATGTACCGGTTACATTTTCTCCATTATTGGAGCTTATCACCAGAGTTCCTGAAGTCGCTGTGAACAAACCATTGTCGGCATCAATAAAATTCGCACTATTTCCTGAGGCTAAGGAAAAACTATAAGTTCCGGCAGTTATCCCCGATGAAAAGCTTAGAGAAATTGAAGAACTGCTCGCAGTGTTAGACCCTGTCAATGATAAAATTCCCCCGAAATTGAAGGCTGTTATCGTTTCGAAATCGATTGCGTCTCCATTAACTGTAGCAGTCATAGTACCTTCTCCTCCAATGTTAAAGTCAGGAAGTGAATAATTAATGTTCGCAAACTGCCCTTCACTTAACAAGAAAAAATCGTTGGTGTCATTTGGATTGTAGTAAATAAGTGTAAGTTCTCCACTTATTCTTTGATTTGCAGAATCACTTTCTGTAATTGTCACTACACCTCCACCTTCAATGGCATTCCTGAATGTATAGACCGTTGTGTCGATAGAAGTTACAGATACATAATAGTTCGAGCTACTTAAAGGAGACAAAAGGTCAATCGGATAAATGCTTTCTTCAGGGCTTGGAATGGCAATGGAAAGTGTATCGTTTCCATTTACTGCCTTAATAAGTAAACGAGTTAAATCATACTCTGCACTGATAGAGCTTGCCGACCAAGAGCTTTCATTACCATTTTGCGGGTTGATTGTCGTTCCATTTAATGTAGCCGTTGGCTGTGGAGTCGGGTTATCATTGTCATCGTCATCATCATTACAAGATGCTGCGAAAACTAAAATTGAAGCTAAAAACATAGCTCTGAGCAAAATCTGCTTCATAATTATTTGTATTAAGTTAATTTTTTCCGCGGCGAATATAGACATATTCTAATGTGAGATCAATTTGCTATCTGTTAAATCTCAAGATTTAAGATTTATTCTAAGCGTTGTGAATCTAAGTAAACTCTGTATTCGTTAATTTCATCCACCATCTTACTCGAATTATGTTCAGAACAATTATAAAAGGAGTCGGGAGCTATCTGCCCGACAATGTCATCCCGAATAGTCATTTGGAAACGCTCATGGAAACCACCGATGAGTGGATTCAAGAACGTACGGGAATAAAGGAAAGACGCTGGGTGAATGATGCCGCGGATACTACCGCATCAATGGGCGCAAAGGCAGCTCGCGAAGCTATGAAAATGGCGGGACTGGAATCAGGTGATATCGATTTCGTCATCTTCGCTACTTTATCACCTGACTATTATTTTCCCGGAAGTGGAGTCTTGGTGCAACGTGATTTAGGTCTCGATACGGTTGGCGCCCTCGACTTAAGAAACCAATGTTCAGGATTTATTTACGGCCTTTCCGTAGCAGACCAATTCATCAAGACGGGAATGTACAAGAACATTTTGCTGATAGGAAGCGAACTGCATAGCGGCGCTTTGGAGAAGACGACTAACGGCCGCGCAGTATCTGTCATTTTTGGTGACGGTGCGGGAGCAGTAATTCTCTCCGCCGCAGAGGGTGATGAGAAAGGTATTCTGGCAACCTGTATGCACTCACAAGGTGAATTTGCCGAAGAGCTTATGATTAAAGGACCTTCAACCAATCACTGGGTCGATCGCATCTTGGCAGCTGATGATCCTGATGAAGCGTCTTGGCGTCCGCATATGAACGGCAACTTTGTTTTTAAACACGCCATCACCCGAATGCCTGAAGCCATCGAGGAAGTATTGGCGAAAGCCGGAAGGCAAGCGGAAGATTTAGATTTGCTGATCCCTCACCAAGCCAATTTGCGCATCAGCGCCATGGTGCAGAGGCATTTTAAACTTGACGATTCCAAGGTATTTAACAACATTCAAAAAGTCGGAAATACAACTGCCGGCTCGATTCCGATAGCTCTGACTCAGGCGCTGGAAGAAGGAAAATTGAAAAGAGGCGATTTGCTTTGTCTGGCAGCGTTTGGCTCGGGTTTTACATGGGGCGCCGCTCTTTTGGAGTTCTAGTTCAGGTCTTGTGGAAAAACGATGAAAACCTTTTCAAGTGATCATGAAAAGGAAGGTTAAATTTGATCTCAACTTTTGCGGATGAAGATTGAAAAGCATAAAAACGGCGCGGCTCTTTTAGGTGATGACGGGGTAGCTGAACGAATGGATGCATCAGAGCTTTTGGAGTTTTCGAATGAACTCAAACAGTTCGTTTTAGAAAATGCGGCAACCTTCACGGAAAGACCTCTCAAAAAAGTCACTTTTCGCGACAAGTCTTTTCAGGTAGAAGTGACCGATAAACTTTGGTTTTGGGAAGAACTCGAATCCGGTAAGTGGGAGTCAGACACCTTCGATGTTTTTGATCGGTTTCTGGATGCTCAAACGGTTTTTCTGGATGTTGGGGGTTGGATAGGAAGCACCATTTTATATGCCGCCCAATCGGTGAAGCAGGCTTATGTCTTCGAGCCTGATGAGGTGGCTTTCGCCGAATTGACGGCCAACCTTAAACAAAATAAGGCTGAGGATTGGCACGAAATGATCACTGCTATTAAAGCGGCCGTAGCTCCGAAAAGCGGTTCGGTAAACCTCGGCTTCCGCAGCGAGAGCGGAGACTCTATGTCCAGTGTTTTACTCGGAGATGGTGATGAAAGCACGGAAGTGAAGTCCATCAACCTAAATGACTTTATTCAGGAAAATGGACTTGCGGGTGAGAGACTGTTTATCAAAATGGATGTAGAAGGATTCGAATATGATATTCTGCCGGCTCTGGCTGAAACCATTCAATCCCTCGAAAAAGCCGGTTTTCTGATCAGCCTTCATCCACAGTTTTTAATTGAAAAGCTGGATGCTGAGATTCCTTCAGGCAAATTGAAATCTTCTCTGATTCGAAAGTCATTCTTTGAAAAACATCAGGCTCTCTTGAAAACTTTCAAAGGCTATAAGTGCACTTTCATTAACGGAAAGCCATTCAACGCCAAGAAGGAATTAACCAAAGCCCTTATCACGGGCCAATTCTCCAGAGATTTGGTTTTTACGAGAGAAGGT
>CAZYWJ010000074.1:11631-14428 GCA_964651785.1 uncultured Cryomorphaceae bacterium
CAAAGCCCTTATCACGGGCCAATTCTCCAGAGATTTGGTTTTTACGAGAGAAGGTTGGTAAAAGACCTGTTGAAGTCTGCAAGACATCGCAATACTCAATACCCAATACTCAATACCCAATACCCAATACCCAATACTCCATACCCAATACTACTTCCCCTCTTTCTGCTTCATCAAGGCAAATAGTTCATCACGCAATCGTGCGGCTTCCATGAAATCCTGATCCTTGGCTGCCTTTTGCATCTTTTTGCGAGTGATTTCAATGGAATGCTCCAGATCGTCAGCGGTCATGTATTTGACTACAGGATCTGCCGCAACATTTATCTCGTCGGGTTCTACATAAGCCTTTCGTCCTTGGCGTTTCTTCCCTTGTCCTACCACTGCCGCCGCAGCCTTTCTGATTTGCGTAGGTTCTATGCCGTGCTCTTCGTTATAGGCTTTTTGAGTGGCTCGACGTCGCTCCGTTTCATCAATGGTTTCGCGCATGCTGTCGGTAATTTTATCGGCATACATAATCACCATTCCATTCACGTTTCGCGCAGCCCGTCCTACTGTCTGAACCAGCGATCTTCCGCTTCGCAAAAACCCTTCCTTGTCGGCATCAAGTATAGCCACCAGCGAAACCTCGGGCAGGTCCAAGCCCTCTCGTAAGAGGTTGACACCAATCAGCACATCGAAGACTCCTTCGCGTAGCTCGGCTATAATATCAATTCGATCAAGCGTATCCACATCGCTGTGAATGTATCGGCTCTTCACGCCCGTTTTGTCGAAATAGGCTTGTAGTTCTTCGGCCATCCGTTTGGTGAGGGTGGTTACCAACACACGTTCATCCCGCTCTGAGCGCAGGTTGATTTCTTCGAGAAGATCATCAATTTGGTTTTCGCTGGGGCGAACGTGAATTTTAGGATCCAAAAGTCCTGTTGGTCTGATGAGTTGCTCGACGATGATTCCCTCGGATTTTTCCAATTCGAAATCAGCCGGGGTGGCACTTACGTACAAGGTTTGGCTTTGCATAGCTTCAAACTCTTCAAACTTCAGCGGGCGGTTATCCATTGCCGCAGGAAGTCTGAAACCGTAATCGACCAAGTTGACTTTGCGCGAGCGGTCGCCGCCGTACATGGCTCGTACCTGTGGCACCGTCACGTGACTTTCGTCAATGACCATGAGGTAATCTTCGGGGAAGTAGTCGAGCAAACAGAAAGGACGCTGTCCCGGCTGGCGGCGGTCGAAGTATCGCGAGTAATTTTCGATACCCGAACAATATCCCAATTCACGCATCATTTCCAAGTCGTAGGTGGTGCGCTCTTCCAAGCGTTTTGCTTCCAAGTGCCGTCCCTGATCCTCAAAAAATTTGACCTGAGCTACCATGTCTTGCTGAATTTGCCATATGGCGTCGTTCAAGGTTTGCTTGGTCGTTACGAATAGATTGGCGGGGTAGATGTTGATCTTTTCAAACTCGGCTATGGTATTTCCACTTTCGGGATCAAAACTGCTGATGCTGTCAATCTCATCTCCGAAAAACTCGACACGGATGCAGTGATCGGCGTAAGCCAGATAAATATCAACGGTATCGCCTTTTACGCGAAACTTCCCGCGGTCCAAGTCGTGATCATTTCTGGAATAGAGACTGGCCACCAAAAGATGAAGCAAGGTGTTTCGCGCTACCAGTTGCCCTTTCTCAATCGGAATTACACTTTTGTGAAATTCGTTCGGATTACCGATACCATATATGCACGATACGGATGCCACCACTATCACATCTCTGCGACCTGAAAGTAAGGCGGAAGTAGCGCTGAGACGAAGCTTTTCAATTTCTTCATTTATACTCAGATCCTTTTCTATGAAGGTGTTGGAAGTCGGGATGTAAGCCTCGGGCTGATAGTAGTCATAGTAAGAAACGAAGTACTCTACCAGATTTTCGGGAAAGAAGCTTTTGAATTCGCTGTAAAGCTGCGCCGCTAATGTCTTATTATGTGATAAAATCAAAGTGGGGCGTTCCACTTGGTTTATTACATTCGCCACGGTAAAGGTTTTTCCGGAGCCTGTAACCCCCAACAGGGTTTGGTGACGATCGGCTTCAACAATTCCTTTCACCAACTGTTCTATGGCCTGAGGCTGATCGCCCGTGGGTTTGAATTCGGATGTGAGTTTAAATTTCATGTGACGACAAATCTACTCAATGCGTATCTTGAATCCTCCTAACACTGAATTTTGAGTGATGTTTTTAAAGAGACTTTTGCACTATTTGAATCCCGCTACATTTTTTAAAAAAGGTAAGGGTAACGTGAACCTGCGTATGATGCACGGAATCAACCGCATCTCCATTTTCATGTTTTTGATCTGCATCATCGTACTTCTCGTTCGCTATCTCGGGAGGTAAACGAAACGACTAAAACGTATGATTATTTTTGCGCCATGATCGTACGCGTAGTAGAACTGAAATTTGATAAAGAAGACCTTCCTGCCGCTTTGGAAAAACTGGAGAATATCGCGCCCAAAGTAAGGGGGATGAAAGGCTGTAGCTATCTGGCTATAAGCAGCGGCATCAAAAGGCAAGGGGTGATTTTAACATACAGCCATTGGGCTGATACCGAAGCGCTAAACGCCTATCGCGCCTCCGATACTTTCAGAGCCTTTTGGAGCGATATCAAAAAGCTTTTTGCAGAACCTGCAAAGGCATGGTCGCTCGATCCGCTGGTTGAGTTGGGTTAGTTGTTAGTATTCAGTATTCAGTAGTCGGTAATCAGTGTTTATCAGAAGTAGTTGGTAGTTTAAATTCGCATTACTCAATACTCAA
>CAZYWJ010000075.1:0-13989 GCA_964651785.1 uncultured Cryomorphaceae bacterium
GTGAACGAAACAGCCATCGCTCCCTCGCCTACTGCCGAGGCCACGCGATTCATGGCTCCCGAGCGAACGTCGCCTGCCGCGAATATGCCCGGCACCGATGTTTCCAATGAGTAGGGATCGCGCTTTAGTGGCCAGTTCTTTTTAAAATCGGGATGATTTAAAAGGTCGCGCCCCGTCAAAACAAATCCCTTTGGATCTTTCAGAATAATCGGCGGCAGCCAATCGGTATATGGTTTCGCTCCGATGAAAATGAAAAGCGCTCCGGCATCGGCAGAGTAGACGGAGTCTGATTCATTGTCCTTTATTTCAAGCTGCTGTAGCTTTCCATTTCCCGAAGCTTTTACCACTTCTCGGAAAGGCTCTAACGTAATGTTTTCAATGGAATCAATCTGATCAATCAAATAGCTGGACATCGTCTCACGCAAATTATCTCGACGCAGTAAAATATGCACGTGCTTAGCGTAATTGCTCAAATACACGGCACCTTGCCCGGCAGAATTTCCGCCACCAACCACAAATACCTCTTGGCTTTTGCAAGCGGCCGCCTCGGTAGTCGCGGCGCCGTAATAAACGCCCGCCCCGGTAAAGTCTTCCAGCCCTTCAGAATCCAGCATTCGGTATGAAACTCCCGTAGTAATGATGACGGCTTTTGTATGCAAATGCGAGCCATCAGCCATGCTAAGGCATTTGTAGTTAGACTTAAAGTCAATATTTTGGACGGATTGAGGGACCAAAAAGTCAATACCGAATCGCGTGGCTTGCGTGATGGCTCTGCGGCTCAAGTCGGCACCGCTCAAGCCTTTCGGAAAACCCAAGTAATTCTCAATGCGAGAACTCGTACCCGCTTGACCACCGGGTGCCCGCTTTTCAATCAAGGCTGTGTTCAATCCTTCGCTGCCTCCATAAACCCCTGCCGCGAGACCTGCAGGCCCTGCTCCGATGATGGCTACATCGTACATTTCTGATTGTGCCGTAGGTTGAAGTCCCAATTTTTTGGCAATGGGAGCCAAATCATCGCCGAGCAAAACTTCGCCATCCTCAAAAATAAGGGCGGGAAGCTTTTTGTGATCAATCTCGTGAAGCATCATCGTTTCCGCGGCAGCGGGATCGTTTTCCACATCCAGCCACTTGTACGGAAATAAGTTTCCCGAAAGGAAATCCTTAATGCTATGTGACTTCGGCGAATACTGAAAGCCGAGCAGCCTCAAACCATCTTCCAGACCGACTTTCTTCGATTTCCATTCTTCCAACTGGTCGTTCAAAACGGGATAGAGCTTTTCCTCGGGCGGATCCCATGGCTTCATCAGATAATAGTCGAGCTGCACTTCGTTGATGGCTTTGATGGCTGCATCAGTATCGCTATACGCCGTCAATAAAACCCGTTTGGCATCGGGAAAAACCTCTGCGGCTCTTTCGAGATATTCCACTCCATTCATCTCAGGCATTCGTTGGTCGCTTAGAAATAGCGCTACCTGATCTCCCTTTTTCAAGAAATCATTTAAAGATGAAAGTGCTTCTTGCGCGCTGTCGGTACTCACGATGCGGTACTCTTTTCGGTACTCTTTTTTCAAATCTCGCGATACGGCCCGCAGTACCTGAGGGTCGTCATCAACTACGATAATAAGTGGTTGTTTTGCCATTTTTAAATTGCTTCTACAGCGGGTAAGGTTATGGTAAATTCAGTGAGGCCCGGTCTTGACTTTAAGTCAATGCGGCCATTGTGGCGGGCTATGATTTTATTCACGATGTCCAGTCCCAGTCCCGTTCCTTTCCCTACGGATTTAGTCGTGAAAAACGGATCAAAAATCTGACTTTGAATTTCTTCGGGAATTCCGGCACCCGTGTCAATGATTTGAATGCACACATTGGGCTCGACCCAATCCGTACGGATGGTAAGCGTTCCACCGCCTTCCATGGCATCCAATGAATTATCAATAAGATTGGTCCAAACTTGGTTGAGTTCTCCGGGAAGCCCCGATAAACGAGGAATTCCCTCGCAGTATTCCTCTTCAATTTCTACTTTGCCGTGCTTGGCCTTATGACGCAGCATGGTAATCGTACTTTTCAATCCCGCATTTATATCAACTTCCTGCCGGTCCTGATTTCGATCCATGTGGCTGTATTCTTTGATGCTTTTGATCAAAGTAGAAATGCGCTCGGCGGAAGTATGAATTTCTTCTACCATTCGCTCGGTGCTTAAATTATTCACCACCCAATGCAGAACGGTTTTAAAGTCTCTATCGCCAGTCAATTCTTTGAGGTCCTCAACGTCGGAAACGGAAAGACCATAATCAACGCATTCCTCGGCCATCACATAAGGATCGTCCAAGTCAAAGTCTTCCAGGATATCGGCAATCTCATCCTCGCGTCGGCTGCGCTCACTGAGGGTGAGCGAAGGGCGCTCGCATTCCAAAATAGAAAAGAGCCAATCATTCACCTTATCCACTTTGTCGGGATCCAGATTCGATTTCATCACGGCTTTGAATCCTTCCGGCAATAGTTTGAGGTGTTTCACCAGTTCCTCTGAACTTCGCACCATGGCGCCCGCGGGATTATTGAGTTCGTGTGCCAATCCTGCAGAAAGCTTTCCGAGCGAAATGAGCTTCTCGTCCTGCATTCGCATTTTGGTGAAATCCCTAATTCGTGAGGCCATGTGGTGTACTAAGGCTTCCGCCAGAGGGTGGTGATCTACGATCATTTCACGAAAGTAATCCCGATGCAAGGCAAAGATTTCGCCTGCCTCTCTGCACTCGCAAGCTCCCTGAGCGTGGGTCATACGACTGTATGGTAGCAAGCCACTTATTTCATAAGGCATAAGCATGGCCACCTCCCTCGTCTGACCATTCTGACTGAAAAAAATTCTAAACCTTCCGCTGAGGGCAATAATGAGTTCATCTGCCTTGTCGCCCGCTTTGAAAAGATATTCGCCTTTCTCGAATGATCTGATTTTACCATTCGCGGCCATGAATTGCAGATGCTCAGTGGCTACATCCTTCAGAGATTCGGTATTGCGAAAAGCTTCGATTAATTCCATGCGATAAAAGTAATCAGATCAACGTACTTAACTGCCGGTAGAAATCAATCAAGAAATAAACGAACTCTATTCCTCAAGCCTAAAAACCCAAGCGGGAATCAAAGTGAAAGATACCGGGCTTACGAGCGGTGATCTTTGAGAAATCAGAATGTAAAGGATTCAACAGATAGTTTCGCTCCTCGGGTATAATGCTGCTTGGAACACTTAGAACTGCGGCTTTTGCCTCGGCGGCAAAATTATCTCCGATAACCTGTGTACCACGTTCCGGAGGTTTGGCGCTCCAATTTTTTGGTAAGTCCCGTTCATTGAGAATGAGAACTTTCAAGTTATCAGGGATATCAATTTCAACGATGAATCGATCCTTCGGAAGATCTTCCGAAAGATCAAGATGTACGGCTATTTCCAAAACCGCAAGAGAGCGCGATTCTGCCGTGTAACCCAACGGAGTCCCAAAACTGTTCCAGCGAAAACCTTCTGAAAATTGCGCTCCTTTTCCACTTAAGACGGAATCCAAATATTTTTCGCGTACAATACGGTAGACCTTCATCAAGCGAAAACGCCGTGCTCTATACGGTTGAGAGCAAATTTTACTTCTTCTATACCTGTAATGGAATCGAATAAAGACTCAGGGCTAACACCACCCAAAGAATAATTGGACTTTTTGAGCCAGCGGTGAAATTTATCTTCTTCACCATTGAAAACCTCCAAACCATAATCAAGCACCTCAGCCAAAATTAAAACTAGCTCGCTATCTCTTCGATCGAGCAAAGCATTCTCACGCTTCTTTTTATTGTAGGTGGTTTGGGGCATTTCGAGCCGTTGCAGAAATAACTTTATGGATAGGCCTGATCGCTTTACGAGTGCTTCCAAGGCATCAAATGGGATTCTTTCGCGGATTAAATTCATTCTGGACGAACGATTGAAACGTTGGTAAGTCATACCTGAAATGGAAATTTCATTTACCACACTGGGAGCGGGCTCTTTTTGGGCATATTCTTTAACTGATGACTTTTTATCCTTGGCCATGACCTTATCTTTCCAACAAATATACTACTCTTTTGCAACATATTTGTTACATTATCTCTGCTTTTTCCAGAACATTTCAATTTAGCTTGGCAAAACTTCCATTTAACCGTCCGTCATAAGATTCCACCTATCAACAGTTGTGTAAAACATTCCATCAAAAAGTTTTATCTCTCCGGTGTTCCCTTTCTATTTTGCAGCACCTAAAATCCAAACTGATGGCAACGATTCGCATTGAAAACCTGAGTAAAACTTACCCAAACGGCGTCAAAGCCCTCGATGATGTTTCACTGGAAATAAATAACGGCATGTTTGGCCTGCTCGGGCCGAATGGCGCCGGGAAATCGAGCCTGATGAGAACCTTGGCCACTTTGCAGGAAGCCGATTCGGGTTCGGCGATGATGGACGGCATCGACATGCTGAATCAGCCCATTGAGGTAAGGAAGCAGTTGGGGTATTTGCCGCAGGAATTTGGGGTTTATCCACGAGTTACGGCAGAGCAGTTACTCGATCACGTTGCCATTCTAAAAGGAATTTCTAACGGCAAGGAGCGAAAGGAATTGGTCAAATACCTCTTGCAAAAAGTCAATCTCTACGACAAGCGAAACAAAAGCGTCAAAGGTTTTTCCGGTGGGATGAAGCAACGCGTAGGTATTGCACAGGCGCTGATCGGGAATCCGAAACTGATCATCGTCGATGAGCCGACTGCCGGTCTCGACCCGGGTGAGCGAAATCGCTTTCACAACCTCTTGGCCGACGTAGGCGAAGAAGTGATTGTGATTCTTTCCACCCACATCGTCGAAGATGTGAGGGAACTTTGCTCTGACATGGCCATCATGAACTTGGGAAAGATCATGTACAAAGGCTCTCCGTTTACCGTAATCGACGAACTACGCGGCAAGGTATGGATGAAGCTTGTTGAGCGTGAAGAGCTGGAAGAGCTCAAAACATCCATAAACGTAATCAGCGATAAGATGGTAGCCGGTCGTCCGCAAATTCACGTGCTTAGCGACACCAGCCCGGGAGAAGGGTTTACCTCAGTGGAGCCGAATCTCGAAGACGTTTTCTTTGTAAAAATCAACGAACCCGAAACCGTCTAAGCATGTTTGGAGAATTTTTTAAGCTGGAACTCAGATCGGCCTTCAAAAGTCCGATGGTGTACGTTTTGTTTTTGCTGGTTGCCCTAATTGCATTTGGATTCGTGGCGAGCGATAATTTAACGGTCGGAGGTGCCGTGGGAAATGTTTACACAAACAGTCCATATGCTCTCACCAATTTAGTTTTGCTCTTCGGCCTTGTCGGCTTGTTGATTGCTGCGGCCTTTTTTAATAATGCCGCCCTGCGCGACCACAACAATCAGTTCAACGAAATCATGTTTTCGCTCCCCATCAAAAAGAGCGGATACTTTTGGGGTCGATTTTTCGGTGCTCTCGTCCTTTCTACCATTCCGCTATTGGGTATTTTTTTCGGAGCTTGGGTCGGTTCCATTGTGGGGCCTCTGGTGGGCTGGATCGATGCCGACAGAATCGGGCCTTTTTTCTTTGAAACAATCGTTTCAAACTATCTGATTTTCATCCTGCCAAATATGTTCATCGCAGGATCAATCATTTTTTTTCTCGCTCATCATTTCAAAAGTACCGTCATCTCTTTTGTAGGAGCTATTGCACTTTTTATAGGGTACGCTGTATCAGGCACCTTCATGTCTGACATCGACAATGAGAAGCTGGCGGCTCTCATCGACATCTTCAGTGTGCGAACCTACAGCGTTTATAGCCGCTATTTCACTCCTGCCGAAAGGAATGAGCTGAGCCCCGCTTTTGAAGGATTGATTTTGCAAAACCGTTTGATTTGGTTAACGGTAGGCGTCGTCATTTCGATTATTTCTTATAAAGTTTTCTCCTTTCGGGAAAAACTGAAGTACCGCAAAAAGAAAGGGGTTACTCCTGATGTAGCCACGGTAGTAGCTGATCTAGAGAAACCCGAGGTAGATCAAGATTTTAGCGGAAGCCTGGGATGGCTTCAATTCAAAAGTTTCTTCAAAACGAGTTTCATCAGTATTATCAAGAGTACGGCCTTCCGAATTCTCGCCCTATTCGGAATTATACTCTTGCTGACGAGCCTGTTCCAAGGTTACGAATACTTCGGCTTGCAGAGCTATCCGGTAACTTATAAAGTCATTGGTGATATTTCGGGATCGACGGGACTTTTCATGATCATCATCGTAATCTTCTTCAGTGGTGAGCTGGTGTGGAGGGATAGGATGTCGAATATCCAAGAAGTGATAAACGCCACGCCCCACAGTACTTTCGCTTCAGTTCTGGCAAAGATGGCATCGCTCGTCAGTGTGGCGGTACTGCTTCAGTTCATTTTTATCGTCATGGGTATTCTCTCTCAGCTTTTCAGAGGGTATACACATATCGAGCTCGATGTTTACCTCATCGATTTCTTTGTAGACGAACTACCGGGTTACATTATACTCGCCTCGCTTTTTGTATTTATTCAAACCTTAGTGAAGAACAGATATATCGGTTACTTTCTGGGTTTACTGTTTTTTATCGGCTGGGGGATATTAATCAACGAGGTACTCGAAATCCAATCGAATATGCTTCAGCCGGGTGCCTCGCCGGGAATTTTCTATTCCGATATGAGCGGATTCGGACCGGGCATGCGTGGCACACTTTGGTTTGATTTATATTGGATTCTCTTTGCACTTATCCTTTTGGCAAAAGCTGCCATGTTTTGGCCGCGAAGTGCCGTATCGGGCTTTCGCGATAAGTTTAAGACGGCCATGGCGAATTTTAAAGGTCGATTCAGGATACAATTCGGAATCATCGCCGCAGCTTGGCTTCTCGTAGCGGGTTGGATTTTTTACAATACGCAAATTTTGAATGAATACGACAGCATCAGCACCATTGACGAGGAAAGGGTGAACTATGAAAAAATGTATAAAAAGTACGAAGATGCGCCCCTTCCGGTAATGACTTCCATCAAGTATGAAATCGACATCTTCCCCGATGAGCGAGACCTTTTCGTAAGAGCGGAAGCCATTTTCGAAAACGACGAAGAAGTAGCGCTTGATAGCATTTTTATGAATTTGAGTTCTGATTGGGAAACCGAAATTGACATTCCGGGCGCTAAACTAGCGATGAATGACTCTATCCGTGGATTTCAAATTTATACACTCGACAAACCTTGGCAACCGGGAGAACAGAAGACAATCAAAATCACAAATAATTACATCACCCGAGGATTTCAGAACAGTCGCGGGAATACGAGCATCGTATCGAACGGAACGTTTTTGAATAATGCTCAGATTCTACCTTCCATGGGGTATTCAGCTTCCGTTGAAATAAGCGATAAGAATGATCGAAAGAAATTCGGTCTTCCGCGAAAGAAGCGCACACCCGAACTGGTCAGAGATTGTGGAGAGCTTTGCCACAAAAATTACATCACCGGCGATTTGGCTCATTGGGTAAAAGTGGAATCCATCATTTCTACTTCATCCGATCAAATAGCGGTGGCCCCGGGCTCCCTGCTTAAAGAATGGGAAGAAGACGGTCGTCGTTATTTCCATTACAAGCTGGACCAACTTTCGCTCAACTTCTACAACTTCATGTCGGCGAGATACGAGGTAGCGCGAGAAAAGTACAATGATATTGACGTGGAGATCTACTACCACCCCGATCATGAGGTCAACGTACCAAAGATGATCGACGCGGTGAAGAAATCATTGGCCTATTACGAAGAGCATTTCGGACCTTATTACCACAAACAGGCGCGCATTCTTGAATTTCCCAGATACTCCACTTTTGCGCAAGCCTTCCCCGGAACCATGCCCTATTCGGAAAGCTTTGGATTTATAACCAATCTGGAAGATGAGACCGAAAACAATGTGGTGGATGCCGTAATCGCCCACGAGATGGCGCACCAATGGTGGGCGCATCAAGAAACGCCTGCTGAAATGCAAGGCGGCACCATGCTTACCGAAAGCTTCTCAGAATACTCAAGCCTCATGACCATGAAGCAGGATGCGGACGACATGAAGATGAAAAACTTCCTGAAGTACGACTTCAACCGATACCTGCGCGGAAGAACCACTGAGAGTGAAAAGGAACTTCCGCTTTACAAAGTCGAAAATCAGGGATACATCCATTACGGAAAAGGAGCTGTGATTTTATATGCCTTACAGGATTATATTGGCGCCGATTCGGTGAATGCCGCGCTTCGTTCCTTCTTGGCAGAATACAGATATGCCGAGCCGCCTTACCCAAATTCCTACGACTTCCTGCGCCATTTGGAGCCGCGGGTGCCCGACAGCTTGCAATACCTCATCGACGATTGGTTTAAAGAGATTACGCTTTACGACCTACGCTTGGAAGAAGCGCGCGCTACCGAACTATCCGACGGACGATACGAAGTGGAAATGGATGTGATGGCCAGAAAAGTCCACGCCGATACCTTAGGAAATGAAACTCAAGTAGAATTGAAAGAGTGGATCGATATCGGAGTCTACGCCGACAGCGATGAAGAAAAACTTATGGCTTGGAAGCGTGTCAAATTCAACGATGAGAACTCGACCGTTTCAATCGTGGTTGACAGCCTTCCGGCGAAAGCAGTCCTCGACCCGAGAAGGATGTTAATTGAGCGAGTTTTGGATGATAATGTTAAGACAATCGACACGGAATAAAATCAATAAGCCGCCTTCAAAAACAAGGCGGCTTTTTTGTTTAGGCAGATTTTATTTTAAAGTAATATCCACCCTTCTGCTCGACTCGTTGTATTGTTTATCGGCTTGTTTGGAGCCCAAAGGTTTTATTTTAATACGTTCAGAAGCTATACCATTTTCCTCAAAATACGTACGTACGGCATCAGCACGCCTACGACTAAGCATTTCATTGTAATCAGCATTTCCGCTCTTATCAGTATGGCCTTCTAAAACAATTGTATATTCTTCTGAAGAACCCAATTCTTCTACCACTTTTTTGAGCCGGTTTTTAGCTTCTCCGGAAAGACCACTACTGTTCAGCGCAAAAAATATTTGGACCGGGTAATTTTGCTTTAAATCTGCTTTGTTTGAGCGGGACTTCGTCTCATCGCCCTGTTTTTTATCCGTACCGCTAGTATCGGCCTGTCCCGAATAGTTTTCTGCAACATCCGTTTCGTCCAATTGCATCTCAGGTTCAGTAGATCTTTCCTTATCCACCTTGTAATTCTGACTCTCCAATAAGGAATCCGTTTCGAGGGTATGATCAGTATTTCTCAAAGTATCTGTCGGATAATTCGACAAAGAGGTATCAGCGGCGATGGAATCAGCATCTTGCATTTCAGTTCTATAAACCGAACTTGAATAATTTCGACCTGAACTTACTGCCGAAGTGCTATCCATCGGCTGCTCTTGTTTTAGTTTGGCAATCTCTTGCGAGAGGGAATCCAATCGAGCTTGCATCTTTTCCTGATTCTCCAAGACTTCCTCATTGTCATTTCCGGAGCCACCACCACCTACCGGCACTACGACACCGGGCTGAAGGTTAACTTTGCTCCGATCATTGCGTCGATTATCATCAATCACGACTTCGGTTGGTTCAGCATTCTTTTCGGCTAACTGTTGCGTGGCCCTTATCTGATCTTCCAACAAATCGTTTCTCCGTTTGGTTTCTTCTAATAGTGCTCGATCTGCGTCAGTCATCTCAGAACTTTCTGATTGAGACGTTTCGCGTAATCGTTTGTTTTCTTCTTCTAACCTACTCATGCGGTCTCGAAGTTCTGCCAAGGCTTGTGTACTATCTTCTTGACCTGTATTACTTTTTGAATGAGAGTTTTCACCGCTTTTTTGTGATTTCTTTTCACTTTCAATCGGCGGCTCATTGCGCAATCGCGCATTTTCAGTTCTTAACTTACTTAAGCTGTCTTGATATTGCTTGATATCGCTCCTTCGATTTACACTACCATCATTTTCCATTACCTCTTCGTCCCACTGAGTTACATGAGCTGAATCAATCGATGTAACGCGCTCCAAAGCTGCGGAATCTTCCTCCGTGTAAGACATGACTGTATCTGCACCTTGTTTTTTCCAACTTCGTTTTTCGGCAGAGATGGAATTCGTCTCCATCCTAAATCGTTCTGGATTAAGCGAATCAGTCTGACTATAATTAAGCAACATCCTGATAAACTCATTCTGATTTTCAATCAATCGGTTCTGACGATCAACCAGATCCGTTTCATCTTGAGAAGCAGATTTCACCCTTTCGCCAAAACTCATATCACTTTTACTACTGTGATCGGAAGCTTGCTTAAGGCTAGTGAGGCTGGTTTGAGAAATTTTCACTACATCCCCCCTGCTTTCGTATAGGGAGTCAAGATGATTATTATCACCGATTAATTGAAACAAGCTATCGTTTGGAAAAATCATGCTTGTAATTCCTTCGCTAGACATAACTTCCATTCCGCGCTTGGCCATAGCTACATCGATCGTGATGGACGGATCAACGGAAACCTCTCTCGCAATTCCACCGTTCAGAGCCAGATACACGAAATTTTGGTTAAAATCATAATAAGACATGTCTCTTTCACCATATGACCTTCCCGCATTGAAGACAGGACCCCGATAATTTGTTTGCACTTGACCGAAGTGAAAACTCAATCCTAGTCTGACTCCATAGCTGTTTTCGGAATTGAAAACATTATCAAATTTCTCGTTTTCGCTATTCCAATTGTATACAAATCCGACTTGGGTACTCCAATCATCTCCCAACCTTATCTTCAATCCATTCTCTACTGAAACAATGCCCGTCGTGTTTTCTAAATCAATATCGGTATCGGAGGAAGTTGTCCTGAGCCCGACTGCTGCCAAATGGTAAGGAGCTACAATAGCTCTTTGACTCAGTAAATAACCATTATCCCAATTATAAGCCAAGTTCAGGTTTGTCATTCGCACACCCGAGTCAAAATCTTCACGGAATCTATTTTCTAAAAAAGACAGACCGACCTGAAAATCGGCTCCCAGTCTTTTTTGTAAACGCAATCCCAATGAATAATACCCGGGTTCATCGACATCTTCCAATGTATTTGATACGGATTCACTGAAATAAAAACCACCGCCCATCAAAGATAGCTGCCAGTGATTTATATCACGCTGAGCAAATGACGCTGTAGAAATAATAAAACAAATAAGAATAAAGAGTTTTTTCACAATTCCAAGGTTTTTGCTTTTATCTGCTTAGTCCGAGCCACAGATTTATTTCGGCTGAAACTCCGATGAACGGGCTGAACTCTATTTTGTCATTTCCACCTTTCTCCGTGAGTATGGCCGTTCCAACATTGAGACGAATGAAATAAGCGGTTTTATATCCGTAGGCCAGGTAAAGCGGAGTATCCACTACGGGGCCCGTGTATTCCACATCGGCAAATTCGATATTCTGCAACAGCACCCCTGCGGAAATAGAACTGTTGTGCCAGAACTTATCACTGAGGTAAGGATTTCCTAAGGGGACGGAAAGTCCGACCATTACGGAACCATCGTATTGACTATTATCAAAATCTTCTAAATCATTAAATTGGTTAGAGCTGAATACTGCAGCATAACCGACATTGATGGGAATTACATTTCGGGTTTTTTCCGTCCTGTAATCCCGAACGATTCTGACTTGTTCCAGTACAAAAAATTCGTTCCCCAGAAATTGAGAAGTTTCCCGCTCCACCAAATTGACCAATTGATCAATATTCTCGTTAAAATATTGAACACGCTTCTGTCGCTCATTCTGATCTTCATCCTTATTAAAAACATTAAACTTGGCCTTGCGAAGTGACAGATCATCAATTTGCTCCAATTTGTCATATACAATTTCTGAAAAACCGGGAAATTCATTTCCCACTTTGCTTCGATAGAGGGACAATCCATCATCCACAATCTGATTCATGTCTTGTATCATCAACTGCGGATGTTTGGTTAGCTCAATGTCATTTTTATCGGCTACCGAACTTATTTCGATATATGATCGCAAGGAATTAACTACGGTTTGTCTCAACCGCTGCACTTCACTATCGCCGGCGCGCTTAAAGTAGCTGATGGTAATGGTATACGTCTCATTTCCACGCAAATTTCGATTAATCGGAATAGTAAACTGATCGGACTCATTTCCTCGCGGCAGCCTGTATTCCGAAGAATAAATAGGGTCATCATCTAATTCATCCGACTGATAAATAGTTACTTCGACCATATCAATTCCATTAGGCAATTGGCCTGATAATGTCCAAGGCTCTTCAGCAGGAAGCGGTTGGTTCTGGCCGAACCTGTTATTGGAATAGTCGTATTGAAGTGTTCTGTTTTGAGCTTGTAACGATAGTACAGCCAGCAAAGCGGAAAAGCAGGCAATGATATTTTGATTATTCAACATAGTTGGATAGATATTTCAACTTGTAAATTGCAAGTTTCAATCCATCCTATATCTCACCGTGCTAAAGACCGGCCGGAGGAATAATGAAAAACAAGACGAGGAAGAAGAATTTTAATTCAAAGACAAGCTTATTTTTCAATAGCCCCGGTAACTCGTTTCATAAACGTATTTAAGGCATCCTTATCGGAAAGCCCCTGCTCTTCAATCAGTTTTCGCACTTCGAGTGCGCCATACATATTAGATAAAAGCTCACCCATAACATCAAGTTCTTCATCTTTTATTCCTTTGGCTTCCGCCAAATTTTCCAGAACCGCAATAGTTTCGTGAATGAAGTCTTCATCATTGTCCTTAACGAATTCATTCAAATGCTTAATGATCGGCAATCTCATAACATTTATTTTTTTACAAATGAAACGAAAGTATGTCTTATAGTGAATGTTTGAATATAACTAAGCTCTATCATCCTATCGCTTTAAACAGACTAACACGGAAATTTCTACCCGATATCTTGGAAAATCACGTAAATAAATTAACTTAGTAGCTACCAAGGCCGCTATGAATGAAGTGTTAACCATATTGCTCCTGCTGATTTTACCCTTTTCTTCATTTAGTCAAGTAGTATCTGACTCCACTTTTACCTCTGTAAAAATTGAAGAGGATTTTAGCGAATTTTACTGGCAAAATGATGTACGCATTCTAAAAGATTCAGCTGAATTTTCACCGTATAAAGTAGAGTATACCGGCGGTTTGAACAAAATCGAAATAATTGACGGCAGGAAAAATACGATCTGGTATACGGAGGATTTTTCGCAAGAGATTTTGATTTCTTCCTCGATTTTGACGGATAGTTCGTACACCGTTCGTGCATACTCTACGAAAGGGATAACTGAAATCATTTGGCATCGGAAAATAAAGAGTCAATTAGTCCTCAATCGTTAACTTATTGCTCATTGACTTCTAATCGATAGCCCACACCATGTACAGTTTTTATGACGACAGAATGGTTCTTATTTAAAATCTTCCTCAGGCGAGATATGAAAACATCGAGACTGCGACTTACTATAATACCCTCTTCTTCCCAAACTGCAGCCAAGATTTCATCACGAGCGAGAACCTGACCCATGTGGTGCACCAAAAAGTCGAGTAGTTTACTTTCGCGATAAGTGAGTAAGATAGTCTCTTGCTCAATTTTCAATTTTTGCTCTTGCGGATAAAAGCGAAAATCTCCCATAGGTATTCCCCCGTCATCATTCACAACACTGTGAAAGCTTTTCTCCTTTTTGCGCAATAGAATGAGACCGCTTAAACCTGCCACAGGTACGAGTAGCCAAGCAAAACCAGCCAAACTTCGACCAGGACTGCCTTCGGTGGGAGAATCGAGCATCTTGAAGTGAATGGTTGCGCATTGCAAATTTTCACCTCTGTTTTGACACGCTACCGTATCTTTTTCCATGGCAGCACTATTAAATCCTAACATCAATCTACCGTCATCGCAAGATTTAACCATGACTTCGAATGAATTTGTAATCTTATAATCAT
>CAZYWJ010000076.1:0-13720 GCA_964651785.1 uncultured Cryomorphaceae bacterium
ATGATTATGTCTATTTCCTTCAGGAAAACCCTGCCAATACAATGGGACCCGAAGTAATGGAGCAAGATATTCCACTGACTTGGAACAGGGATGAGGAAGCGGTGAAGGTCTACAAAGTTCCGGGAACGGTCTCGGGAGAAAACTATTTCGACTTGAATAATTGGACTACGGGCGAAGGCGGAAACTGGGAAAATTGGTGGGTCGATAACGGTGAACTCTTCATGTCTGCCGGAGAGCCTCTTCAATTAACTGAAATCGATGCGGAAGAGTTTTCAATTTATCCCAACCCGGCAAGCGATGTGATAAATTTATCTTTAGAGTATTCTTGGACTCAAGGTCAATATCGAATTGTGGACGCCACGGGAAGAACGGAGAAAAGCGGAAGTTTGACCGGATTAAGTAAAATTGATGTAGCAAGTCTACCTGAAGGATTTCACTTGATTATTTTGGGCGATGCCAACAGAACGGTAGTTTCGCGTTTTGTTAAAACTCGCTAGAAAGTGCTGAAAAAGTCTCCCGATGCCCTGGTGATCATTTCACTGGTCTTAATTCTTTTCACCATTTTAACTTGGATTATCCCTGCCGGGGAATACGGCAGAGATATGGTTGATGGTCGCACCGTGGTCATGGCCGGAACTTACCAATCCGTTGAGGCAAACCCTCAGGGTTTCGGCGAATTGCTAGTGGCACCGATCAAAGGGTTTGTGGGCGCTGCTCACATCATTGCATTTGTCATTTTGGTTGGGGGTGCTTTTTCCATTCTTACGGCTACGGGAGCTTTAGATGCAGGCTTGGGTTCCGTATTAAAATATGCCGAGCGCAATCCGGCTTCCAAACATCTGGTGGTTCCTTTATTAATGA
The DNA here is from genome assembly GCA_964651785.1 of uncultured Cryomorphaceae bacterium. GTDB lineage: Bacteria > Bacteroidota > Bacteroidia > Flavobacteriales_D > Cryomorphaceae > JAKVAV01. Next base: position 862 of record CAZYWJ010000076.1, read on the forward strand.
TAATATTCTCTTTAGCTGGATGCACCTTCGGTATGTCAGAAGAAAACTTGGTCTTCATTCTGATTACCATCCCGCTTGCGCGAAGTATGGGTTATGATAATTTGGTGGGCGTGGCGATACCGTTTTTGGGTTCGGCAGCAGGCTTTGCCGGTGCAGCAATAAATCCGTTTACCGTGGGTATTGCTCAAGGAATTGCCGAATTACCCATTGGGAGTGGGGCAGGCTATCGCTGGATTGTTTGGGCGGTTTTTACAGCAGTGTCCATCGCCTTTGTCATGCTCTACATCCGAAAGCTGGAGAGAAATCCGGAGAAGAAATTAGTCACCAATGATGACCGGGAAGCATTCGAAACCGAAGAGCCACCCAAATTAGATCTTTCGAAAAAGCTGGTTCTACTCCTCTTTTTGGTGGCCATAGTTCTATTGATGGTCGGAGCCAATGAATGGGGTTGGTACATTGATGAAATATCGGCCTTGTTTATAGCACTGGGAATTTTCTCGGCACTCGTAACGCGAATGAGCGTATCAAAAACGGTTAAGTCATTTACCGACGGAGCGAAGGATATGCTCACGGCGGCTATCATAATCGGAGTTTCCAGAGCGGTACTTGTGGTGGCCGAAGATGGAAAAATCATCGATACGGTTCTCTATGCCATGGCAAACGGAGTCGAAGATTTTCCAAATACGGTAAGTGTTCAAATGATGTTTTTCGTACAAGGAGCATTGAATATTTTCATTCCGTCGGGTTCGGGCCAAGCAGCCATTACCATGCCTATCATGACACCGCTGGCCGATATTTTAGGCATTGCGCGTCAATCGGCAGTGCTCGCTTTCCAGTTCGGAGATGGTTTGTTAAACGTCATCATTCCCACCAGCGGAGTTACCATGGGGATATTATCGATAGCCAAGATTCCCTACAACATATGGTTGAAATGGGTATGGAAACTTATTTTTCTATTGACCCTTTTTTCTATGCTGTTTTTGGCTTTGCCGCAGTATTTTGAGGTTTGGCCTAATTGAGTGCCAACTTCAAATCATCAGCTTTGATAATTTTTCGACACTGTTCTTTCAGAGCAACGAAATCTTCGGCGGGTACTGTATCCTGTAAGACTTTGAATTTTCTCGTTACCACAATATCCTTTCCATCCATTTTAGCGCTCAGCTCGTAACGCAGGTAATCTGAATCCAAGATGAGATTCTCGGGAAGCTGGGTAGTCTTTCCTGACGGCATTTTGATTCGAACGGTCTCTTCGTAGTCTTCATAGGTAAAAGCAGACCAAATTTCAACATCATTATATCGCTCGTCTGACGACATAAAGGCTAAAGATTCAATTTTATCTGTCAGTGGAACTGATATTATCTCCATACCACTAATTCTGGTAAGTGCTGATGGTATTTTGAAATCATAATGATATAAAACGGAATCGCTCAGATCATCAATACCTCGGATGAATTCAACATTCGTAAATTCAATCTCCGCGAAATCCGTAGCAACAGCTTCACGCATTTCTTTTATGCGAGCCTCTTCACCTAAGTTTTCAAAACTATTTCTCATACCGGAGGCTGCGGTTCCAATTTTCACGTTATCGCGACTCACCACCATTTTATCCTCTTCAAGAGATACGGTAGCATTTCGCACCACGCGATTTTTCATCCTATTGGAGTCGGAAAGAAACTTCGCCTCCGACGGTTTGTCACTATTTTTATAAATATCAAGAACGAAGGCATTATTAACCGAAGGGTACAACGCTCCGAAAGGTAAATTGTCGTCCGTGAGTTCTATGTAGTAATCATCACCGTCAAGATTTGCCTTAGCAATGCAATGGTTGAATTCTATACCCGGCAGCATCATTTCATTGAATCCGTTGTTTTTGGAGTTTACCAAAACCAAATGCGCATCGATTCCTACTGCTTCACACATAGAGACAAACAAAGTTGATACGTCTTTACAATCACCCTGTTTTCTGCTTATAACATCACTTGCTTTTTGCGGAACCAAGCCCGATTGAATAAATGAGACCGAGCTATATCGAATTTGTTCAACTATATAATTGTATATCAGTTGAGCCTTTTCTTTTTCGGTTTTGAGATTTTTTCCTTCAAACAACTCTGCTACCGTTTCTTCTACTTCGTAGTTTATTTTGGCTTTGGTTTTTGAAAGATCTTCGTACCAATCTACAATGTAATCCCAATCTTTAATGCTTGAGATGTGCAGCACCTTTGCCACATCTACCAGCGAAGGCATCCCCGGCTCGTATTCTACTCTTTCAATATCCGTCAATTCCCATTTATACAATTTGGCGTCTTCCTCAATCTCAGTAATGGTAGGTTCCAATTGAAAATTGACCGTTTTGTAATCGAACTCTTTGCCACCTTCAATCAATAAATTGTATTGTGCTTTTTGGGTCGGTCCCCAATAAGAAAAGTAAAACCTGTCCCAAAATTGGTCAGCCAATTTTCCGTAATAATAATTTTGCAGGCGGTAGGTAATGTGTATAGCATCTCCGGGCTCCAGATTGTCGAATACAATATCAGCTCCGTTCTGTTGAGCTTCCAACCGTTGACCGTTAGACTTGAGTACTTCTGCTTTTTCTACTCTGCCATCCTGATTTCCGTAGACAGGAATGGTAAAGTTTTGCCATGAACTAACACCTTCCGTATCAAAAGCTTTAGCGACTAAAATCCGCTTGAATTCATTGGCGCCATTTCTGTAAATCACATTTTGGATTTCGTCCAGCAAGATCATTGAGTTATCCTCCGGAAAGTCTTCTGCAGAAGGCGATTTTTCATAGATATCATACACATCGGGTTTTTCAAATTGCTTGAAGATATCTTCTTTCCCTTTTACCAGTCGCAGGGCTGAAAGAGTTTCATAATCATAAGGATCATATGAAATTGCTTTTTCATAAGCTTCAATAGCGTCCGTTTTTCTTCCGGCGTCTGAATAGATTTCTCCCAATCTTACATAATATGAACCTACGTAAGGTGTTATCTCAATACACTGTTTAGCCGTTTTTTCAGCCTGATTGTAATTTCTAAGATTGTATTGAACGAGTGCCTTTGTATTTAAAAATCCTACAGCCACCTTATTGTTTTCTATCATCTCATCCAGCAATCTCATTCCGTCTTGAACTGCACCTGCCTTAAACTGGAGGGAAAGCAACTCATTGGCAGCGTTTTCATTATAATTCTCCTTCAGATATTTTTCCAGTACTTTAATGGCTCTTCCGTTATTGCCATTTACTTTATTCTCGATAGCGCTTTTCATCAAAACAAACTCATAGCTGTCAGGGTATTTGGCATATCCACGTTCAGCTAGTTTGATAATTTGTTCGTTTTCATTTTTGCCCGCTGCTATTTCAATTTTCTTCGAAATCACATCAGCAGTTTCGCCCAGTTCGCTTTCAATTTTTTCAAGAATTCCGATACCCGTTTCAAAATCTTCAATTTCCAAAGCCTCATCAAATAACAAGTTTCTAGATAAGGCCCGCTCAGGAAATTTCAGCTTGAGTTCTTCAAGACTTTTGCTCAAAGCCGTGCGATTCTGATCTCGTAAATAGAGTTGAATCATTTGAAACAATAAATAGCTACTGTCAGGAAATCTCTTTTGGGCTTCGAGTAAAACTTTTTTAGACTCGTATTTCTTATCATTCGTCAAGAGGTGTTGAGCCAGAATTAAATAGTTTTCAAGATGATCAGGATTTTCTTCAATCTCTTTTTGGAAATACGCCACCGTAGGACTTTCGATGATTTCCGAAGATGAATTCCCTTTAGCGTATTCCGAAAAAGTTGTATTGACGGATAGGCCTTCGATATTTTCGCCCGTCTCATCCGTGATTCTCAATAAGAAATTCGACTGTTCTATTTCACTCGAACCGATTTGAATCAGAAGGCGATTATTCCCTTCCGATAACTTTCCGGTAAACACATAGGTATCCATTCCATTATTGCGCTCATCGCGTTCTTGAAAAAGCAATTCGTCGTTCAACCAAAATTTTAACGATCCCGATGTTCCTATGCGGAAGAAAACTTCTTGATCAGACGGAGAGGATATAAAATTTTGCGCGTAAATGATGGAATTGGCGGTGTAAAAGTGATACTCAAAATCAATCCACTTATCGTAACGTGCCGTGTTTATATCAAACCATTTGACCTTTGCTCCTTGCTTATTTACAAATTCATAATTCGGCTCGGGATGATCGAGGACGCCAAAATCTTTGTCAAAACCACTTTCTGAAATATTTTGAAAATCGCCAACCAGATTCCATTTCTCAATTGCACCAATCTGTGAGAAATAGTCTTCGGCTTTTTTCATTTTATTGGAACTGCGATAATGATAGCCCAAGTGCTGAAGAGCTTTGGCTCTGAGCGTTCCTTTATATTTTTCGGCTACCGATTCGAGAAATTCCAATTCAGCCTCCGTGCGTTGACCGTTATCGAATGACCAGAGGGCATCAAGATAGTAGCTTGCGTTATTTGAAGAATTGTAAAACTGATCATAATGATAAAAGGTTTTATTTGAGCCCAAGGCAGCATCCACCAAGGAAATTCCTAAATGAGCTCGCGCTTCATCAGGCGTATTAAGCAGTTTCTCAAAAGCTTCTCGCGATTCCTTCAGTTTGTCTTTTTCAAAAAGGTCCCAAGCCTGCTTAATCTGTTCCGATTGTGCCTGAGTAAAAATTCCCATTAAAAGAAAGGAAGCGAACAATAGTATTTTCTGCATGACATAGATTTTGAAAACGGGCAATATAAGGAGGACCGAAAAATAACGGGAAGTTTTGAGTAGATATTTTTTTGCTAAGAATTGTCTGAAAGCAATATCCTTGCCTTGCAAACGGAAATGAAAATCTCAGTTTTTAACGATGATACTAAGTCTACATTTCATCTCACGTGACGGGACTAACTGATTCGAATTCCCATCAGGCAAACATCATCTATTTGCTCAGCGTGTCCCTTCCAATTTGTGAAAAATTCAGACAGCTCTCGTTTTTGTAGTTCCATATCTTTTCGGCTTAGCTGACAAATGAAATCCAACAAATTCCTTGACTTGAGCTTCTTTTCTTTCGGGCCACCGAATTGATCAGGGAATCCATCGGTGAAAGTGTAAATGGAATCGTTTTCGCGTAAACTAATCGTAGTGGTCTTAAAGCCGTCTTTCGATCCGTCAATAAATCCATTGCCTATGGATAGTCGCTCCCCTTTTAGTTCAATCATCTCACCATCTCGCAAGATGTATAGATTGTTCTTAGCTCCGGCAAAGCTCAATTCTCTCGACTTCTCATTGAAAGCGCAGAGAACCATATCCATTCCGTCTTTTACACGTAAGTCGCCATCATTTCTTTCATTCAGAGATGATACAATGGCATTATTAATGAAATTTAATGCTTGGGCCGGGTTGGTGATGTCAGCGCGTAATTTGCATTGCTCCAAAGCCTGATAACCCAACATGCTCATCATAGCTCCAGGCACTCCGTGACCCGTGCAATCAACCGCAGCAAAGAGTTTCAGGTTGTCTCCGAGATCCCATGGAAAGGCTTCAGTCGTTTCGCCTACCCAGTAAAAGTCTCCGCTGACTATATCGCGCGGCTGAAACAGTATAAAATGGTTATTGAAAATTCTGCGCACTTTTTCGTCTGATGGGAGCAGTGATTTCTGAATGCGTTCTGCATAACGAATGCTGTCGAGGATTTCGTTTTTTTGCTCTTCTACTACCTGCTTCTGCTCGATTATTTCTCTCGTCCGATTGGCTACCTCTTTTTCCAATTCTTCATTGGCTCTGGCCTTCATCAGGTTTATAGTGCTCAAACGCTCATATGCTTCTTCTCTGAATAATTTGAATTTATCAACGATGGCAAAGGACAAGAGAATCACTTCAATGGCCGAACCTATTTGCAAACCATAAGCCGCGTAGAAATCGCTGTGTAGTACTCCGAAATTATTAAGAACGAAAAAGAAAACGCTCCCGACCAGAATAATAAAAGCGTAGAGAAAATACTTAGCCGGCCTGAATTTCTTTTTGATTACCAATACCACGATTGGTATGATGGCAACATTTAAAATTAGCGCCAGCACATTGATACTGAGTACTGATAATTTAAAGAAGAAAGGAGTGTAAATAAGAGCGAATAATGAATTCAGGGCAACCAATCCACCCATAACGTGCAAGACCTTATAAATAAGCGGATAAAACTTTTTGAGGTTGAGAAATGTCTGCGTAAAGCGAATCAAAGCAAAAATGCTGATAGAGGCAAAGAAGGGATTGGCAATGTTTGCCAAGTAAGGCGATAAAGGCCAGAAATGTTCAAAGGCAAATCCGCTCAGCGAAAGTTGTAGCATGAGCAATGCGAAGATGTAAATCACATAAAAAAGCGAACTCTTTTCGTGAATGATCACATACAGGAAGAGGTTGAATATGAGAACGAACAGAATAATGCCAAAATAGATTCCTCGCAACAGTCTGTCGGTGCCATCTTGTTTTTCTAAGTCGGTTTTGGTCCAAAGCTTTAAGGGAACTTGCAATTGCTCGCCTTCAGATGAAACGCGTAAGAGAAGCTCTTTCGATTGGTTAGCATCTATTTTTATGGGAAATTGAAAATTTCGGTGGTCAATGGGGCGCTCAGGATATTTGAATTGATCGCCGGCTTGATACAATGCCGTGCTCTTACCCCCTTCCACTTCGAAGAGTGAACACTCATTGAGAATCGGATTATTTACTTCTAGAATGCGTTCGATGTCTTCATTCTCAAAATTGAGTATTCTCAATCTCAACCAATGTTTTTTCGGGCTGAAGCCAAATGTGGGAACGCCGCTCACTTCGGTAAAAGTTGCGTCATCTAGTAGCGCAACGTCGGAAGCAAAGTTATAGGGTGCTTCGGCTTCCAAATGACCGATGACCAACAGTTGATCATCAATGGATTTGATGAAATGATCTTCCGTTTTTGATTGATCGGCAAAAAGCATGATTGCCGCGAGGAAACCAAAACCTATCAGAGCAATAAAAACGGACTTCTTGAGGGGCATGTCTCCGATACGGAAAAATGCCGATGAGGTTAGCCTTTCAGGAAGGAATTTGCAATCAATAAATCCTCTCTCGTAGTGATTTTTATGTTTCTTCTGTTTCCCTCCACAATTTCAATGGAATGTCCTGAACTTTCTACCACCGAAGCATCGTCTGTAAACAAATCCTGATATTCCGTTTCGTAAGCTTTTTTCAGGATACTTGCTTTGAAGCATTGAGGTGTTTGAATTGCTACCAATTCTTTACGGGGAATGGTGTGGCTGGAAGCTCCATCCGTGCGGCGAATGGTATCAACAACGGGAATGGCCGGTATGGCTGCACCGCTATCGGCGGCAGCTCCAAAACATCGACTTATGGTATCAGCAGCCACAAAAGGACGTACCGCATCGTGAATGGCTACCAACTCCACCGAATCTTTGACAGCGGCGATGCCGTTTTTAACGGAATGAAAACGTTCTTCACCTCCTTCAACAACGGTGTGTTCAATGTCAAATCCATATTCTTTTTGAATTTTTGCCCACTCTCCGTGAAGGCTTTTAAAAAGAACCAAAATAAACTGAAGATTCGGATCAAAGAGCCTGAATGCTTCAAACGTATGAAGGAGTACGGGTTTTTCGCCTAAAGGCAAAAACTGTTTAGCGGTGTTGAGTTTCATCCGGGTTCCTGTTCCACCCGCCACGATGATTACCGCACGCTTAAACATGAACTTAGATAATCAGCATCGCGTCTCCATAAGCCTGAAAGCGATACTTCTCTTTGATCGCAACTTTATAAGCGGCCATCACATTTTCGTATCCGCCAAAGGCTGCCACTTGCATCAGCAAAGTGCTTTCGGGAGCGTGCAAGTTGCTGATCATCGCATCGGCAATGGAGAATTCGTAAGGTGGAAAGATGAATTTATTGGTCCATCCGTCAAATGGTTTTAACAATCCTTCAGTAGAAACTGAAGTTTCTACTGCTCGCATTGCCGTAGTTCCGACTACGCAAACTTTGCCTTTAGCAAGTTTGGTTTGGTTGACAATATTTGCAGATTCTTCGCTGATGGCCATCTGCTCGCTGTCCATTTTGTGCTTGGTTAAATCTTCCACTTCAACGGGACGAAAAGTTCCAAGACCTACATGTAGCGTGATAGGAGCGAAGTGAATTCCTTTCAGTTCCATTCGCTTCAATAGCTCACGGCTAAAGTGCAAGCCTGCAGTAGGTACGGCAACTGCACCTTCTTCTGAAGCAAAAATCGTCTGATATCGCTCCTCGTCCAGTTCTTCTACCGGGCGATTGATGTATTTCGGAACGGGTGTTTCGCCCAAAGACATCATGGTATTTTTGAAATCATCGTAAGGTCCGTCAAACAAGAAACGCAAAGTACGGCCTCTTGAGGTTGTATTATCAATTACTTCAGCGACCAACTCATCGTTCTCACCGAAGTAGAGCTTATTTCCTATTCTTATTTTTCGCGCCGGGTCTACCAATACGTCCCATAATAAGCTTTCACGATTCAGCTCTCTGAGCAAAAACACTTCAATTTTAGCTCCCGTTTTTTCCTTATTTCCGTATAGTCGGGCCGGAAAAACCTTTGTGTTGTTCATCACAAAGCTGTCGTTCTCATCAAAATAGTCGAGAACATCTTTGAACATTTTATGCTCAATCTCGCCCGTTTTTCGGTTCAAGACCAAAAGACGACTCTCGTCGCGGTTCGGGGTAGGATATTGGGCAATAAGTTCTTTAGGAAGGGTGAATTTGAACTTTGAAAGTTTCATTCAGCAGGCGTTTTTATGGTCGAAAAAATGCGGCTGCAAAGTTAATGAATATGGTTGAGCTTTTTAAGACATTTCAGACTTCTTCGTCCCTTACCTTAATCATGTGCTGAAAATCAACGGGATCGATCGAGTCTTGAACGGAATATTCGCCGATTTTAGTTCGTCGCAATTCGGTGAGGTGCGCTCCGCATTTCAGAGCCTCCCCCAAATCTCGAGCAATGGAACGAATGTAGGTTCCTTTACTGGCTTCAATTTCAAACCGCACGTCGGGGAGTGAGGCGCAGTCCACTTCAAACTTGCTGATGACCACGGGGCGAGGCTCCAATTTCACTTCTTTTCCTTTACGAGCAGAGATGTAGGCTCTCTTTCCATCCACCTTTTTTGCCGAAAACACCGGCGGCATCTGCATTACAGCACCGCTCAATTCCTCAACGGCCGTTTTGACCAACTCTTCAGTCAAATGGTCGGTAGGTTGAGGATTTTCAGTTTCCGTTTCCAAGTCATACGAAGGAGTGGTTGTACCGAGACGAATAGTTCCCGTGTAGGTTTTGTTTTCCAAGGTCAGATCGGCGATTCGCTTAGTAAATTTTCCCGTGCAGATAATTAGTAAGCCGGTGGCCAAGGGATCCAAGGTGCCGGCATGCCCGACTTTGATCTTTTTTAGGTTAAATTTCTTTCGAATCGCATACCGGATTTTCGCCACGGCATCAAAGCTGGTCCACGTAAGCGGCTTATCGATCAAGAGCATTTGACCGCTCTGAAAATCTTCGACGGAAAGTTTTCCGTAATCCTTCATGCCATCAATGAGTAACCAATGGCGATAAGACCTACGGCGAGGCAGTAATAAGCGAAGTAGTCGAGCTTGCTTTTTTTCACGATGGCTATCATCCAGCGGCAAGCGAAAACACCTGCAATGAAAGCAGCAACAAATCCCGTAATCAAAGCCATATTATCGATACTTCGAGAGGGTTGGGCTTCGAGAAAATCTTTGTATTCCAAAATCATGGCGCCGAAAATAACGGGCAAAACCATGAGGAAAGAAAAACGCGCAGCCCGTTCGCGACTTACTCCGGACAAGAGCGCAGTAGAAATGGTAGAGCCCGATCGAGAGACACCGGGCAGCACTGCCACGGCCTGTGCTATTCCTATCAACAAGGCTCTGCCCAAGGTTACTTTCCCTTCCTTGGCGGGAATTCTGGTGGTGCTGTAAAGTAAAACTGCAGTGAAAATCAGCGAGCAACCAACCAACAATAGATTGCCTTCGAAAAGCATTTCAATTTCTTCCTTGAAAAATACTCCGACTATAAATACAGGTATCATACTGACCAAAACGGCCGTGGCGAATTTGGTGCTCTCGTTCCATTGAAATTTGAATATTCCCGTGAATAAATCGGCTATGTCGTATCGAAATACCACCACAGTGCTCAGGGCTGTGGCTCCATGTAGGGCAATAGTGAACAGCATGCTTTCACCCGCTTCAATATCATCGCCTATTATGGCTTTTGCCAATTCCAAATGTCCCGAGCTGCTCACGGGAAGAAATTCCGTAAGTCCTTGAATAATGCCCAAAATAAGGGCTTCTAAAATGCTCATGATTCAGCGGGAGAGGAGGTGTCTTTTTTGAGAATGGAGTAGAAAATGACCACATAACCTATAATTACTACAATAGGTGCGAGCGTTATTCTGCGAAAGCTGAAAATCTCTTCGCTGAATTCCATTGGGTCTTCCGTTCCGCCTCCTATCATCAGAATGAAGCCTAAAATGACAACTGCAATGCCGATCAGCATCACTTTGTAATTTTTGGTGCTCAGGGCAAAACTCTCTTTCTCTTGGTTTTCAGATGTACTCATCGGATTCAATAAATTTTAGATGCGTCCATTCTCAAATAACGCCTTACTGCAAATAACGTAGATATTCCTGAAATAATCATCCCCAAAAGGGCTACCAAGCCAAATAGCTTAACAAACATTATCAGGTCATTGAACTCAAAAAACTCCGGTACTTCATGACGAATGCCGAATAGAATTCCCAAGATTAAAAGAATGGCGATGAAGCTGGCGTACAGTCCTTGCAGGATTCCATTCCATATAAATGGTCGCTGAATAAAGGCTCCCGTGGCTCCCACCAGTTGCATGCTTCTGATTACAAAACGCTTCGAGTAAATGGTGAGTCGAATCGTGTTGTTTATCAAAGCTATTGCGATAAGAAGCAAAAGGACGCTGAATCCCAAAATGGCAATACCAATTTTATTGATATTGGTCTCAATTTGTCTGATGAGGTTAGGGCTGTAAACCACTTCACTTACTCCGGCGCGTCCTTCGATTTCAGCAGCTATTGCCGAAATGCTGTCAGGATGGGTGTAATCAACTTTGAGCCTCAAATCGATCAATCCGGGCAAAGGGTTGTAGTCGAGAAAGTCGATGAACTCTTCTCCGAGGTCTTCCTGCAATTGGGCGGCGGCCTCTTCCTTGCTGATGTACTCCGTAGATCCGGAGTAGGGCTCGGCGTCAATTTCCTTCTTCAGTCGAGTTACTTCACCTTCGCTCAGGTCGGCATCTAAAAATACCTCTACTCTAATGCTTTCTCTAACGTAGGTAGAGAGCTTCTGTGCATTTAAAACTAAGATTGCCAAAATGCCCAACATAAAGAGCACCAAGCTTATTCCTATCACCGTGGAAATGGCGCTGGTTCGAGCACGTCTTTTCGCGTATTTATTAGGTGTAGAAGCCATATCGGTCGGCTAAAGTAGGAATATTATCAGATAGTAAATCAGGTATTGAGATGTGAAAAGGCTTCCATCTAATCAATTCTTTTAAGAGCGAGCAAATTCGATTAGGCTATCATAATCGTTCAGGTCAGCACGTTTCACTGCCTTTAGATATGCTGAGCGCTCACTCTCGGAATTCTCTGTTGTTGATCCCCAGCTAAATATCGGTCGGTTAAAAATTTTTTCTGCGATTAGATCAGCCATTAGTCGACTATGCCTGCCATTACCATTTGGAAAACAGTGAATGCTTACCAGGCGGTGCTTAAACCTCATCGCTATTTCATCGGGAGAATAAGAATTATGGGCAATCCAAAAAAGTGTGTCATCGCAAAGTACTTTTAAGGCTGAAGGGATTTGCCACTTATCAATACCTAAGTTTTTATCAGTCTTTCTAAATTCTCCTGCCCATTTCCATACATCGGCGTACATTTTCTTATGTAAAGTCTTAATGAATTTTTCCGTTAGAATTTTTTCCTTTTTCATAGACCTACCGATCGTCCATTGAATCGCTTCTTCAATATTTTGCTGTTCAAATTCATTCAATTCTTCTTTGGTAGAAATACTTGGAATTAGCAACCCTTCCTTTTCTTCTTCTTCAAGTGGAGTTTGACCGTATGCCTCGTTCCAATTTAATCCCATAGACTTTTCGGTAGTTCGCGCTTGATCATTTCCGTGCGTTCTTCAATTGCTTTTTCAATTCTTTGATTGGAATTTTCTTGATCTTCAAGTTTCATAGTATTTGAGGTTCGCGAAATTATTCGCGTAGCCAGTTCATGGGCTTTCTTTTCAATGTAAGCTTCCAAGGATTTTTCTTTGGGCACCAAGCCATATACCAGATGCATATCCATGGCTGCCGCGACTTCCCTCAGTTTAGCTATCGTCAGTGTTTCTTCTTGCTCTCTCTTTTCTATTCGGCTTATGTTCTGTTTACTTACACCCAGTTTTTTTGCCAATTGCTCGAGTGTCATTCCTAGACCGGTTCTCAACGCTTTGATCCATCCGGAAGGCGGGTTGTGCTGATCTGTTAGTGGAGTGAGCAATTTGATCTTGGACTCTAGTTGATTTATTTGCAAGCGTCTTTTTTTCATTTTGTCATCCTATAAGTTGACAAATATAGTATAAAGTGAGCACATAAGTTGACGAAAATCTGAATATGTAAACTTAAAGGTTGATCTTAGATTTTATATGTCAACACATAGATTGACTTATAATAACCATAAGATAAGGGATATGCCGCACAGATGATCATGCTTTAACCCCGATGATTTAATAACTTTGCGCCCTCTAATTAAATGGTAATGGAATACAATTTTCGGGA
>CAZYWJ010000077.1:0-1451 GCA_964651785.1 uncultured Cryomorphaceae bacterium
ACGAGACCAAGCCCCAAGGCGGTAACCACCGCAGTGAGGCTTTGCCAATCTGAACCTGATATGACACCAACCAGATAGAAGGAAAGGGTGGAGATTAAAAAGATGATCCAAAATCTGTATTTTTTCATAGCCGGCTGCGCTTATTTGTGAGTTTCCGAAAATACACTTTCTACTATTCCTGCCTCCGACCTCTAAACATACCTCAAGCGGTCCACTTTGTACCTAAAGCAGCGAAGCTGCAAGCGCAATCGGATTCTACCCCACTTCATCTGAATACTGAATACTGAATACTGAATACTCTATACGCGATACTCTTTCCACCGCTATTGCTGCACGACGTCCGAACCGTCTTGTTGAAACAGATGTACAACTGAATTAAGGTTTTTACACGCCTCATCTGAATACAGAATACCCTATACTCAATACGCTTTAAGCCGTTATTGCTGCTCGCCGTCAGAAAATATACATAATCTCATTTGGCAAAGAGTCAGGCAAAGCAGGGCTAAATGCCTCTTTATGAAAATCTTGATAAGTGCAATTATTACCTAGAGGCTAAAGATTAGACAATCGCACCCTGAACTCCATTTTTTCACCGGGTAGCCTGAATATGCCATCGCGCACTCTCTCCAATTTTGCCAAATCTCCATCGCCGGGGTAAATCCACCCTGCACCCAATTTTCCTCCGTTTTCGCCGCGTACCCGATAGCCTCCGGTTGAAATGGCAGCATGAAAAACATCGTTGTTGTAGACGTACTCAAACCCTACGGCCGTACCGAATTCTATCGGACCACCATACCACTGCATGCTGCTTGAAAAATTAAATTGCGACCGCCAGTCTTGCGCCGTGATGTTTAAAAGCGAAGGTATATCTATGTTGGCTCCCAACAAGAATCGCGTGTAGACTACACAGTCATAGCACAAACCTCCGTCCACATAATTTCTGATGTTATCATCCTGTAGTAGTCGCTGACCTACCATACTGCGCTCAGGTATTCCCTGCTGAGCCACATGTGCTCCCAATGGGGTTAAATTCATAGTATTAGCTTAATGATTGTTTATCCCAAAATAAAGCAAAATGCACTTACATAGATATAGAAATATGAAAAAGAAACAAATAGTGTTCTTTCGTCAGATGCCTCACGGTTTTCATAAAGAGAAGCTGTTTATACATTAGCAAATACGAAAAATCGGCCACCGAACAATTACTAATCTCCGATTTTTGGTAAAACCAAGATTACCCTGCGGAGTCCGTATGTACATGAGATATTTTGGCTGTTTAGTTATCCTTTTCAAGTCCATACGGTCTCTTTGTGGTCGAAGGACGTTACGCAGCTCGACGCAATACGCACTTCGCATCAAGCACTACGCATGACGCACTACGCAAAACCATCAACCGGCTACTATCGACTATCGACTAGCTACCAGCTACCAGCACGGCCCAATCATTCTTC
>CAZYWJ010000077.1:1551-13664 GCA_964651785.1 uncultured Cryomorphaceae bacterium
GCGATGGCCAGCACGCCCGTGCCGCTGCCTGCATCCAGCAGTGACTTTCCCTTACAGTCCAATTCGGACAATTCTTTCAGCATGAGCCAGGTGGTTTCGTGGTGGCCCGTACCGAACGACATTTGGGGTTGAATGACGATCTCGTGCGCGAATGTGGGGTCACTTTCGTGAAAAGGCGCCCGCACCCGGAACTTCGTGCCCACGCATACGGGTTGATAATCGGCCTCCCATTGTGCGTTCCAATTTCGCTCGGCTATCTCCTCCCGCTCGTAGGTTATCGTGCCCTCCAGCGATTCGATCAGGCGCTGCACCTTCTCCTCCGATTCTACATCGGCAGGTACGTAGGCGTCGGTGCCCTGTTCATTCTCGATAAAGCTCTCAAAGTCCAGCTCGGCCAATCGGGCCGTGAGGATCTCGGTGGTGGGCTTGATAGGCGCGCAGCTAAAGCGGTAGAGGAAGTAATTCATGGGGTGCAAAGGTGGGAAAAGTTGTGGGGCCTAACGAAGAGAAGAGAATTATTTCATTTTCTATCGAAATTCGAAGTATCAAAGTCTCAAAAAATGAGCATTGACTTTATTTGGATACGGCCTTATTTATTTTTCATAGAAAACAAACATAAACGAAGCGTGACCGCACCCATGTCTGAGCTCAGCCATCGGAAGCTCGGCTTCCGCTAATGGCGTTTGCGAGTTTGGGTAAGGTAGCGTAGTGTTGTGTAGTTTTCACAGAGAAATAAATACAGCCTTGACTTTTTTCTCCCTTTTTGTGTCAAGACAAAAAGGGATTAAAATCGATTCTGCGATCAATCGAACAGTTTCGATTTTAATTCTAAGCCTACTCACGAGTAATAATTCGCAATGACATAGGCCAGATTCGATGTTCAGGACTGCACCGGCACAGTTCACTTTTCTTCTATATTTACCCTCTAATTCATTCTCATGAAAATCAAAAGCGTATTCGCCTCTCTTTTTCTTCTTGTCGGTATTTTTCAGGCGAATGAAAGCCGCGGACAAGCGGCTATCCTGGCTTTGCTCTTCGGCGATCAGGTGGCTTCCGAGAACTTCAACCTCAGCCTCGAACTGGGTGTGGCCCAACCGTGGTTTACCAATCTCGACGGCACCGATCGATCCAAGCTCGGGATCAATTTCGGTATCGGTACCAACATTAAGTTGTCCGATAACTGGTTTATTTGTCCGAATGCATACTTCCTCGCCAATCGGGGCATACAGCTCCAAGCGGCTACGCCCCTATCGGCCAATCCGGAGCTGAATATGCTCTTTGCCAATTCGGAAACCGCCATAAACCTGCGGTACATTGATGTGCCCGTGTTTTTGCACTACCAAACCGACAATGAGAAATTTCGATTCGGAGTGGCCCCTCAGATCTCTTTTCTCAGCAATGCCGAAGCGATCTACGACGGACCCGACGGGGAATTTAAGGAAGACCTGAAAGACGAGATGAGCAGCATCGATTACGGCTTTATCGGAAACATCACTTACATATTGGGCAAAGCCCACAAAGGTCGCGGCGTGCACCTCCACCTGAGGTATTACCAAGGGTTGGGAAGCATCTTTGACAGCGGATTCTCTTCCGAGGATGTCCGCGCGCAATACGTGTCGCTGCACCTGAGTCTTCCGTTCATTACGGATGAGTTGGCGGCAAAGAATTTGGCGGATTAAAATAAAATTATAATTCTCTCTTCTTGAGCAGGAATTGGCGGTTTTCAAACACGTTGAAATTCTCGTATTCAGTTAACGCTCGCATGTAGCAATACGCTTCCATCTTCTCCGTACCCATGTTTGCGAGGTGAAAGCAAAAGGGATTTTCACCGATTGGCGTCAGAATGAGATAGGTTCCGCGGGAGCCCACCTCCCATTTGCCTTCCGATACCTCATCCAACGGAACGGAATCTCCGTTTTTAAGTACCGTTCCCGATTTCATCATCGTATAGTTTCCCTCGGCATCAAATGAGATTTCAAAAGATTGAAAAGACAGATACCCGAACTCAATGGCCGAGTCGTAAAACAGCGGTTCGTTCGTGGCTTCCCACCTTCCGATCAAATTATTGCGGATGGCGGCGGTATCTGCGGCTTTATCGAGTGCAGATAAGGTAACGCGTAGTTCGGGAGGTTCCGCTCCCAATGCCTTGGCATCATTGTAAGTGCCGCCAATAAGCATATTGGCAGAATCGCCATGGAAATGGTAAAGCTGCATGGCGCCCGTGAAATGATCGAAGAAGGAAAAGAACAGCGTATTCCCGACCCACTTGCTATGCCATGTGCCGTGAGCGGAATAAGGCGTATTGGCCTGCATGCGGCTGATGATGACTTTGCGATCGCTTACCAAGTCCAGCTGAAAGCTGCGATTGGTTGTGTCGGTTACCATCAGGTATAGCGATTTGTCGGCTTGCGGAAAGACGCTGCGGTCTTTGCTCAAACTCAGCTCCGAATCGGGCAGACGGTGGAAGTAGCTCTCAAACCGCAAGCCTTCTCTGTCGCCGCGAATCAACGTCAACTCGGTATCCGAACCCATCCTGAAATAGAGGGTGTCGTTTTCAAAAGCCAGCCTTTCGTCGTCATCCGTGTACGTTCCCTTTTCTAAGTCAGAACGTATATCGGCCAATCGGCGAACCGTTTTTGTCGAATCAATCCACAAGACCGTGCCACCTTCGGAGTAAACCGAATCTTCATTGAAAGTTCTCTGCATTACCACGCGCCATTCTTCATCTATTTGCAAATCGCGCCAAGTGCCTAAACGAAGCTCATGAGAAGAAACCCAAACTCCCTCGGGAATTTGCGAAAGCGCAATGGCGCAAAATAAATTGGCCAAAATGAAAAAGATTAAGGTTCTCATTAAGAAAGGAAAAGTAGCAAAAAACGAATAAATCTTAGCTCAGACTCAAGGTGAGGCAAGGCGGAAGGCCTACCACCGTTCTTCCCGCCATTGCTTGCGCTCGGCCTTGGAGAGAAATGACCACACCATCAATCGACTCGATTTATTGCCCGTGCCCATAGGGATGATTCGGGTTTGCAATGCTTTGGCCCGCTTAAGCGCTTCTTCTACCTTTTTGAGGTTGGATTGTTTGGAGACGATGGTCGAGAACCAAAGGCAGTTCTTGCCGAACTTCGTGCTCTCTTTCACCATGTTTTGGATAAACTTGATCTCGCCGCCTTCGGTGATCAGCTCGTGCGGTGCACCGGAAAAGTTTCTTTCGGGAGTACTCACCTTCTTTCCCGAAAGGTTGGCCACCTTTCGGCGCGATTCTTTCATGGCCTCTTCGGCAGATGCGTGAAAAGGCGGATTGCACATGGTAAAATCAACCTTTTCCAGCCGACTCCACACACCGAAAAAGACATCGTTCGGGTCGCCCTGTCGTCTGAATTCGATTTTATCGGAAAGCGAGGAGTTAATCTTCGCGATGTGCTGAGCCGATCGGAGCGATTTGTTGTCTATTTCCGTGGCAACGAATTTCCACCCGTATTCGGTGGTACCGATGATGGGGTAAATACAACCCGCACCGGTGCCTACGTCAAAGCCCGTCACCTTCTCTCCTTTCGGGATCTTACCTGAATTATGTTCAGCGAGGAGATCAGCGATGTAATGAATATAATCGGCCCTTCCGGGGATGGGCGGACAAAGGTTTTCCTTCGGGAAATCCCACTTTTCGATACCGTAGTAGTGTTTGAGAATGGCCGTGTTCAACAGCCTCACCGCTTCGGGATCGGAAAAGTCTACGGTCTCGATGCCCTGCTTGCTAAGAATGATGTAATCCTTGAGCTCGGGAACCGTTTGAACTAAAGCCTTCACATCGTAGCGCTCGCGGTTTCTATTGCGTGGGTGAAGTCTGTTCTTCTCGTTCGGTTGTATCTTCTTTGACATGGAAATGGTGGCGCTATGATTTGAAGCGGCGAAGGTACGATAAGTATGTCGAGCCGGTTGATATGGCGAAGCTGCCGTCGAGATGACTTGATCTATCATGCTGTTTTCTTCGCATCAGACCGCGAACACGGAAGCTCACCACAACCGGGAAAAATCTTCAACAGATTAAATGCTTTAGATCCAATCTAATTCAGACGTTTGCGCTAGGAACAATCATTGCATCTGAACGGTTGACTTTCAAAAAACAGATATACATGAGTGCCGAAAAATCTGATTTAAGCAAGTACAACGAGAAGCGCGACTTCCGCTCGACGCAAGAACCTGAAGGCAAAAAAGGAAAAGGTTCGAAAAACCGCTTTTCATTTCAAAAGCACGATGCGTCAACGCTGCACTATGACTTCAGGCTGGAATACGACGGTGTGCTGAAATCGTGGGCCATCCCGAAAGGACCGAGTACCGATAAGCGCGACAAGCGTCTCGCCATTCGCACGGAAGATCATCCTACGGACTACATTCATTTTGAAGGAACCATTCCCGAAGGCAATTACGGTGCGGGCAAGGTGCTGCTGTGGGATAAGGGAACCTACGAGAACATTACCGAAAAGGACGGCAAGATTCGCAGCATTGGCGATAGCCTCGACGAGGGCCATTTTCTGATTCGGTTAAACGGGGAGAAAATAAAGGGCGGCTATGCCATGACGCGCATAGACGATGAAAAAGGCCAATGGCTTTTCGTGAAGATGGATGACGATGAGGCCGACGGCCGCCGCAAACCCACGAGCACGGAACCCGAATCGGTGAAGTCGGGAAAAGATATGGACGAAATCAACTAAACATGGCCTCTCCCCTTACCGACGCGCTAAAGGAAAAAGCGGAAAAGAAGGCCCAACCCGATTGGATGGAGCCCACCTTGGCCAAACTAACCGAGGAATACTTCTCCAACCCCGATTGGATTTATGAGCGCAAGCTGGACGGTGTGCGGTGCCTGATCTTTAAGAAGGGAAAAACGGTAAAGCTGCTTTCGCGGAATAAGAAGGAGCAAAACCACATTTATCCGGAATTGGCTGAAGCCTTGAAAGATCAAGAGCACGACTTCATAGCCGATGGCGAGATCGTAACCTTTGACGGAAGTCTGACCAGCTTCTCCAAGCTTCAGGCGAGGATGAACGTACAAAATCCTTCAAAGGAATTGATCGAAAAGACCAAAGTGTGGTTCTACCTCTTCGACTGCATGTACATCGATGGATATGACATAACCCCGCTCGACACGCGCAGCCGTAAAGCCATCTTGAAAAAGGGAGTCAACTTCGAAGACCCGATACGCTACTTGTCTCACATTAATGAAAATGGGGAAGAGTACCACGCCGATGCCTGCAAGAAAGGTTGGGAAGGTGTGATAGCCAAAGACGCCACCAAATCATACGTACACAGCCGATCCCCGAACTGGCTGAAATTTAAATGCGTTCATCAGCAGGAGTTGGTCATCGGCGGCTTCACTCCGCCACAAGGTCAGCGAAAAGGATTCGGTGCCATCTTGGTAGGCTACTACGAAGATGATGAATTGCGCTATGCGGGAAAGGTAGGCACGGGCTACTCCGACAAAGAACTCGAAGAACTGCGCGAAAAATTTGACAAGCTCGAACGAAAGACGAGTCCCTTCAGCGATGGCGTGGATGAAAAAGGAGCCCGCTGGATGACCCCCGAATTGGTGGCCGAGATCGGCTTTACCGAATGGACGAGCGATCACAAGCTTCGCCACCCGCGCTACCTCGGCATGCGCCACGACAAGAAAGCCAAAGACGTAGTGAGAGAAGCACCCTGATAAACCAAAGCGAAAACCATGAAAGTAGAAACGAGCAGTGAAGACAAGATATACTTCCCCGATGACGGGATTACCAAAGGTGATGTGCTGGAGTACTACCAAAACATTGCCGAGCACATGTTGCCCCATTTGGCAGACCGACCGCTCATGCTGCAGCGATTCCCGGAAGGGATAGACGAAAGTGGCTTTTACCAAAAAGAGGCGGGCGAATACTTTCCCGATTGGATCGAAACGGTGGAAGTGGAAAAAGAAGACGGCAAGCTGCATCACGTGATTTGCAGCAACGCTTCGACACTCAAGTATTTGGTCAATCAAGGCACCCTCACTTTTCACACATGGCTGAGCCGTAAGCCGAAAATTGATTATCCCGACAAGTTTATCATTGACCTCGATCCGCCTGAGGGCAATTTTGCTATTGTGCGAAAGGCAGCACGCATTCTTCGCGACTTTTTCGAAGAAGTCGAGATAAGGGTATTCATGATGACCACGGGTTCGCAGGGACTTCACATCATGATGCCCCTCGACGGGAAAAGTGATTTTGATACCGTAAAGGAGGTCGGGAAAAAATTGGGAAACAAGATGGTGGACGAACATCCTGATATTTTCACCCGCGCTCAGAGAAAGGACAAGCGGGAAGGAAAACTATTTTTTGACATTGAACGAAACGCCTACGCCCAGACCGCCGTAGCGCCCTACACGATAAGGCCGATAAAAGGCGCCCCCGTGGCCACTCCCCTTTCTTGGGATGAATTGGATAAAAGCGATTTAAACTCGCATAGCTACAAGCTAAAGAACATTCGCCGCAGGCTATCGCAGAAAGAGGATCCTTGGAAGGGATACGGTAGGCATAAGGTCGGGATCAAAAGATTGGATGAAAAAATTTGATTAAAGGCTCAATCCTGTTCCATTCGTGCCGTGCGCTCTTTGTGTTTTTCTACATCCCAAGTCATATCCCAATTGCTGATGTAGTCTTCGATTGATCCGAGACCTACTTCTGCTCGGCGTTCATTTACTTTTTCGGGTTCGATCAATGGTGAGACGTAGTACTCACCGGTATCGGGATCACGCCCTATCTGACTGCCGTAAATTTGTCTTTTGCCTTGCCGCAGGGCCACTCGATCCTCCAACAAAGCCAAGTTTGATGCTCGTGCATTGCCCTCTTTCACAGCTTCCCGCATCATAGGAAGGTACTTTTCCTGGGTATTAATATCAGCGTGTTGAATGACTAAAAACAGCGTAAGGCTCCCTTTGTCTCCCACTACCTTGGGCCCTAGCCAACCTCGCTCATCCAGTATTTCGGATACTTGTTCCAAGTTGGCTTCATCGGTTTTTTTGATCAAATCCCAATGGGCTCTCATCTCGTCGGAATCTGCGCCGTATTTCTTTTCTACTTCGCTAATCTGCTTGCGGTAAGTTTGGTCGGTCAGATAGATAGAATCCAATTGCGCTACTAACTCTTGGTCGAAGTCCTTTTCATAATCTGATTTGTTTTTCCCGACCATTGCCATCAGGTCCGTCCATCTTTGATCCTCATGAAGACTGTTCAAGTCAGGATCTGTGGTGATGTGTCCTAAGTCTCGGTAATGCGTTTCGGGATCCTCAGCGAGTTGCTTCAGGTGGCGAAAGGCGTCATCGGCATTGCCAGCCAAGGCGTAGGAACAGGCGGCATTGTAGCGATCTACTTCGTACGCATAGCCGTTCAGTTGCTCAAAGGCATTCTCGTATGCAGCAGCACTCTCTTGGTAGTCTTGGGACTGGTAAAGTTCCCATCCTTTATCGACAAACTCTTCGTACTTATCCTCATCTTGGGACCACGCGGAGTTTATAGAAATAAGAAGGAAAAAGATCAGTGAAATAGTCAGTTTCATGATGGGGTTGATTAATTGACAGACGAGTGTCATATTAAGGCTAAAGTTAACTGATATAAAGCTATCGGTATGACAACCCATAAAATGAATTCAAAAAAAACCCCGTTAACGTTGATTCTATTTCACACTACCGATATTACAGAATGTACCGACACTACTAAGAACTAAAGAAATGAGATGCCGGCATAGTTTTTCTTCAAATTCAGGAGAACCTATAAACCCATTAAACTATGATAGTTAAAGTAATTGAAGTAATCGGAACATCAGAAAAAGGATTTAAGGAAGCCACGCAAAATGCCGTGGCAGAAGCCGGTAAGACGGTTAAAAACATTAAATCCGTTTACGTTAAAGAAATGAACGCCAACGTTTCCAATAACAATATTACTTCGTATGCCGTCAATGCGAAGATCTCTTTTGAGATAGATAAATAGACGGTAATTTGTTCATTTCCATGGCCCCTTCGGATGTTGTTTCGGAGGGGCTTTTTTAATCGGGTACAGCTCAATAGCTATTCCGACCAAACCGCCAGCTCATTTCCCTGCGGGTCGGCAAAGTGGAAGCGCTTCCCTCCGGGAAACTCAAAAATGTCTTTGGTCAGACGACCGCCGGCTGATAAAACTTTATCTTTTACTTCATGAAGGTCGTTGTGATAAAGCACTACCAAGGCGCCGTTTTGTACGGGCTCATTCGATTGTTCAAATCCACCTTCCAATCCGCTATCTGTAAAAGCCGTGTAGGTGGGGCCGTAATCGGTGAAAGTCCACCCGAAGACTTCGGAATAGAACGATTTGATTTCTTCCAAATCGCGAGCGGTGAATTCGATGTAGTTGATGTGGTTGTTGGTGGGCATAAATATTTAATTCAAAAATCTCTCACTTAACGATTATGCTCGAAAAATTTCTTGATTTCCGAATGAAGCTTATCCGGGTCCTGCCTTGTATCAAAGATGGTAATTATCTCAACTTCATTTTCTTCAACCAAAACTCTATATATAGCTGAAGTTTGTTTGGATAAGACACAGACGTATAAATCAGAAAATGTTTGAGTATTCGGACACTTAAACGGATATTTGGAAATTTGCTCAAATTCAATTTCAACTTTTTGCAGGAAAGCTTCACTAACCGATTTTCCCCATTCTGCCTCAATGTATTCCAAGATGCTGTCCAGACGAATTTCCGCCACCTTGGATAAATAAACTTTCATCTATTTTTTACGATTGAGGTAATCTTGGAAGGATATTCTATCTCCGTTATTTAATTGTTCTAAACCCAATTTTATCTCTTCGATTTGAGCGGGTGTGAACTCTGAATTGTTTGAAGAATTTTTCTTGAATAAGGCTCGAATCTCATTGATCAAAGCGTCATTTTGCGAATCTAAAATATATCTGACCAGTTCAAGTTTTGATGATTCAATACTCATAGCGCTTGATTTTAAACTCAAATTTAAAAATTTCGCTTTACTCTGATGGACTACGACCTTTCAAGAAGATCATAATACCCGGAAACAACAAAATTGAGTGAAATTGCTGAATTTTAGCTTAGTCCCGAAACCTCACATAAAACACCGAACCATCACCGGGGATGCTCTCTGCCCAAATCTCACCGCCCGATTGCAGTATTTGCTTACGCAGGTAATGGAGTCCTACGCCTTTTGCGTCGGGGTGTTGGTGAAAAATGCCTCGCTTGGTAAAAAGTCGCTCACTATGGTTTTTCAGATCCATACCCCGTCCATTGTCCTCAAACCTTAAAACAATACTATCCTCTTCTCGGGATGTGCAAATACGTATATGAGGACTGCGATCCGGATGGCTGTACTTTAGCGAATTGCTTAGCAAATTGTGAAAGATTCCCCGCAAGATCTTTGCGGAGTAAAAAACCTTGGACGCTTCTGAAAAGTCGGTTTCTATCTTTGCCTTTAATCCCTTTATTTCAGCCGTAAGGCCTTGCCGTACCTGCTTCAGATTATCATCAAACGATACGACGGCAAAATCGGAGTCGAGCAAATCATGGCTATGGGTTTTCTCCACTAAGTCGTCCACCGTAGAATTGAGCGACTGAACGACCCGCTTCATATTTTCATTCATCTCGCGCTGCTCTTCTTGATCTTTTGCTTCTTCAGCAAGATGCAGGAGCATCATCATATTGCTGATCGGAGCGCGCAGGTCATGCGTTACGAGATAGTAAAAGTCGGTGAGCTGCTTGCTGCGTTCGGTTATCGACTCAGCTTGGAGACGAATGTCTTCATTGGCCTTTTCGAGATATGCCGTTCGTTCCTCTACCTTTGATTCGAGTTTTTTGTTCAAATCTGCCAACTCATCATAGGCTCGCCTTTTTTGAATAATAGATCGGGCCAAGAGCAGAGCCAAGACCGCCAAAGCCGTCAATCCGAAAACGGCTATAGACAGGGCGGTATTTTGATTGTCGCGAATTTCCTCGTTCTTCACGTTCAACTCGCGGAGGTTATCCAATTCGGTTTGCTCTATTTCCTCCTCATACTCCTCTTCGATCTCTGCCAACTTAGCCTGCTGTTCGCCAAATTCAATTTTTGAGTTGATGCTATCCAAAGCCACAAAGGCCTGCAAGGCTCTTTTGTAATCACGATTTTCCAAGCAGATTTCATAGCGGGTTTCCTCAATCAGAACATTGTATACCTCTACTCCGCAAGCTGCATTTATACGTTGGCTCTTAGCCAATAACTCTTCCGCCTGACTACGATCACCCATGCGGTTCATTACCCTGGCCATTTTGGTGTAAACCAAAGGCAAATCACACTCCAAACCGTAGGCTTTGTAAAGGTCTAAGGCTTCAGAATAACGACTATTGCTCGAAGAGTAATTCCCTTTAAGAAAATCCACAAATCCCAGAATGAGGTAATTGACCGCATGGCCCGTACTCGCCATGGAGGTGTCGGGGCTGGTGGCAATGGATTTCTCAGCATATTCGGCCGCCATTTCATAGTCGGGAATATCGAAATAAGATCCCGCGATGCTCATGTATATCCGCGACTCGTACATTTCGCGGTAAGGCATGTCGGGCAGCTTTCGCAAAATGTCTTTAAAGGCTTGTATGGCTTTGCTCGGACGGGCGCTGGAGCGAATTACTTCAGCATAGAGCATATTTACGCTGAACCAATCTTCATCAGAGAGGTTTTCGCGACTGAGGTATTTCAAGGTCAGTCGCTGCGCCTCCTCGTATTTGGAGGCATAAATCAGGGAATCAACAACCTCCCGTATGGAATCCAGATCCGACGACTGTGGCCTGCCCGAAAACGGGATGGCTAAGAGTAAAATGACGGAAAGGAGCCGCATCTTCCGCTTCATGTATTCGATTACCAAGGCTTTACAGGTTAGCAAAATCTTCTGCACAAAAATAACCCCACCACTACAGAAACCAAGGTAGAGAAGAAAAATAAAATGTGGTCATTTTAGCGCACACCTTTCGACGGAGTGCTCGGCAAGTAGGATAAACTATCGTATGCTATCTATATAGCTACCTGCTGATAGGACAAAATGAGCACAATCACTCCTATCTCACATGGCCCGGCGAAGACCTTCCCATCCGAGCTTTATCTCAGACACCTTTTTGTGATTACGGAATCAGGCAAAGCCGAGCGCATTGATTTCATCCCGGACTTTCGGAACCGTAAGCATTTTATTCGCTTGGTCAGTTCAAATTTAAAGACTCAGAAATAGCAGTTGATTCTAAAAAAAACTCAAGTAGTGTAATTACTTTTTGCATTTTGTCGTCAGACTATGAAAACAAAAGCCTAATGAAATCATTTTTCTCAGCCTGCCTGCTGATGCTGATGGCGCATTTTGCTACAGCCCAAACCACTGCCCGACTAGCTACCGACAAAGCAGTGGAAGACATCGACCAACTGATTTCCACTTTTGAAAGAGTGCACTACAACCCCTACTTCAAATCGAGCAAAGAGGAAGTTTACGCCGCAAGAGAAGAATTAACCAAAGATTGGACAACCGACTCAGTTACGTATAAACGTTTTATGACGGCGGGGATGAAGCTTACGGCGATGATGAGCGGCGGACACTCGAACATGCTTTGGAAGAACCCGAACATGACAGAGGAAATTAAGAGCCACGTCTACCTTCCCTTTACGGGAAAACTCACCGACGAATATCAGACCTTCACCATCACCAAATCCACTCACCCCGAACTCGCAGAAGGCACGAAGGTCAAATCCATAAACGGTACTGAAATCGTTGAGCTGTACCGCGAATGCATGACCTATACGGGCGGCATAGATGCCTTTAAGCGCAATACCATCGAAGGCTATTTTCCCGTGTACTTGTTCTTCAACGAATCACTTCGGCCACCTTACTCCATCGAACTACTCGAAACCCATGAAATCGTAAAAACTGAAGGCATCGGCATATACCCCTTGGCCGATATGCTCAATGCCGACCAGCCTCAGGAGGACTACACCTTTGAAATAATGAAAGGCGACATCGGCCTTATCTCCTACAATAGCTGCACGAATTACAAGAAGTTCAAAAAGTTTCTGGCGGCGACCTTCGAAACCATTGA
>CAZYWJ010000078.1:0-1228 GCA_964651785.1 uncultured Cryomorphaceae bacterium
ACGGTCCTTCTGTAGAAGCTCCGGCAGATGTAGAATTGATTTGTATTGATGACTATATTCCAAATCCTGAAGACGCTGTAATCTTAACCACTTGCGGCTTTGGTTTTAACCTGGTTGTCGGTGATCCGATCCTTA
The DNA here is from genome assembly GCA_964651785.1 of uncultured Cryomorphaceae bacterium. Taxonomy (GTDB): domain Bacteria; phylum Bacteroidota; class Bacteroidia; order Flavobacteriales_D; family Cryomorphaceae; genus JAKVAV01. The sequence goes on from CAZYWJ010000078.1 coordinate 136, forward strand.
TCGAAGGTCAAGGATCATGTAATTTAACTCAATATGAGGTTCTTTACACCGCTACCGATGATTGCGGACGATCCGCTTCAGATGTACAAATCATAACTTGTATCAATGACGGGCTTGAGATAGAAGAAACTCCGCCTAACTTGACCGTTGAGTGTTACGATGACATCGTACCTGATCCATGGGCGCTGGAGTATTTCTCACCATGTAGTTCTGATGTATTTATCCAGGTTACTCCTCCTACTCAGCTTTGCTGTGAAGAAGATTGTCCCGGTGCTCAGTACGCAGTAATCTATACAATCACAAATGATTGTGGTGATGAGGAAGTGATTGAACAAATCTTTACCATCGATAATGACGGTCCTACGATCATAAGCTGTGGCGAAAATGAGCTTGTAGAGTCAGTTGATGATATTGTTGTTTCAGTTGACGACGTTGAGTACGAAACTGCTTGCGGCGTAGAGTGTGAAGTAGCGGTAGTTTCTGAACCTGAAGTAGTCGACAATGGTTGCGAAGGGACTGACTACATCTACACTTACAGCGTTACTGATAACTGTGGAAGAACAGCGACTTGTGAAAGAGTCTTTACAATTCCAAACAACGATCCTGATTGTCAGAATGACGACAACTGCCCGGGCTTTACTACCTTCTATGTGAATCACGGAGATGGAATCGATGGATCTGATGTATATACCGTTACCTTCGATGGTGCTGAGGCAATCTTGGAGTTTGAAGTAAATGTAGACTTCCAAGTACACATGGCTTTTGATGCCGTGAATAGTCGATTGTATCTTGTAAACGCTAACGGATCATTTGTTAGAATTTATGACCCTGCTACTGACGAGTTCTTAGGTGATCTTCCGATTGACGGAGATATTGATGAACTGTTTGCAGTAGAGTATAATCCAAATGACGAATTACTCTATGTAGGCGATGCAGACGACGACAAGATCTACACGATTGATCCTAATGGAGCAGTTGGTGTACCTGTATTCTTTGCTGATGCTCCGGTAAATGGAGGTGATCTTTCACTAAGAAGTGGCGAATTATTCCTTGCCAATAGAGAAAACAGCGATTTATTCTTAGTGAACCAAGA
>CAZYWJ010000078.1:1328-3148 GCA_964651785.1 uncultured Cryomorphaceae bacterium
GAAGCAACTAATATTGCAAGCAACATCGATGTAAATGGTGGAGACTTGATTTTTGCTCCTACGGGTGAAGATCAAGAGCCGGAGTTGTGGATCATTACTCGTAATGATGCTACTTTCCGCAGAGTTCTCGATCCTGAGAACGGAGCCTTTAGTGTAGATGTATCTGAAATTAACGGTGCCGCAGTATTGGAGAATGGAAACGTTCTTTTAGCTGATGGTGACGGTAATAGCCTGCTTAAAGAAGTTAGTTTGGTGTCTTTAGAAGTTGTTGCAACTTACGACATTGATCTGCCATTATTTAACGGAGACTTGGCAGGAAGCTGCACTGAAGTTGAAGATGTAGCGGCTATTGTTTATACCGGAGATGATGTGGCATTCCCATCTGAAGTATATCCGAACCCTGCAGTAGATAATGCGGTGATTACATTCGAACCTGTAGAAAGCGTAAGAACTCAAGTTGAGCTCTTCGACATGTCAGGTAGACCAATGCAATCATTGTTTAACGCACCCGTCAAAGCAGGATTGGAGTATCGCGTGAATGTTAATACCAGCGCGTTCGAAGATGGTATTTACATCTACAGAGTCATCAATGGATCACACCAAGTGACCAAGAAACTGATGATCGTAGACTAAGTCGAATTTGTTAAACTTAAACCCCGTCTCAATTTTAATTGGGACGGGGTTTTTTTATTCTGGCTTCATCCTAATAATTGCTCTACATTTAAAGTTCAATTCTCAATTATGCTTACTAGAATTCTTTTCGTTCTTCTATTCCTTCCTTTCACGCTATGGGCACAATCTACCATTGAAGAAGCCCTGCTTTACAACGGAGAAGCCCATATTTCCATACCCAAATCAGAAGTAGAGGATCTTGATAAGATGGATAAAGCTTTGATTATCGACACACATTTTCATGATGAGGAATCTTATCGTGGTATTGTGACTCATTCAAAACTTCAGGAATTTATTGATTTGAACCTCAATTATTCCCTCTTGGAACATCCGAATAAATCGGTAACGGCTCAAATGATTACTGCCGAAGAATACAATCAATCAAAGAGCACCGATTGCAGTTCCTTTTTATCGGGATACCCGACCTATAATTTATACGAGCAAATGATGCTCGACTTTGCCAATGACTATCCCGAAATATGTCGCTACGAAGAGATTGCTACTTTACCGAGCGGTCGAAAACTTTTGGCTGTGGTCATTTCCGATAATGTAAACGGGGTAGAAGATGAACCGCGATTCCTCTATACCTCGAGTATGCATGGAGATGAAACGGCGGGCTATATGCTCATGATGCGATTGATTCAAGACATTCTTTGCAACTACTCGGACGATGCAGATATCGCTAATTTGGTTAACAATGTCGAAATCTGGATTAACCCCTTGGCAAATCCCGATGGAACTTACGCTTGGGGTAACAATACGCTGAATGGAGCGCGCCGAACGAATGGAAACTTTGTAGATCTTAACCGCAACTATTTAGACCCTGATGACGGTGAAAATCCTGACGGTAATCCATACCAGCCGGAAACGATTGCCTTTATGGAATTGGCAGAAAATGTGCATTTCGATATGAGTAGCAATTTGCACGGCGGGGTTGAGGTAGTAAACTATCCATGGGATACCTGGTCCTTTCAACATGCCGATGATGACTGGTGGGTTCATGTCTCCAGACAATACGCAGATACCGCTCAGGCCAATTCTCCTTCAGGATATTTCAACTTTCTCGACAATGGAATAACGAATGGCTATGATTGGTACCCCGTTTCAGGAGGACGTCAGGACTTCATGACTTACTTTCACAGAGGCCG
>CAZYWJ010000078.1:3248-6556 GCA_964651785.1 uncultured Cryomorphaceae bacterium
CGGGGATCTACCGAATTAAGCACATGACATACGCAGAAGGTGTGAATCCTTCCGTGTCCAACGCTTCAGAACTAGAAGGTTGCTACGCACTTTCCAATAGCATATTTTTCAGCGTAAGCCGCGTGGAGGGAGGTGTTATATTCGCTAATCAATCGACACAATTGTGCGGAGATGACGGCATACCTTCCGTATTGGACGTTAACCTTTCAGGAGAAGAAGGAGCAAATTCGAGATGGGTTGTATTAAATGCCGGTTTTACCCAAGTTCTCGCTTCCGCAAATGAGCCTGATTTCAACTTTGATGCTTTCGGAATCGGAACATATCGCGTCGTTCATGTATCCTATGCGAATGGCGTAAATCTCGGTCAGGTGGATCCTCAAGATGTACAAGGTTGTCTCGATGTCTCGAATATCCTTACGGTAAATGTCGAAAACTGTAACTCAAACTTCGGGGATTTGATTTCAGGAGCTGATGCTTCAGTAACCTTCTCTCCTCAAACTTCCGGTGCATATTTTATGGAACTGATCGATCTGAATGGTCGCGTGGTAGAAGTCCTTTACGATGGAGATCTAAGTGCCAATGAAGAAGTCAGGATCAGATGGAATACCGATCGTCTGCCTGCGGGAATATACCTTTTGAGAGCGGTGGGAGCAGGGACTTCAGAAGTAAAAAAGATTATGATCGAATAGTCTCGGACTTAGGTACGGCAAGCAGGAGTAAAATCCCGATCACGAAGATGATTCCGATCGCCAATACCGAATGCCGTAAGTTTCCTGTCAATTCGAATATAAGTCCGAAGGCCAGCGTACCAAGTACAGTCCCAATCTTATCAGAAACATCGTAAAAGCTGAAGTAAGATGCGTGATCGATGGTTGCCGGTAGAAATTTGGAATAAGTGCTGCGACTCAAAGCTTGAATGCCGCCCATTACAAATCCAACGATTCCTGCTAATACATAGAACTCAACCGGTGTAGTAATGCTGAAAGCCATCACGCAAACCCCTATCCAAATGGTTACGGCTGCCAGTAGCGCTTTCAGGTTTCCGTATTTAGAGCTGAGCCATGAGTGAAAGTAGGCACCCACGATGGCGATAAACTGAATGATCAAAATGCTGATGATCAATCCTTCGTCGGGCATTCCGGCAATTTCGTTTTTAGCGAATCCCACTGCCATGTACATTACCGTTTGTACACCCATGTTAAAGACAAAAAAGGATATCAGGTAGCGTTTAAGACGCGTGGTTTTCTTCAGCTCTCGCCAAACCTTTCTGAGTTCAACGTATCCGCGATACAGGTATTCCCCCTTAACTTTCTTTCCATAGACATTTCCGGGTAACCGGCTAAAGGTAAATTGGGCAAATCCGATCCACCAAATCCCTACCATGGCAAAGGATACGCGGGCGGGCATATCGCCGTCAGAAAACCCGAAAAGCTCGGGATTCATGATCATGAAGAGATTAACGATCAGAAGAATAATGCTCCCGATATAACCCAGAGAAAAACCTTTGGCACTTACGCTATCCTGTCTTCCCAGCGAAGCGATTTCAGGCAAGTAGGCGTTGTAAAACACTTGGCTTCCGGAATAGCCCACTCCGGCCAGCATGGTCATCAGCAAACCGAAACCCAAAAAATTGGCATCAAAAAAGAAAAGGCCTACACAAGCCAATCCTCCTAAATAGCAGAAAAACTGCATAAAGGATTTTTTCTTTCCCGAATAATCCGCTATTCCCGAAAGGAGAGGAGAGATGAGCGCCACGATTAAAAAAGAAGCGGAAAGCGTATAGGAATAGAGCGCCGTGTTTTTAAACGTCCTTCCGAAAAGATCTACCTCGGCGGCCGTATTGTTTTCGAAAAAAATGGGAAAAATGGAAGAGGTAATGACCAAGGAATAAACCGAATTGGCCCAATCATACATGGCCCAACCGTTTATCGTTTTCTCGTCATCTTTTACAATGGCGCTACTTAGCGCCCCTTCGGCCATTTGCATTCGCGAAAATTATAAAAATTCGGTGAGCCACGGAGTGACGGTCTCCATCACATATTCACAATAAAAAACTCAACCCGCCTGTTGCGCAGGCGACCTGCTTCGGTTTCGTTTGTTTCAATAGGATCAGCTTCTCCGAACCCTTTTGCCTCGAGCCTTCTTTTTCCTATCCCTTCTTTTTCAAGCCATTTCATTACGGCCATGGCTCGTCGCTCGCTGAGGTCGAGATTATAAACATCATCGCCGCGATTGTCCGTATAGCCGCGCAATTCAATTTCCATACTTGGATTTTCTTCAAGTACGCGAATGAGCGCATTTAATTGAACAATCGACTCATCTAAGAGCGTAGCTTCATCCGTTTCGAAGAAGACATTTCGCAAAGCAATGCTCTTTCCTTTTTCAAAAACGGGTGGCGGAGTAGCCGGTGAGCATTTGACCTCCCCAGCACTATCAATTGGCGCCAAACAAAAATCATCGAAATAATACCGAACCATGAAGAAGAGCGATGTGGGGTCTTTTCCGACCTCGGGCAGGTGTTGCCAAGATGCTTCGGGTTTGGAAAAGTCTTGCATGGGAGTAGAGTCATCCTCACCCTTCTTCCTTTTTTTGGCTTTCTTCTTCTGATTTTTAATGTACTTTTTTTGCTCATCAGGCGGGAGGTAAAGCCAGCTTTTATCGATTTCCTCATCATCAGGTTCAGCTTGAACCTCCGGTTCCCTTAAGGCTCGATCTTTCCTTCGTATTTCCTCGGTTTGAGTGGCCGCAAAATACCCAATGGTCAGATAGTTTTCGCCGCCTGAGGCAGTATAGGTCGATTCCAGCTCAAACCAATCGAAGCGATTGCTGTCAGGCAACTCCAAATTGACCTGCGGGTCTAAATAGAGATCTCCCGGAATATGCGTATTCAGTGGTTTACTGCCAAAATGTACGCCAATCAATTTCTGCAGGTGGTCGTTAAAGCATTTGGCGCGCATGAGTCGGGCCACTAGAGAAACTCTATACTCGGTTCCTTCCACTAATGGCTTGAGCAATTTAATATGAAGAAATTCATTCTCACGGTTGTTGTACATGCATAATCCGTTCACGTAATCTCCCGTGTGAGCGGGATGTAAACTCGCCGAATCCGTTTTTTCGTAATGATAATACGGTCCTTGGGGCTGAACCCATTGGTAGTCCGTTTCGGTAAATACATTTTCAAAACCCGGATTGGGAATGAGGTTTTGCGCATTTACCGAAAGGAAATACACCAAGAAAACCAATGAATACCACCACTTCATAATCTAAATATAAGGCAAAAGAAAAGCGCCGATTAAAGCGCTTCTCTA
>CAZYWJ010000078.1:6656-13623 GCA_964651785.1 uncultured Cryomorphaceae bacterium
TTGGCATTGTATCTTTTGCAAAATTCCCACCATCCTTCAGAAACATTTACGGTCTCATTCTTGTCACTGAGAATCATGTCTTCTACAATAGAAGTTTCGCCTTTCTTAGAGATTTCCTTGCTTGATAAAACAACTCCCAGGTTATTGGCAGCATAAAGGCTACGTTCAGCTAAAGAAGCCCGAAACTTAATGCAGTATAAAGCATTGTCTTCCATTTTCTTCTTCAACTGTACTCCGATGTACGTACGCGGTTCCCTGCTGCGAGGACTGAAGGCGTGAATACCCGCGTAATTATCTCCATCAAAAGGAACTTCCGTTCCGTACATGTTATCAGGGGCTTTGACATACCTGCTTCTGGTCTCAGTAGCGAATAGCTCAGCCAAAGCGGAAGTGGGGTCATACCAGCCCTCCGCCAAATTAAACTCATCGTAGCGTCGAAGATCTTCGTCTTCAATCATTTTTTCAAAACTCCAATTGGGAACCAAGTTGTCCTTATCTTCTTCCTGTTCGGATTTTTCTTGCGTCCATGCCGTCAGGCTCATTGCCATCAAAGCCGAAAAAAGGCCGATCGTGAGTTTATTCATGTCTGTATTCTTTAACTGTGTTTATAAAGGTTCGCACCGCATCGGGCTTCATGTCGGGGTATACACCGTGGCCTAAATTAGCTATGTGCGGATGGTCGCCGAATGCGCTCATCATGATTTTCGTGTGTTTTACAATATCCTTGCCGGACGAGTAGAGTACCGCAGGGTCAAGGTTTCCCTGCAAAGTTTTCCCCTGAGATTGCTCTTTGGCAAATTCAATCGGTACATTCCAATCCAAGCCTATGGTATTGCAAGGCAGTTGTGCCAAATCTCCAATGCTGAAATTGGCCCCTTTGGCAAATAACGTTACCGGGACTAAGCCTTCTAAAGCCTCGGTTATCTGTCGCATATAGGGCAAGGCGAAATTGCGGTATGTCTCGGCACTGAGAATGGCCGCCCAAGAGTCAAATATCTGCAAGAGATTTGCTCCGGCCTTCACTTGAGCTTTAAGGTACACTATCGTAGAATCTGTAATCTTTTGCATGAGCTCGTGCGCTAATTCAGGCGCTGAATAAAGCATTGAGCGAGCTTTTGAGAAAGTCTTGGAGCCACCGCCCTCCACCATATAGCAAAAGATGGTGAACGGCGCACCGGCAAAACCGATCAAGGGCACTCTGCCGTCAAGTCCTTTCACAGTTAGCTCAATAGCCTCGTAAACGTAGGATAGCTCAGACGGATCAGAAACCCGAATATTATCAATATCTGCTCTGGAGCGAATGGTGTTTCTAAAAATCGGGCCTTTCTTTTCAACCATTTCGTATGGCAGCCCCATAGCTTCGGGAATAACCAAAATGTCGGAAAAGATAATGGCTGCATCCACATCCAAGATGTCAACCGGTTGAATGGTAACTTCGGCGGCTCTTTCGGGTGTCTCCACCAGTTCTTTAAAACCGGATAGCGATGAGCGCACGGCGCGATATTCAGGTAAAATTCTTCCTGCTTGGCGCATCAGCCATACCGGCGTGCGTTCCGTTTTTTCTCCGCGAGCTGCTCTGAGTAATAAATCGTTTTTAAGTGTGGTCATTGTATAGGTCGCCAAAAATAAGGGATTTCATGAGACGGTACTTAAAACCGGCAACCAAAGCGCACCGAAAAGAATCTTCCTAATACTTCTCGAGTGCCGGCTACATTGGAAATGGTGCCATTAGGCAATCGTACAGGTTCGTTAGGTACCTCGTATTCCTTGTAAACCAATCCGATGGAAAAAGTAAAATGGACATGATCGAAAGCCTGATAGGTAAATCCCAAAAAAGGATTGATATAACGATCCCATTCTTTTAATTGCCAGGCGTAATAAGCTCCTGCCGATCCGCCTAACAAGATGCGGGTATTTCCTTTACCCGGAGTATACCGAACCTCTCCGAAGAGGGGGAGAAATCGTTCGGATTCATAGAGGTGTATTCCCGTTCCTCCACTAAGTGAAAACTTGTCATTCCATATTACTCCGTACGAAGTTTGTAGGCCGGCCATCGTGACACTTTCTACATCCAGTATGCCAAAAGCCGTGTTAAATTCTACGGTAATGATCTTTTTAAAATTCTTCTTTTTTGTGTACTTCCGCTCTTCAAAATCGCTGTCTTGAGCGAAAGCATTCAGCAATAGCGTGAAAAAGAGAAAAGATAAGATTAGCCTCATTCGCATTTTTAGAACTTCTAAATATAGACCAATGGATGAGATTAATGAAAATTTCAGATTTTGATGAGAATCATATCAAAACAATATTTAACATGTCTGATAATGCAGCCGCATTGAAAATTAAAGCCACAAAAAAGCCGATCTGCTAAGCAAATCGGCTTTTAAAAGTTATATGAGAAATAAATTAGAAATTGTATGCAGCTCTGATTCCAATGTACGAATTAGTTGTACTTTCAGATTCAACTGCTAACGTTGTAGGGTTTACCACTTCTGTTTCTGCGGTTATAAATTGGAAACGAGCAGACAAGGAAATGTTTTCATTTAAGAAATAACCAACTTCAGGAGCAAAACTGAAATCAGTAGAGCTGTCTGACACTTCAGGAACCTCAATTGTCTGAGTTAATTCAGGAAAGCCGGGTACCTCTATCGTTTCTGAATATCCGTCTTGAGAAAAACTTGTAATGTGAACTCCCAGAAGTACGCTAAGGTACAATCCTGACTTTTGCTCATCCAAATAGAAGCGTCCACCGACTTGCAACGGGATTTGAGTAATACTTACACCAAGTTCTTCATCTGAACCGGGTATCTCAACATCATCGGTAGCGTAAAAGAGAACTCCGGCTTGCGCCAAGAAAGCCAATTGATCACTCACGCCAACTTCAAAAGTACCGGAGCCCCCGATACCTAAATTTGCTCCTGAATCAGCAAAATCACCGAGAGGTATGGCGATTTCCAATCCTGCGGAACCAAAGCTTTCTTGAGCATTTGCGCTATTCATCGCAAATGTGAAAGCAGCAACTAAGGCCAAAACACTAAATAGCTTTTTCATAGTAATTTTTTTTGTTTCTGTGGCGAATATAGGTATCGGAGCCAAAAGGAGATTAAAATCTGCTTGATTATTCAGAGAGCAGATGATAACTTGCTGGTTATCAATAAAAATAAATATAAACATTCAACGGGTGATAACCTTGTGGCGGGTGGTACTTCGTATTAAGAGCTTTGATAATCAACCAATCGGCAATGGCAATACTCAAAAAAAAAAGACCCTCATTCGCGAATGAAGGTCTTTAAATTATAAGTCGGGAATAATCAATTCTGCGCTTCGATCTTTCTGATCAGGTTCAATGCCGACCCGGCTTTAAACCACTCGATTTGATTTTCATTGTACGTATGGTTTGCTTTGATCTCTTCTTCAGATCCGTCAGCATGCTTCAATCGAAGCGTTACCGGCTTATCCGGAGCTATTTGATCCAAATCCACCGTATCAATGGTATCATCTTCTTTGATCTTGTCGTAGTCATCCTCATTGGCAAAGGTCAGTCCGAGAACTCCCTGCTTCTTCAGGTTGGTCTCGTGGATTCGAGCGAATGATTTCACCAAAACAATGCGCACACCCAAGTGGCGAGGCTGCATGGCCGCGTGCTCTCTCGATGAACCTTCTCCGTAGTTGTGGTCTCCCACCACAATGGAAGTAATACCTTCCGCTTTATAAGCGCGTGCCGTATCGGGTACGGGACCGTATTCTCCCGTAAGTTGGTTCTTCACTTTGTCGGTTTCCTTATTAAAGGCGTTCACCGCACCGGTCAAGGTATTATTGGAAATATTATCCAAATGCCCGCGGTAGCGCAGCCAGGGTCCCGCCATAGAAATATGGTCTGTGGTACACTTTCCGAAAGCTTTAATTAAAAGCTTCATGCCCGTAATGTTCTTTCCATCCCAAGCTTCAAACGGAGTGAGAATTTGGATACGCTTGGAGTCCTCTGCTACTTTTACTTCGACATTACTTCCATCTTCAGCAGGTTCTTGAAATCCCGCATCCTCCACGTCAAATCCTTTTGGCGGAAGTTCCCATCCCGTAGGCTCGGCCAGCATCACTTCCTCACCTTTATCATTAATAAGTTTATCCGTGAGCGGGTTGAACGTTAAGTCTCCCGAAATGGCTATCGCAGCCACCATCTCAGGTGAAGCTACAAATGCGTGTGTATTCGGATTACCATCCGCTCTTTTTGAAAAGTTTCTGTTGAACGAATGAATGATGGAGTTCTTCTCACCTTTTTCTGCGCCCGTTCTGGCCCACTGACCTATACAAGGCCCGCAGGCATTGGTGAAGATCTTTGCACCCAGCTTCTCAAAAGTGTCGATGAAGCCGTCGCGTTCGATCGTGTAGCGCACTTGCTCAGAACCGGGGTTGATTCCAAATTCGGCTTTTGGTCTCAGCCCTTTAGCCAAGGCATCTTCGGCTATGGAGCTGGCCCGCGAAATATCCTCATAAGAGGAGTTGGTGCAGGATCCGATCAATCCCCACTCGATTTTGGTTGGCCAGTCTACGTCCTTCACCTTTTCTTTCATCTCCGAAACGGGCGTCGCCAAGTCCGGTGTAAATGGTCCGTTGAGGTGAGGGGCCAATTCAGAAAGGTTGATTTCAATAACCTGGTCGAAATACTTTTCGGGGTTGGCGTATACTTCATCATCACCGGTAAGGTGCTCACGAATACCGTTGGCCGCTTCTGCAACTTCCGTTCTGCCCGTGGCTTTCAGGTACCTCTCCATTGATTCATCGTACCCAAAGGTAGAAGTGGTAGCTCCGATTTCCGCACCCATATTGCAAATGGTTCCTTTACCCGTACATGACAGGTTTTTGGCTCCTTCGCCAAAATATTCCACAATGCATCCTGTTCCGCCTTTTACCGTGAGGATTCCCGCTACTTTAAGGATTACGTCTTTCGGTGCAGTCCATCCACTCAGTTTACCGGTGAGCTTAACACCGATGAGTTTCGGGAATTTCAGCTCCCAAGGCATACCCGCCATCACATCTACGGCATCAGCACCACCTACTCCTACAGCTACCATTCCGAGTCCGCCGGCATTAACGGTGTGTGAGTCGGTACCGATCATCATCCCTCCGGGGAAGGCGTAATTTTCTAAAACGACCTGGTGAATGATTCCGGCTCCCGGCTTCCAAAATCCGATACCGTACTTGTTGGATACGGATTCCAAGAATTTAAAAACCTCAGAACTGTTGTTGATCGCGTTTTGCAAATCTACCGTAGCTCCGACCTTGGCTTGTATCAGGTGATCGCAGTGAACGGTTGAGGGTACCGCCGTTTTCTTCTTGCCGGCTTGCATAAATTGCAATAGCGCCATTTGCGCCGTAGCATCCTGCATGGCTACGCGGTCAGGAGCAAAGTCTACATAAGATTTTCCTCTTTCAAAAACCTCTTTGGCTTCGCCGTCGGTCAGGTGAGTGTATAGAATTTTTTCAGTCAGGGTGAGCGGTTTACCCAGTACCTTGCGAGCCGCTTCTATGCGTTCGGGATACTTTTCGTAAACCGCCTTAATCATGTCAAGATCGAAGATCATATCGGATAATTTTATTTTCGTGTGTTGACCTGCGAAATTATCAAAATATGACGAGCGGTTGAAGCTTTGATAGCGCTATTTGTACTTTTATCGCAACTATTGAGTACAAAACGGCAAAAGTTGAAAGGTTTTCATTTTGAGAATGTAAAAGTGGCGCTTCGTTCTATCAGAGGTCAAGCTTTGCGTACTACGCTCACCGCGCTGATCATAGCCGTGGGTATTATGGCTTTAGTAGGTATCCTCACCGCCATTGATGCGTTGCAAAACAAAATCGAAAGCGATTTTTCGAGCATGGGTGCCAATACCTTTAACATTCGTTCAAACGCCGGCAATATTTCCGGAAGGAGCCAAGGCAAGCGAAAAATCAGAAACGAGATCATCACCTATGACCAAGCAATGTCATTTCTAGAACGGTATGATTTTCCTGCTACCACCTCCGTATCGTCAATGGTGAGTTTTACCGCGACGATAAAACACGGCTCGGAAGAAACCAACCCGAATGTTCAGGTAATTGCGGGTACCGAAAACTACTTAAATACGGCAGGTTACGAATTGGAGCTCGGAAGGAACTTTACCGAGACCGAAGCGGTTCAGGGCGCGCCCGTAGCCATCATAGGCAAAGACGTCGAAAAGAAACTATTCAACGATGGTTTGGTCTATCCTCTTGACAGAAGCATCTTCGTGGGCTCAAAGCGCTTTACCGTAATAGGAGTATTGGAAAGCAAAGGAAACAGCATAGGCTTCAGCGGAGATAACCAGGTGATTATCCCGTTGAATAACGCCAAGCTCAACTTCAGCGGGTCAAGTACAAATTATGTCATCAATGTTCAAACGGGCAGAGCCGAAGAATTGGCTACAGCCAAAGTAGTGGCTACGGGACTGATGCGAAACATCCGCGGCGATCGCCCCGGAGAAGACGATACTTTCGGAACGACGCAAAGCGATAGCCTGGCCAATCTCGTTCTCGATCAAATCGGGATCATTACCCTGATCGCAACACTTATCGGTGGAATAACCTTGCTCGGGGCCGCCATCGGATTGATGAATATCATGCTGGTATCCGTGACCGAGCGAACACGCGAAATTGGTGTGCGAAAAGCCATCGGCGCCGCAGCGGGCACCATCCGAAATCAATTTCTAGTAGAAGCCATCGTGATCGGCCAAATCGGCGGATTGCTGGGAATCGTCTTGGGGATTTCAGTCGGAAATGTCATTTCTTATTTCATCGGCAGCGCTTTCATCATCCCGTGGATTTGGATTATCAGCGGGGTCATTCTCTGCTTTTTCGTAGGCTTGGCCAGCGGCTACTATCCGGCTAAGAAAGCAGCGGCGCTGGACCCGATCGAGGCGTTGAGGTATGAGTGAGGTTTCAGTGATCAGTTATCAGT
>CAZYWJ010000079.1:0-5290 GCA_964651785.1 uncultured Cryomorphaceae bacterium
CAATTGCTGCAGATAGGTCGTGATTTCATTCTTGTGAACGATCGTTCCCTGGCTGAACGCATTGATGTAAAACAACACCTTGTCATCATCAAATTTTCCCTTGAGGTGGTTTTCCACCAACCGCAGGATGTTATACTCATCCACGTAGGCCATGATGAAATGATTGGGTAGGTTCACACCGAAAATCGGAATATCAAGCCGCTGAGCCAACACGATGTAAAGAATGCTCAAGCTAAGCGGATTTCCCTTCTCATTTTCGAGCACCGTATTGATGTAGTTGTTCTGAGCCGCGTGAAAGTTTTTCTTGTTCCCACGAAATGCGTGTACATCGAAGAGGATGTGATTCATCACCTTCACCTGCTCCAGGGCGGTCAACTCATCATTCAGCTCAATCCAAATTTCTTGGTGCAGCTTGGTCAGGCGGTCAAAAGTCTCCGTTTCGTCCAAATCGGGATATTGGTACTTTGCCACCAAAAGCGTTCCGGCAAACAAATCTTCCCCGCCTTCCTTGGCCCAGTTTTCCAAACCCGAAAGAACCGACTCAAACTGGATATCGTGGATAATGTCCTCAATTCGCTGCTGAAATTCTCGTCCGAAGGAATTGACTTCCCAGACATTCTCCAAGCTGGGAATGGCTGCCTCACCAATAGACACGATTCGTTCTTTCACCTGTCGGTAAATGCTTTCATCGGGATCGTCGATGAGGTTGATCAATGCTTCTATTTCGGATGAGTTCATCAAGTTATATGACGGAATTTTTCGGCCTTTGTTTTGCCTAAAGATATTTTCAACCGGCACGGAAGAATGAAGGGGCGACTTAGATTTTTAACCGGTCGACTGTTAATCGGCTTGTATTCTTTCCAATACAATAGATATCAAGCGCTCCATTGCCACGTGATGATCGGTGAGGAAAGAATTTGCTGCTCGATTGGCTACCACCAAACAAACCGTGGTGCACTGATGACCCAAAGCGGCTCCCAAACCGAATAGCGCTGAACTTTCCATCTCGTAATTGGCCAAGGGCAAATCGGCATACGAAAAGCTGCCCATTTTCTCATTTACATCAGGCATGGCGGTGGGTAGTCGAAGCATTCGCCCCTGCGGACCGTAGAATCCGCAAGCCGTAGCGGTAATTCCTTGAAGAAACCCCTTGTCGAATTTATCTATGAAACGTTCGGCGCTTTTTACCGCGTACGGTTTGATTCCCTCAAGCGACCAATTGACGTGTGCCGCAAATGAGCGCGCCAGCTCCAGTTCGTCTGCTTCGTATTCCGCTTGATAGTAGTGCATCACCGCATCGAGGCCTATGGCGTAACGACTGTGAATGAAGCTGCCCGGCTCGATATCTTTTCGCAATCCTCCCGAAGTACCGATACGGATAATTTCCAGCGGTTTCGGGTCTGCAATGCTCTCCCGCTTATCGAAGTCGATGCTGCGCAGCGCGTCGAGTTCGTTCAACACGATATCAATATTGTCCGTTCCGATACCCGTGCTCATCACCGTGAGGCGCTTATGACCGATGTGGCCGGTATGCGTGACAAATTCGCGGTTGCTCACCACCACATCCGTCCGATCAAAAAACTTCGAGATTTTTTCTACTCGGCCCTGATCACCGACTACCAGCACCGTATCGGCGAGGTGTTCAGGCTTTATAGCCAAATGATAAATGGAGCCATCGCTATTTAGCGGAAGCTCTGACGGGGCGTACTTGATCGAGTTTTGTAGAGAGAATTTTTTCACGGTTCGGCCAATTTACAAAGTTCAACAATACCTGAGGGTATCTTTGATAAGATAGCACCTGATGGGGGATGGCTTCTTAACACCGAGTGCGCAGAGATTTTCTTCACAAGCAGAGCGTATTCTTGAGGACACAGAGCTCGCTAAAGCTCGAATGAGATTTCTAAATAGGTTCACCTCGCTCATGTATACATCCCCGCGTAATGCGAACCCTCTCCGCCTCAGGGTTTAATCAATTCTCTGAGTGGAAAAGCCGAGGGAAACAGGCTTCAATCTTGGGCTCCAAATACCTTCTCCAACAACTCCGTAACGCGCGCCGAAGGATTCTCTCTGATCTTTTCCTCTTCTTCCGAAATCAACAAAAACAAGCCATCCATCGCTTTTGAAGTTACGTACTCTTTCAAGTCGGGATTCACCTTTTCCTGCCCGGTTATGATCGAAGCCGAATTATAAGCCGAAGCCAGCGGTTGCCAATATTTAGTGAGCTCCACTTCATTGATGGCTTTGTCTACTTCGGGTTGAAAGGCGGCGCGCAGGCTGCTTTCGGTCGAGCGTCTTAAATAGTCAGTTGCGGCGTTATCATCTCCTCGAAGGATGGCAAAGGCATCGTTGATTGTCATCGAAGTTATAGCATCGACGAATATCGGTGCCGCATGCGATACGGCACGCTCGGCAGCGTGATTCAAATTTTCTTCAAAGCGATCTACCTGACTTCCCAAACCCAGATTCTCCGCCGTAGTCTTTACCTTTTCTGCCTCTTCGGGAAAGGGGATGCGCAGGCGCGGAGTTGTGAGGAATTGGTTTTCCTTGCCGGCAAAGTCCACGGCATTATTTGTTCCGACAACCAAGGCTTCCTTCAGCCCTGCTGCCACTTCAGAAGAAGTAAGCCCTTGGGAAGATTCAACGGATTCGTTGATCGTTTTCATGGTTTTGCGAAAGCTCTCTTCGGAACAACTGCTTATAATCACAGTTAAGACGGCAAGTGGAAAGATGATTTTTTTCATAGTGTCGATCGGGTTCAAAGATAGTGCCACGGACTTACATTATGATGCAGGTTTGTTTTGGAGTCGGTGAGCGATTGTTTTTATCTTCGTCGCCATGGGTCTGGAAATTCTCGTTACGGGAGCCGCTGGCTTCATTGGTTCTCATCTTTGCGAAAGCCTGCTCGCGCAAGGCCACACCGTTTATGGTATTGACAATTTCGATCCATTCTACGATCGCAAAATTAAAGAGCGCAACCTCGAGTCATTTCGAAACCACGAGCGTTTTGGCTTTTTTGAACTCGACCTTACCGAGGGGGAAAAGTTGCAGCGTATCCCGCCATTCGATATGGTGGTTCACCTTGCCGGAAAAGCGGGCGTCAGACCAAGTATCGAGGCTCCGCAAAGCTACATTGATGCCAACATTACGGCTACCCTTAATGTGCTGGAGCTATGTCGTGCCAAGGGCTGCACCAAATTGGCTTTTGCTAGTAGCAGTAGCATTTACGGAAATTCAAAACACATTCCTTTTGTAGAAGAAGGAGTGGAGTACGAGCCCATTTCGCCCTATGCTTTCAGCAAGCGCAGTTGCGAACTGATGAACTACACGTATCATCATTTGTACAAAATCGATGTATTGAATTTGCGCTTCTTTACCGTATACGGTCCGCGCCAACGACCCGATTTGGCGATACACAAGTTTACCCGACTGCTCAGTGAGGGAGAGTCCATTCCCATGTTTGGCGATGGCAGCACTTCGCGCGATTATACCTTCGTAGCCGATACCATCGCGGGAATAAACGGTGCCATGGACTACCTGCGCGAAAATTCCGATGTGTTTGAAACGGTGAATTTAGGTAATAACAAACCCGTCAAATTGGCTGACTTAATTACTGAAATCGGAAAGGCTTTGGATGTGAATCCCTCTATAGACCTACAACCCATGCAGCCGGGTGATGTGGACATTACCTACGCATCCATCGAAAAGGCACAAAAGCTTTTTGGCTATAAACCCGAGACCAAGATAGAAGACGGCTTAAAGCGCTTCGTGGAATGGTATCGCACAAAGTGAATCTCCCTCTGTTAAGAAGAGGATCAAACGGAGCTTTTCCAATACAGACGAAGGCGAAGGATGAAATCGTGATTGGCCATTTCACCAACGGGATTAGTGGATCTTTGCCACATAAGGTGTACCACGTAGCTCCATCCTTTATTTAGCAATTGGCCGAAACCTACGTATGCTCGAGTTTGGTTTGAAAAAAGACTTTTTGTTTCAGTATCCATAGGTAGAAAGTATTCTACCGAGGCGGTGGTATAAGCATTTTCGACAGGACCAACGTTAAAATAATTACTTGTGGCGCTGAGCATGTAGCGGGCGCGATAAGCTTCATCTGATCTGTCGATTGAAGCATCCGAATCGTTTAAGTGCCTTCGAAAAAAACGTTGCTCAAACCGAAGGCGATGATCGATGTGCAGATTCTTCCATCGTGGCCATGTGGCGACTCCCTCTTGTGCCAGTCGATACTCGGTCCTGTTCAGCGTTCCCTCACTAAATGTCAGAAAGGTGGCTAGATTTCCTTGTATTATATAAGTAGAATTAAAGCGGTATTTAACGCCGGGCCTCAGGTATGCGATTTGTTGAGAGGGATCGGCAGAGTCTATGCGGTATCCTGCATCGCCTACTATAGCCAGATCGGGATTGAGATATTGAGCATGGTTATAGTCAAACCACGCTGCATATTTGGAGCTTTGGCTCCAAACCAAAGTGCCTGATAAGAGGAATACGAGGCTTATCAGAAGCTTCATTTCGACAATATTAAAACAAAAAATGAGCGACTGATATCTGACAATCTTGTTTTTTATGCAGAGTCTTAATTAACATTGATTATCGCAACTTTTCATTGCTCACTATTTTTCTTCCTTGCAGTTTCCCACCAAAATGTCCGTTGGTTTTGGTCATTATTGTAAATTCGGCTAATCAATGACCATATCCTCATGAACTACTTTTCACATGCAATCTCTATGATTGCACTCAGTTTACTCTTCGTTCCTTGTGAAGAAAATTATAGCCAACAGAAGGCGGTAGATTACAATACCCCTAAGGAGATGAAAAATTTTCTGCCTTCTTGGAATGATACCGAAACCACGACCCGTATCATCGATTTTGTAGAAATGGCTGCTTACGAAGACAGCATTCCTGAGTCAGACCGAATAGCTGTATTCGACAATGACGGCACGCTGTGGTCCGAGCAACCCATGTACTTCCAACTCTACTTTGCCATAGATCAAGTAAGAGCCATGGCCGCCGACCATCCTGAATGGAGTGAAGAAGAACCGATGAGGTCTGTTCTCAATAATGATATGGCATCCCTGAAGCAACAAGGCATGGACGGAGTGATGAAGCTGATCATGACCACCCACGCGGGCATGTCGGAAGAGGACTTCAAATCTTCCGTAAAGCAATGGGCCGATACGGCTCGCCATCCGGAAACAGACAAGCGCTACATCGATATGGTATACCAACCCATGCTGCAACTGCTGGATTACCTTGAGGAAAAAGGATTCAAAACCTA
>CAZYWJ010000079.1:5390-12236 GCA_964651785.1 uncultured Cryomorphaceae bacterium
GGCAGCTACACCATGGGCAGCAGCGAGGAATATGCTGAGAACGATGAGGGTCCGGAGATCGAGGTGAAGGTTTCTTCATTCTATATCGATGCCACGGAAGTAACCAATGCCCAATACGACGAATTTGTAAAAGAAACGGGATACATCACCGTAGCCGAGCGGGAAGTAGATTGGGAGCAGATTAAAAAGGAATTGCCCGAAGGCACCCCAAAACCACCCGATAGCCTTTTTGCCCCGGGTTCGCTGGTCTTTACTCCGCCTGACGATGCGGTGCCTCTCGACAATATGCTGCGCTGGTGGCGCTGGCAAACGGGTGCCAACTGGCGCCACCCTTACGGTCCCGATAGCGACATTTCCGGTAAGGATGACCACCCCGTCGTACACATGGCGCTGGAAGATGCGGTAGCCTACTGTGAATGGGCAGGAAAGCGACTGCCCACCGAAGCCGAGTGGGAGTATGCGGCCCGCGGAGGCAGCAACGGAAATTCTCAGTTTCAATGGGGCGAAGAGCTTACGCCTAACGGAAAGTACCTCGCCAACTTCTTTCAAGGAGACTTTCCCCATGACAATAGCGGTGCCGATGGCTTCCTCAGTTCCGCTCCCGTGAAGACCTTTCCGCCTAATGAATTGGGCTTATACGATATGATAGGCAATGTGTGGGAGTGGACCTCAGACCTCTACCGTCCCGATACCAAACGGCAATACGTAGCCATGGGTGTTAGAGCTTGCGAAAACCCTACGGGTCCCAAAACCAGCTACGACCCCACCGACCCTTACGCCACCGAAAAGCACGTGATTAAAGGCGGATCCTTTCTGTGCAGCGAACAGTACTGCTCCAATTACCGACCGACATCGCGTATGGCTACCAATTTTGACTCCGGTCAAAATCACCTTGGATTCAGATGTGTAAAAGAGATCAAATAAAACGACTAAGCCTCTTTCTCTTTCTATCACTTTTTGCCTTAGCGGCAATGGCGCAGGAAGAAGGAGAGGAAAATCCGCACCGCATCACCTTTCTGCTGAGCCATACGTGGATCAATACCGTAGCTCCTGACGGAGAAAAATTCGGTGCGCTACCCTCCTTCGGCTTGAACTACGACTACTGGTTTTCCGAAAAGTTTGCCATCGGTCTGCACAACGATTTTATAGCAGAGACCTTTGTGATTGAACGCTTGGATGGTGAAGCTAATCTGGAACGCGAGCTTCCCTGGGCGGCGGTGGTCGTAGCCATCTACAAGTTTGAGAACGGCTTGGCACCACTGGTCGGAGCGGGAGTGGAGATAGAAAAAACCGAGTCACTGCCCTTACTGCATGTGGGGCTGGAGTATGGAAAAGAATTTGCCGAGGTATGGGAAGTGGGTGCCAACTTAACCTATGATTTTAAGTGGGACGCTTACAATTCCTACGCTTTTGGCTTAAGCGTCTCTCGAAAGTTGTGATGGAACAGAAAGTATCAATTAGAATAGAAGCATGTCATTTTTCAAATCAATCCACCACTTTGCCGTCACTCTTATTTTATTCAGCGGAAGCTGCCTGTACGCACAGACCGATAGCCTCGTTTTTAACGAGGACAATGTGCTGACCGGTGAGATCAAAACCCTCAACCGCGGCGTACTGACTATCGAAACCAAGTACAGCGACTCCGACTTTAACATAGAATGGGTCAATGTAAAAGGCATCTACACCGAGCGCCTTTTTACCATAAACCTGACCGACCGCAGCTTACTGACCGACGCCAGGATGAGAAGCATCAGTGCCGACAGCGTCGAGATCACCACGGCCCTCTTCTTCCGCACGGTAGCTTTGGAAGATATCGTGTACTTCCGGAAAGTGAAAAAAACCTTTTGGGATCGACTCTCGGCATCGGTAGATTTAGGGTTCAGCCTTACCAAGGCCAACAGCCTGAAACAGTACAATGCCTCGGTAAACCTTGGCTACAAGACCGAGCGATGGACCTTCAACGGTTCTTACCGTCAGGTGCTTTCCGATCAGGACGACATAGAACCTACCGAACGGACGGACGGATCGGTAACGGCTGACTACATGTTGCGAAACGGAATATTCTTCGGTGCTTCGCTTAACTTCCTGTCGAATACCGAACAACGTCTCGACCTGCGTACCACCGGTGGACTGGGTGCGGGGTATTATTTTATCCGAAATAACCACATGTATTGGAATGGCTTTCTGGGGGTGGCAATAAATAATGAAGACTTTGCCGAAACGCCCGAAGAGCCCTCGGCCGACCGCGAAAGCTACGAAGGAATTGTAGGTACTGAGCTCAACCTCTACGACGTAGGCGATCTGAACCTCATGACCAACACCTATTGGTATCCGAGTTTTACCGAAGCGGGTCGTAATCGTGTGGACTTCCGATTCGATCTGTCCTACGATTTACCCCGCGACTTCTACGTGAAGACGGGCCTTACGGTAAACTACGACAGCAAACCCGCCCCCGGCGCTTCCGATACGGATTATGTGATTGTAACGGGTTTCGGGTGGGAGTTGTAGAGATAGCTGATTATGAGAATGGATTGAGAGGTAGCTTTGAAATCTCAGACTTCTCCGGAATCCATGATAAAAACAAATATGGATGCGGGATATTAAAGGTTAAGGGTATTCGTTTACAGTCAACCTATGAAATCAAACAAGTGGAAATTACTAATCGCTATTCTTGCAGATTTTCTCTCTTTAGCTCTGCTGATAATTGCTTTGACCATCTCTGAGGAAACTGTTTATGAATTAGATAGTGGACTTGATATAACTCTTTTTACTACGCAAGCAATTTGCTACCTGCTGATATTTTGGTTTAGCCTGAATATTGTGTCGCTTTGCTATTTAGCTTTTAGAGGAATTCTTTATTTCATACCAAGACTGAAGAGTCTGATTTATTCATAAAAGGTAGTAGGCTTTTCTTAATAAGTTCTAAGATACTCCGAGGGAGAATAGATTTTGACAGACGTCACAAAGAGTAATTAGGGTAAATCAGATCAAAAAAAAACATTGGTATCAAATAGTACTTTTCTCACTCGATTTCTTTTTCAAATAATCTGGTTTCGGATCGTTGACCTCTGAAGCGCTTAAAAATCCCGCCCACTCCTCAACAAATGCACTTGCTGATGAGGTATTCAGAGTTGATTCGTTACTTGTAAGTACTACTTCCACTTGCTTTCCTGAGAGTTCAGGGTTTACCTCCAAATGAATAGTACCGTCCTTAGAAACCTTTGCTTTGTATTTATAAACAGTCATGAAATCTTCTTTGCTAAGGTTCTGATTTACAAAATTCTCATTGTTCGCGTTTTGATTAGCCATTCAGATATTTTGAAACTGACTTCAAAATATGGCTCCCTCTGTCAAGAAGGTGACATTTCGACGGCAATCGACGTTAGGCAAATTAGGAAAAATATACAATACACCCCTCTACCTTCCTACAGCTATACGGAAGGCGTTATAGCCATCTTTCTGCAGCAAAATGCAACATCAGGCTCTCGATTTAAAAATATATCTCTTCAAACCCCTTCTCATTTAATTATTTAGATAAATTTATTGCCTTAAAACATCATTAAAACCAAATTCATGTTAAACCGATTCCTCATTGTAGGACTACCCCTTATGCTATTCATTAGTGGGTGTGAGGTAAACTCCTCCACTACGAGCGACAAAGACGAAGTCGTGAAAGACAAGTTCAACGGCAAGATAGCCTTGGACATCAGAGATTCAGAGCCCGACTGGGAGGCTTATACCCCCAAGCGCGCTCCCGAAGGTGCACCGAATATCCTCTTCGTGCTGTATGACGATACGGGCCTCGGTGCCTGGTCGCCTTACGGTGGCCGCATCAATATGCCCACCATGGACCGCCTGGCCGAAAACGGCCTGACCTACACCCAGTGGCATACCACTGCATTGTGTTCGCCTACGCGATCTACCATCCTTACGGGAAGAAACCACCACCTGAACGGTATGGCTTCCATTACCGAAACGGCCGACGGATTTCCAGGGGCCAACGGTAGAGTACCCGATGACTGTGCCCCCTTTGCCGAGATCATGCGAAACAACGGATGGAGCACCTTCTGGGTAGGTAAGAACCACAATGTGCCCGAAACGGACGTAGCTCCGGGTGGAAGCCGCGCCTCGTGGCCGCTCTCCATCGGCTTCGATCGCTTCTACGGTTTCATTGGCGGTGAGACCAATAACTGGTACCCCGACCTGGTAAGAGACAATAGCTTTATAGAAGCGCCTGCCACTCCCGAGGAGGGCTACCATTTGTCGAAAGACTTGGCCGATCAAGCCATCGGTATGCTGAAAGATCAGAATGCTTCCAACCCGTCTAAACCGTGGTATATGTGGTTTTGTCCGGGTGCCAACCACGCCCCGCACCATGCTCCCGAAGAATACATTGCCAAGTACAAAGGAAAGTTTGACGATGGTTACGACGCTTACCGCGATTGGGTAACCGAGCGTATGATCGAGAAGGGGATTTTGCCGGAAGGCACGGAAAACACGGCCGTAAACCCCATACCGGACAATATGGCCAACCCGGGTGACTTCGTGAGACCTTGGGATGAACTGAACGAAGATGAGAAAACACTCTTCTCGCGAATGGCTGAGGTCTACGCAGGCTTTTCGGAATATACCGATGCACAGGTGGGCCGCATAGTGGACTACCTGGAGGAGACGGGTCAACTGGAAAACACCATCGTACTCTACGCTGCCGACAACGGCGCCTCGGGAGAGGGCAGCCCCAACGGATCGGTAAATGAGAACAAATTCTTCAACGGATATCCCGATGAACTGGAAGAGAACATGAAGTACCTCGAGGTATTGGGCGGACCGGAAACCTACAACCACTTCCCTACGGGATGGGCGGCAGCTTTTTCGGCACCCTTCAAGATGTTTAAGCGCTACTCGCAGTTTGCGGGAGGTACCAACGATCCCCTCGTGATATCCTGGCCAAAGGGCATCAAAGCCCGCGGCGAGATACGCCACCAGTTTCACCACTCGGTAGACATCGTGCCCACGCTCTTGGAAGTCTGCGGCGTGGAGATGCCCGAAACCTACAACGGTGTGAAGCAAACCCCGCTTTCGGGAGTATCGATGGCCTATACCTTTGATGCGGCACCCGATGCTGCGACGCAAAAAGACGTGCAGTACTTCTGCATGTTGGGTACGCGCGGTATCTGGAAAGACGGGTGGAAGGCCGTAGCCATTCACGCGCCCATCAGCGGAAAGGGCAATTTTGACCAAGACGAGTGGGAGCTGTACCATGTGGCCGAAGACCGATCGGAGTCGAAAAACCTGGCCGAGGAGTATCCCGAAAAGCTCGAAGAGCTGAAGGAGGCCTGGTTTGCCGAAGCTGAGAAGAACAAGGTACTGCCATTGGACGACCGCGGCGCGGCAGAGATCCTCACCATAGAGCGACCTGCCGAGGAGGCGCCACGCGACCGATACGTGTACTACCCCAATACCTCGCCCGTACCTGAGGCGGTAGCGGTAAACATTCGCGGACGCAACTACAAGATACTGGCCAATGTGGAGATCGAAGACGCCGATGCTTCGGGAGTAATCTTCGCGCACGGATCGCGCTTTGGCGGTCACAGCCTCTTCATCAAAGATCAGAAGCTGCACTACGTCTACAACTTTCTTGGCATTAAGCCCGAGCAACATTTTGTATCGAGCCAAAAGCTGAAGCCCGGCAAGTATACCCTGGGTATGGAGTTCGTAAGAGAGTCAGCGGGCGAGTACGGCGAGTCTATGGGTACTGCCAAGCTTTACATCAATGAGGATGTGGTGGCCGAGGGACCCATGAAGACGCAGCCGGCTAAGTTTACCCTTTCGGGAGACGGGCTGTGCGTAGGCTACGACAGTGGCGATGCGGTAAGCGAGCAGTACACCTCACCGGGCGAGTTTGAAGGCGGTACCATCCGAGGAGTAGGGGTGACCGTAGAAGGCACGCCCTACATGGACCTGGAAGCCGAAGCCCGCCGACTGATGATGACGCAATAAGGCTCCTGCCAATGACCATAATCACAAACCCCGATGCGGATGCGTCGGGGTTTTTTTATTGAGAGATGATTGAGGCGGACTAACGTTGCTCGTTTCGGCAAGATGCAGCAAGAAGTAACTAATGCTCAATTCTGTTTTTCAAACTATAATAAACTTTAAGAAAAACGCACTTTGAAATTGAAATACACACCGGAAAATCCGAGTTTATTCAGGAATTTTTGAAGCTTTCGAGTGAGGAGACCATAACGAATTTCGAAGCTCTCAAAGAATCGACTCTAACAACCTCCCGCTGATGCGCAGCAGTTCGATCTCGCGCGATTTCGCTTCGTATGCAGCTCTCAAAAAGCGAGACTCAGCGTTGATGGAACTGAGCTGAATGACCCTGAAATCCACATTCGTCAAAGCTCCCAAGTCATATTGACCCTGAGCAATTTCAAATGCAGCCCGCGCGGCTTCCAAGCTCTCGCGTTCGAGTAATGCCTCCGCCCGACTACTCTCCCAGCGAATATAAGCTGTTTCCAGAGCTGCTCTTATTTCCTGCGAAAGCTCAGCCGTGCGCAGTTTTTCACTCTCCAAATTGATCTGCGCATTTTGACTGATGATGCGTTCTTGACCTCCCGAAAACAGATTGAATCGAATGCGAACCCCCATCTCGGGGCCAAAACTTCGGCTGGACTGTAGAAACCCCACTTCATTGGTCTGTCGCTCAAAATTGTAATTCCCGAATAACTCAACTTCAGGAAAAAGAGCACCTTTAAAAATCTTCGTTTCGCTCAAGGCAATGAGTTCTTGCAATTGTTGCTGATCGAGTGCGGCATTGTTTTGCTCGGCAGCTTGGCGCAAATC
>CAZYWJ010000080.1:0-11570 GCA_964651785.1 uncultured Cryomorphaceae bacterium
GGATAGTCTTGTGCCTTCACGTTGTCATAGGGACTATAGCTCAGCATATACTCAAAGGCCTCTTTGTCGGCAGGGTCGCCCCATTCCTCATACTCGAGGGTAGTCAAAGGCAGCTTGTCATCCAGCATGGTGTTGATGACATCTACGAAAGGAACATCCAAAACTACGAGTTTGAAGAGGTCGGGGCGCATATTTGCAATAGCACCCATAAGCAGACCTCCGGCGCTGCCGCCTTGGGCTACGATATTTCCCTTTTGCGCGTAGCCTTCCTCGATCAAAAACTCGGCACAATCTATAAAGTCGGTGAAGGTGTTGGTTTTATTCATCATTTTACCGCCCTCGTGCCACTTTTGCCCCAATTCTCCTCCGCCTCTTACGTGAGGTATGGCGTACACAAAGCCGCGATGTAGCAAACTGAAAACAGTGCTGTTGAATCCCTGCTCGCTTCCGCTACCATAAGATCCGTAAGAGGTCATAAACATTCGTTTGTAGCCGTTGTGTTTCGTGATGTCCCATTTGCGGTAGAGCAATGTGATAGGGATCATGGTACCGTCACGCGCTTCGGCCCAAACGAGCTTATTCTTAATCCAACCTGCCCACACATTTTTGATCGTCTGCTTCTTAACAAGTCTCTGTTCTTTGGTGCGCATGTTGTAATTCCACGTTTCGGTAGGAGATAGCATTGAGGTAAATGAGTACTGCAAGGTGTCCGTATCGAAATGCGGGTTGTTGGCAGGTGACACCAAGGGAAGGTCTTCTTTGATTTTAAGATAGTGAGATTTACCTGTTTCCTTATCGATTATTTTCAATCGGTTCTCCATGTTTTCGGATTCTCCCATCACCAGGAAATCATCGAATATCAAAAAGGCCGTCAGCTGAGCGTCCTTTTCCGGACTCAGAAAGCTTTTCCAATCGGCTTTGGCGTAGGCGCTTTCATCGCATTTGAATACTTCGTAATCCGCTCGATCTTTGTTGCTGATGATGTAGAATTCGTTTTGGTAATCCGTAACCGAATACTCGTGATTCTCTTCTCGAGGCACCATCAGGTGAAACCCTTCATCTACCTTCTCTACGTTCATAAACGATACTTCGGAAGAGGTGCTGCTTGCGCAGGAGAGGTATATGTATTCTTTCGACTTCGACTTTGATACGGATACCTGATAGCGGACATCATTTTCTTGGTAAAGCAGAGAATCGTCACGTTGAGGTGTATTCAGTTCGTGCAGCTTTAGCTGATAAGTTCGGTTAGTCTTGGGTTCTTGTAAGGTGTACAAAAGTTGGTGGTCATTCAGCCACAAAATTCCAGAAACATCGGAGAGCGAGTCAGGAATCGATTTACCCGTTTTAATGTCTTTAAACTTTACCATGGCTTTATCGCTGCCCGTGGTATTCTCGGAGTAGAGCATCAAGTCAGTGCCGGGGCTTACCGATATTCCTCCTATCGAATAGTAGTCTTTTTCCTTGGCCATGGCATTGACATTCATCAACGTGTCCCAAACGTCGGTGCCTTCTTTTCTGCGCAAATAGATCGGATAGTCATCCTCTTCCGTCCATTTGGTTTGGTACCAATACCCGTCTTTCTCTACGGGGATCGACTCATCCTCTTTATCCACTCTACTCATTAGTTCTTGAAAGAGGTCCCGCTGATTTTTTCTAAGGGGTATGAAGTAGTTGTCGGTGTATTCGTTTTCAGCTACCAAGTAGTCTCTGATTTCGATGTTTCTCAGCGGATCTTTGGGTTGCTTTAGCCAGGCATAGTTATCCACCAACTTCGTCTTGTGAATCTTCGTCTCCACGGGTAGCTTTTTAGCTACGGGCGGTTTCAAGCTGTCATTTCTGGTGTGCTTATCGGCAAATTGTTTTTCCAGAGGTGTTTCACCCTCCATGTCTTTGCGAATGCTGTCGGGAATAACCGCTATCGGATTCTCTTCCGTATAGTCTTTCCAAAAGTCCTCGTTGTATTCGAGCGGCAGGTCAAAGAGTTGGTTGGTAGTGAGGTTGGCAAAGACTTCCGTCATATCAAATTTCGATACCGAATCGGTTTGCACCTCGTCTATCCAAAATTGGCTCACGGCATAATAAGGCGTCACGGTTTTGGAAATGGTGTCGTTCAGAATAAATTCATCTTCGTGGCGCAGGGATTTCAGGTAGTACTTCTCACCGATTTTTTGGTATTCAATGTCCAGCTTATAGTCAAAGTGTTTGTAGTTCATGGTGGTATAACTACAGAAGTACTTTTTAAATTCGGGAGGCACCGAACACTCAAATTTCAGGACGGCAAAGCTCTCCTTGTCAACATAGATCTTGCCTTGCAATACCTTGCTTTTGGAAACTTTGTAAAATGGCCTCCGCATCGATTTCTTTTCCCATTTATCGATTTGTTCTTGGGTGATGGAGGTTTTAAATGACAAGACATAGACATAGCCCGTTCCTTCCATCAGCACTTCCCCCAATTCGTAATTGAATTTTCTGTTTCTGCCGTCATTGAAAAAGGCGGCTTTGTACTTTAAGTAATCCTTACTGAAAATGCCCAAGGGACCACCTTGTACATTGGCGTACATCCCCGTCGTGGTAAGGTTTTTACTCGACCGCGAATCAATCACTTTGGCTTGGTCCTGATTTAAGGTTTGGGAATGAAAATGGCCACGGTGTAAGCTTCTGCCATTAAACATATTGCTCGTGCTCAAAGACACGATCGAGCTCTGTGCCTCAAGTCGGTAATCGGCCCATTTGTACTCTTTCTCCTGATACGGTGCGTAATGGATTTTCACGGCGGCATCGGCGTAGGAGATAAAGGCGCCGTTCTCTGCCACGGTCTCGCGGTAGTAGCCATTCAGGTATACGGCTTCTTGAGGGTAGTTCTCCTCAATATTATCCATCACCTTATTGAGCAATTGTTTGGGTGAGATATTCTTGTCGGGCTTTATGACTACCTCTCCGATGGTTTGCACATCTTTTTTCAGCTTAATCAGCAAAGGTTCCATTTTCCTCAGCTCACTGATGGGTATCGCCTGAGGTGCGAAACCGAGATAGGAAAAAACGATGCTTTTGTCGAGGTGGGCGGCGGGTACGTTGAGGGAAAATTTACCGTCGCCGTCGGTAACCGTTCCCAAAGCCACACCCTTTAGCGTAACATAGGCAAAGGAAAGTGGCTTTTGGTCGGAGTGATCCACCACTTTTCCACTCAACCTTACCGGGCCTTGCGAAAATGCCGTTATTGAAAAAAGTAAGTGTAGCAGCAGGATTGAAGCGATTCTCATAGTCGCGTTAGTATTGGTCGGTTTAACAGGCATTCGAAACTCCCCGATGATCAGGGTGTTTAAAAACGGCGAAAATTAGAATAAATTGGAGCTTATCGGATACGACGTATTCATGCCCATCCTTTTCGATTGTGAGTAATATGTCGCTTACGTAGATTTTAAACAGGCAAAGAGTTATTGGCGAATTTCAGCTACGGATTTTATCTTTGGTTTGACTAATTACTACATTGATCATGGCCGAATTCTCCTTCTTAGAAAAAACCGCTCTTTCTTTTCCTGAAGTGAGTATTGAGCCACATTTCGAAAAGTTATCCTTTCGGGTTAGAAAGAAAATCTTCGTCACGTTTGATGAAAAGCGTTTTCAGGCTACGGTAAAGCTTACTCCCGCCGATCAGAATGCGTTTTCTTCCCATTCTCCTCAAGTCTATCCGGTGGATAATAAATGGGGTGAGCAAGGATGGACAGTTGTGGAGCTGACCAATACTCCCAATGAACTTTTGGCCGAAGTTTTAAAAACTGCCTATAAAACGGTAGCTCCGAAAAAACTAATTGATACTCTTGATAAATGAAAACAAAGAAACCCATCACCGTTCAGACCTCCGTACGCGCTACGGAAGAAGAGGCTTGGAAAGCCTTTACCGATCCCAAGCACATCACTCAATGGAATTTTGCTTCAGATGATTGGTGTTGTCCTGCAGCAGAAAATGATGCCGTTTCAGGCGGGCGATTTTCTTGGAGAATGGAGGCGAAAGACGGAAGCACGGGGTTTGACTTTGAAGGAGTTTACGATGAGGTAGTGCCGAAAAAGCGTATTGCATATCGATTGGGAGATGGTCGGGAAGTGCGCATCACTTTCGAAACGGATGGTGAGAATGTGCTGATTCGCGAAAGCTTCGAAGCAGAAGGCACCAATTCGGATGAACTGCAGCGAGCAGGATGGCAAGCCATTCTCGATAATTTCAAACGATACGTCGAGCGCGGAGGGGTTGATAAATAAGATCGAAACGGATCAACCTCAAACTTGATGTCGCGACTCGTCCAAACTCACTGCGTGTTTTTGAGGAACCACTTGGCCACCATACCGATTGGCATAGACATAGGTAAACATCGCGCCGAAGAAGAGGATAAGGCTGGAGTAGGACACCCAGAGCAGGATGAGAATAACCGATCCCGCCGCGCCGTATGTCGAGCCCGGGTTTGAGGCACCGAAATAAACCCCGAGCAGAAACTCGCCGATGGTAAAGAGGATGGCGGTGATGAAGGCCCCCACCCAAACGCTTTTCCACTCGATCTTGGCATCGGGCAAAAATTTAAACATGAGCGCAAAGAGACAGGTTATAATACCCAAAGAGACGGCGAGATTTACGACATAAACGATGGTGACCGTAAATTCAGAGAAAATGCGCTCCATATAATCATCCAGCACGTTGATAGCCGCCGAAATAACCATGCTGACCAACAACAAGAAGGCAATGACCAGAATAAAGGCGAAACTCTGCGCCCTGTCCAGCAGCAATTTTTTGATACCCGCTTTCGGGTCGGACTTTACCTTCCAAAATTTGTCGAGGGTCATCTGCAATTGATAGAAAACCCCGGTAGCTCCGTAGATGAGCACACCGATTCCCAAAAGCATAGCCCACCAGCTTTGGTCGTCCATGGTGCTGTTGGTTATCATCTCTTGTACCGACTCGGCCGCATCGCTACCCAATGCGGCTTCTATCTCATTGTGCAACCTTCCCGAAACAATATCGCGGCCCCAAATGGCACCAACGGCCGAAATCACCAAAACCATCAAGCCGGGTAGAGAGAGGATGGCGTAGTAAGCGACTACTGCACTTTGCCTGAAAGGATCTTCTTCATTCCAGCCTTTGTAAGTCTCCTTTAGAAGGGAGGGGAGGTGTTTGATGGAAAAGTGCTCCTGATCTTCTTTATTAGTTTCCGTCTTTCTCATCCTTGTTCTTCTTTTTCTTCTCTTCCTTTTTTGCTTCCTTCTTGGCATCTTTGAAAGCGTCTTTGTATTCGATGGTATTGTCGGTAGCATCAGAGAAGGCTTTGATCCAAGCATTTTGAATGATACTCAACACCGTGGGCCACACTGCTGTTTCAACTTTGGCCAAATCTCCTTCAAAAGGAACCTTCATGGCTACCGAATCGGTGCGTTGGTTTTTGAAAATAAATTTAAAGAAACCGACAAAACCTTCCCACAAGGTTTCCAAAAAGGCATCTTCCTTTCCGATGAGTTTGGTGTCGGTAATAAAAGGTTTTACATAGCCCTTCAGGTAACTGTCAGCTATGGCCATTTCACCGTAGATGTTGAATTTCCCCGATTCAAAATCGAGACCCGCATAATGCTTGGTGAAGTCGTTCAGCGCCGTAACGTCTGAGTTTTCCAGTTCGATGGCAATATCCATATCGGGCACCTCCTTGAGAAGATTCAAACCGCCGTCTATGGTGAAGGAGCCGCCACCAAATGTTACCGCCGATCCTTTGAGCAAGCTCGGCAAGGTGCGTTCGGGAGCCACTACGTTACTCAGGTTTTCGGCCAGCAATTCTACTTCCTCCATTGTGAGGTCAATGTTCGGTTCGGCTGAGAGAATCATAAAGGCTATTTTTCCTCGATGAATTTCCAATCGGTTGATGTCGAGTGGAACGATATCCGTTAATGCTTGGGTCCAATCTTCCTTGTCAGCTTCTCCCTCGCCACCTCCTTCCTGATCTTCCAAAACGTAGTTTATTTCAGGGTCGCTCAACTTTATTTCACTCACGATTCTTCCCTTGAACAGCGATTTCCATTCAATCGAAATATCCGTTCGCGGAAGCTTGATAAAGGGAATTTCGGTACCTGCATCGAGTACCGAGAGGTGCATGCCGTTGATTACATAGGCGCCGCGAATCAAAGCCAGATCTACATCTTCCACCGCGCCGGTGTATCCGGGCAGGTCGGCCAAGACATCATTCAGGTAGTTTTTTACAATGGTGGGCAGTACGAGGCGGAAGGCCACCAAAAGCACGATGACGGCTATGAGTATTTTCCGTTTTCTCTTTTTCCCCTTTTTCTTTTCCTGAGTTGCAACTCTTTCCGTATTCACTTTTCGTTTTTCATTGGTTAGCAAATTAAAGGCCGATTGAATTAGGTGCAATGACAGAGTAATCTATAAAAATAAATCCATGACCCCAACGGAAGATCAATTAGTCCGAATAGCCGAAGATTTTGAATGAGGAATGGTCTGTTTCTTTCACCGTTCTACGGGAGAAATTTTATGTCATCCCGATCCCGATGATCTCTATTTTGAACCCGAACCGTGGCAGGAACTCATCGATAAGGTAAATGCAGATGAGGAAAATTTTACCGCTTTTGAGAAGATGAATTCCACAGAATCATTTAGGATAATGGAAGATTTTGCCGATTCGATTTCCGATATCGACGATCGGTCAAAAGCTTTGGAGAGGTTGGCAAGGCGAAAGCCTTTCAGTCATTTTAAAGCCTATATTGAAAGTTCGCATTATCGGGAGGCATGGTTTGCATTAAGGCGGCAGGCTTATGCGGAGTTTGTGAGGAGGCAGGTGGAAAATGAGTAGTGTGGTTCATGAGCAATCATCAGTTTCACGCTGAATGTACTATTTTGAGAATCCGATAATGTTATAATCAATTTCATCGCTAATCTTTCAATGTAGCTTCATTTTTATATCTTGAGAGCCTCAACCAATCTTATAACCATGAAACACCTTTCCCTCTTTGTCATTTCTATGTTCATTTCCGTTTTGTCTTCCGCTCAATGTGAAGCACCCGAGTTGCTCGATTGGACGGCAGTCAATGACACCACCTTCAATATAACCTTCGATTCCCCGGTGGAAGCTGAGTACAAACTCGAGATGCGATTGGACTATGCCGAAGAGGTCGGAATCTATGAGATTTTGACCACCACGGGAACGACTACCGCAGGTAGCAATACCCTTACCGTTGCTATTAGCGATGAGGATTACCCTTGGAATAATCCCGGTGTGATCTATTTCACAGCCTATTTGAGTTTGGAATGCGAACAGGGAGTGTTCTCCGATTCCACCAAATTCTACGTGAGTGCCCATTCCATGGTCGGAGAGTCGGGGTTTAATTGCGACAGCCTTTATCAATTGTTCGAGCCCCTTCCCGATTTTGGTGGAGTGCCCTATGTATCCACATTCACTGTTCCCGACAATGGTGAAGTCATAGAGTCGTTGAGTGTTTTCGTAGATATCGGTCATACTTTCAATGGTGATCTCTTAATTAAACTTACGCATCCCAATGGTACTGAGATTATATTGCAGGACTTTAACAACCCTGCGTTGGGAGCGAGCTGGGGCTTCAGTGTGATTTTTACCGATGAAAGTGATCAGATAATCGAAAATACTGCAGACGGTATCGGACCACGTGGAATTTTTCAACCCTCAGAGCCGTTGTCGGTTTTAATTGGAGAACCCCTGGCCGGAGAATGGACATTAACCATTATAGATAATTGGGCTGCCGATGACGGTATGCTCTTCGGAACCTGCCTTACCTTAAACGGTATTC
Organism: uncultured Cryomorphaceae bacterium; assembly: GCA_964651785.1. Classification (GTDB taxonomy): domain Bacteria; phylum Bacteroidota; class Bacteroidia; order Flavobacteriales_D; family Cryomorphaceae; genus JAKVAV01. The sequence continues at coordinate 7,810 of CAZYWJ010000080.1, forward strand.
CTTGTATCGCCTCGGTAGAAGGCACCGCATTTTACGATTTTAACGGCAATGGCGTGCAAAATAGTCCCGAGCCATCTTTTCCTTACGCCAACATTCTTAACTCCATCAGCGGCGACCAGTTTTACGGTGATGAAAACGGGGATTTTTGGAATTGCACCGAGGGTGGGTCGGGTACCTTGGAGGTTTTAAATACACCTGAGTACTTTGGGAGCGCTCCCGTAGATATCACAGTGATGGCTGACGATCAGCTCGAGGGAATTTTACTGCCGATTACTTCAACCGTGAGCGTTTCCGATATTACGGTCGATTTGTTTTCACTAGAGCCGAATCGGCCCGGCTTTGAAGCCGATTACCGGGCTCAGGTGGCAAATGTCGGTACCATTTGTCAAGACGGAGTAGACCTCAGTCTGAGTTTTCCCGAGTATGTTACCATAGTGAGTGCTGAAAATCCCGATATGATCATAACGGAAAATACGGCATCGTTAGATGTTGGACAGGTTTGTCCCTTCGGCCCCTTGGATTTTGACTTCACCATTCTTTTAGACGACACCGTTAGCATAGGGACTGTTTTGGAAGCAACCGCTACCGTAACGCCGAATGAGGGCGATGAAAATGTGCTGAATAATGAGTTCACTTCTTCGGTGATCGTAGTTGGTTCTTACGATCCCAACGACAAGCAAGTGAGTACGGCAACCATCAACGATGCTTTCATGGCAGCGGAATCTCCGTTAAAATACACGGTGCGTTTTCAGAACACCGGAACTTTTTATGCCGAGCGAGTAGTGATAGCCGATACCATTGATATCGATTTGGATATTAACTCGCTTCATATTCTCTCCACTTCACATTCCATGGAGCTTTCCCGCGAGGGGAATGTGGTCTACTTTGAATTCGACCAAATATTCCTGCCCGACAGTACTACTGATTTTGAAGGAAGCATAGGTCATGTGCGGTATGAGATCACTCCGCACCCGGGATTCGGTATGGGAGACATGATCGAGAACACCGCCTACATCTACTTTGACTTTAACGCTCCGATTATCACGAATACGGTTGTTACCACCTTCCAAAATCCGCTCAGCATAAGTGAATACCGATTTGACACGCAGCTCTATCCCAATCCCACGGAGGATCGGATTACTTTAGAATGGTCGGAAGAGGTATCGATCAACCGAATCGAGATATTCGATGTATCGGGAAGGATGGTAAAAGATCAGGTAGTTCGAAATGACCATCGCCAAGTGTTGGACGTTTCTGACTTGCCCGACGGAGTGTATGCGGTGAAAATTTACGCAGGAGATGCTTTTAGCAGTGTGATGTTTGTGAAACAGTAGCGTATGACGGACTATGGCTTTAAACAGCCTTTTTGTATACATTCATTGGGGGCACGCTATCCCGGGAAAGCCGAAGAAATTATTCTTCACGTATCAAGATTGAAAAATTAAACAAGGGTGCAAACTTTATACAGCGAATATTACTCATTAGTGAGTAATGGTATGAAATTATCTTTTCTTATATTCGCCATTGGTGTATGTTTCACACTTACACTATATTATTAGGTTGATATACGTCACCAGTAATCTGAAAGGATAACCAATATAACCAAAACCTCTACGTGAGAGGTGTGCGTTATAGAAAACCAATAAGTTTTGACCGAAATTGCGCTTAACCAACTTCGATCAAAGTTCACAACTTTGCTCGGAGATTATCGAAACGAACGACCAACTGTAGAAATAGAAGAATTGGTCGGCCCGAATCAAGCATTCTTTGTTGGTGCTTGTGGCATTGTAATCATAGCCTTGCCGGAAGAACGAATATTAAATATGAGTGAGGCATTGAGAGAGATGCTCAATCTGAAAAAAATTCCCGATCGATATAATTCTTTGTGCTCCTTAACACATCCGGATTACAAAGAGGCTTGTAGAAATCATTTTCTCTACTCATTGAAACTTTTTGAAAAGATCGATGATCCGCGTTCATTTAAAATCAAGTCAGGTCATTGTATTCGAATGCGAAACGGCGTAGGCAGTTTTATCACATTTTACCGACAATTTTTTCCTTTAGCCTATGATGCCAATAACAAATTGTCGCATCTTCTCATTGTTTACACTGATGTGAGTCATATTGAATCAGGATTGAATTTCAATCTTTCAATCATAGGATTGAATGGAAAAAGTGATTATAAAAAGAATCGACGAAAAGAAGGAGAACCCGCCATAGCTGATTTAAGCAGACGTGAATTGCAAGTTTTGCGATTAGTAGCCGACAACCATTCTTCTCACAAAATAGCCGAAATGCTATTTCTCAGTCCGCATACCATTAAAATTCATAGAAAAAATTTGTTGCGTAAGACCGGGACGAGCAGTAGCCTTGAATTGGTAATGCTTGCTAAGGATAAAGGGTGGATTTGAGAAGAAAGTGATTGTCATTAATCAGAAAGTTAAATCTGTTTTGAACATAATATTTTAAAATTCATTACCTGTTAAACTAACCGAACGATCAAATAAATGCATTATCTGAAAGAGTTTAATTGCGGCATTAAAATGATATTCTTTCAAGCGTGTCTTTGTTTTTGCACATGTCAAAACGAGCTTTTAGCTCAGACGGGAAAAATTGCTCCATTTCCGCAAGAGCTCACCGTACAGGCCGGAGAAACTTTTAAGGTAACGTGGTGGGTTAATCCGGGAGATAGTCCTGTGGCGGCAGTCGATTTCATTCTATGGTATGATAAGAACACCATTAAGCCGTTGACAATAGAAAATGTGGACAGCCCTTTGAATATTAATCAAATCAAACCATCTATAGATACTCTTCAAGGTAGAATTGTATATGCGGCTTTTAAGTTGAGTTCCCCCTGGCCCGAGAATCCGTTTCCTTTAATGACTATACAACTTCAGGCTCTTGATAGTTCCGGATTAACTACCCTACATCACGATATGGATATCACGCCCAATACTTCTATGGCTTTTGAAGGTCGTTATACTTTAAAGGAGGCACATGATTTAAAGGTGAGGATTTTATCAGATGAACAAGTAACTTTTTCTTCATCTTCTTCTTCAACTCCGGGTTTTCAGCCGCCAAGTATAAACCTCGATGAAGAGACCGGTTATTATACATATCATTATAATTCGGATACAGCAGGAAACGTTCAAATTTCTATAAAAGGTGAGGACGATACTCTTCCGGATATTTTTTGGCAAACGAGGGTGAATCCGGGCCAAGATTTTCGTTACGTCTTAAACCCCCACGTATTTCCAAGTGGCCGTTACACTTTAAATATGCAGTCAGCCGATGGCATTAAGTTGGAGAAAGAGGTGAGTTTTTGATCATATTTCAAATCCGACAACCTTCCGTGAGACTTATATATGACAACCATTAGCGTTTTGGATCAATAACTAAGATTGACGAGGATCAAAAATTCAGATGGCACCTCATCTGAGGATGCGAATTGAAAATCGTCGTGTATCAGGTGGCATTTTTCCTCATAATGATAACGAGTCTAATCGCCAAGAACGAAATATTTCGAATGCAACCAGATACAAAATTCTCCTAAGATCACTTTTTTGATCGGCGTAATTAACAGGTTCATCGATATTTAGGGGTAGTTCGAAGAGAAAATAACCCTATAGGGCTATTGTAGCTACTAAAGGTAGACATTAACTTGGTCCCTCGAGAAGTATAATATCCGTTGATGTGTTAGGCTAAATTCAGGAGGCCGTACATCAAAAGATTTATGCTAACCAAATTGACCTCTAACCAAT
>CAZYWJ010000081.1:0-8096 GCA_964651785.1 uncultured Cryomorphaceae bacterium
ATAAAACGCTCCGCCTCATTCTCATCGCGATGGCTGTAGAGAAGGTGGTAATAGGGAGAATTAAACCAAGTGCGGTACCAGGATTGAGCTGATTTGTCGGATGGTTTCAATGCAGGAAAATCAGGCTGCGAAGCTATGAAATAATGCGATCTTATTTAATTAACACAACCTTGAAGATATCATAGAAACAATTGATAGTGTCGGGAAATTCCAAAAAACTATATTTGGCAAAATGCTCTGTTGTGACGGAAATTAATGAGATTTTTGATCTGTACGATTCCATGGAACGTAAGAATATCATGCTCTCCTTTAAGGGTGAGATTTCTACGGAACTGCTGACCTCGATACTTCAGATCATTGAAAATAAGCTTGATCGCTTTGGTGAAAGCTCGAAAGTGAAAAAGCGGATGTTTAATATTATGGTGGAGTGCTTACAGAACTTACATCACCATATTACTCAACCTGCCAAAGATGCCGGAAAAGACTTGCCATCAGTAATTGTGATGGTGGCGAAAAACGTAACGGGCTACTCCATCATCACCGGAAATTTTGTAGAAGAAAATGAAGTTGATGGTTTAAAAAACAGACTTGAGGAAATCAACTCGATGAACAAAGAGGAGGTCAAAGAACTTTATAAATCCGTTTTGGCCGATGGCAAAATGTCTGAAAAAGGCGGCGGCGGATTGGGCATGATTGATATTGCCAGAAAAAGCGGGGAGAAATTGGATTTTGGATTTATACCTTTCGGAGAGAACAAATCCTTTTTCAGCTTAAACGTAAAAGTGAAATAACGAATTAAACAGGCAAATGGAAACCATTAACATAGAAGGAACACCCAAAACACCTACGGTAAAATTTGATGAGCCGTCACATACTTTGGTTATCAGAGGTAGATCTATACCTGAAAACTCGATCGATTTTTACAAACCGTTAATTGATTGGTTGGAAAAGTATGCCGAAAGCGATGCGGATCAATTAATCTTAAAAATGGAGTTGGAATACTTCAATACGAGTAGTTCAAAATGCATTTTGGATGTGTTCAAGAAACTCGAAAAAATTTCGAAGAACGGTATAGACGTTTCCGTAAAGTGGCACTACGAAGAAGACGACGAAGACATGCTGGAGGCGGGGGAGGACTATGATGCGATAATCGACATAGACTTTGAAATGATCAAAGTCGAAGAGATCTGATCACTTCCGGGTAGGAAGGCTCATGTTTTCTTCGATCCACCGCATTAGGGTCGGGAACACATCGAAGAACAAACAGAAGATCAGCAAGAGGGTCATTCCCCAAATTACCATCAGATTGGCGAAAAAAGTGTCAATGAAGTTACCGAAGAGTTTCTTGGCGGGTGCATAGAAGTGAGCACTGAAAAAATCAGCATTGTAGGGCATCAGGTAAATCAGATCCTTCTTTTGGATTAGTTCACCGTTATGTTCTGCAATGTAGTTCAGGTCGTTTCGATTAGTCGCAAAAACTTCCAACTGGTCGTTTTTGAAATTATCAAACAACATTTCGTAATCGCTGCCTTTGCTGCGGCCGCCCGTCATAGCGTATATGGCATTTTCCTTTTCACTTTCTGCTTGGTTGTAGACCTTTCGGTAATGCTCTTCCAATAAATTTAAGTGGTCGCGGAGTTTTGCCAAATGATCGCTGCTGATTTGATCAGAAGTTAACCGATTTACCTCATTGAATCGGATACCTTGTAGAAATGCATTTTCTTTTTGTAGCTCATTTCTAAGTACAGTCAATTCAGATTCGAGCTCAACCGTCGCCGATTCGTCATTTAAAATTCTGGAAACGCGAGCCGTTTTGTTCTTCAATTCGGTAATCCAATAATCTTTTTTCCAATTGGAAAATTTCTTGCGTCTTTCCAATTCGTAAAAATTCTCTTCGTAGTCGTTCCACTTGAACTGCGTTACCGCGATGGCCTCGTAAGCCCATCGGCTCGCCATGATGTTCCCGATCCAAGGCACTCCGCTTTGAGAGGCGAATATGGGGTTGAGTCGATCAAACTTTACAATGATTCCGCTGAAAAGCAATTGAGGAATGATCACAATCGGGATGAGAATGTAAATCACCTTAGCCGAGTTGAAACTGGCAGAGATATTTAAACCCAAAACATTGGCAAATGTGCACGTAGAAAAAAGAATGGCCCAGTAAGGAAGAGTCATTCCTTTGATTTCCAAAATGGTGTTTCCGATTAAAACGAAGAGAAACATTTGAATGGCCGAAATGGCCAGCATAATTCCGATTTTTCCCGAGAGGTAGCTGCCTTTGCTCAAATTCAAAAACGACTCTCTCTTCCTGATTTTCTTGTCGCGGATAATTTCTTCGGAACTAACCGTAAGGCCGATAAACAACGCTACGATAACTGAGATAAAGATGTAAACGGGTATGTTTTCGTTTTCTCTAAATACATATTCTCCGGAACCACCGGCAGGTACAAAGAAGCGCATGAAGAAAGCCAGAATCATCGCGAGAACGGGAGCTTCCAGCAAATTGATCAGTACGTACTGTCGGTTGGTGAGCTTCGATAGAACATCGCGCTTAACGAAAATAGCGAGCTGCTTCAGTTTTCCGGGAATGGTAAAATTACTTTCGGGAAGCTCTTGAACTTCCTCACTTGTGGTATCAAAAACTTCAATGTTTTCTCTATAAAGCTGATGCCACTCTTCAGGAGAGATTTTTCGTTCGGGTGTCAAATTCCCGAATTCATCCACCACCTTGGCTTCGATGATATTAAAGACATCCTCAGTCTTAACGTTACCGCAACTCAGGCATTCGGCTTCCTCGCTGTTCACGTGGTTCACCATTTTACGGAAGTAAACCAAGCTGTCTACGGGATTTCCGCTGTAGATCGGGAATCCGCCCTTGTCTAATACCAAAAGGCTGTCGAACATTTTAAAAATGTCGGAAGATGGCTGATGGATAACTACAAAGATGAGTTTGCCCTTGAGGCAAAGTTCTTTGAGTAAATCCATAATATTTTCTGAATCTCTTGAAGATAAACCCGAAGTCGGTTCATCAATAAAAAGTACGGCCGGCTCACGAATCAACTCAAGTGCAATGTTTAATCTCTTTCGCTGGCCGCCGCTGATGGTTTTATCCAGAGGGTTTCCGACTTTGAGATCGGCAGTTTCAGAGAGTCCCAAAGTGGAGAGCATCTCATGCACCAAATCGGTGATCTCTTCGTCGCTCTTTTGGCCGAAACATAGCTTCGTATTGTAAAACAGGTTTTGAAAAACGGTGAGCTCTTCTATTAATAAGTCGTCTTGGGCGATGTAGCCGATCACCCCTTCCATCTCATGTGCCTGATGGTGAATGTCTATTCCATTGATGCTCACCGACCCTTTTTTCGGAACCAGATTTCCGTTTAATACATTTAATAGAGTAGACTTTCCGCTACCGCTGGCTCCCATAATTCCAACCAAGCTTCCTGAGCTTTCTTCCAGATTGATGTCATTCAGACCAATATTTCCTTTTTTGAAAGCGTAGGTAACTCCTTCGGCCCTGAATTTTATGTTGACACTGTTGTGGTCTTTGAGAAATGTACCGAGAATATCGCTATAGTAAATCGGGCTGATCTTTGCGCCTCTGATTGAAGCACCTTGGTTTAACACGTAAAACCGATCGCTTACAATCGGCTGACCTGAGATATTGTACTGTCCAAGCTCATGGTGCTCCTTGTACTTTATAAAATGAAGATTAACGGAAGGCAATCTCAAAACTCTGATGAATCCTTTGAGTCCTTTTGAAATTAAATGTTTACCAAAAGCTTCCGCCGAATCAGTATCATCTGTGATGTACATTACATTGGGAGAAGCAAGTAGTTCCGTCTCTTTTTCTTCTACAAAGAGTCGTGCTAATTTGTACTCCTCCATGTCAAAGTTGAACGTCATCGCCACCGTATCGACGAATTCCTGCTCTAATTCATTAACCTCTTGGTGAGTGTAAATGAATTCCAGTAGGCGGATCAGTACAATTGTTTTTTGACGCTGAGTGAGTTCTTCGTTGATTTCGGTACAGATGCGGAGAACTTTCACCGAGTTGACGGCAGTCCGTTTCTGCTTTCCGTTTTTAGCTGAAGATACTTTCTGATATTTTTCGAGATAAACCTCAAATCGATCCATGTATTTGCGGACCAATTTACCCGGAAGGCGTTCTTTGAGGAAGGATTCTACAATGGTACGTCCACTCGGGTCTTGCTCATCTGACGGGTGAACTCGTGCAATGATTGCAAAGAGTTGTACCAAGGCATTGAGTATTCTTTCGCTCATATCAGTTCAAAGGGTGTCAAAAAAAAACGCCTCGAAATCGAGACGTTTTAAACTTCATTTGGGGATTATTTACTTCTCGAATCCAACGAGTAGTACGGCACAGCCGGAACTTTGTTTCGTTTTGTCGAGCTTGGCCTCAAGCCTTACTTTGAGCGTAGATTCAATTTCGAAATCCCAGTAAGGACTGTTTTGAAATTCTTCATTGGAAAACAGGAGATTATCTTCTTGGTCGTACATGGAAAAAATGAGTTGACCTTCTTCCATTCCGCCGAACGCAGCGATTCGGTAAGTGCTGTTTCCAAAAAATGTCGTTTCAAATTCGGCAACCTGTGAATCGAATACCAATGCTCGATAGGATTGTCCGTCGGGAATGAATTCATCGCTCAAATGAGTATGTGCCATCGCCGCGGTGCTATCGCATTGAGCAGAGAGTTGAAACAAACTACCCAAAATAAATGCTGAAAGGAGTGCAATTTTTTTCATCATTCCGTAATTTTTTTTCTGGCTGATTCAAATAGCGTCGATAGAGAATTGAATATCGAATCGGAAGCGGTGTATTCCGTTTTGCTTTTGATCAGCGTTAATTTTTCTTCGGCTCGGGTTTCGGGTTTTTCAAAAACATAGGTATAGCTTACCAAATCATACGCCTGATTGATACTGTCCAGTACTTGAAACAAATCATTGCTTTGAAAATTTTTGTCCGTGGTTTTCTTGAGCACATTCATTAAAGTAGAGCTGCTCTCTTTTTGTTGGGCTAGTCTGAGGCGGGCCGCTTCATTTCCGCTCATGGCTGAACCTGCCGTGAGGTAAGAAGATTCTATCCAACCACCCAGAAGTATCAATCCCGCTATGTCGTAGCGCTCGTTTTCTTTCAAGTAGGCGTCGCCTTCTTCATAAAAACGGCTCACCAAGTAAACGAGTGAATCGGGTTTGTCGGTGTTGGCGCCAAGTCTCTTGATCAAAGAAGGACTGATGGCCGAAATAACCCCGAGGTCTTTGGCCAAATAATCAACCGCTCGAAAATAACCTAATGACTTTTGTCCGTTTTCATAAAGTGACGAGTAGGCCATGTCGGTGCCGAACAGCCCTAAATTCATGGCTTTTTGAGCGTTTGTCTCGAATGATTTGTAATCATCCGGTTCGACCAACAATTCGGGACGGAATTCCGCATCGGATTCTTTAATGAGCAGGGCGGTTTGTACGGGAGACGGGATGCTGAAGAGCTCACCCGAAACATTGACAATGGTAGATTTTGCGCTGTCAATCGACATTTCACTGTTGCGCTCAGACTTTTCTATGCTCTTTTCTCCACAGGCTCCGGCAAAAAGCAGAATAGCGGAAAAAGGTAAGAGTAAGGGAAGACGAAAATTTTTCATTTCAATTCGTTTGAAATTTTGTTCTTTCACTGTTTCTAGCGGAATACATTCGTTCGTTTCAGAAAGATGACAAGTATTAATCCTGAAACAATCACAGTCATTCCGTAAAGAATTGCAGCATTCCATTCTTTGAAGATAACCTTTCCGGTAAGGAACAGGATACTGTAAGTCATCACGACGGATGCTAACCAACATACGATGAGGCGGGCAATGTTGTTCCGATTTTCTAAGGATGATTTCCTAAAGATTCGCCAATTGCCGTCGGGCCGCACCCTGTCGAAGAATATTCTCAATGATTCTTCTTTCTCTTTTGGCCCGAAAAAAGTAAACAAGATCCAAACTACCGTCGTCACGCCAACGGTGAGGAAAAAACTATTTGGAAACTCCAGATCGAAAACAAACTTCCCGATGGCATATACGATAAATGGTGTGACCGTGGCCGAAATCTCACTCCATGCATTGATACGCCACCAGTACCAGCGCAGTATTAATACGAGACCCAGGCCTGCTCCGCATTCGATGACGAAAGCCCAAACGTCACTTATGGAATCCATGAAAAAGGTGATCACCAATCCGCATACCATCAGTAAAAATGTGATCAGTCGCGAAGCCATGACCAGTTGATCTGAATTCGAATCAGGCTTCATAAAGCGTTTGTAAATATCGTTTGCCAAGTAGCCTGCCCCCCAATTTAGCTGGGTGCTGATGGTGCTGAGGTAGGCGCCCAAGAAAGCAGCCAAGAGCAGACCTTTCAATCCCATTGGTAAAAAATCGCGCATCGCTCTCACATAGCCTTCTCTCAGGTTCGCTCCTTCCAATTCAGGGTATAAGAGCATACACGAAAGCGCTACCAAAATCCAAGGCCAGGGCCGCAGGCAATAGTGCGCTACTTGAAAAAAGAGGGTAGCGTATACGGCACCTTTTTCGGTTTTCGTACTCATCATGCGTTGTGCCACATAGCCACCGCCGCCAGGCTCCTGACCGGGATACCAACTCGCCCACCACTGCACGCCCAGATAAGCGAAGAAAGCTCCGAAGCTGATCACCATCATTCCCGCACCTCCGTCATCGGTGTTTCCGATCGATGGGAAGAAATCAAAAGTAGATGCAGGCAATCCGCTCTTCAATCCGTCTATACCGCCTACCTCTTCGCTGCCAACCACCAAAAAGGCTAGCACAATAGTTCCCACAATGGCCAGTGTGAATTGAACCACATCCGTTACGGCGACTCCCCATATTCCCGAAAGGGAAGTGTAAAAAGCGGCGAATACCATAGCCGCCCCTACGATGATATAAGTCGTTTGCAGGTCAGCGCCGAAAAATTCTTGGATGATGGTAATCATTGCCAAGTTTACCCAACCGATGATCAGAATATTCATGATTAAGCCTAAGTAGACAGCTTTGAATCCTCTGAGCAGCGCCGCTGCTTTTCCCGAATAGCGTAATTCTATAAACTCGGTTTCGGTAAGCACTCCCGCTCTTCGCCATAGCTTGGCAAAAAAGAATGTGGTAAGCATTCCGCCTGCCAAGAAGCACCACCAAAGCCAATTTCCCGAAATTCCGTTTTGACCGACCAGCTCGGTCACTGCCAAAGGAGTATCAGCCGCGAAGGTGGTCGCCACCATAGAAATACCCGCAATAAGCCACGGCATTTCACGATTTCCGAGAAAGAAGCTTTCTAAATTCTTAGAAGCGCGCTTTCTAAAGTACAAGCCTATGGTAAGGCTGAAAATGAGAAATAAGACGATAATCGTCAAATCTATCCAGTGCAAACCCATTGTAATCATCGCTATCGAAAGTAATTCGTACTTCCATTCTCATTTCATGCACGTCATCATTTCTTACCACGTTTCTCTGTTGGTAATTCTTGATAGGAATTTGTGTGCCACAAGTCCATGACAGTGTGGTATGGTGAGATTCAGAATTGCACGGAGTTCGCCGAGATTTTTTGACGCCCAAAGTTCGAAACTATGAGTGCGCAGAGAATCGCTGAAGCGATTGATGAGACATCAGAGAACAAGAATAGAAACAACTCTATGTTTTCTCATCTATCTCATCCGCGTGCTTGCACGCCTCCGTGTCCTCGCCAAAAAAGCTTTGCTTGTCCATTTTCTCTGAGTTCTCTGCGTTAGTAGTCAAAGGGTTTGCTCAGAGAGTTAAAAGACGCCGAAACTGCATGTATCATCCACGACAGTTAAGAGTTTTTCAATTAATTCTTGGTGATATCGACGACAAGACGATTGCCGCTGCCGTGTAATTTGTAACAATATGCTTCAGAAGCGAAGAAGCTATCTGCTCGCAATATTCCCTTAATTTTGCAGCCCTCAATTTATTTCCGCTTTTGAAAGTTTTTTTCGCCGACGTAGTACTGCCTTTAGCGCTTCCAAAATCATTTACTTACCGTATTCCGCAGAATATGGAAGGCTTCGTCGAGGTGGG
>CAZYWJ010000081.1:8196-11473 GCA_964651785.1 uncultured Cryomorphaceae bacterium
ATGAAGCGCCTTTTGGATGCATCGGCCATTTTGATCATGGAAGATTTGAAAGAAGGCTTCAAGCCAAAGATTGAAAAGTTTGTGCGCCTGAGTGAGGCGTGCAGCGATGAAGATGGATTGGAAGCTGCTTTTCGCTCGGTACAGCGCGCGCCAAAACAGGAAGAATTGCTGATGGCCTTCGTTCAGCTCAGTCAACGCTATAGCGCTGAAGCAAAAGAAGTACAAAAAACGGTTTTGCAAAAGCGCGCCGAGGCTTCATCGGCTCAGGTTAATGCCTTGGAGAAAAAAGGCATTTTCGAGATTTACGAGAAGGAAGTGGGGCGATTGGTTTACGGAAAGGGCGGGGAAGCGGCGCCTCTTGAGTTAAGTCCGGTGCAGAATGAAGCCTTAGTAAAAATTAAAAATGCGTTTCAAGAAAAAGAAGTGACGCTTCTTCACGGTGTTACCTCCTCGGGGAAAACCGAAATCTACATTTCCTTGATAAAGGAACAATTGGAAAAGGGGAAACAGGTTTTGTACATGCTTCCCGAGATAGCTCTCACCACTCAGATGATCAATCGCTTGAAAGATCACTTTGGTGACTTGGTGGCAGTGTATCATTCTCGATTCAGCCAAAACGAGCGCGTGGAATTGTGGAATACCATCGGAGACCCGAATTCGGCGAAAGCCAAAGTAATACTGGGTGCCAGAAGCGCTTTGTTTTTGCCTTTTTCAAACTTGGGCTTGGTGATAGTCGATGAAGAACACGAAACTTCTTTTAAGCAATTTGATCCCGCTCCGCGCTATAACGCAAGGGATGCTGCCATCGTTTTATCATCCATTCACGGCGCCAAGACGTTGCTCGGTTCTGCCACGCCTTCATTTGAATCGTACTACAATGCCAAGAGCGGTAAGTACGGATACGTGGAGGTAAAAGAGCGCTTTGGCGGAGTAGAGCTTCCCGAGATCGTTCCCGTTTCCCTTTCGGGAAAAGAGAGCAAAGCGGGATATTTCACAAAAAAATTGCTGGAGGAAATTGATCAGACGCTCAAGAACAACGAACAGGTCATTCTCTTTCAAAACCGCCGTGGGTATGCGCCGATTCTGCTTTGCAATACCTGCGGTTGGTCTCCTGAATGCACGCGCTGCGATGTATCCCTCACTTACCACAAGGCACTCGACCGCTTTGTTTGCCATTATTGTGGAAACAGGTATTCCGCTCCGCCTTCCTGCGCGGCTTGTGGTAGTCATGGATTGAGGTTGGCCGGGTTTGGCACTGAAAGAATTGAGGAAGAGCTTCCCATCTATTTCCCTGATGCAACGATAGCGCGTTTGGATTTGGACTCAACCCGATCTAAAAATGCCTACGGCAGGATTTTAAGTGATTTCCAAAACGGATCAATTGATATTCTGATCGGTACGCAGATGATCACAAAGGGATTGGATTTTGATCGGGTAACCTTAGTGGGCATCCTCAATGCTGATCTGCTTTTGAAATTTCCCGACTTTCGAGCGGGTGAACGAGCCTACCAACTTATGACGCAGGTGGCGGGAAGAGCAGGGCGAAAAGAAAAACAGGGTAAGGTGATCATCCAATCGCAGGATCCGAATCAATGGCTGATTCAACAAGTGGTGACCGGCAATTACGAGGGAGTACTGAATCAGGAAATAAAAGAAAGACGCGAATTTGCTTATCCACCGTTTACCCGATTGATCAAGCTTACGCTGCAGCATCGAGAGCTCGAAATGGTCGACTTTTGTGCCGCCGAGCTGAAAAACGAGTTGTTGAAAATTCTCCCCGAGCCCGCCATTTTAGGACCTGAATATCCACTGGTAGCAAGGGTGAAAAACCGCTTCAATAAAAATCTTTTGCTCAAGCTCTCTCGGAGTCAGAAGCCTGCGGAATTTAAGGAAAAGATGAAAATTCTCACCGGACCGTTTTTTGCCAAAAAGGAGTTCAAGTCGGTGCGGTTGATTATAAATGTAGATCCCTACTGACGATTAAGCGTATCTTGCACCACCAATTTCGCCTGCAGTGAAAAATGTTTTCGGACAATGGAAACCGTTGAAATCCATCCTCATTTCCATATTGGGAATGATGACTTGGACTCGGTATGTTTGGACCAATAAAAGCGTGATCGCCGGAATGGATGTTTTAACTAAACTTCCTGAGAAAAACGTCCTTTTCGTTTCGAATCACCAGACCTATTTTGCCGATGTCATATTGATGTATCACGCATTCAGCGCGGCCAAGTGGAATTTTAAAAGAGGGATTCGCAATCCGCTTTATTTGTTATTGCCGAAGATTAACGTTTACTACGTGGCGGCATCCGAAACGATGAAGAGCGGTTTTTTACCGAAGCTTTTCGCCTTGGGCGGAGCAGTAACGGTAGATCGTACGTGGCGAGCGGCGGGTAAGTCGGTGGAACGCGAAGTAAATCCCAAAGATCCTGAGAACATTTCCAAAGCGGTTCAATCGGGTTGGCTGGTTACCTTCCCGCAAGGAACCACCAAGGCTTTTGAGAAGGGGCGCAAAGGAACCGCTCACATCATTAAGCAAAACAGGCCCATTGTAGTTCCCGTAACTATAGATGGTTTTAGAAGAGCATTTGACAAAAAAGGCTTGAACATCAAGAAAAGGGATTCGCGATTGATGATGAAATTTTACGCACCGCTTGATATTGACTATGATGCTCCCGCCGAGGAGATTTTGGAACAGGTGATGCGATCTATCAAGCAGACTTCTGAATTTCTGCGAGTGCCCCAACCGGAAGAAGAGGGGGAGAAGTAAATCGAGTTAGGAGATTTCAGAGATCAAAGATCAGATGGCAGAGATCAAATAATTGTCCCTTATGGAATCAACTTGGGATTTTCTGTTATCAATATAAGAGAGATGTGTGCCGAGATTTCAAATCGGTTGCTTCGGCTCCACCTCGGCTCCGCTCGGTGACCACGCTCGGTGACCGCGCTCAGCCACCTTAGTCCTAAGTTTTTGTTCAATCTTACAATCTTAAAATGATAGTCTTCAGATTTGCGAATGATGAAGGTCGTTGAGCGGAGCCGAAATGTCGTCTTAATACTTTGTACTGTTAAGCCGGTAACTGCCGAACCGGTTTCGCCTGCTGAATGGAACTGCTTTCTGCCTTCTTAAATTGAAAGAAGCCTTACCCAAAATTGGTTTTATTGTGGTGGCCATCTCTATGAAATATACTTCTTAACTTTATGGCATGGAAGGATCAGTATTAAAGAAACACCTCCTCGAAATTGCGGAGAAACTTACATCGGAATCTACCATTGA
>CAZYWJ010000082.1:0-4837 GCA_964651785.1 uncultured Cryomorphaceae bacterium
CTTCCGAAAGAGCGATGATTTGGCCGTCATCAAAGGTTACGACAAAAATCATGTTTTCACCAACAGCGTTGTCAACTTGAAGTGAAAAACCGTCATCAATACCATCGCTCTTACAAACTACGGTTGGTCCGTCTACAGTGAGTTCACCGCCTTCTGCGATACAATTGCCTTCATCGGAAGAGCTCAGGCTACCGGCTTCCAAAAACAGTGCACTATCAAAGATTGCGTCAGAGCCATCGGCAAGCGCCCATCTTATATTATATGTTTCTCCCGGAGTCACGTCTATGTTTGCATTCAAGAAAACCGAGCGACCATTGTATTCATAGTTAATACCACTGGTATTATCTACATAGAGTTCAGCATTATCTAAACCTCCTTCCGGGCAATCCTCCTCATCCCAAACATCCCCATTCGTTCCGCCATTTATCGTATTGGAGGTTACTAAAAGATCCGTGCCGGGAACGAAAGCAATATTCTCATTAGCATATTCTCCTCCGGTTACGAAAACTCCCAGCACATCGCTGAAGGGTGAGCATACGTAAGCATTGTAATCTTCAGAAGCGAAGGCATATTTGAAGCTGATGGAAGATCCGTTCGGCACAAAGTCGGCTGACAGACTTACAGCGTCAAAGGTGGTTTTGTCAGCGAGATTATCGAGATCGTCATCACCATCCGTTTCGAAATTCGTAGAGTTGCCGAGGTTTTCATTCGGACCTGCGGCATCTTCCACCAAACCGGTGGCCAGTATAACTCCGTCATTTTCTTCGAAATCCGCACCGTCGTAAGTACCGGCAGCTCCTATTGCTCCCGTTAAAACGGGATTGGAGTAAGTTAAATTGGAATTATCGCTGAGAAGGATATTGATCAATTCGTCGGCATTGGCAGATGTGCTCGCTGAGAGCTGTGCTACGCCTGAATTGACCAAAAACAAACTCATGGTAATTCCCACTAATTGAGTAATAAATTTTTTCATGTTCGGTTTTGATTTATGATTAATGTTTAAGGGAAAGTGATTTCAGAAATGGCGCCGTTCCAATCAGAAACAGTCCATTGCGGCTTTTTGCTGAGTTGCAGAAAAACCGTGGCTTCAGTTCCGTCACCATTTGGTCGGAACAATATCAAGTCAGTATTTTTTTGGGAGAGGTAGTTGACGGCTGAATCAAAGGATTCAAAATTTAGTGAAGTTATGTCCAGCGTGTAGACTTCTTTTAATTCCGTCGGAGGGATTCGGAATGTACCATCTTCTCTCATTTCGATTTTGTTATCGGTTTGCGCATTCACAATTGCACCTACCATTAGCATCGTTGCGAATAAGAAGGATTTCAGTTTTGTCATTCTGATCGGTTAAGGTTAAAAATTGGCCGGCTTCGATTTTCGCTGCCCGCTAAGTCCTTACAATGGTATGAAATTCATCGAAGACCGGCGGACATTGATCGTCAAAATCAATACCATTGTCGTACTCTTAACACGAATGTCAAAAAGTTGTTTTTAAACGGATAAGTCGGTAGGGTATTCTTAAATGAAATTGTCCTTGGCCAAATTGAGCCAAGAGAGGGCGGAACCACTGAGTAATTGTTCCTTTAGCTTATCATCATAAGGCATTGAACGGATAAGTTGTCCCGGTTCAAGTTCGCCGAGGGGAAAGGGGTAGTCAGTGCCCAATGCGATTCGATCAGCTCCGATCAGGTTTACTACGTAATCCAGAACTTTCGGATCATGAACCAACGAGTCGATCCAAAACTTTCCCAAATAGTCGCGAGGATTCACGGTATTATCAATCGCACAAAGATCAGGTCTTACATTGAAGCCGTGCTCTACTCGCCCTACCGTGGCAGGGAAAGAACCTCCCCCGTGAGCGAAGGCCACGCGAAGATCCGGTAATCTTTCAAAAACTCCCCCGAATATCATGGAACAGATGGCCAAAGAAGTTTCGGCAGGCATACCTACCAGCCAGGGGAGCCAATAACGCTCCATTTTGCTCTTGCCCATCATATCCCAAGGATGGACGAAAACACACATGCCCAAATCCTGACACGCTTCAAAAACGGGAAAAACGTTCGGATCATTAAGGTTCCACTCATTTACGTGAGAACCTATTTCAATCCCGGCAAGACCGATGTCTTTGCACCTTCTCAGTTCTTCAATTGCCAACTCTGGATCTTGCATTGGCAAGGTGCCTAATCCAACAAATCGCTTTGGGTAGCGATCTACAATCTCTGCAAGATGATCATTAAGAAAGCGCGACACCTGAAGGCAGTCTTCAGGCTTAGCCCAGTAGCTGAACATGACGGGAACCGTACTAAGCACCTGCACATCTACATGCTGCTCATTGCACTCTTTCATGCGAGCTTCGGCATCCCAACAGTTGTCTTCTACTTCGCGAAAAAACTTATTATCCATCATCATCCTGGCTCGGCAGGGTGCATGATGCTCTAAATGAATGAAACCGCCGTATCCGAATCGCTCCCGAAATGAAGGAATGTTTTCCGGAAGAATGTGCGTGTGGATGTCAATGGTGAAAAGTTTCATTCGTAAATCGCTTTGCGTAGTCTTTCGCAAAGTAAGTTAAAATAATATCCGCTCCTGCACGCGCAATGCTCAGCAACATCTCATCGGAGGCCGAGACTTCGTCAAGCCAACCTTTTTCGGCGGCAGCCTTAATCATCGCATATTCTCCGCTCACATTATAAGCAGAGATCGGTAAGGTGCTGTATTCCTTTAATTTCGAAATGATATCTAAATAGCAAATGGCAGGTTTTACCATAAGGAAATCAGCGCCTTCTTCCTCGTCGAGCATTGCTTCACGTAACGCTTCCTTGGAGTTGGCCGGGTCCATCTGATAGGTTTTCTTATCGCCGAATTTCGGTGAAGAATCCAATGCATCTCGAAACGGTCCATAATAAGCACTGGCATATTTCGCCGTGTACGACATGATCGAAACCTCCGTAAACCCCTCATTGTCCAAGGCTTCACGGATAGAACCCACTCGACCATCCATCATATCAGATGGTCCGATGATGTCTATTCCTGCTTGAGCTTGCGCCACTGCCATTTTATTTAAAACGGAAAGCGTTTCATCGTTTAAGATCTTTCCGTCTTTCACTAAGCCATCGTGTCCATCAGAGCTGTAGGGGTCCATTGCCACATCGCTCATGAGTACTGCTTCGGGAAACCTTTCTTTAATTGCCCGAATGCGGTGCAGGTAAAAATTTTCGTCAGCCCAGGAATAAGAGGCAGTTTGATCTTTCAGTTTTTCCGCTACAGCGGGAAAAAGAACAAAACTGCGCAGGCCCGATTTCAGTGATGACTCTATTTCTTCTAGCAGTTCCTTTTCCCCCAATTGGGCTTGACCCGGAAGGGAAGAGATTGGATTTCTCTTCGAATCATCAGCAGTTATAAAAAGCGGATAAATTAATCGGTCAGGAGTAAGTCTGGTTTCCCGAACCATACTACGGATTCCTGCCGATTTTCTATTTCGCCGGGGACGATTAATCATTCTGATCGTACATTTCGATTGTCGTCAATAGTCCGTTGATTTGAGAAGAAACCTCTTCCAGCCTCCCTTGGAGCGCTTGCTGTAATTCTAAGATTTCTTTATCGCTCATTCCTTTGGCAATCTCTTCCTTAAGGTGATCATGCGAATGATGTCCATGCTCTTCGTGCGCGTGCTCAAATCCCGGTACGCCTACCACGGATTCTTCCCAAGTACCAAGTATCCGAAAGCTCTTGTCAATACTGCGTATCATCGATTCGTAAGCAGATTTTTTATCGGTGTTGAGCGTACCGGAAGAGAGTTGTTCATTAATGCGTTTCTTTTCTCTTTCTAATGCTGAGTAGATCGAGTCGTGACGTGTCAATATCTCCTCATGGATGGCTGCGGCTTGTTTTATGGTGCGATTTTGCCCTCTGCCTGAGTCTCCACAACTCGTCAACACCATCAATCCCAAACTTAAAATCATTATAAATCGCATACTATTTTTCTTTTTCTTTTTCTATTTCTTTCCGGGGAATCGGGTCGTATCCGTGCGATCCCCATGGGTGACACTTACTCATTCGCTTAATGCCCAGCCACGTTCCTTTAAATGCGCCCCATTCGCGAATGGCTTCAATCGTGTAGGCAGAGCAAGTAGGTGTAAACCGGCAATTGGCTCCTAACCACGGCGAGATAGCCACTTGATAAACGCGCACTAAACCAATGAAGAACGTGTTGAGCATTTTCATGCGGGTGCAAAAGTAGGTATTCCTAAACGTTGAGAAACCATGGAATTGTCATTTTAAAGAATTCTAACAAGTTCCGTGTTACGAAAATTAATTTCAAGAACGTAACATAAATCGATAATAGACTCGTCAAACTGCACCGTATCCTCTCAATTATGTTCAGTACTATTTTTCGATTTTGCTTTTTGCCAAGGAAATTTTCCTTCAAGTTCTACTTGTAGCGATAGGCTGAGAAAGGTTCGAATCAAAACAATCAGACCTAAGATGGAAACGGATAGCAGTGTGGGACTCGTAACTACTGTAGCTATGATATCAGCTGCCACGAGAAGCTCCAGACCTAATAATATAGACTTGCCCACTGATTGACGCAGTTCGGGAAAACTCATTTGATTATTCCCTCTCAGTTTTACCAGATATCTGATCAATGAATAGATCGAACCAAAGACAATGGTCAATACGCCGATGGACTCCATAAATTTCGCTATATAATCGATGTAAACTTTGATTTGTTCCATTTAGATTACATTTTCAAAAGAGTATTTGAATTTCGAAATTCCAAGATATTATCTCAATCTTATTGCTTATTGAAGTCTCCCAAAAATTGAACCACCATTCTTTT
>CAZYWJ010000082.1:4937-11356 GCA_964651785.1 uncultured Cryomorphaceae bacterium
TATCTCAATCTTATTGCTTATTGAAGTCTCCCAAAAATTGAACCACCATTCTTTTTGGCAGATTTACCGGATTAGAATTAATGGAGGAAAAGAAGTGCGTAAATCGGGTAAGAGGCGGGACTAATTCAGATAAAACTTTTTTACCTCTCTTCCATATTCGGATTGAATCTCAAAAAGGTAAATTCCGCTTTTTAATCCATATAGTGGAACCGTAAAACTTGGATTTGAGATGCTTTTCACTATCCTTCCGGAAATATCGGTGACCCTGATGATGTCTATTTGCTCGTAACCTCGTAGTTCTAAACTAAGATTAGATAAGTCTATGTATGCTTTTTGACCTTTGGTTTGATTGTCAATCGAAAGTGCCGCAAGACATTCTACCACTTTCTCGTAAAGTTGTGTTTCGGTTTCGAAAGTCATCACCCGCTCTGTAATTCGATCAGGACATATTTTGTAAATCACCGGGTATCCCGTTACGTTATACTCTTCGAAAACGCTTCGGTCACTACCTTCCACATTGAAGATAGGGTAGGGCGTGCCCTCCAGCCAATTGCCCTGAGTGATCCATGGATCGCCGATACCGATGAAAGCATTGTGAGTATTTCCTTCATCGTATTCCAAAGCGAGCACTAGGATCTCATCAGTTCCGGCAGGACCGTACATATTGTACATGTTTTTCAAACGATTCGTTTGATGATAATTCCAGCAGTTAGGGCAATGCGCAGCAAAGATTTCTACAAAAACGGTCTTACCTGCATCGAGGTAGCCGTAGAGATTATGAGTGGTGCCATCGTAGTCTTCCAAGGTAAAGTCAGGAGCTACCGTACCGTCAGGTAATTGACCTGCCGCCCCGATGCAGAATAAGAGAGATAAAGCAAAGAGGATTTCCTTCATTTTACACAAATTAGAACTAAGCGGTTAAAGATAAGTATGTTTTAGCCCGTTTCAGATACGGAAGAAAAGAGAAGTTGGATTTTTAAAGAATAATCACTCGATGCGAACTTTCTCTCCGAGGAATTTTGGTTCGACTCCTATAATCAGGTCTAGCATCATTTTGACTCTGGCTAGTTTTTCCCTTAGTTGCGTTTTAAACCCATAATTGACACTAACATCCTTGGCATTGAACCCGACCGCGTCGATGTCATTCTTTTGTGCGATATATATAGCCCGCTCATTGTGAAATTCCTGTGAGATGACCGTAATTCTATCCTGACCGAAAATCTCTCTACACCTCACAACTGAATCGAGCGTCCTGAAACCTGCATAGTCCAAATAAATCTTGCTGGGGGGAACACCGGCATTTATCAAATCCTCTTTAATGGTAGATGGCTCATCATACTCCCTTGAAGAATTATCGCCACTTACCAAAATAAAGTCGACTTTATTTGCCTTGTAAAGCTTCACCGCAGCGTCAATCCTGTGTTTGTAGTAAAGGTTTATATGCCCGTTGGACAAGTATTTTCCGGTACCGAGAAAAAGTCCGACTCGGTTAAATGGGACTTCTTCAGCGGCTAAATAGACTTTATCTTTTGCGGCACGATTCACGGTGAAGTCTGAAACCATAATCAGAAAGATTGCTCCTATAAATATAGAAGTAGAAATCAGAGCTATTTTCTTGAGTAGTGTCATATGCCGTAGAGAGCTATTAAAGAACGTTCAAATCGGAGGGTTATTTGCTCTGAAATACTTTTCAATTTCGATTAGCTGAATCGAGTCATAAAATAAAAAAAGGCACCTCTCGGTGCCCTTCTTTTAAAGTCCTAATTTCTTCGCGATGTCTTTCGGGATGGCATCTTTATGCAAATAGATGTTCATTGTTTTGAGTTTCACATATGCCTCGCTGGCAAAGAAGTAACCGTCGAGGTTATTGTATTCGGTACCCCAAGAGTTTTTCACTAAAAAATACTTGTCGCCGTTTTGATCTTCCACGATACCCGTCACCTGCATTCCGTGGTCGTCAGTCGTTTGCCAGTTGTCAAATTGCTCTTGACGCATCTCTTGATCTACGTCCAATTGCTTCACCGGCGTTTCGAAGGCATTCGAAATTTTGTCTGCACCCGCATCGTTAAACTGCGAATTGTCTTTTCCCTTTACATCGATGGTCGATTCATCTTCGGGCAAAATGGCCAATCCTTCACGGAATGCAAAGCCCTTTTCCGATACATCGGCGCCCCAGGCAAAAGAGTATCCGTTCATGACGGAC
This sequence comes from uncultured Cryomorphaceae bacterium, assembly GCA_964651785.1. Taxonomy (GTDB): domain Bacteria; phylum Bacteroidota; class Bacteroidia; order Flavobacteriales_D; family Cryomorphaceae; genus JAKVAV01. The sequence continues at coordinate 7,141 of CAZYWJ010000082.1, forward strand.
TCTTCCATGATTTTCATCAAGTCTTCCAGTGGTACATTGTAGCTTTCTACATGCAGCCAGTTGTCGGGAATTTCCAACATGAACTTTTCGTAAAAAGGATGGTGCGTGTAGCTGGTTATCGACACGTAGTCGTCCATATTCAGACCCAAATCTTCCGCGTAGCTCTTAGGCGTGTAGCGCTTTCCGCGGTATTCAAATTCCGAAGGCACCTCTCCCAAATAGGCTTCCACTACGGCGTCGTATCCTTTTCTCCAACTGGGGGTCAGGTTTTTCTGTTTGTTTTCAATCACCGCATCCACGTATGATTTGAGGATGATATCCAACTCAGAGTGATTGTGTTTGTCGGTACCGTATTTCAATCCGTCGTATACTTCCTCAGGCACGATGCCGTATTTTTCCCAGATATGAGCGATATCTACAAATGCACCACCAGCGCCAAAATTGGTGTGGCCGTGCATCCGCACATACCGATCTGCTTTTTCTTTATAGGTATTGCTTACCACATACATCTCACTCAGGTTGTGCTCGCCGGCACCCGTTCTGATCAATTCGCTTTCGAAAAATCCCAATGCGGAAAAACTCCAGCAAGTACCGGTTCTTCCTTGGCTTTGTACGGGTGTGGCTTCAATGTCTTTCACCACGGTGAAGGAATAACCGCTTTCTGGTTTGATCTTGATTGTTTGGCCATCTTGTGCATTCGCGCTCAAGCCGATGGCGAGAGCCGCAGCACTCAAAGTCAATTTATTTAGCATGTATTGTTTGATTTTTAGAAGGCCTAATTTACGATAATTCCCATGCACGGAGACTGACGTGGGTGTGATAAGTTATCTATTTGCCTCGCCTCTTCAAGGCTCAGCCCAACTGTTCGCTATCACCCGGAGTTTCAGTCCGGGCTGAAGACCGACGCTCTTTCAGAGCTATAACTTCTATTCGACATACTTCATGCAAATCTTCAACCCATGCGCGTTTCGGTATGCAGGTGAAATAAACGCTCAAGCTCTGAAGGAGCGCTGTTCTTCAACTTGGGACAGCACCATTGTGATAGAATGCCATTCTTCAATTTGGGATGTCTCCCGAGATGAGAATAATCACCTACACTTAAGCTCTGAAAGAGCGCTCTTCAAAAACCCTTGGCTCCACTCTGAGACGAAAATGGTCACCTAAACCCAAGCTCTGAAAGAGCGCTGTTCTTCAGCCCGGGGTGCAAAACCCCGGGTAACCGTATTGCATAAAAATAAGCTCTGAAAGAGCGCTGCAATTGATCCGCCCAAATCGGACTAAACCTTACCTCCTCGTTATTCATTTTTTTTAACAACCCTTCTCCTTTCCAAAACATATCGGCCCGCGGATTGTCTATTTTTGCACCATGCCTGTATCAACCCCAGCACCCATCACCATCGATCGTCAATCCATTCCCTATCGGGATACCGGTTTTTTCGGAAAATCCATCCTCGATTACCTCGATGATGAACCGAAACTCAAACCCTTTTATGGCCGACGTCCCTCAATAGAATCATTTGCGGATCAACTCGCTGACAAAGCAAAAAACTATGGTCATCGCGACCTTCTGGTAAAGGCATTGATGGATCAATACGCCAAGGCAAAACTCAAATCCGATAGCCTTGAGCTCTTGGCTGATGAAAAAACGTTTACCATAACTACAGGCCATCAAGTCTGTTTTTTCACGGGCCCGCTCTATTCATTTTACAAGATCATCTCTACCATTAATACCTGTCGGCAATTAAAGACCGCATACCCCGATTACAATTTTGTCCCTGTTTTTTGGATGGCTACCGAAGATCACGATTTCGAAGAGGCCAACCATTTCTTTCTACTCAACGGAAAGATAGAGTGGGAGAGCGGTCAAGGAGGCGCCGTGGGGCGTATGGACCTCGTCGGGATGGATGAAGTGCTTGAGCTGATGAAAGAAAAGCTCGGAATCGGCTACCGATCAGGTGAGCTATTGGAAATTTTCAAATCGGCATATTTCAAACATAAAAATGCTGCCGATGCCACCCGCTTCTTGGTGCATCACTTCTTCGGAGATTACGGCGTGGTGAGTATCGACGGCGATGATCCCGTGCTCAAAGGAATTTGCATTCCGACTTTCGCCAAAGAAATTGTCGATAAGACTTCCTACAAAGCAGTAACGGAAACCAATAAGCATTTGGGTGAGCATTATTCATTGCAAGTCACGCCCAGAGAAATCAACCTGTTCTACTTGCACGATCAGTTGCGCGAGCGATTAGTGGAGGATGATGGTGGCTATGCCGTACTCAACACATCCATTCGCTTCAGCGCCGAAGAACTAAAGGAAGAGATGGAGCATCACCCCGAGCGATTCAGTCCCAATGTAGTGCTGCGTCCCCTTTATCAGGAAATGATTTTGCCGAATCTAGCCTACATCGGTGGCGGCGGCGAACTGAATTACTGGTTTCAACTAAAGGGTGTTTTCGAGGACTTTAACGTACCCATGCCCGTCTTGATGTTGCGCAACTCGGTGATGGTAATCGATCGCCATTCTTCACGATTGATGGACAAATTGGGCTTGACCCTGAACGAACTCTTTCGGAATTCGGCTTTTGAACTCGAACAAGAGCTGGTAAGAGCGGAAAGTGCCGAAGAGCTAAATCTCAAAGAAGCACGCGAGAAGCTGGAGGCGCTTTTTTTGGAAATGGAAGAAAAACTGCGTCGCGTTGACAAGCTTCTTGAGAGATCGGTACGCAGCGGCTACATGCGCAGTGAGCGCATTCTTCTCAACTTGGAGAAAAAGATGCTTCGCGCCGAAAAAAAGAAACACGATATTCTGATCGGGCGCCTAAACAAGTTACACGATGCTTTATTCCCTCGCGAAGGCTTGCAAGAGCGAAACCTCAACTTTTCCGTTCTCTACGAAGAGTTCGGGGCAGACTTGGTTCCCGTCTTGATTGAAAACTTGGATCCTTTCTCGGCCGAATTTACCGTGCTTCGCGTAAAATGAAAATCGAGGCAAAACCGTATCATCTCGAATTCAAGCGGCCTTTTCGCTTGGCCGTTGGTAGCCGCAGCCATACCGATGTGGTATACATTCACCTTTCGGCAAATGGCTACTCCTCAGTGGGCGAAGCATCTCTACCGCCGTATCTGGGCGAGAGTATCTCATCCGTTTTGGCTTTCGCCAATGCTGTGTACGTCGATGAACTCAATCCCGAAAATCTCAGTGAATCAAAGGATTATTTGGATGGAATGCATCCGGGCCACTTTGCCGCCAAGGCGGGAATAGAAATGGCTTTGGTTTCGCTTGCCGCGAAAATGAAGGGGCAATCGATTGGTGAGTTGCTAGGCATCACCGATCGGCCTATCGAGACCTCTTATACGATTGGCATTTCCGATGAGGCGGAATTGAATGAAAAGCTCGAGGAAGCGTCTCCGTTCAAGATTCTTAAGCTCAAACTTGGCTCTTCCGATGACCTGGCCTTAGTTCGCGCCTTTCGGCAAATGACGAATAAGCCCTTTTCGGTCGATGTAAATCAGGGGTGGACAGATCTCGCGACGTGCATTCCCATCGTAAGACTTTTGGAAGAGATGAACTGCCTTTTTATCGAACAACCATTTCATGCGACGAACTATTCATTGCATGCGCAGCTCAAGGCCGAAACAGTGCTCCCGATCTTCGCCGACGAATCCATAAAGCGAATGGCTGATTTACGCGAACATCATGAAGCCTTCGATGGAGTGGTAGTAAAGCTGATGAAAAGCACGGGACCTCTTGAAGCGATTGAAATGCTATACGAAGCCAAGAAGCTCGGACTGAAAACCGTCATGGGCTGCATGGCCGAGTCGAGCGTTTCGGTAGCTACCGCACGAGCCTTCGCTCCCTTAGCTGATTACGCCGATCTGGATGGCCCGTTTCTGATGAAGAATGATCCGTTTGGAATGGTGAGATACGAGCAGGGGAGAGTTGAACTGACAGAATAGAGATATCATGGTTCAATGGCTCACGGATTCCACAGCTTAAAGGACCACCGTGAGAATGAATGCTGCATCTCATCGATCGCGACCGCGATCCTCGGTGTCCTCATGTTATCGAACTTTGCCTGTCAATTTTTCTCAGTGAACTCTGCGTTCTCAAATGCGCAAAGCGTTAAAAGGCTCACAGATTTCATGGATAAGCACAGATAAATGCGATGAATGGCATCAGTGGAAATCCGTGTAATTCATTAGAAATATTCCCGCC
>CAZYWJ010000083.1:0-3417 GCA_964651785.1 uncultured Cryomorphaceae bacterium
TATTACGGAAATCAGGTCGCAGGGCCGGTGTTTAAGGAAATTTCCGACAAGGTATTTGCCGGAAGGCTGGACCTGCACGACCTGAACGAGCAGACGCCTGCTCCCTTGGCTGTGAAAATACCCGTTTCGAAAAGCGGTCAGAAAGATGATTTGGACTTCATTTTTAAGGCTTTTGAAATACCGGTAGAAGATGAATCGAAAGGTTATGCTTGGGTGACAACGCATACGGGAACGGATACAGTAAAGGTTGAACGTAGAAGTATTCCTGAAGATCGGGTTCCCAACGTAGTGGGAATGGGGTTGAGAGACGGGCTTTTCCTTTTGGAAAAAGCCGGGCTTGAAGTGCGGGTGAAAGGGAAAGGAATGATCACCCGACAGAGCATTCCGCCCGGAACGAATTTGAATCAATACGCATCCATTGAAATAGAACTCTCCTGATGAAATTGTTGAAGGACATATTGTATCAGTCGCGCATCAAGCAGGTGAAAGGCACCACCAATGTGGCCGTAGAGGCCGTGGTTTTCGATTCGCGAAACGTCGTGGGCTTCTCGCTGTTTGTGGCGGTGAGGGGAGAACAGGCCGACGGACACCAATTTATCGGCAAGGCTATAGAAATGGGTGCCGTGGCTGTCGTTTGCGAAGAGCTGCCCGACCAACTAAATGATGAGATCACCTACATCTTAGTTGAAAACAGCCGTGAGGCACTGGGTCATCTGGCTTCTAATTTTTACGATAATCCTTCCAATGAAATAAAGCTGGTTGGCGTAACGGGAACCAATGGTAAAACCACAACGGCCACGATGCTTTACCGACTTTTCAAGCTCTTGGGAAAGAAGGTCGGTCTGATTTCCACGGTTGAAAACAGAATCCAGAATGAGGTAATCGGTGCTACCCATACTACTCCCGATCCCGTGCGTCTTAATGAGCTCTTGCGGAAAATGGTAGACGCCAAGTGCGGCTACTGTTTTATGGAAGTCAGCTCGCACGCCCTGCACCAGCATCGGGTTGCAGGAATCGAATTCGCCGGGGGAGTTTATACCAATATTTCACGCGATCACCTCGATTACCACAAAACATTCAATGAGTACATCGCGGCTAAGAAAATGCTGTTTGATATGTTGCCCTCGTCGGCCTTTGCTTTGGTAAATCTCGATGACAGGCAAGGCGAAACCATGCTGCAGAATTGCAAAGCCGGTGAGAAGAAAACCTATGCCTTAAAGGCAATGGCCGACTTCAAAGCGAAGGTTATCGAAAACCTTTTTTCAGGGCTCCACATCAATTTGGACGGCATGGACTTGTATTCCAAACTGGTCGGTCGCTTCAATGCCTACAATATTCTCTGCGTCTACGGAGTGGCTCGGCTGCTGGGAGAGGAGAAGATGGATGTACTGACGGCTTTGAGCAATATCAATCCCGTTGCGGGCCGATTTGAATTGGTGAAGAGCATTGATGGAATAAGCGCTATCGTTGATTATGCCCATACGCCCGATGCTCTGGAAAATATCTTGTCGACCATCACGGAAGTTCGCACTCATAATGAACAGGTCTTTACCGTAGTGGGTTGCGGCGGAAATCGCGATGCCGGAAAGCGTCCCGAGATGGCGAAGATTGCGTGCAAGTACAGCGACCGTGTCATCCTGACTTCCGACAATCCGCGAAATGAAGATCCGCAAAGTATCGTGGATGATATGAAGGCAGGGGTTGACCCCGTGGATTACAAAAAAACCAACACCATACTTGATCGAGCCGAAGCCATTCGCATGGCATGCGGACTCGCTAAGGCAGATGATATCGTTCTCATTGCCGGTAAGGGCCACGAGAAATACCAGGAAATAAAAGGCGAGCGGCTTCCTTTTGATGACCTAGCCATAGTTAAAGAATCTTTTAAAGAATTGAAGAGCTGATGCTGTACTACCTTTTCGAATATTTAGAAAAAGCGTACGACCTACCCGGGGCGGGAGTTTTTCAATTCATCTCCTTCCGCGCGGCCATGGCGGTTATCACCTCTCTGTTGATATCCTTGGTGTTCGGAAAATCGTTGATCACCATGCTTCACAAGAAACAGGTGGGAGAAACCGTGCGTGATCTCGGTCTTGAAGGTCAGATTGAGAAGCAAGGAACGCCGACCATGGGTGGACTCATCATCATTGCGGCGATCCTCATTCCCACACTGCTCTTCTGCGAACTCGATAATATTTATGTCATCGTCATGATCATCACTACCGTGATACTCGGTGGTATCGGCTTTCTGGATGACTACATCAAAGTGTTCAAAAAGAATAAAAAAGGACTCGCGGGCAAGTTTAAGGTGGTGGGTCAGATTCTCGTGGGAGTCATGGTCGGAGCCGTGCTATTTTTCAATCAAGACGTGGTGAGCAAGCGCAAGGTTTATTTCCAAAGTGAGCAAACCGGAGAAATAACTTCTGAATGGATTCAAGAGAAATCCGTGAAGACGACTATCCCCTTCGTCAAAAACAATGAATTCAATTATGCTTGGCTGCTGGGTTTTTTAGATAAGCAAACCGCAAAGGAATGGGCGTGGTTGATATTTATCCCACTTGTAATCTTCGTGGTAACTGCCGTTTCCAATGGCGCAAACATTACGGATGGATTGGATGGTTTGGCCACGGGTACTTCCGCCATTATCGGGGTGGTACTGGCCATTTTTGCCTTCGTTTCGGGAAACCTCGTTTTTTCCGATTACCTCAATATCATGTTTATCCCCGAGTCGGGAGAACTCACGGTTTTCATCTCGGCTTTCGTGGGAGCCTGCATCGGTTTTCTCTGGTACAATTCCTTTCCTGCGCAGGTGTTCATGGGCGATACGGGAAGTTTGGCCTTGGGTGGAATCATAGCTGTATTCGCAATTTCCATCAGAAAAGAATTGCTCATTCCGCTTTTCTGCGGAGTGTTCTTAATCGAAAATATTTCAGTAATGATGCAAGTCAGCTACTTCAAGTACACCAAAAAGAAGTACGGCGAGGGGCGTAGGATTTTCCTCATGTCTCCATTGCATCATCACTACCAAAAACTAGGGTATCACGAATCGAAAATCGTTTCGCGGTTTTGGATTGTGGGGATACTCTTGGCGGTTTTGTCCATCGTAACGCTGAAGCTCAGATGAAAAAGCTCTTGGTGCTTGGAGCAGGAGAAAGCGGTGCGGGTGCGGCCTTGCTCGGAAAGAAACTGGGATATGACGTCTTGGTTTCCGACTCTAAAAAGGTAGCGGACAAATACCAAAACGTTCTTAACAAGTCGGGAATTAAATGGGAAGAGGGAGGACATAGTGCTTCATTTCTCGAAGGTGCCGAGCTGGTTGTAAAAAGCCCGGGTATTCCGAGTGACATCGATTTAATCAAAAACCTCAAAGCCGAAGGTGCTGAGGTGATTTCGGAAATTGAATTCGGAGCGCGTCAT
>CAZYWJ010000083.1:3517-6902 GCA_964651785.1 uncultured Cryomorphaceae bacterium
AGGCCGAGATTGAAAAAAGAAAGTTGAAACCCATCCTTCACCCCATTGCCATTGACCGACCCGTTGAAAACGGAGCACATATTATTAATGAAAAACTGATTATAAACATCACCGATAAACCATTTGAAATGTCCATACACGACTTAGCCCTATTGGGAAAACACAATGCAAAAAACTCCATGGCTGCGGGAGTTGCTGCTCGTATCCTTGAGATACGAAAGGAAGTGGTTCGAGAGAGCCTCGCCGATTTCCAGAATGTGGAGCACCGCCTTGAGCCGGTTGCCACCATTCACGGCATTCAGTTCATCAACGACTCGAAGGCCACCAATGTCAACTCTACTTGGTACGCGCTCGAAAGCATGCGCGAACCGACGGTTTGGATCGTAGGCGGCGTCGATAAAGGAAATGATTACAGCATGCTCTTCGACTTGGTGAAGGAAAAAGTGAAAGCCATCATTTGCCTGGGAAAAGACAACAAGAAACTGCTCGAAGCTTTTTCCGATAAGGTGGAAAACATTGCCGAGGCTTCCTCTGCCAGAGAGGCGGTAGGGCTCGGTTATCAATTTGCCGAGAAGGGAGACGTAGTGCTGCTTTCTCCGTGCTGCGCCAGCTTCGACTTGTTTGACAATTACGAAGATCGCGGACAGCAATTCAAGCACGCCGTGCGAATGCTTTAAAGAACAGAACCGAATTAAAACCATACTTATGGATCCTAAAAAGACAACGAAAAAACTGACCGATAACCCGTTGGTAAGGTCGAGGATGAAAGCGCTTCAAGAGGAGCGACCATTTTCTCTTGAACCTGCCGGTATGATAAAAGGTGTGACTTTCGTCAATGATTCTGCAGCCACAACTTCCATGGCGGTAATCGAATCGCTCAGTCATTTTGAGGAACCCGTGGTATGGATTACCGAGGCCAATGATCCTTCTTTTGATTACGAAGATTACGTGGATATTCTGAAAGACAAGGTAAAAGCCGTGGTCGTGTACGGCGAGCTTTCCGCAGGATGGCACGAAGCGTTGTGGGATTATCTCGGCTTTTTTGTAAAAGCAGAAAGCTGGGAGGAAACCATAGAGCTCAGCTTGGAAATAGCCAAGGCAAATGACACGGTGATTTTCTCTCCGGGCAGCAGAGCCACTGATCCGTTTTCAAATTATCGGGAAAGAGGCGCATACTTCAACCGCTTGCTAAACATTAAGGCAAAGGAAAAATGATAGCTATGGCAGAGGGGAAGTCATATACCATTCACAAGGGAAAGAAAAGTTCGGTGCGCTTCTCTGAAGAGGCCGTTGAGCGGATGTGCGACAAATTGCAGAAAACGGCTTACCGAATGGATTCGGTGAGAATCTTGAACGATGTGGAGTTTGTGAGTGACACCCGAGCCTTGGACCTTCTCTCTACCCGCGACAGTTTTCAGTGCCTCAGATCCTCGGCCGTCTGGTTGACTACAACCACCACTCACGAGCGGGACTTCGCATTGATCGAAGAGTTTGTGGATAAGAAAATAAAAGCCATCGTCGTGTACGGTGCCAAAGCTTTGGATATGCGCGATCAACTGGGAAAATTGGTAGATGCTTTTCTCACCGTCGCTGATTTAAGCGAAGCCGTGGCGGAGAGTTTTGGTTTGGCTCAAGCCAATGATCAGGTCATTTATTCTCCCGGATGTGTGGTAGATGATGGCTATGCAAATTTTGTAGACAGAGGCCGAGCCTTTGCCGAATACGTGAAACAACTGAAAAAGAATTGAGTAAGATTTGGGCTACATATCTTAAAGGTGACAGGGTAATCTGGATGGTTTGCCTCATTTTGGGCATGGTGTCTTTGCTAGCCGTGTACTCCAGTATTTCGTCGCTGGCCTACAAGTACACTCAGGGAAATACGCTGTACTACCTCTTCAAGCACGGCATCATGCTGGCTTCGGGATTCTTCATCATGTTTTTGATTCACAAGATCAATTACCGTTACTTTTCGCGCTTATCGCAAATAGCGGTATGGCTCGCCGCCATTTTACTTTTGCTTACACTTTTACTCGGGGTAAATATCAATGATGCCAGCCGCTGGCTGAAAATCCCGATCATCAATCAAAACTTTCAAACCTCAGATTTCGCCAAGATCGCACTCGTAGCCTATGTGTCTCGTATGTTGGTCGTTAATCGAAACAATCTACACAGTTTTAAAGACGGACTTCTCCCTATTCTTGTTCCGATCGGCTTAATTTGTGGTTTAATATTACCCGCCAATTTCTCTACGGCGGCCCTCTTATTCTTTGTGTGTTTTACGCTGCTGTTTATCGGCGGCATTCCTTTCAAGCATTTGCTTGCGGTGGTAGGTATTGCCGCCGCGGGCTTTGCTCTTTTGCTACGTCTCTCTTCGGTAGCGCCCGATCTGCTGCCCCGTGTAGAAACCTGGAAAACGCGATTGATGAGTTTCGAATCGGGAGACAGCGAAGCCAACTATCAGGTGGAGCATGCCATGATGGCCATTCATTCAGGTGGTCTGTTCCCCGCGGGTCCCGGTACCGGCGATTCGAGAAATTATTTGCCTCACCCTTATTCCGATATGATCTACGCCTTTATCATTGAGGAATACGGTGCAATTATCGGTGGCTTTGGGCTACTATTGCTGTATCTCATTTTTCTTTACCGCAGCATAAAAGTCAGCAATGCTTGTCAACGCGATTTCGGGTCTTTACTCGTCATCGGCCTCAGTTTCCTGCTCGCTTTTCAGGCATTTATCAATATGGGTGTTGCCGTAAGCCTATTGCCCGTTACGGGTCAGCCCTTGCCGCTGGTCAGTATGGGAGGAACATCCATTTGGTTTACCTGTCTGGCCGTGGGGATGATCTTGAGCGTAAGCCGCACCAATATTGAAGGAGAAACCGTCAAATCAAAAAAACGAACCAAACGAAAGAGCTATGCCGTCGCCTAAAATCATCATAAGCGGAGGTGGCACGGGAGGGCACGTATTTCCCGCCATAGCTATCGCCGACGCCATAAAATCACTGCGCCCCGAGGCGGAGTTTCTTTTCGTGGGCGCACTGGGCCGAATGGAGATGGAGCGTGTACCACAGGCGGGATACGAAATTCGGGGCTTGGACATTACCGGTTTCCAGCGTAGCCTTTCGGCAAAAAACTTGAGTTTTCCGTTGAAGGTTTTGAAGAGCCTCAGGCTTTCGCGAAAAATCATAAAAGAGTTTAAGCCCGATGTGGCTGTGGGAGTTGGTGGCTACGCATCAGGACCACTCCTTCAAATAGCGACCAAGAAGAAAATACCCACCTTGATTCAAGAGCAGAATTCCTATCCGGGAATTACCAACCGCCTTTTGGCGCGGAAGGTTTCACGCATTTGTGTGGCATATGAAGGCATGGGAAAATGGTTTCCGAA
>CAZYWJ010000083.1:7002-11326 GCA_964651785.1 uncultured Cryomorphaceae bacterium
TACATCGACAAAGCGAAAGCTCAGGTAGAAGAGAAGGCTGCGCAAAACGTGCATGTCACGGCTTTTATTGAGCAAATGGACTTGGCCTATGCTGCCGCAGATCTGGTAGTGTCCAGAGCAGGAGCGATGGCGTTGTCAGAGTTGTGCCTTATCGGAAAGCCTTCCGTTTTGGTGCCTTCGCCCAATGTGGCCGAAGATCACCAAACGAAGAATGCCATGGCTTTGGTAGAAAATGAAGCGGCCATTTTGGTAAGCGATGCCAATGCCCGCGGTGACTTGTGGCCGACGGTAAGTGAACTTTTAAAAAACTCGGATGCGCGAAAAGCTTTGGCCAGAAATGCCAAAGCCATGGGCAAACCCGAGTCGGCAAAGCGAATAGCTGAAGAAGTATTGAAACTAATCGGAGCGAATTGAATTTGAGTGGCATACATAGAGTCTACTTTTTTGGAATCGGTGGCATAGGTATGAGCGCCTTGGCCCGCTATTTCCATCAATCGGGACTGGATGTGGCCGGTTACGACCGAACTCCTTCTCCGCTTACGCGGAAACTGGAAGCAGAGGGAATAGAAGTAAATTTCAACTCGGCTCCTGAAGCCATTCCTGCACGATTTATAGAGTCTCCATTGGCGGAAACGCTGATTATTTACACCCCTGCCATTCCGGCGAATCACGAAGGATTGGGCTTCTGTAAGAGTCGTGGCTTTCAGGTTATCAAGCGCTCTCAAGCATTGGAAGCAATCGTTGCCGATAAAGATACGTATGCCGTTGCCGGAACGCACGGAAAGACTACCACCTCTTCGATGGTGGCACATTTACTCAATTTTGGCAGTCACGAAGCGACGGCCTTCTTGGGTGGTATTGCTACCAACTTCGATTCGAATTTGGTGGTGGCGAAGAATTCAACCAAAGCCGTAGTCGAGGCAGATGAGTACGATCGATCCTTTTTGCGACTGCGGCCTCAGGTGGCGGCTATCACTTCCGTAGAAGCCGATCATTTAGATATTTACGGAAGCGCAGAGCAGTTGCGTTCTAGTTTTGAAGAGTTTGCTCGGTTGGTGCCGAATGACGGCCTGCTCATTTTGAGAGAAGGCATTGAGATGAAGGTCGAGTCACCGGTTTGGACCTACGCCGTAGAAAGCGAAACGGCCGACCTGACTACCCGCAACATGCGTGTTTCTGACGGAGCCTATCATTTTGAAGTTTGGCTGAAAGCCGAAAAATTGGGAGAGGTGGTGATGCATTATCCCGGCAGGCATAATGTGGAAAATGCCTTGGCGGCCATTGCAATGGCGCTTCACGCCGGAATTTCTTTTGAAGAAATTGCCGAAGGGCTGAAAACATTTTTGGGCGTCAAACGAAGATTTGAGTACCACATTCGACGCGAGGACCTCGTTTACATCGATGACTACGCACACCACCCCACGGAGATCAATGCCTGTGTGAGTTCTGCAAAAGAACTCTATCCTGAAAAGCGCATCACGGGCGTGTTTCAGCCGCATTTGTACAGCCGTACACGCGATTTTTCTGATGAGTTTGCTGAAAGCTTATCTGAGCTGAACGACCTGCTTTTGATGGAAATCTACCCCGCGCGGGAGGAACCGATTGACGGTGTGGATTCTGAAATGCTGCTGAATAAAGTACGCTTGGTGAATAAAAAGTTGGTAGACCGCGAAAACCTAGTGGAAGAAGTTCTGAGATTGAGCCCTGAAATTCTCCTGACAATGGGAGCCGGGGATATTGACCGAATGATCGAACCCATAAAAAATGCTTTTGATGAAAAAGATGAATAGAGCTGTACGTTGGTTGGGCTACGGACTCGCGTTTTGCGGTATGGTAGTTTTGCTGGGCTTTATCGAAAGCACCAAGTCGGGAGCGGTATGCGAAGGAATTGAAGTGGAGTTCGTTCGCGGCGCTGATGAGCTATTGATTACCGAAGATTTCGTTCGCCAAACCATCCTCGATGTATCCGATCAAATCGTTGGTCAGAATTTGCGCCAAGTAAATTTTGATCAGTTGGAAGATGCGCTGAACGAGATTCCCTTTTTGAATCACGTGGTGGTTTATACCACCATCGACAATCAACTGAAGGTGCGTGTAACCGAGCGAAAGCCGATAGCTCGACTCATCGATGAAAACGGAAAGTCGGCGTTGCTTGATTCGGAGGGATTTCTGCTGCCGGTCAGTCGCGTTTCGGCATTGAGACTTCCCGTATTTACGGGAGATTTCAAATTGGAAAAAAGGCTCGTGGAGTCAAATATGCATGCCGTTGATTCGTTGGCTTCACCTGAGGTGGGTAAAGCTTTTGAGATGGGGGAACTCATCTTTGCCGATAGTCTTTGGAAGGCTCAGTTTCAGCACTTGAGCTTTGAGAGCAACGGAGATTTGATTGCCTTTCCGCAAGTAGGTAATCACACGATAATTTTTGGTTCTGATCGTTTCGAGGAAAAGCTGGAGGTACTCCGCATTTTTTACCGAGAAGGCATGAGCCAAGAATCATGGAATAAATACAAGTCAATAAACCTGAAATACAAGGATCAAATTGTTTGCACCAAAAAATACCCTTATGGAGGAACCTGAAATCATCGTCGGACTTGACATTGGTACTACCAAAATAGCCTGCATCGTAGGTCGAATCAATGAATTCGGCAAGGTGGAGATTATCGCTTTGGGTAAGTCCGAATCACTCGGTGTAAGGAGCGGAGTGGTAAGTAATATTAACCGAACGGTGGAGTCTATTCAGCGCGCCGTGGATATGGCGGTAGAGCAGTCAGGTGAGGAAGTCGGAGAAGTAGTAGTCGGCATTGCCGGTCAGCATATTCGCAGCTTGCAGCACCGTGGCATCCTCACCCGAAAAGCGAAAGATCACGATGAAGAAATTTCTCAAATCGATATAGATAATCTCGTTGAAGACATGCACCAGCTGGTGATGAATCCCGGAGAGGAGATCATTCACGTTTTGCCACAGGAATATATCGTGGACAATGAGCAAGGTATTAAAGACCCGATCGGTATGGCGGGAATTCGGCTGGAGGCCAATTTCCACATCATTACCGGCAAGGTAAACGCCGTGAAGAATATTTACAAAAGTGTAAGCAAGGCAGACTTGGAAGTGTCAGAATTGGTTTTGGAACCATTGGCCTCTGCAGAATCCGTGCTTAGCCTGGAAGAGAAAGAAGCCGGTGTGGTTTTAGTCGATATCGGAGGTGGTACGACCGACATCGCCATTTTTCAAGATGGAATCATTCGCCACACGGCGGTGATCCCTTTCGGTGGAAACATTATAACCGATGATATTGCTTCGGGTTGCAGCATTTTGCGAAAGCACGCCGAGCAATTGAAAGTGAAATTCGGTTCGGCGTTGAGCTCTGAAAGTATGGAGAATCAAATCGTGTGTATTCCCGGCTTTAGCGGTAGAGAGCCCAAGGAGATTTCCATTCGAAACCTGGCGAATATCATCCAAGCCAGAACGGAAGAAATCGTAGAGCAAATCGTTTACGAAATCAAAAGTTCAGGCTACGAAAAGAGATTGATCGCCGGAATAGTGCTCACGGGTGGTGGGTCTCAACTAAAGCACTTGCCTCAGTTGGTAGAGTACCTCACCGGGTTGGAAACCCGCATGGGTTATCCGACCGAACACTTGGGCAGCGACAACAAGGCTGATCTTTCCAGTCCGATGTATGCCACGGGTATCGGATTGGTGCTGAAAGGATACCACCTCTTGGAGAAAAACAAGAAGCGATCTGCCGGAAAACGAGCGCCTATTCGCCTTGGCGGAAAAGACAAAATGAATTTATTTGACAAAATCCTGTCCAAAGGACAGGCCTTTTTTGACGACGACGATATTTAAAAAACCAACTCTAAAACCCTCTTATTTATGGAATTCGATATGCCAAAAAACCAATCCTCTATCATCAAAGTTATTGGTGTGGGAGGCGGTGGTAGCAACGCGGTAAATCACATGTACGAATCGGGAATCAAAGGAGTGGACTTCATCGTCTGCAATACGGATTCTCAAGCACTCGACATCAGCCCGGTACCGATCAAGGTACAATTGGGTCAGAGCCTCACCGAAGGTCGAGGTGCAGGATCCATTCCCGATGTAGGTCGCAATGCCGCCATTGAAAATTTGGACGATATACAGGAAATTCTCGAACACAATACGCACATGGTTTTCGTGACTGCCGGAATGGGTGGTGGAACGGGAACCGGTGCCGCCCCCGTCATTGCCAAAGCAGCAAAAGACATGGGAATCCTCACCGTGGGAATCGTGACCATCCCTTTCACCTTTGAAGGAAAGAAAAGGATGCTCCAAGCGGCGGAAGGG
>CAZYWJ010000084.1:0-10852 GCA_964651785.1 uncultured Cryomorphaceae bacterium
GTAAGTTTCATTACCAAGGACAGTTTACAAAGCTTGATTTTAAAGCACACGGTCGAATCCATTCCATTAAATATGGAATTTGATCTCAGTTGTGATTTCGATGATTATATCTCTTCCAAATCTGAAAACACTGCTTCAGAAGTCATCATACTCGATGACGATTCTTGTGATGATCTTTGGAACTTCCTGGATCTCATGAAGAGAAATCACCCTTCGATTCCCGTGTATATTTTAGCTTCGCGGTTTGACGTAAAATTGATTGAGAAATTGAATATAGAAACCAATGTGCAGGGAATTATTTTGAAATCACAAAACAACAAGGGCCTTTTTGAATTTCTTAAAAAATTGAATAACTGAATTTTATGTGCAGACTACTGCCGCTTGCATTGCTTTCCATACTGATGATAAGCTCTTGTGATTCTTCATACAAAAAGACGAGAGACAACGGCATCAAGGACACTCAGGATTATCTTCTTCATTCTACGGTTTACGCACAGAGTGCCGCCGAGTATAAATCGCTTTGCTATCAAGCTTATGCACTGGCTCGCATAAGGATGAAATCCATTCTTGAAGAAGATCAAATTGAACGCCCGGCCATAATTCTCGATTTGGATGAAACCGTTTTGGACAATAGTCCATACACAGCTTGGCAAATAATAAGCGGAAATCCCTTTCAACCGGAGACTTGGTCTGAATGGGTGGAAGCAGCAAACGCGGAATCGGTGCCCGGAGCGGTTGATTTTCTGCAATGGGCCGATAGCAGCGGTGTGGAAATTTACTACATCAGCAACCGAAGCATCGACGGGTTCGGTGCTACCATTGAAAATTTACAAAAACTCAATATTCCAAGCGCAGATTCGAGTCACATATTTTTGAAAACGAATACATCGGATAAATCGGAGAGAAGAGCTGAAGTAAAAACTCAAGGCGTTGACGTGGTGCTTTACATCGGAGACAATCTGGGAGACTATTCAGAGATTTGGGATAAGCCGTCGACACCAAGTGCCCGCTTCGATTCACTTTCGGCTTATCGCCAAAAGATCGGAAAAGAATTCATCGTTTTGCCAAATTCGCTTTACGGGACATGGGAAGGCGCAGTATATGGTTACAATCGCGATCTTACCGACGAACAAAGAGACTCTTTACGTCGATCGGTTTTGAATGCCTGGTCAGGACCTGAATGATTACTTCTCAAACTTCGACAAATAAGCCTCCGTGTCAATTTTTCGCTCCAATCCGCTTTTAGTCATAGATCTGACTTTACCAAAAACATCGCGCTCAGTCCAACCTCGATCGTGATTGCCAAAAAGCCAGGCAATATTGGCGTAGCTATTCGGGTCTCGCCCGTCAAGAAAATACTTGTTGTTCAACTCCAGCGCTACTTTATGAGCGTATTGCGGAGTATTGGTGTAGAGCAAGATTTGCTTACCCCAATACATGCGCATATGGTTGTGTAAGTATCCGCGCTCTTTCATGGTGGTCATGGCCTTGTTCCAATAAGGATCGTCCGTTTCGGCATTTTCTAATTCTTCTTTCGAATACACTTTTGGTCGCTCATCGCTCTTGTGCTTCTCCAGCGTTTCCTGAGCCCATTCGGGAATGGACTTCAATGAATCATAATCATCATTGTACCAAACAAAGTTCATTGCCAATTCTCGCCTTACGGTCAGCTCTTCGATGTAGGACTTTTTGTTCGTGCCTCGTTTTGATTTCATTTGATCAACCAGCCACAAGGGTGAAATCTGACCAAAATGCAGGTAAGGGCTCATATGCGAAACATTTTCTACATGCGGTTGATTTCTATCCTCATCGTAAGAATCGTAGCCTGTATTCAACCAATTTTTAAAGTGCTTTTTAGCTTCTGATGTTCCGCCTTTAAAAGAATCAACTCGACCGGGGTTGGCGGGCGGATTCAATTTCTCGAGCAGTTTGTCTGTTTTAAAAATATCCTCTCCGGTTACTTTCAGATGAATGGTGCTTTGAGCCACTTTCAGCGCATGGATGCTTTCTGACCTTTTATCAAGATTTTCCTGAATTTTTTTTCTGATCGTTCGGGCAGCGTACTCTTCTTTTTCGCTCGCCGTTTCTACGGGAACGGTAGCGTTATCCTCAACTTGAACCAGCGGAATATCCAAACGGCCCGCCAGGTCTTTTCGCCATTTACGCAAGTGCCGCAAATACCCTAAATCGCATACCGTTAAGCAAGCATCTTTCGACAATTCTTCAACTACATCTACGGGGTAGCCTAGTTTTAAAACGAACTTAATTCCACGATCGTGAAGCTTTTCCCCTACTTCCTTCAAACCTTCGAGCATGAAGGCATAATGTCTTTCGGTAGCATCAGGATAATCATCCATCAGGCCGAAGCAAACCACCACTCCTTTGTCGAGCTCTTGCCCCACCTCTACGGCATATTCCAGTGCTATATTCCACTCGGCTCTCTGAGATTGCTGCATCCAGTACAGTATATACTTTCCGTCTTCATTCACCTCACCTTCGTTCAACTCCTTTATTCTGTCTTTGGCGAATTTCTTGCTCTTGAGATCCATAGATTTTTTAACCCCTCAAAACTCAAGAATTATGCCCGGTAAAGAAATGAATAGCATCAAGAACGAAGAGCAATATGAAACACTTCGCGACAAAGGAATGAGTAAAGAGAAAGCGGCGAGAATTGCTAATTCTGATAATACCGATCAAGACTCCCGACCTTACGAAGAGCGAACCAAAGATGAGCTCTACGATAAAGCTCAGGAAATAGGAATCGAAGGAAGAAGCGATATGACCAAAGACGAACTGATCAAAGCTTTAAGAAACCATTGATTGGGCTAATCTGAGGTAGACGATACCCGTAAGAATGGCCAAGCCAAAGCTTAGCAAGGTACCGATGAGAATGTACTCGGTAAGCTTGCGGTCTTTTGCTCTGGACAGGTCCCCGAATCGAAAAACGGATTTTGCGGTGATCAGAAATCCGATGGCCGACCACTGATTGAGCAAGACGAAAGCAAATATGAATAGCCTTTCGAGCATACCGATGTATTTTCCCGCAGCGGGAAGAGATTGATTTTCTTCATCTTCTCTCACGACCCATCTGCTCATTAAAACTTGCATGATAACTGCGTAAGCATATGTGAGAATTAATACACATAGTAATAAAAGGAGGCTCTTACCGGTGAGTAACTCTAATGGATTAATTACCATCGGAATGTAAATGAGCGCAACCAAAAATATAATGAGCAAATGCGCCACCTGATCAGCCAAGAAAAGGTATCGGGTATTCATTTTATCGTGCAAATTGATCTTGACCAAATCGATTAACAGATGACTGATGGGTATCAGAAGAAAAATGAGCCAATAGCTGAAATCAAATCCGAAAAGAAGTAACAACGCGGCCAGATGAACGAGAATGTGCAGGTATAAATAAGCAGAACGGTGGCGGCGCTTCAACTTTTCTTTCACCCATTTATCGGGTTGGAATATGAAATCGCCTAAAACATGCGCCAAGAGCATTTTTACCAAAATGAGGCTCATAAGTCAGCTATTCGTTTGGTGTAGAATTCATTTAACCTCATCATTTCATGATATCCGCCTCGTGACATCGCTTCGCTAATATTGCTTTGAGATTTGTCGAGCATTTTGGCCAGTTCTTTTTGCGGTTTATCCGAATGTTCGATGGCGGCATGGATGATGGTAGCTACGGCTGCGCTCCAATTATTGGCCGTCAACAAGGCTAAATCCAGCATAAGATTGATCATTTCGTCAAAACGCTCGTTATCCGTACGAATGGCCAAGGTTTGTTTCTTGAGTTCTTCAAAACGCTCACCCGATCTTACGAATGCTGACCCATTCGATTCCGAAATCCGCTTTTGCGCGATGCTCGTTTCGCCTACGCCGATCGCCATTCTCACATCTCTACTTCCCGTTTGCTTAATGCACGCTTTAATGTGAAATGCCGTCTGAAGCGCTTGTTGAGGCTTTGTTTTTAATTGAAAACTGTCTCCTCTGAATATCTCCCAATCTTCGGGGCTTGTTCCATATCGATTTAGCACCTGCTTGAGAAGCGAGAGCCATTCTGCCGATTCGTCTTCGGTAGAATTGATAATATCGCCGGTGATTATAGCAACCATTCAACGAATATATCGGCTTCAGAGCAGATATTCTAATTTATCGGCCCTAAAGCCGATACGAATAGCTCATCCGAAAGAACCTCTTTAATATCGGCTCTGGAACCGATATTTCTTGATATCGGTTCTAAGACCGATATTTTGCTTTATCGGCTGTAAAACCGATTATGATGATCAATTTTAATTATCATGTTTGGCAATGACCCAAATGGCGTGCACTATTCCCGGAATGAAACCTAAGATGGTAAGAAGAATATTGATCCAAAAGTGCTTTCCGATTCCAACGGTAAAGAATACTCCCAGAGGTGGTAATATGATTGCGAAGATGATTCTTAAAATACTCATATGTTATTTTTTATACGGCAGAGAGTTGTCAAAATTCATTCCTCCTTTTTAGCATTGAGCAAAAAAAGCCCGAGGATAAAACAAAGTCCTGACAGCACGAAGTAAAAAGCCGGTGTACTCCATATGCTCAAATCATCAGAACTATAGGTGGCGGCCGTGTCTCGCAAAATCATCGCTCTTATCAAAAAAGCCGCACAAAGCGCCCACAGGATTATATAGAACCTTGCCCGATTCGGTTTCTTTGCCATGAGGCAAATATAGAAGGCTTTTAGAGCGAAAAGGAAATCGCACCGGTGCAATGTTTCTAACAGCACTCGTTGAAAACTGACTATCTGATTTAATCGTCGGCGTACTGTCCGGGCCTACCTTCGCCAAAACAAAACGACTATGGATCTTCATCTGCTGGCCGATAATCTGACCAATCCCGCCCTGTTGTTTTTCTTTCTGGGGATACTGGCCGTACAGCTAAAAAGTGATTTGGCCATACCGCCAAACTCTTCCAAATTCATATCCATGTACCTCATCCTCTCCATCGGATTCAAAGGCGGACAGGAACTTTCGCACAGCACATTTGATTTGGAAATAGCCTACTCCCTACTCTTCGGAATAGCTCTGGCCTTAGTAGTACCTTTCTACGCCTACTTTATTCTCCGCAGAAAATTTAATGTTTGGAACTCAGGAGCTATAGCCGCAGCTTATGGTTCGGTGAGCGCCGTAACATTTGTTACCGCCATTTCCTTCTTGGAGTTGGAGCAAATAGACTTCGGCGGCCACATGGTAGCGGTAATGGCTTTGATGGAAGCACCGTCTATAATTATAGGTGTTTTGCTGATGAGCCTCTTCAACAAAGACACCTCCGAAAAGCTCCCAATCGGCAAAGTATTGAAACATTCGGTAACCAACGGGAGTGTGCTGCTCATCATAGGCAGTTTGGTGATCGGATACTTGGCCAGCGATGCCCAAGCCGAGGGAATCAAACCATTTACAACGGATATTTTCAAAGGATTTTTGGCCGTTTTTCTTTTAGACATGGGCATTACCAGCGGAAAGGAACTATCGACATTCTTGAAAAAAGGCTGGTTTGCACTTGTTTTTGCCATCGTCATTCCCGTGATTAATGGTTCTGTGGTAGCGGTTATAAGTGGTGGGTTTACGGAAAGCGTCGGAAACAGACTTCTATTCGCCATTTTGGCGGCAAGTGCCTCTTACATTGCCGTACCTGCCGCTATGCGCATGGCAGCTCCTAAGGCCAATCCGAGTCTCTATTTGCCAATGGCATTAGCTATCACCTTTCCGTTTAATATTACTTTGGGAATGCCTTTGTACTTGTATATCGCTCAACACACTTAATCACCTTCGGATTCGGCAGCCATGCGGCGATGACTTTGAATTATGAAAATGACTCCCGTGAATACTAACGCGAAGCCACCCAAGTGAATCCATTCGAAATTTTCGCCAAGTAACCAATACGAGAGCAGCAATGCACTCAGCGGCATCACTCCCATAAACGCTGCGGCCGTGCTTCCTTCTACTCGCTGTACGCCTCTGTACCAAAGCACTGAACCCAAACCCATGGTACCGATTCCGTACCATGCTAAAGAAATCCAGCCTTTCGTAGAAACGGAGGCAAAATCTCCTGCTTGATACTGATAAATAGCAAACGGCAGAAAAGCGAGAAATCCGATCAAGGCTGAAAACGCCGCTATGTTGACCGGCTTGAAATCTTTGGTGAGTGCTTTTCCCATAAGCGTGTAACAGGCTTCACAGAAGATGGCGGCAACTACTAAGACGATTCCCCAAATAGAATTTCCCTGACTGCCCGAATCGGTGCTGCCCAATTGAAGTACCAACACCCCGCCCACGGCCAAGGCTATGGCGGCCCCTTTTCGCCAACCAAACTGATCTCTGAAGAACAAAAAACTTAGCCCTGCCGTGATGGCCGGAGTAGAACTCATGATGATGCTACCGGTCACTCCGCTCACCATATCCATTCCGTAGAGCAGGAAAGCGGTAAATCCGAGTACGCCAATCACTCCGATGCCGGTCAGGAGCCAAGCATCTTTGCCTTTGAAGTCGAGGATTCGCTTTAACTTAACGAAGGGCAACAAGATCAAAAAGGCCATCAAAACGCGCAGCATTCCCGCCACGAAAACGGAAAATTCCTGCACCACAAGTTTGCTCACGGGAGTAGCGCTTCCAAAAAAGGCCATCCCAAAAAAGAGCATCAGATAGGTCTTGAAATTCTTCACGAAAGTGAAATCGGCAAGGAACGTGCCTTTAGCTATTGCTGATTGGGAGATAATTCGACGAGGGCGGATTTTATATCTTCAGGCATCTCTTCAAAAGGAGAAATGTACAACCCTTGATACCCCTCAAAGTAGAGCTTTTCGTAAATCGTATGGTCATCAATTTTGTACATGGCCCCTGTGAGCGGATCGACTAATAAAAAACCAATGAATCCACCGAAAACAATATTTCCGAAATACCACCCATCTATCTTCGCCTCAATGGTAGTGGTAGATGTCTCAAAATCTTCGTGTTCAATTTTAATTATATAAGCTGCCCGTGAAAAGTACCCGGCAGAGGCATTCAGTTTAAGTGTTTTTGGCGTTTTTCCCTGATAAACTATTTGACCTTTCTTGTCAGTAACGGTAAGTCTCGATTCGGTAGGATTAGAATCTATAAAAACAGGGTAACTGCTCTTACTAACTATGCTTGCGCAAGAAGTTAGTAGAAAAAGAAAGAATATAATGCATGTGCGGCTTGCAACTCGCTTTATGTGTGATAAACTATTCTTCACAGCAAAATTTATATCGATAATAAACTTGTTGATAATCGGGTGTTTTACCTTCAGGCAAATTTTCGAGATAGAGCTCGGTAAATTCAATTGCTCTCGAACAATCATCGAGCTGACTGAAAGTCGTTCCGAGATTCCACAGGGCATTGATGTCTTCATGCTCTTTCCATCCCTTCAAAAAGGAACCGTGAGCTTTCCTGATGTCATCTTCCTCTTTATACAGCAGATAGCGCATGTAGTAGGTCCAACCCAAATCGTATAAATACTCTTTCACACCCTTGGAGATTTCGACTCCATTAAGGGAGTCCACGAGTTGCTTGTTTCTCGCTACCTCTGCTGAATCGGGAATACCGCAAGACAGTGAATAGCGCTTCTTATATTCTAAATAATCTACTTGGGCAGATCCGGCAATAGCAATACAAAGAAAAAATGTAATCGAAGTAATCTGTTTCATACCTATTCATCTAGTAATTGGAGTTCTTCCTTTCCGAATCTACCATCGAGAGCATGTAATCGAAAATTTGATTTTCCTGATCAGGGTTGAGCGCAGTTCCCTTACGGAAATGTAGAACCACACCGTTGCTATCCGTGAGCAATGTTGTGACTTCCGTAGCATTTAATTTCATAGCGTTCTTTTCTGAAATTAAGCAGACATTGTCGTACAATTCTTCCATTTCCTTTTTGAACGCCACCACTTTATCCGATTCAAATGTTTGATCGCGATAAGTGCTGATTAAAAATATCATGTCAAATTGACTCCGATCAATTTCGGGTCTATTTAGGGCCAACGGAAAATTTTCGCGCGCATACATTTGGCCAAACGAGCAATCGGTATCCATAGCCAATATAAATGTGGGCTTCTCAATCATACCCGATAAATCTACTGTCTCATTTTCCGAATTCAACACCTCTACCGCGGGAATTCTGTGATTAAGTGTATTTCTTTTTATACGTTCAAATTGCTCTTGGCTATGATCAGACATTTGTTGAACCGTGACACCATTTTCACCCGGCCCTATTGGTTCAAATTGAGTCGGAACAATCTCGGGTATCTCTATCTCTGCTGAAGGCTCAGGCGATTGACATCCGAAAGAAATAACTGTCAAAAGAAAAATTAAAAGAGTCATCCTCACCATATTGAAAGCTTTACTCAACAAGATAGTTTCTTTACGGAAACTCAAGGTGGTCACATCAACTATTTCCCCCACATCTGAACTTACGCTTTTGTTGATTGACTCAAAGCCTCTTTTGAATCAGGCAAATTATGGTGCACCACATTTCTGTACGGAAAGGGAATTTCGACTCCTTCGGCATCGAATCGTTCCTTTACACTTTCGTAAAGATCGCAGCCAAGTTGAAATGCTGCTCCGTTGTCGGCCGCCCAAATCCATGCACGCATATTGATAGAGAAGTCGCCCCAGCCTATTACTCGAACGGTTACGGGGTGCACCCCTTCTTTGATTTCTTCCGGACCGCGGTTATCGATAAAGTTCGGATGCTTCATCGCCTCTTCCTGAATGATCTTTCGCGCCAGTTTTATATCAGAACCGTAGCCGATGCCCACGTCAAACCATTTACAGATCAACGCTTCCTCGAAATCGGCATTTATCAAAATCTCATCGCTTATGATGGAGTTAGGCACGATCACCCTTCGGTTTTCAAAATTTCGGATAACCGTATGGCGGAGTGAAATGTCTTCGACTATTCCCGAAATGGTATCCCTGATGGTGATTCTGTCATTGACCCGAAAGGGTTTAAACATGATGATAAATATTCCGCTGATCATGTTGCTCAGCGCCTTTTGTGAAGCGAAACCGATGGCAACGGCCAAAATCCCCGCACCAGCCAGAAGCGAGCTGGCTAAGGTTCTGAGAGAAGGAATGGTGTATATAGCAGCCCCGATACCCACGATATAGATAAGCGCTACAATGGCATGCCGTAAAAACTTATAGTTGGTCGGATCACTGTGCATGTCATCCGTGCGCCTTCTGATAAAAGCATTGAAAACCCGCACGAAAAGCATATTAATCAGAACGGTAAGGAGAATAATTCCCACAGCCACTATCATCTTGGCGTAGCTATTGGCAAACCAAACGACTTTCAGGTGTTGAATGAATTCTTTCAAATATTCCATAGAGCGAAATTGAAAAATTTTCGGATAGAAGAACTAAGTTTATTCTTGAAATAAAAAGGAAGTTTTGCGGAAGCAAGATTTTAAATTCACGCCTCACTACCGTCTCCTAAAAATATGGCGAGCGGTCGCCACTCTTCGATCTCTTCAGCTACAAGCTTTAAAATTCCTAAAAAAGGTACAAATAAAATCATACCTGCAGCACCCCAGATTAAAGCACCTGCAAAAATAGCCACGATACTTACCAGAGTATTGGTTTTTAGCTGAACACTTACAGCAAGAGGAAAGATAAAATTTGCTTCCAGATATTGAACTACGGTAAAAATAGCCGCTACACCAACCGGGTACCAAATACTATCAAAGGTTACCCATGAAACAGCCATTGGGAGTAGAGCTCCCACAAGAATTCCGAAATAGGGAATGAAGGTGAGCACCGAAGCAATAACCCCGAATAATACGGGATGTGGAACACCCAAAATGGCAAGGCCGGCACTATTCAGGATGCCTACGATCAGATATACGAGGAGCATACCTTTTACGAAATCGAAATACTTCTTGATCGACGCCTTTATGAGTCGAATCACTCTGGTATGATTCTCTTCGCCCGTTGCTGCTATCAACGATTTGACCCAAAGATCGCGGTAGATGAGGATCAGAGCCGTGTAAAACGGTATGAGAACGATCATAACCAGACCGGTGGCAGAAACAAATAAGAGATTCTGCAGCACGGTAATAACTCGATTTGTATTATCAAAAAGCGCGGACTGCAAATAGCTCAATTGAGTTTCGGCGGGAATACCGAATTGATCAATCATTAACTGATTTATTTGCCGCAGAGCTGATTGTAATTTTTGACTAATCGCGGGCCACTGACTTAGGAAAGAAGAGAATTGCCAAACCAATAAAGCTACGACTCCGCCCACCAAAATAAAAACTAAAATCTCTCCAATCAGAATCGCGCTTATTCGCCCGAGCCCCATACTCTCCAGCTTCGAGCAAATGGGATAAATAATAAATGCGATCAGCAATGCAAAAGCCAGAGGTACCAGTACCGACCTTCCTAAAAACATTAAGACCAAAATTAGCGTGATGGCCAATAGAAATTTCAGTAGGGGTGATTGAATGGTCATGGTAGAAAGATAAAGATTATCATTCGCCCATAATACCTTTCCGTTTTAATTTTCATGCTGCTTGAAGTTTAGATAAAGTTCAAAACAGGAGTACGGAAACAAAAAAGTCGGTCCTTAACTAGACCGACTCTTAATAGTGTGCCCGGGACTGGACTCGAACCAGCATGAGCGTAGCTCACACGCCCCTCAAGCGTGCGCGTCTACCAATTTCGCCACCCGGGCATTATTTTTTTTCAATGCCCGGTGGTGAAGTTTATCCCGCTCTCTAGCGGGGCCACCCGGGCATTATTTTTTTTCAATGCCCGGTGGTGAAGTTTATCCCGCTCTC
>CAZYWJ010000085.1:0-10579 GCA_964651785.1 uncultured Cryomorphaceae bacterium
TTAAACCACTTAATCATCTTCTTAATGTCCGATGGATAAACGCGATCTTCATCGTGTTCCGGGAAAATGCGAAAGAGGTATTCACGAAGGGCATCGTCATCTTTAAAGTCTACCTCAACCTCTTTACCTCCTGACTGCTCGTACATCTTTTCGAAAATATTCGCCAGCGGCTCATCGCCTTCGAGGGTATAAATGGAAATATCGCTGAGTGTACTGACACGTTGCGTTTGGCCAACTACCATCTTCTTACCATCTTGAAGCGAAGTGACAACCACGCCGCCGCGCGATTGATTCAAGATTTTGTATAGCCCGGGTTTTCCTGCGATTGAAAGTATTTTAGATAAATCCATTCCTTATTTTTAGAAGGGCGCAAAGCTAAAGAATTACTTTTCAATCATCAATTTCGATTGAAGCAATTGACCATTCTCTTGGATTGCTTTCACGATGTAAATACCATCCGCTAAATCAGTGAGTGTGATTTGAACGACCCCTTTATTTCTTCCTTGCAGATTTATCGAATTAACCAGCCTTCCCGAGAGATCGAAAAGTTCAATTGAATTTAAATCTCCTCGCTCATTCGAGATGTTCAAGTCACCGTTTGTTGGATTCGGATAAATTTTGATTGTTCCGTTTGCTGCGATAACTTCTGAAGAAGTAATTCCGAATGGTTCGGTCAATGTCGCGAAACCATTCAGCTTACCATGCCCCCAATAGAAATTAGGAAGTACACCCGTAAACTCATCTGCAAGCGCATTTTCGACAATGGCTGTTTTTACTTCGTCATATGACGCGTCCGGGTCGCGATCGAAATAAAGAGCAGAGACGCCTGCTACGACGGGAGAAGCCATAGAAGTCCCCCCGTTTCGGTAGTGCCATCCGCCTTCAGCTACCCTGTCGGGGCTTCCTTCAATTAAAGATGCCAGATTTTCCAATCGACCTGCGCTCAAGGTTATACTACCCGTAGCTGCTATGTCCGGTTTCTGACGATTATCTCGGGTGGGACCTTGACTGGAATTGGCAGAAATATCGAGCGGCACCAAGTCCGGTAAAAAGGTGATTTCACCTAAAACGTTAACGTATTCATTACGATTTACATAATTAGCTACCGTTATCACTTTCTCGGAGCAGTTCCAAGAGTCAACAATGGTTTTAAACTTATCAGGATGACGGTAGTTTATCATATCAACAAATTCACCCTCTCCCGGCAAACCTTCAGTTTCAATAACCGACGTTCCGAACGGACCATGACTCCAAACGTCGAATGTTCCACCTCCCGTAGTCGAAAATCGAAACTTATACTGATCACTAAAAGCCTCTTTAACGTAGACTTGAAGCAAATATTGATCGCCACGTTGTCCACACCATGTTTCAACGATTCCCAAAATATTGGTGCCTTGAAAAATGGTATCAATGATCGATACACCCAAATTGGTTTCTACCGACCTCCATTGGGCATAACCTTGAAAAGAATAGGCAGGTTCTGTCAAATCTGCTCCGATCGTGTAGGAGGTTTCGTAAAAATCGGCCGAATCAGCCCAAAGCTCAAAGAAAACGGAAGGCTCACCTAAAACCGAATTGGTATTGTACGAGAAATAAGTAAAAGCAGTGTCATTTTCAGGAACTTCATAAGACAGGTGGTAGGGTGCGAAGCTATTGCTATTACCTGCTGCGGAAACCATTGAGCGTCCCGTTTCTTCTTCCAATAAAGCGTCGATAAACAATGCTGCACCATCTAAGCCATCATGCGAACCATAATAATCACCCAAACTGGCATTCACTACCGCGGGCTTTCCCAATTCATCGGCTTTGGAAAATATATAATCAACGGCATCAGCAATGGATGACTTCCAATTCTCTCGTGAGAAATCTGAGGAAACAACTATAATATCTGCTAAGGGCGCCACGCCTACGAAGTTTCCCGTAGCATTGGCATTTCCAAAAGCCACTCCTCCCACCGTAGAACCATGTCCGAAAAACTGTGGTTGATCGTCGTGTCCATCAATATCCTGATTAATATCTTCTGCATTCCACTCCTGCCCATAGCCGTATGGCTCCGGGATTCTGAAAGGATCATCTTCATCTTGTGTATGATCCCATAGTGCCACCACCCTTGTAGTTCCGTCTTCGTTTTGAAAATCGGGATGATCCAACTCGAGACCTGAGTCTATAATTCCGATAATAACATCTTCACCGAGGTAAGCTTGGGGCAAAGGCTGTGCACCCGCATGAATCGGATGAATATTGTTATTGGTAATCATCACGTCTGCCAGCATTTGCGGTTTTGAAAGAGAGAATTCGATGAAATCAACGTAGTCTGCCCATCGAAGTGCTTCCAATTTAGCAACGGGAATTCTGATGGAAGCAATATTTCCCAATACCCCTTTTACGACTCCCTCATTCTCTCTGATAAATCCGATGATCTCAGAGATATCTCCGCGAATGTAGAGATGGATCTCTTCAGTGGGTTGCATGGTTTTAATTGCAGTGCGCAATTCCAAATTGAAATTATCTCGCTTTTGAGCCTGAAGCGACAGGGTAACAAGAAGAAATAAAGGAACAATAAATTTCATAGAATTTCAGATTGAATCTAAAGGTATTTATACTCGGGTAAATCCGATAAAGCCAAGATTTTTCTTTCTTGGATCGCTAAATGAATGACTATGTGCTCCAAGCCATTGGTCATAATAATATAAGGCGACTCAAGAGCACTATTGTAACGCGCTACTTGATAGAAAGTTTCCCGATTTAAATTCACATCGGGCGCCTTACATTCAATGAGAACCAAAGGCTTACCTTCTCGGTTTAAAAATAAAGCATCCGTTCGACCAAACCGTTGGTGGTGCTTCACACCCGTTTCTGTTTTCAGCAAGCCGGCAGGGAAGTTTTTCTCTTTGACTAAATACATTATCATATGCTGCCTCACCCACTCCTCGGGCGTTAATATCAACCGTTTTTTTCGTATCGGGTCCAGTATTTTATACTTTTCGCCTTCTTTAAAAATGCGAAAGGGATAAGGCGGAAGGTTGAGCGCTTGCATCAAACAAACATAACATGAAAACGAAAAAAGAAATAGTAGAAAATTGGCTTCCCAGATATACGGGAGTGGCATTAGAAGATTTTCGCGACTATATACTCCTCACCAATTTCGATGATTACGTAACCAGATTTGCTCAAATCCAAGGAGTAGAAGTTCTTGGAACCGATAAAGCCATGCCTAGTGCTCATAGCACAAATTTGAGTATCATCAATTTCGGAATGGGTAGTGCCAACGCTGCTACCATCATGGATTTACTCAGTGCGATTAAACCTGAAGCCGTGCTTTTTCTCGGAAAGTGCGGCGGACTGAAAAAGAAAAATGCCGTGGGCGATTTCATTCTACCCATAGCAGCCATTCGTGGTGAGGGTACCAGCCACGACTACTTACCCAAGGAGGTACCTGCCCTTCCCTCTTTCATGCTTCAACGGGCTATCTCTTCAACCATAAGAGATATGGGACACGATTATTGGACGGGAACGGTTTATACTACGAATCGTCGCGTTTGGGAACACGACGATAAATTCAAAAAGTATTTAAGAAAGACGCGGTCGATGGCCATTGACATGGAAACGGCTACTATTTTTGTAGCCGGATTTCACAATAAGATCCCGACGGGTGCTTTCTTGCTTGTAACTGATCAGCCCATGGTACCCGAAGGTGTGAAAACCACTGCCAGCGATTTAAGTGTTAGCAAATCATTCGTGGATACACATGTAAAACTAGGTATAGGTGCCATGAAAGAAATTGCTACGGAAGGACGCTCGGTTAAACATTTAAAATTTTAGATGAGCTTTAGCAAAATCATGACTTCGCTCCGAAAGAAGGAGTACTCTCCCGTTTATTTCTTCGACGGTGATGAACCATTTTACATCGATAAACTAACCGAATTCATTCAGGAAAACGTCTTGAATGAAGCCGAGAGAGAATTCAATCAATCGATCTATTATGGAAGAGATATTTCTCCTGAGGATTTAATTCCCGTGGTAAAACGGTTTCCCATGATGGCTGAATACCAAGTTATCATAGTAAAAGAAGCTCAAAATTGGAAAGACCTTTCAGCCCTTCAATCGCTTTTGGAAAACCCTGTCCCCACCACCATTTTGGTCATTACTTACACGGGGAAAAAGCTTGATGGGCGCAGCAATTTCGCAAAGCTCGTTAAAAAGAAAGCCACTTACTTCAATAGTTCGAAACTTCGCGATACGGAAGTGGCATCTTGGTTGAACGACCATTGCAAAATTCTCAAACTGGATATCGATCAGAGAGCAATAGTTTTGCTCAGCGAGCATATAGGTGCTGATCTGGTAAGCTTGGATAAGGCATTGGAAAGACTAAAATTGGTGGCAGATGGTGAAAAAATAACGGTTGATCACATTCAGGAACATATTGGGATCAGCAAAGACTTTAACATTTTTGAACTTCAAAAAGCAATCGGGAATAAGGATTATGCTCGGGCAATTTACATCGCCAATTACTTTGCCAATAATGAAAAGGAACACCACCTGATTCCCATCACTTATGGACTGTACCGATACTTTACTCAACTCATCCGCTACCATAGAGCCGAAAATCATGCCGATAACCAATCCTTGGCAAGAGCCATGGGTGTAAACCCCTATTTTGTCAAGGATTATAAAAATGCAGCCATCAACTATCCCAGAACTAAACTGATGAAGGTAATGGAGATTCTACACGACATTGATTTAAAAATTAAAGGTTTAGGAAATTCATCTGCTCGTCATAAAGAGCTAATGAATGAAATGGTTGCACGGATTTTACGCGCTTAATGCAAATTTTAACCCTTGGAATCCAAGCCCTGATACCAATGCCATAATTCATGAGGTTTTTCCCGCCTCACAATGTTTACCTTTGCCGACTTTAAGAAACACGCAATCGAATGTTGAAACCCATCCGACTTTCCCTCCTCTTAGTTTTCACAGTTCTCTCCTTTTTTGCTCAAGCTCAATCCGGAACTATCCGTGGATTTGTATACGAAGAAGAAACGGGTGAAGCCGTAATATTCACAAATGTCTATCTGGAAGGAACCACTATGGGTGCTTCAACTGATGTAAACGGATACTTCTCCATCACTCCCATACCTGAAGGCCAATACACGTTGATGGTAACGTATTTGGGATACGATACGCTGAAAAGATCGGTAACCGTGAGGGCGGGAGATATTCAAACAGAAAAACTTTTCTTGACAAAGTCTACCGTGCAAATGCAGGCGGTCGAAATTTCCGCTGAAAAGCAAGAAAGACAAACCAATGTGACGATGTCCGTAACCAAAGCCACACCGAAGGAAATCAAACAAATTCCGACCATTGGTGTAACCGCGGATTTAGCTCAGTATCTTCAGGTTTTGCCGGGTGTTATTTTCACGGGAGATCAGGGCGGACAGCTCTATATCAGAGGAGGGTCTCCGATACAAAATAAGGTGCTGCTGGATGGAACCACTATCTTCAACCCGTTTCACAGTATCGGTCTCTTTTCAGTTTTTGATACTGAGGTAATTAAGAATGCTGATATCTATACCGGAGGATTTGGTGCTGAGTACGGAGGCCGAATATCATCTATTATGGATATCACCACCAGAGATGGTAACAAGAGACGTGTTGCGGGAAAAGTAGGCCTGAGCACCTTTGCAGCTAATGCGCTCATCGAAGGGCCCTTAAAGAAACAAACTAACGATGGAGAATCGTCATCCTCATTTTTGCTATCGGCTAAACATTCTTATTTGGACCAGTCATCAAAGCTTTTTTACGAGTACATAGATGAAGACGGTCTGCCTTTCAGCTTCACCGATCTTTATGGTAAAGTTTCCTTCAATACATCTAATGGAAGTAAATTTAATTTGTTCGGATTTAGTTTTAATGATGAAGTGACATTTCAAGAAACGAGTAATCTGAACTGGAATTCCTATGGTGCCGGAGCTGATTTCATTTTGGTTCCCAGCTCCACCGCAGCTTTATTAGAAGGCGGATTAAATTTTAGCAGTTATGACATTACTCTCGAAGAGGCAGTGAGTCAATCAAACTTGGCTACCGGCGAAGACCCGGACCAAGAAATACAGCTTCGCCCCAGAACAAGCGGTGTTACCAGCTTTAACTTATTCCTGGATTTTAAGTATTTCTTTGGTGACGATGCTTTGAAATACGGAATAGACATTTCAGGTTTTGGAACGGAATTGTCCTTTTTTAACCCCTTGGGTCAACGGATCGAGCAGAATGCCAATAACACTGAACTGGCAGGTTACATATCCTATAAGAAAAAAATCAATAACCTGATTTTAGATGGCGGGTTGAGACTACAATATTATGCCTCCATCAGAACCTTGAGACCTGAACCAAGACTTGGTATCAAATACAACATTACTGAAAACATCCGCCTGAAAGGCGCCTTCGGTATGTTTTCACAAAACATAATCTCGGCAAATTCAGACCGCGATGTGGTTAACCTCTTTTATGGATTTTTGGTAGGGCCCGAAAACTTACAGAATGAAATTACACTTGAAGATGGCTCCACGCGAGAAGTAAAAAATCCGCTGCAAACGGCCATCCATTATATAGCGGGAGTGGAATATGATGTGACTAACAGGATTTCCATAAACTTGGAAGGTTATTTCAAAGATTTTACTCAACTAACCAATATCAACAGAAACAAAATCTTTAACAGCCGAACTACTGATCCTACGGTACCCGATATTTTGAAAAATGATTTTATCGTAGAAACGGGTAGTGCAATCGGGGCCGACCTGACAATAGGATACGAGACCAGAAAACTTTACATCTGGACGGTATTCTCGGCGGCTAATGTTGACAGATGGGACGGCGTTCGCTCTTATGACCCCATATTTGACAGAAACTACAATGTAAACTTAGTGGCATCTTACCGATTCGGCAAAGGCCTGGATTGGGAAGTAAACGGACGCTGGAATTACGGTAGCGGATTTCCTTTTACCCAGAATCAAGGTTTCTATTTGGCGGAAAACTTTAACAATGGCTTGAATACGGACATCACCCAAACCAATAGCAATGAGGCTACAATTCAGTACGCCGCCTTAAATGAGGGTCGTCTTCCTGATTATCACAGATTAGACCTCACGATAAAAAGAACATTTGAATTTTCTGAAAATTCCAGTTTAGAAACGAGCATCAGTGTTACGAATACTTACGATCGCGAAAATATTTTCTATGTTGATCGAGTTACGGGTGAAAGGGTTAATCAGCTTCCCGTCCTACCAAGTTTCGGACTTTTGTACTCATTCTAATCACCTAAAATCACTACGAAACAGGATTTAATCGGGCGGCGATCTTTTTTTGTCGAAGAGCAAAATCTTAACCTTGCCACCCGTTCATTTTTGTTACTTTTGTTTCCCGTAGTTACACTTCATAAATCACGGCGCTCATGGGTCACAGGACCAAATACATCTTTGTAACTGGCGGGGTTACATCATCTTTAGGAAAAGGAATTATTTCGGCTTCATTGGCCAAGTTGCTTCAAGGAAGAGGCTACACGGTTACCATTCAGAAGCTTGATCCTTACATCAACATTGATCCGGGAACGCTCAACCCTTATGAACACGGCGAGTGTTTCGTAACGGAAGACGGCGCCGAAACGGATTTGGATTTAGGGCATTACGAGCGCTTCCTGAATATTAATACATCCCAAGCCAACAACATCACTACGGGCCGTATTTATCAGAATGTGATAAACCGCGAGCGGAAGGGTGACTTTTTGGGAAAGACGGTACAAGTCATTCCACATATTACGGATGAGATCAAACGCAGCATCCAAATTTTAGGAAACGAAAACGACTACGATTTCGTGATTACTGAAATCGGTGGAACAGTGGGCGACATCGAGTCACTTCCCTACGTGGAAGCCGTAAGACAGCTCAAGTGGGAAATGGGAAATGATTGTGTGGTTGTACACTTAACATTAGTTCCCTATTTGGCGGCAGCCGGCGAACTCAAAACCAAACCAACCCAACACAGCGTTAAGGCCTTGCTGGAATTGGGAGTACAACCCGACATCCTCGTGTGCCGAACCGAGCATGAACTGGCTGATGACTTGCGCCAAAAAATAGCTCAATTCTGTAACGTAGCCCCAAATGCCGTGATAGAATCCATTGATGCGGCCACCATTTATGATGTACCTCTTTTGATGGAAGAGGAGGAGCTGGATTGTGTGGTTTTGGAAAAACTGGGACTGGAAAGAGACCCAAACGGAGCCGATCTTACTCAATGGAGACATTTTTTAGACCAACATAAAAATCCGAAAACCAAGGTAAGAATAGGCTTGGTAGGAAAATACATTGAATTAAAGGACGCATATAAGTCCATCGTTGAATCATTCATTCACGCCGGGGCTGAAAACGGAGCAAGTGTGGAGCTGGTATGGCTACATAGTGAAGGCATCAATAAGAATAATGTCGCCAAGAAATTAAAAGGTCTTCAGGGACTATTGGTCGCTCCGGGTTTTGGAGAACGTGGTATTGATGGAAAGATTGAGGCCATTCAATATGCGCGTGAAAACAATTTGCCCTTTTTGGGAATTTGCTTGGGAATGCAATGTGCCGTCATCGAATTTGCTAAAAACGTACTGGGCTTGAAAGATGCTCACACTACCGAAATCGATGAGAATACCACCGCTCCGGTCATCGACTTGATGGAAAGCCAGAAAAACCTGGAATCTAAAGGAGGGACGATGCGTTTGGGCGCGTATACCTGCAAACTCAAACCGGGCACTATGGCTCATCGCGTTTACGAAACGGAAACCATCACTGAACGCCACAGACACCGATACGAATTCAACAATAAGTATCTAAAGGATTTTGAAGAACAAGGCATGATCGCTTCGGGAATAAATCCTGATACCAATCTTGTGGAAATCGTAGAAATTCCTGATCACCCTTGGTTCGT
This sequence comes from uncultured Cryomorphaceae bacterium, assembly GCA_964651785.1. Lineage (GTDB taxonomy): Bacteria > Bacteroidota > Bacteroidia > Flavobacteriales_D > Cryomorphaceae > JAKVAV01. The sequence goes on from CAZYWJ010000085.1 coordinate 8,962, forward strand.
CGGCGTTCAATTCCACCCGGAATACAAGAGTACGGTAGCCTCTCCTCACGCCCTTTTCGTAGGCTTTGTAAAGGCAGCGGTTGAATCGCTTAAAGTTTTGGAAAACGCTTAACCACCCGTTCCTTCATTCTCTTGCCACCTCCGTTTAAGGGGTTATCTTTGTCGCCTTAAATAATTTTGAATGGATAAGAATTCCGTTATCGGATTGGTATTGATCGCTATACTCTTAGTGGGTTATTCTATTTTCACACAACCTACCGAAGAGGAATTGGCGGCAGATAGAAGAGCAGCCGACAGCCTGGCCGCTCTCCAAGCCGAAGAAAACGCAATTAATCAGGCAGAAGCCTCCGAACAAGAAGCTTTCGCTCAAACCAATGACACACTCCCCACCGATTCTGCCGCCGAAGCACAAGTAGATGCAGAACTCCGATCGCGTTATGGCGTTCTGGCCGGAGCAGCTTCAGGAGAAGAAGAAAAAATAATTGTTAAGACTGATTTGCTCGAAATCACTTTTAGCAATAAAGGCGGTATTCCCGTAAAGGCAAACCTACTCAACTATACCGCGTACGACTCTACACCTCTGATCCTCTTTAATGAGGAATATTCCAAAATGGGTTATGAGTTCACCTACCCTTCTTTGGGAAATTTGAACACTTCTGATTTCTTTTTCACATCGAGCGGTGGTAGCAAAACCATTTCGGGTGAAGATTCTGAGCAAATCACTTTCACCTTGGAAATGGAAGGTGGCCGTCGAATTCAAAACACCTATACCATTCCGGGTAATGCTTACGACATCGGGATGGAAACCAGATTTGTGGATGTTGATGGTGTGGTAACATCCCCGAAATTGGTTTGGGAAATGAGCGCCTTTCACAATGAAAAAGGTATCGACATCGAACGAAACAATTCAACCATCTTTTACAAAGCCGAGGGCGAAGGGCGCGACTACCTTTCAGAAACGGGTGATGATGATGAATTGATCGATGACGAACAGCTTCAATGGGTAGCATTTAAACAACATTTCTTTTCGGCAATATTGATTGCCAATGGCACTTTTAATAAAGATGTCATTTTAAAATCCAATCCTTATCAAGCAGAAGAAGACGGCGGAACGAATGAGTTAACGCAATTTTACCGCGCTGAATTTCCTGTAGACCCTTCGGCAAATTCTACCGTATTCTCCGCACAGTATTACATGGGCCCCAATGACTACAAGATCTTGAAAGATTACGGCTTGGAGCTCGATAAGGTCATCAACCTCGGTTGGGGAATTTTCGGCTGGGTGAATAAGTGGGTGGTCATTCCGATTTTCGATTGGCTCGAAACCACGGGGCTTTCCTATGGAATCATCATTTTGATATTGACGATTGCCATCAAATTGGTTCTGTCGCCATTGACGTTTAAAAACTACATGAGCAGCGCCAAGATGCGCGTGATTAAACCCGAAGTAGATGAGATAAACGAGAAGTACAAGGATGCCGACCCGATGAAAAAGCAGCAAGCCACTATGGAGCTGTACAGAAAAACGGGCGTAAATCCGTTCTCGGGTTGTATACCGATGCTCATTCAGCTACCCATCCTCTACGCCATGTTTCGCTTTTTCCCGTCCAGCATTCAG
>CAZYWJ010000086.1:0-10004 GCA_964651785.1 uncultured Cryomorphaceae bacterium
AGCAGTTTAACCCTGAAAGGGTGGCAGCCGTCAGCACAGGGTGAAACCCTGTGTGGCGGGTTGCGACGTTTTTTATAGCCCCGGCGGGGCGACATCCATCGGGGCAGATCCCTCGTTTCAATCCCAAACATATCGCTCATCGTAATCCACTTCGTATTTTTTAAGAAACAGACGATATTCCTCCTGAAAGGTCATGTTTTGGTGGTGGATGTGCTGATCTTCGATGTATTTTATCACGGATTTTGTCTGCGTCGGATTTACGGAAAACGCCCCATATCCATCTTGCCAAAAAAATTCGCGGTATTTATCACCTTTTGTCTTTATCCATTTTGATGAACCTGCCTTCATTTTCTTCATGAAATCAATCAAAGAAATTTTTTTAGAAAGAAGACAATGAACGTGGACATGGTCTTTATGCCCGCCGATTTTCAGAGGCTGACATTCGAGGTTATTGCAAATCCCTCCCAAATAATTGTAAAGTTCAGTTTCGATGGTTTCATCAATGAGAGGTTTTCTGTGCTTTGTGCTAAAGATGATGTGCATATAATTTTTGACTAATGACTGTCCCATAATTGCGATGGTTTGGTTAATAATCTGATGAAAAAGGATTTCCAGATTATTAGAAATAAAAATAAGTAATTCAATTTACAGCCTTTTTCTCCCTTTCTTATCCTTTCCGGGCCTTACTTTAAAATCTTCGATGGTGCCCGTAATCTTCAGGTTGAGGTAGCGGACATTTTCATTCGGATCGACTTCCAAAATTTCATCTTCGCCCGTCTCCTCACCTTCTTCTTTCTTGCTGCCGAAAACGCGATTGATCGCTCCTTGCTTGATTAACTTCCAAGGGATACGAACGTAATATTCGATGTTCTCATTCATATCTTGCTTACCCGATATCTGCATGTGACCCAGAGTCGAGGCAATGGTCATATTGGGAATGGTAAGTACGCCATTTACCATATCCAAATGGTTTTGAAGGGTATCAAACCGCACGCTGCTTAAGTCTTTATCGCCGAAGTAATCAGATAGCATGAGCATGTACTCGTAGTTTTCCAAGCGTCCGTTCAAGGCCATCACATCCATGTGCACCTCCGACTGATCCAAGTCGGGCACGAAATCGGGGTACACGCGAATGTTTCCTGTGATCGTCGCCGTTAATTGCCCGTGCAGGTTTTCGGATACAATGGCATCCTGACCGAAGTTTTCAAACTTGAACAAGAGCTTGTCGAGATCGACGTTCTCTACCTGTAAATTGGGCTTGAGGTAAATCCGTTTCGGGTCGCTTCCGTTGAAGTAGCCATTCATCCGAATATTTCCTCCCGCTGCTTTCATGCTCAGGGTATCTACGTGGAGGTAATGATCTTCGGTGGTACGCAGCCGAGCGACAATATCTTGAATGTCGAGGCGGTGGTAAATGAAATGCCCGATTTCCAAATCGAAGGTCATATTGCTGAAAGGCAGCTCGTAGAGATTGTAGGCTTCGGCGTGTTCGGCTACATCTTCGGTAGTTGGAGAAGGCAGGCTGTCGCGGTTTTCAATGCGCGTCGATTCGGTTTTGAAATTGGTCATTTGATCAAAATCAATATAATTGGTTTTTAGGGTAAGGTAATTTTCCCGTTTCGTCAGGTTCAAATCCTTGCCCAAAAAATAAGACATGTCTGCATTCAAAACGGTTCGGCCCAATTCGCCGTGAAAGTTTTCTACCAAAAGGTGATCGTCTTCGTAGTGGAGGCGCCCGCTAACGTTTTGAAAACGCATGGGGTGTAGATGCATTTTGGCATCGAAAAGATCCAAGTCGACATCAATCGAATGCAATCCCTCAGGTTGGAAGTGCATACTCGATGTGAAATGTAGTTTCAAATCTTCAAATTCTTCGTGGCGATATTCCCGGGGTATATAGTTTTGGCCTTGGTAGGCAAAGAGGTCTTCCAAACGAAGTTTGTTCGCTTCCAAGCCCAAGTCTAGTTCTACATCGCCCTCTAAGGAATCTTTAAACCAGAATGCATAGTCGTGCACCAATCCATTCAGATGAAAGTCCGAATCGTCGATATAGCCCGTAAAATCTTTGATGCGCAAATCCTCTTCATCGATCAGAATATCCACATGAAAATCGTGTAAGGTATGAGGATAGTGCTTCAGTCTTGCGTGAAGGCTGTCGACGAAAAATTCTCCTTTAGGCAAATACTCAAAGCCTGCTAAATCCTTGGCAGTAGAATTAAAAGACAGGCCCAAAGACAAATCCTCAACGTGCTCGTCGATACGCGACGAATCGGCACCGGAGGAGCCCGTCAGTTCCGCTACGTCTAGTAGCTTAGATTGAATGCCCAAGTGCGCCGTAATCGGAACGTCAGTTTGGTGGACGATGGCGGGGAGATCGCTCAAATAGCCGGTGATCGACAGATCGGAATTCCCGAATTTCAAGTTGAACTCATCCAATTCAGCCTCTTTGCCACGCATTATGAGGTGGGCATCAAGACTTTCCAACGGAGCAGGGAGTTCATTGGAATTGACCTTCAAATTCTTCACGCTCAGTTCTGCGAAGTAGGCCTGATTTAATTCATTCAGCGCCCTCTCGGGATGCTCGAGGTCGATAATGTCGTGAAATTTCATTTGAAGATCTACCGTACCGGAGGCATCGGTGTAATCGGTCAGGTTGAGAAACTCGGCAATGAAATCGAGGTCGAAATCGGCATCGACGCTCATCTCTATTTCAGGCGATTCGAAGTTTTTCACGTAGACGGCACCCGTGAAATCACCCTCACCAAGCTTGGCGGTCATGTTTTCCATGGAAAACTCCATGGTGCTCGGATTTCTCGAGGCCCCATTGGTAAAATGGCCTTCAAATCCCATATTGTCTACCCTACGCCCGTAGTTGGTATTTTCTAAAAAAGCTTCGCTTGCACCGAAATTAACTTTGAAGAAGGGGGCGTAGCCGAAAGCTGATTGACCCTCGACTTTGGCATTAAAATAAATTTTTCCTGCGTTTTCATAGCGTTTCAATACGGGGGCGAGCTCGTTGGGCGCAAAAGCCATTAGCAAATCAAAATTGGGCTTGCTCCCCTTAATCTCCAAGTCCAGATCCAAATGGTTCTTGGTATCTACCGTACCGAACAATTCAAATTCGGCGAGCTCCATATCAATTCGCGAAGGAGAAATACGCAGCATACCCGTCGACTCTTCAAAATCGAGGTCGGTATGAAATTCAAAATGCTTATTCTGAATAAAGGTGGCATCGCCATTTTTTAAAACATTAAGTTCAAACTCCGTATCAAGGTGAGCGAAGATGTGGCGTGCATTGCTTTTAAAACCGCCCTTGGCCCAATAAATTCGGGTCTGAACGTCCAAACCGTTTGACTTATCCCTTTTTCGGATATCGATGTTTTTCAATTCTATGGCTTTGAGGTGAACGTGATGCTGTCCGTTGGTTGAACCCGTGTCTCCTTCCAGAGCCAAAGCCTTGCTCAGGTTGTCACTCCCGTCTTCGTAAAGTACCATATCGAAAAAACCATCCTCGATCAGGAGTTTTTTAATATCGATCTTTCCCAATAGAAGGTCTCTGAGGTCGAGCCCGATGTAGATATCGGCTACTTCCAGAATAGTAATCGCATCGGGCTGCTTTGATTCACGCACATTTACATCATCTACCTTTATCGATAGGTATGGGAAGTTTTTAAAAGGAGCAATGTGGGTCGCTCCGACATTAATTTCTCCGTGATACCCCTGATTGACGAGATCAATTTCGGTTTGAACGATGCTGTCTCTGTTTTGGTAAACGTAGACCAAAGCCACGGAGAACAAAACCAGCGGAACTAACACGAAGAAAATCAGAGCTCCTCGCCAAAATTTCTTCCTTTTGAAAAATGGCTTTTTCATGAGAACCAAAATACGAATCAGGTTCATCTACGTACTCGGCAGAAACAAGTTTTTTTGCTGAATTTCGGAGGGTTGCTCTTTCATTCTCACGGGTTGAACTCCGAAGCTTCTTCAACGTATTCTTTCTCTTCCGAACCGAAAACTTCAAAGGCCTCGACTTGCCGATCGATCAAAGATGCGTCCGCATCCGAAACATCCTCTGAACGCTCTTTCAAGCGTTTTTTCAGCTCCCCGGGTGTGGCTTTGCAATACACTATTTTAAAATCAAGTTCTTTCCGTTCGGCCACGTCCATGGTCTCTACTCTCCATTTTCGCTTGTCAAACTTGGCATCGAGAAGCACGGACACACCGAATGAGGTGAGAAAATCGGCCAGCTCAATCAGCTTTTCGTAGGTGGCCCTGCTTACTTCAGCACTGTAAATATGGTCCGGACCTTTTTCATAAAGCGCTACACCCGTAAGGTGTTTTCTCAAGGCATCCGATCGAATAATGAAAAAGGGCTCTTTCGCTGCGATTCGTCGGGCTTCGGTGCTCTTGCCTGACCCCGATAATCCGCAGGTGATCCAAAGTTTTCCTTTCTCCTTTGCAGCGTAAGATTCGGCAAGGTCAAAATAGTTTTTGGCCTCCGCCTCAATCGCTCCCTGATCTTGCGACTCATCCTCCAAGCGAAATGAGATAACCTTCCCCCGGATATAAGCTCGCATGCAGGCATAAAAAGACAATAGAGCCATTCCTTCGTAATCTCCCGTCCGTTCGAAATACTCGTTGGTAATTCTCGTAGCAGCGCTGCTCTCATCTCGAAAATGCAAATCCATGATGAGGAAGGCCAGATCGTATACTACATCGATATTTCTAAATTCTTTATTGAATTCTATGCGGTCAAAAAATTGAATTTCATCTTTGAATATGCAAATATTCTTGAGGTGAAGATCCCCGTGGCATTCCCTGATTTTGTTCGCTTCTTGTCGTTTTTCGAAAAGAAATTTATGCTCATCGATGAAATTGAGGGTGAAGCTTTGAATCCGCTCAAAGCTTTTTTTGGAAATACTCCTGCCGATGTATTTTTCGGTTTGAGCAAAATTCTGCTCCGCAACTTTTCGAATCTGTTCTACCGAAGCGTAGCTGCTGATCTCTTCGTTTGAATCGGCTTTTTCGTGTATCCTGCTGAGTTTATGCGCCAACTCGGTACACAGGTCAGAGGAAAAATCGCCTCTTTCAACGATTTCCGACATGATCATTTCCTGCTTAAATTCCTTCATCTTCAGAAGGTATTCCACCACTTCTCCCTCTTCGCGAAAACTGAGCTGACCGTCATTCTTATAAACGGGAACAACTTCGAGGTAGATATCAGGAGCGAAAATGGAGTTGAGACGCAGTTCTTCTTCACAATAATACTTTCGCTTTTCCAAAGAGGTGAAATCCAAAAAACCGAGATCGAGACTTTTCTTCATTTTGTAAGCATAACCCCCGCCGAGGAAAATGTGTGAAATATGAGTTTCGAGATGCTCGATTCCCCGAGCACTTTCGTGCGGATAAGAATCAGGGTTGGTCAGAAAGCGCAGTATTTCCATCGAGCTTAAACTAAAGAATTTTGCTTGATTTGCGCAGGATCGGGCTCCGTTAATTTTTCCGCAGGTTTGTCCTCATCCACCGAGGAGGACATCATTAAACCTGATTTTGCTGATTAAATTCAAAAAAGTCAGCTTTGGAAAATAAATCCCATCATACCTTCTCCACCAACAACTTTTCGCAAACCTTTTGACTCAACATTTCGGTGGGATGTTTGGCGTAACTCACCTGCATGCTATGATCAAAGGATTCGACCGACTTGATTTCGAATTCCAGCTTCAAGCCAATATCGCGACTGTCCAAGAATTCGAGAAATTCCTTCGAAGAGTGATTCAAAGCCACCAACCTCACTCGATCGCCGGGCGAACATTCGCTCATCTTCTTGTAATTGTGGTCTACGATGTGTCCTTCCTTGTCGGGAATGGGGGAGCCGTGCGGGTCTACTTTCGGGAAATCCAAAAGCTTGTCCATCCGATCGAAAAATACGGGAGCCTTAATATGCTCCACCTGCTCGGCGATTTCATGCACCTCTTCCCAACCAAATCCCATTTTTTCCACGAGATACATTTCGGTCAGGCGATGTTTTCGAATAATTAATGCCGCCGCCTTGCGACCCTTAGCGGTGAGCCTGATCGGTTTGTACTTCTCGTATTTCACCCAGCCCTCTTGCTTCAGCGTCTTTACCATGCTGTTCACCGTAGGCTTACTCACACCCATGTGAGCACTCAAATCGGACAGACTGACATCTTCCGTCTTTCCGGCTAAATTAAACAAGGCTTTGAGGTAGTTTTCAACCGTAGGTGATGCCATAGCGTTTTCGTTACTCGCACAAAATTACAAGATTCCCTTAGAAAAGTATTGTTAGATTGATCTAACATATTAATTTTGTCGTCGTAACTAAAAGCCTTGAGTCATTTTTGGTTTTCAAAAATATCTATGAAACCATTCCAAACTTTAAAACATATTGCTCTATGCATGTTTTGTTTATGTTGTCTCAATGCAGTGGCTCAAACAGCTCGTGTTTCGGGAAAGATAGTAGGAGATGATGGTGCGGTTGCCTACGCCAATGTTTTCCTCAAGGGTACTCAAATCGGAACGACTACCGATTTTGAAGGCAGGTACACGATCGAAAATATCCCTGAAGGAACCTACACCATCGAAGTCAGTGCCATTGGGTTTATTCCGATTTCCGAATCCGTTTCCGTAAAGGACGAACAATCGCTCAGCCGAGATTTCACGCTCAAAAAAGATGTATTGAATATTTCTCAGGTCGTTATCACGGGTTCCCGAAATCGAGTAAAACGTTATAATTCACCCGTCATCGTCAATACCATCAATGAAAAAACTTTTGAAGCGGTTCAGGCCTTCAATGTGGCCGAAGGCTTGAATTTCTCACCGGGCTTGAGGGTGGAAAACAACTGCCAGAATTGTGGATTCACTCAACTCAGAATGAACGGTCTGGACGGACCTTACTCGCAGGTGTTAATCAATAGCCGTCCCGTCTTTTCGGCTCTGGCGGGAGTTTACGGTCTCGAAATGCTTCCCGCAAATATGGTCGAGCGAATAGAAGTGGTGAGAGGGGGCGGCTCGGTAATGTACGGCGGTAATGCCATAGCCGGCACGGTCAACATTATCACCAAAAACCCCGTCGAAAATACCTTTGAAGTGGGAATAAACCAATCTCTCATCAATGGTGAAGCTTCAGACAGAACGGTAAATGTCAACGGATCAGTCGTTTCCGATGACCTCAATCAGGGAATTACCTTTTTCGGCTTTAACCGAAATCGGGATCACTGGGATGCCAATAGCGATGGTTTTTCGGAAATAACCGAGCTGCAAAACAACACCTTCGGCTTCGACGCCTTTCATAATTTCAATGACCGCAATAAGCTCGAATTAGGAGCCTATTACATCAACGAGTACCGAAGAGGGGGAAATAAATTCGATTTGTTTCCGCATCAAACGGATATCACCGAGGAATTGAAGCACGTTATCCTGAGCACCAACCTGAATTTTGAACACTATAGCAAAGATGATAAGCATAAAATCAGCCTGTACGGCTCCCTTCAACATGTAGATCGAAGTAGCTATTACGGTGGCGGGGGGCGCGTCATTTCTCCCGGCGATAGCCTCACGACCGACGATGTATTGGCCATCAATGCCTACGGAAATTCGAAAGACATCTCCACCGTGAGCGGTGTGCAATACAATTTCTATGTCAATCCCGTGCTTACGATTACGGCGGGTTCCGAATACCTTTTTAACGATGTAAGTGATGAGATGCCCGGATACGGCAGAGCAATTGATCAGCGTGTAGGGACGTGGGGAACTTTCGCTGAACTGGAAATGAAGCCTTTGGATAAACTGACCTTCTTGATTGGTGGTCGATTTGACCAACTCGATATCTCGGGCAGGTATGACTTGGAGGAGGAACGATTTGTAAATGACGAAACCATCAACGTCTTCGTTCCCCGCTTAACGGCTATGTACGGCATCCGCGAAAACCTCAAACTTCGTGCTTCCTTCGCGCAGGGTTACCGCGGTCCGCAAGCCTTCGACGAGGACCTCCACATTGAAACCGTCGGTGGTGCCGCCCGATTTATCCGAATTAATCCCGACTTAGAGGTGGAGCGGTCAAACAGTGCCGTTCTTTCATTGAACTACGACAAATACGTGGGAAATAATCAAATGAATTTTGTGGTGGAGGGTTTTTACACCCGATTGATTGACCCCTTCATTTTTGCCAATCAGGAAGAACTGCCGAGTGGGGTGGCGGTTATCACGAAAAGAAATGGTGAAGGTGCCACCGTTTCAGGGGTAAACGTAGAAGCCAATATCGCCTTTGGCAGCAAGTTGGTATTTCAGTCGGGAGCGACCTTTCAAACTGCCCGGTACGAAATGGAAGAAGAAATATGGGCACCCGAAGAACCGACCGAAGACATCGAGGCCACCACTACCGATCGATTATTGCGAACCCCCCAAGTCTACGGTTACTTTTCCCTAGTCTACAATCCGCTCGAAGCGCTATCGCTTGCCTATTCGGGAGTTGTCACCGGTTCGATGGAGGTGCCTCATGTAATTGATGCCGATACCGAGCGAACGATTATAGAAAATACACCGACCTTTTTTGAAAATAATCTCAAACTGAGCTACTCCTTCCGTGCGGAGAAAAACTACCAACTTGAAGTTTTCGGCGGGGTGCAAAACATCTTCGACGGCTACCAAGAAGACTTCGACCGCGGAGCCGACCGCGATGCAGGATATGTCTACGGACCGCTACGTCCGAGAACCTTTTTTGTGGGTTTGAAATTCGGTTTGGATTAAGGTCAAGATTCGGCACCGACTTTCCACGGCGGGATGTCGATGCTATAATGACGGAGGAAGGTATGAAGAGATTTTATCGCAAATTCATTATTACCTTAAATCCCTCATCAATTAACAGACAGTTCTTATGGATAAAATCGGTTTGAGAAAGGCTACCATGAGAGACCAATCGGTGGTAACCGACATTGCATTGCGCCTCGATAAAGTCGAATATATCCTACTCAAGCGAGAGGAAAAGATTTTAAAAGCAATTTCAAACGAGGAATGCTTTATCATCTCAAATGACAATCAGACGGTTGGATTCATATTGTTTGATTATCGATTTTTCGATCGAGGCTGGATTGAACTTATGGTTATAAATCCGGAATACAGAGGTAGGGGGATAGGTACGGAGGCCATCAATTTGATATGCCTTCAGAGCAAAACTGAGAAGGTATTTACATCAACCAATCGCTCTAACATGCCTATGCAAAGAGCTATAGAAAAGGCGGGTTTCTCCTTTGCGGGAGAATTAATCGGACTTGATGAAGGAGATCCCGAACTGTTTTATTTTAAAATCTTATAAGTTTCGCGAAAGCAGCCATGGAGTTTATATCGGTGAATGGAAAAGCATTGATAACCTCAAGAAAGAACTAAGTCCGAACTTTGAAAGCCTCATTTCAAACCGTCTTGTCTAAACCGATTGGCAATTCATTAGTAAATGAACTTCTCCGAATCAACTTCATTACCATGGGAGATGCGCATCAGGTACGCACCGCGAGCGATGTCGGGATAGACGGTTCCAAAACCGCTGCCGTAATTTTCCAGCAGTTCGCCGTGAACCCGCTTACCGAGAAGATCGTAAATCTCCACAACGATATAAGGCGCCGCAGATCGATAAATCAGGTTGAGGCCATCATGCCCGTGGTATACGCGATCGAGGGAGAATTCACCGTCAGGCGCGATCTCGACCGAGCGAACCTCACTCAACGATGACTCACCGTCAAAATCGGTTTGGCGAAGGCGGTAGTAGGAGATACCCGAGTAGGGGCGCTCATCGGCAAAGCGATAAGTTAATTCTGATGTGGAGTTTCCCGCACCGTCTACCGTTCCGATCTTCTCCCAATCGCGGCCGTCCTTCGATCGCTCGATGGTGAAGTAGTCGTTGTTGGTTTCGGAGGCAGTAATCCATTCCGTGCGCACCTTTCCCTTTTCTGCCTTAGCGGAAAAGGAGAGGAGGGTGATGGGGAGGATGTTGG
>CAZYWJ010000087.1:0-9963 GCA_964651785.1 uncultured Cryomorphaceae bacterium
AAAGCACTTATTTCCGTTTTTAGAACAGGAATGTCTTTTTGTATTATACCCCATAAAATCCCTGAGTCAACCGAGTCATATGCATGTATGATTAAATTCCTCAGATTAACTATCTGTTCCACTGACGAGATTTTAATAGCCGGGTCAATTTTCCTTATGTTATTGACAGCCTCACCTATAATTTCCAAATGACGTTCGATTGCTCTCCGGGCAAGTATGTCATTGTCAAAATCAGCAAAAGATTTGTGTTTACTTTTTACAAAATCAATTTCCTCCAAAATTGCTTCAACGTCAAGAATATATTTGAAGACCTTGCTATGCTGCATAGAGCAGTACTTTGGAACGATTGATTTCTGATATCATAATGGGATTTCTAAGAGCGCGCTGAGAGAGTAAATCCACATCCTTTTTAAATAACTGCTTTAGATCGTTTAGAAGACCAAAAAAATTATCTGCATAATCGACCGGGTCGATTGATTCATTGAATTCAACCACAAAATCCAAATCACTCGTTTTGGAATGGTTGTCACCTTTTGCCGCTGATCCAAAGAGGTGAAGGGATTTCACATGATACCTTACACAAATATCCTGCAATCCTTTAACGTTATTCTTCACTAAATCAATCATAACACAAAACTATGGAATAATTGCTTTGCATTAAGTCCTTATGTCGATTACGCGCAACACCCGTCTAAACCGCATAAAAAAGACCCTATTGTGTATATCCCCCTAATGCGCCCAACGGATTCTTCCAAATATAAACCATTTCCGCTCATCGCCATATGGCAAAAAGCCTTAACCGTTTTCAAAAATTCGAACCCAGGGCCAATCAGGGATCACCTTCGCCGAATAAACTTCTGAGCTCACAGATCTAAGGACTGCGAAAACACCGGGAGGCCGTCGCGGTTAGGTTTGAAAAGTTGATCTTGCTCGCGACCCAATCAATGAATAAGCCGTTTTCATTTCAATAACTAAAGCTATTTGGAAAGATCTTGATGAGGTTTTTTAAGACTTTTTTCCTAAGTAATGAAGTAGTGTTCGTCTCCGTAGTCTTTCGAGTACAATCGAAAATTGACGGGTTTTATTTATCAGCTCCTTTTCAGAAGAATCGCTTCATCAAAATAGAATCAAAAATCAATTACAATACCTATTGAAGGAAGAGGTGTTGAGTTTTCCAATTCACTTATTTGAACTACCTTATTGGGTTCAACCAAATCTCCGTTTGAAGTTCGTTCTAAGCCAAAGACCGGAGGTTGAGGTATCTCTTGAGCCAAGACATTTTGTACTTCAACAAATACATTGAAAGTCCATTTTGGGAAATTCCATTTTTTGTCGATCCTTATATCGGTCTGACTAAACTCATCGAGTCTTGCTGAGCCAAAGTCGGAATAGTCGAAAATTAAAATGGGATACGAATTTAACGCATTTGTCTCTTCCAAATCGACTTCGGCGAAAGGCGTTTGTCCTGAAAATCTAAACCTACCACTTAGCTCCCAATTGTTTCCGAACTGATAGCCACCGGTGAAGGAAATCAGGTTCCTGCTGTCCCAGGCACTCGGTAAAAAATTGTCTTCGTCAAAACCGGTGAACTCACTTCGATAATAGGTGTAAGCGAGTATTGCATAGGTTCGCTTGGACAATTTCTTTTGATACAAGAATTCAAAGCCATATGTTCGTCCGAGACCAACGCTCGCAATAGGTTCATTACCGACAACTTCAAAATCTCCTCCCAGATTGGCCAGTGAAACACTATCCCTAATGGAAACGGGATAGTTGTCATAATCCTTGTAAAATCCTTCTATAGATATTCGAGATTCAGAATTGAGCAGATACTCCAGACCTAGTACGTAATGGTCTGTTTGGATATAATCAGCTGACTCATTGACGAAAACTCCGGAATTATCTTGGAAACCGAGAATCGTATAAGGTGGTATTTTGAAGTATCTGCCGGTTGATGCATTAATGGACCACTTGCGTTTTTCGTCAAGTGCAAATGAAGCCGACAACCTTGGACTGAGGGTTGACAACACATCATTTCCGTTAGTCGTGAAGGTATTTCCGTCTGCTCTCAAGCCAAACGACACTCCTAGTCTATCTTCAAAATAACTCTTGCTGACTTGTGCAAAAAGACCATAGCGATTAAAGGATAAGTCCGTATCAAAACTTAGATTATTAATCCTATCAACGGTCTGATTCGAGTAATCTACTCGTTGAAACGAGAAGCCTGTAGTAAAAGTGTATCCTGAGATTATTCTCCTTAGCCTATACCTAAGCTTGGTTTCGCGTTCTTCGCTGTCATTGCTAAATACTTCGCCTTCTTCGTTTACATTATCCGTGTATCGCACAAATTTATTCTGCAGATAGTTGCTGCTTATAGTGGTAGTCATGTAACCCGGAACCTTTTTGAATCTCTTTTTCCATGTGGCCCCAATGGTATTCGTTCTCTGGTTTATGATTGGGGTTTGTTCCAGAGCTGCTTGTTGCTCGGGATCAAATTCATCAAGAATATTTACTGAGAAATTATCAATTGACCCAACTCCTGTAAATATTAGGTCATTGTAGTCGTTAATTTTATGATTGACTTTGAACTGATAATCCCAATAATCAGGCAAGAAGGGTAACTCTAAGACTTGGAAAAGTAGCTGGAGATAAGATCTACGTACTGATGCAATGAATGAAGTATTGCCGGATTCTTTTTCGCCTTTGAATAAGGGACCTTCGGTTGTCAGAGCCGCTTCACTACTGCTCAACCTGAAATTGGTTCTGAAATTACGTTTTGCTCCTTCTCTTTGATCAAATTGTATGACACCGGAAAGCACGTTGTCGTATTGCGCAGCGAAGGAAGAGCTAGAAAGGGTTACGCCTTCAAAAAAACTTACATTCAGTATTCCAAATGGCCCGCCGGCACTTCCCTGAGTGGCGAAGTGATTAATGTTAGGAATTTCAACTCCATCCAGATAATAGACATTCTCGCCGGGGCCACCTCCTCGAATAATTACATCATTTCTAAACCCGCCAATGGAGGGAGAAACTCCGGGAAGTGACTGCACTACCTTAGCGATGTCATTATTTCCACCCGGGTAAGTTGCTATCTCTTCAGCTGATAATCTTTGAATGGAGACCGGATTCTCCTTGTCTTTTTCAAAAGTCTCCGGACGAATTACAACACCTTCGAGCTGTGTAGTACTTTGTGTAAGTTTAAAATTTACATCCGGGATTCCTCCTGATCGTACAGTGATATTAAATTTTATTTCGGGCTTATAGCCAATGTAGGTTGCTTTGAGAGAGTAAGTTTCAGTTGGCACATTTTGAATTGTGTAGTAACCGTTAATATCCGTCACCGCACCTAAATCCGTGCTTTCGATTCTGACCGTCACACCGATCAGGGTTTCGCCGCTTTCACTATCGGTAACGTAGCCTGAGACCTCTCCTGTATTTTGTGAGATTCCATTGAGAGTGGTGGATAAAAGGAGAATTGCCGGAAAACACTTGAACCTGTTCATTTTGAATAATGTGATATTAAAAATTGATCCGGCTGAAGATTTAGTTCACTAATTGTGAGGAAAGAAAGATTGGCCTACAAGCTGCTCGCTTAATTCCCAAAGTCGGCTGCCGATAGTTGGATCCTTCGAGTTGTTATCAGACTTGACGACTTTTGGCTTTCCCCGTATTTCCAGAAAACCATCAGGGCCGATAAAATCGCCATTTTTAATGTTTTGACTTGTGGCTGCATAAAGAATCGGTAAAGCACCGTTCTCGGCTTTTTGCAGAAACAAAGCTCCTAAAGGTCTTATGAACTTATTGAAGTGTCTATCAAGATTGGTATTTGACAAACCCGGGTGTGCTGCGAACGATCTTACTTGGGATGAATTTGACTCCAGCCTTCCGGCAAGCTCATAGGCAAATACCAAACAAGCCCTCTTGCTTTGACCGTAAGCTTTCTTCTTGTCATAGCCATCCTTGAAGTTAATGTCGTCAAATCGAATTTCAGACCATTTGTAGGAAAGACTTGAAAGGCTCACTATTCGGGCATCTTTACCCTTCTCCAAAAGACTAATTAGTAATGAGGAGAGCAGAAAATGACCTAAGTAATTTGTGGCTAAATGATTCTCATACCCATCCGAGGTATAGCGAAGCGGAACGAGCATAATTCCTGCATTGTTGATTAAAAGATCCAACGATGAGTAGTTCTGATGAACTTGAAAAGCAAACTCTTTTACACTTTCCATACTGCTTAAGTCCAATTTTAACACATTCAGCTTCGCCCGTTGATTTTGCGCTCGTATTTCAGATTTGGCAGCCAGCCCCTTGGATAAGTCACGACAAGCCATGATTATTTCGAACCCTTGCTTACTCAATTCTTTTGAAGTTTCAAATCCAAGACCACTATTGGCACCGGTGACAATTGCGGTTTTCATGTGTTTCGAGGTTTTAGTGTAGATTTATAAGACGGAATAAAGTGTCAGCTTTAGGAGCTTATTCTTTTCATTGAGGAGTACGGCGGCATCATCAAATTTTGGGGTGCCAAATGGTTTGTAATTGTTTCCAAAAGCAATGGGCTCTTTAGGAATCCCTATAAAATTTTGATCAAGCTCTTCGTCTTCATCGTAATCTTGAAAAGTTGAAATACCATACTCACCCGGCGGCAACTCAAAGGATAGTAAAGCTATTTTCTTATTGGTCGGATGGGTTAATCGAAGTACGGGCTGAGACAACCAAGAGTTCTCATCCGCATATATTTCCACTACCAATGTACCTCTCCCAATATCAATATCAGATATTTCTATTTGGAATTCAGAATTCTGACTGCATACACTTGTGGAGAATAGAAGCATTCCCAAAATAAATGCCGCGATTGCATTTCGACTATCCATTGACAGTTTTTAAATCTTAAGTAATCACTTAAGATGATTCAACTCCAAATTTCTGAACAGAGTCCGAATATGTGTTATGAACAATTCTACTTTGTGTCGGACAAATCTTGCCTGAATTGATCTCGATACTCAGACGGTGTAATTCCGACAATTTGCTTGAACAGTCGTCCGAAATAGGAAGGGTCGTTAAAATTCAGTTGAAATGCGATTTCAGAAATCTGCATACGAGCGTCTTGCAGAAGGACTTTACTATGTCCGATTACTGCATTATTTATGTGCTCTTTAGGATTTTTCCCCGTCACAGATTTTACGCAGCGGTACAGATAGTTGTCCGAAGTTGATAAGAAATCAGCGTAAAAAGAAACGTCTCGATTTTCTTTAAATTCAGAATAGAGTTTGTGCTTAAACCGTAAAGCAACTTCAGTTTTTCTATCGGGCGAAGTAAGAATTGAAGAATTGCTCTCTGAAATTTTCAAGATTATTGATTTGAGCAAAGCGATCCTTATTGGATCCGTAACCCCATCCTGATTATCGCTCTTGAATAGAAGATTACAACATTCATTCAACCAAACCATACTTTTTTCTTCAAGACTTGTTTTGGGATAGAAGGCTAGTCTATTCAAGAGTTCGGAGTCTTCAAATAGAAGAGGTATAACTGCATTCTCAAAGTAGATGAAGAATCCATCAGTACCATCATGAATTTCTTCGATGGCATTCAAGTGCCCTTCACGAATAAATAGAACGTCATTTTTGTTCAACTGAAAACGATCATTATTCAATTGTTGCAAACCACCTCCGGCAGTGAATATGAGAAGAAAATTATAGTCTGCTCGGAAAGTACGCGCGGGAGTGGGTATAAGTTGCTTGGCAATTGACAGCGGGTAGATTTGGATTGGACTTTCTATAAAGTCTAATAGCTCTTCGCGGTTCCGGGTGTATTTGCTGAAGAAGGTCGCAAGATTTACATGGTCAAAGTTTCCATTCATTGGTGACTAATGTAAAACATCTGAATGACATTCACCTTGGTTTATCCGCGGTTAATACGACGAGCGGTGCAATGAGTTTTATTTTATTTTAAAACTAAAATAAAAGAAAACTCAGGCAGCTAAAAATATCTTTGTTTTTGCGTTAGCTATCCGTTTTGAATATCTTCCTTTCAAGGCATGGCAATTTAATTTTGATCCAAATTGCGACTTAAAAAAAGCGTAAACGATGTTTCTATAACTCTGTAAAGGATGTTTGTATATCGTACCCAATGAAGCACAACGGCCCGTATAAGATGTCGTAGCTGACGGTAGGAAGCTATGCATTTTATGTCTTGTTGGCACTAGTTTCTTATTATTACTTTACTGCTGTCATTTTTGAATAAGGATTGGCTGTAGTCTATTTCCAAAGACGTCCATTTCTTGTCGATTTTCCCAATCTTTTTGTAAATCTTCTCTCGTGGGTCATCTTCTTCTTTTGTAATTTTCACATGAAGTTTAAAGGTTGGCTTAATCTTCTTTGTTAGGTAATTTCCGAGATAGTAATTCTTAGATTCTTCGACCAAGATTTGATTATAAAGTTGTTGGTCGTCCAAGAAGATGTAAGGGCCACCAGTAATGACGTGAAGATAAACAACTTCATAATGACCCATTGGTAAATCTTTACGACTATATACGGTCGAAAACCCATTTTGATCGTACTCTCATACAGTTTTCCGCTTTCAACATTAACAAGGCTGAGATATCCACCATATCCCGTAAATCCTGGAGATTTAAATGTCATCCGTACTGATACTGATGCAAGTTCTTCAGAACCTGATTGTCGATTATGTTCAAAATGACTGGACCACACCGCCAAAATCGAAAGTAGAAATGTTGAAGCCAGTTTCATTCTTTTCTAATTAGTGCCAACATCCGGATAAACCCCATAAAAAAAGACCCAATTGTATAAATCCCCCTTTATGCGCCCAACGGAATACTCCCAAATATAACCCATTTCCCTACATACTGAAGGGCAAAAGGCCAACGCTTTATCAAAATTTGAAAACGGGTGGTCTACGTCCTTACGGGGTTTCTATCCCATCCTGTACTTCCCCTAAGAGCGGAGTTTGATCATCTGCATTTACGGCATCGGAGTACTGGCTGAAAAGGCAGGAAAGGTACCGCCTATTGTACTATTAACTTATTAGTGGCGCTGAATAGCTCTGTAGTAATGTTGACTATGTATAGTCCCGCGGACAGTTTCGCACCGGAAATAAACAGGGTAGATTCTCCTTCAGGAAAAGCGACCGGCTGCCTATGTACCGGTTGTCCTTGGGCAGAATAAATTTCGACCGTGCCCATTGACTCCTGCGGTGCATTAAATCGCACATTCACTTCGCCGCTCGTTGCGGGGTTGGGATATAGCGTCAATTCAATTTCTTTCGGGTTTCTATCCTCAGTGTTTAAAATGAGCGTATTGTTTAGAAACACAGTAGCACGCGTGCTACCGATGTCAAAGAGCACGAGATCTTGGTCGCCGTCGTTGTCCAGGTCTGAAATGCTGAACATCCCTGAAGCAGCGAGTGGAAAACCCGAATTTTCAATGAGATCAAAACTTCCGTCGCCCTGATTTTGATAGAGGTAGCTACGCCATTCGAAATCGGCTTGCCTACCTCTCAACAGGAGGTCTTGGAAACCATCGAGATTGAAATCGAAAAATTCGAAATGCACTTGATCCAGCTCTGCAAAAGCAGACTCGGCTGAGAGTGAAAACTGTCCCGTGCCATCATTTTCATAAGTTTGATTGAATGAAGTATAGTCGGACGAATACTTTCCGAAAAGTTGAAGATCAGAATCACCATCGCCATCAATATCCGTGAAAGCAAAGGAGACCGCATAGGTGCCTGTGGTATACAGATCGGGCAATAGTATAAAATTGTCGAAACCTTCGTTGCGGTAAATTTTGACGGTCTGATTGGAAGCAAAGCCTCTGGTCATAGCCATGTCCAAATCTCCGTCATTGTCAATATCTGCAAAATCGATACCCTCAGAAATGTAGAAATCTCCCTCAAGAATGATTTCAATCAAATTGAAGTTTCCCGTACCATCATTCACGGCAAAATTTGTGCTGAAAGAATTGTTTTGATCTACTCCGGCAATGAAAAAATCCAAATCCTGATCGCCATCGATATCTGCTAATCTGACCATGCTATTGGTGAGCTCTGGAATACCCGTACCGGTCATCTCTGTAAAGTTCCCGTTCCCATTGTTTAGTGCAATAACGGTACAGGTGAGCTCATCCCACTGGTAAGGAGTCCCTGACGAGATGATGTCTAAATCTCCATCGGCATCTATATCTCCTATATCCACTCCTTTGAAAACACCGCACACGGGTTGGAATGTCATGTTTTGTTCAAAGGTGCCATCTCCACGATTTTTCGAAATCTTGGCGAAGTCAAGTTCGTGAAAAACGAGTGCATCATTGTCTTCGTCACCATCAAAATCGGCAAAGTGTGCGTTGACTCCATGGTTATTGAACAAATCATGCGGGTGAAGCGGTTCAAAGTTCAGATCGTCTTGGTTTTCGTACAACCAAGTTCGGTAGACACCATTTCCCAGTATACCTGCAGTTAAAAAATCAAGGTCGCCGTCGTTATCAAAATCAAAAAATCCATTGTTCGAACTAAGGAGAATGGTATTCAATCCATGCTCCACCTCTTCAAACTCACCAAATCCATCGTTTAAGTAGATTCTTGAAGTACCACTTTCAGGTACGAAGGCATCCAAGTCGCCGTCCATATCGAGATCGACATACTCAAAGCCCTGTGCGTACTCTACCGAGTTGGAAGTTTCCGTAAACGATCCGTTACCATCATTGAGATAAACCGTCCAATAAGCCTCTTCGGGGTAAAGCGGCGACATATGTATGGTTATATCATCATCTCCATCGTTGTCCACATCTGCTATTTGAAAGCCCGGACTTGCATTCTCCAAAAACGGGACATCTATGTCAGGGGTAAACTCAGTCCCATTATTGTAAAAAATGGTCATTCTTGAACCAAGGGAATTGTCGGGAATACCGTAAGCCAAAATATCGTTGAATCCGTTTTGATCAAAGTCCGCAACTGCTACATTCTGTATTTTACCATCGGGATAAATACTGTAGTCATAATAAGGTTCAAACACTCCGCTCCCATTGTTCAGGTAAATAATCTCCTCCTCATCATTTCTTTGGGTTATGAAGATGTCTTTAAAACCATCAGCATTCAAGTCGGCGAGTACATAGGGTCTCCTCTGCCCTGTTTGAAGTGAGAAAGATTGAATTAATTCAAAGTTTGCGAGGCCATCGTTTAAGTACACGCGTATAGTATAATCGATGTTGAGCTGAGGCGATTCTGCCATCACGATATCGGCATCGCCATCATTGTCTACGTCATCAACCATGAGTTGTCCCGTCCTGAAATCAGCAAAGGGGAGATCGGGTAGTTCAGAAAATTCACCACCTCCCTCGTTCTTGTATATGAGGCACCTATTCTCGTATAGCGCTCCCGCTTCATAACTCCCGCTCAACAGAACATCGGTGAGCCCATCATTGTCAAAATCTTCCATTGCCATACTGCTGTTATACATTCCTGCAAACATTGGCGATTCTGATAGTTCAGTAAAGACTTGTGCAAAAGATTGGGTTGTGGCAAGAACCAGAAAAAATAAGCAATTGGTTTTCATGGTGACAGGTTAAGTTGGTTCACCTTAAACGTGGTTATTTTAACAATATTTTGAATTCAATAGCGGTACTGCATGTATCCGTCAATAAACGGAGCGGGAGAATACCGCCGAAATGTATAACCGTATTTTAAGTCAATCTACTGCTCGTTTAGCGAATCAAGATTATGTCTATTTATCGATCGATCCAATCCCGAGTGCTTTAGATGATGCACAGCGGTTTGCACATGGTTTTAGTCACCTGCCGCTTACCCGCCATATGCAATATCCCGTTTTAGAAATGATCTTTATTGTTCAATCAAAAGGAAGTAAATCAGGTTCCAAATATTTCATCTTTGCCTTTTCTGAGGTATAAATGTCAAATCCGTAGTGACAAGCCATTAGTTCTCTGAAGTTAGTTT
>CAZYWJ010000088.1:0-3684 GCA_964651785.1 uncultured Cryomorphaceae bacterium
TAGCCAAGGTCGCTGTACTTGTAATCTCTGTTTGGCCTTAAACCGGAAGCGAGAATCTTAAACATCAGCGAATCGCTAACTACCTCATTGATGTACATCTGTCGAGCTACCTCTCGTGAGTAAAGCGCCGATTCGCTTTTGGAATAAACATCCCATTTCGGCTCGCCTTCATTCATCGTTTCCACGTAAAAAGGAATCCACGCTTTGAGTCCTGCCACATGCGCCAACATTCTGCGCGGCTGCATGTCAAAGTAAGGACTCTCCGCTCCGATTTCGGGAAAGTAGTTGCTCAAAGGTGCGTCCAGATCAAATTTTCCCTGATCGTCCAATTTCATAAGGCTCAAGGTAGATGCCACTACCTTGGTGATGGAAGCCAGATCGTACATATCGGTATTCCTTACGGGACGCTGATCATCGTAGGTGTGAAAACCATAGTTGCGATTGAAGATGACTTTTCCTTTTTTGGCCACCAAAACTTGCGCCCCCGGATAGGCCCGCTTCTTAATTCCATCCATGGCAATGGAATCTACTTTTGCGAAAGCATCAGGGCTCAAGCCAAACTCGAGCGGTGAGGTGTAGTGAAGTCGTGAAGCATCGGCCAACACCAAGCCATCATTTGCCGAGAAGTAATTTCCAACAGATACGGGAAGTTTACCGGTTACGGGAATGGCTCCCATGATGGCTTCTGCAGCAGCGCGATTTAAAAAGGCATCATCCTGATATCCTATCAAAATGGCGCGGTACCGATCGTGATTTTTCAATCTCTCCAGAGCGTATGGATTTCCCATAAAGACCAATATCACTTCACGCTCGGCGGCAATTGCTTCAATGAGGTCTATGGCGTTGTAGCTCAAGCCAAAATTTTTAGAGGGCGAGTTGCTCGTGCCTTCCACATTGATGATAACCGTATTGCTTTTCAGAGCAAAATCGCGCACCCGCAAGGCCTCAGCAGGCGGCGGTGAGGTCACGGTTTCCACCGAAGTGAAATCCGTGTATTTGGCCAGGCGGTTTTTAAAAATTTCACCATCGCCACCGATGGTCAACACCGCGATAGACCGTGTATCCAAATCGCCCAAGGGCAAAATACCATTCTTGTTTTGAACTAAAGTGATAGCGGCTTCGCTGAGCTTTTGCTTGAGAAAAATAGCCTCAGGCGTATTAAGATCGTTGTAAATCTTCTCTTCTTTCACCTTGACTTTTCGATGAAGCCCCAGCCATTCTTTGGCTTTCAAAATCTTGGCAACACTCTTGTCCAATTGCTCTTCACTGTATGCTCCTGAATTGATGGCTTCTCGAATTTTTGCCAAAGCCTTGGGTACATCTTCCGCAAAAAGAAGCACGTCATTTCCTGCTTTCGCGGCAAGCAAATCCACCTCTCCGGGCTGATAGTAGCTCGACACTCCTTTCATGTTGAGCGCATCGGTAAAAATCAGGCCATCGAAGCCCATTTCTTTTTGAAGTAGTGAAGTCACAACATTTGGCGAAAGCGTGGAAGCTCGATTGGGCGTGGAGTCCAAAGCGGGAATGGAAAGATGAGCCACCATAACGGAAGAAAGACCTTCTTCAAACATTTTGGAATACGGGTATAACTCCAAGTTTCTTAACCTCTTTACGTCATGTTTGATTACCGGCAAATTGTAGTGCGAATCCGTGTCGGTATCTCCGTGTCCGGGAAAGTGCTTTGCATTTGCCAAGACGCCGTGGTCTTGCATTCCGTGCATGTAAGCCAAACCTTTCCTTCTCACGTTAGCTTTGTCCTCACCGAAAGAGCGATTGTTGATCACCGGATTTTTCGGATTGTTGTTCACATCCACCACGGGTGCAAAATTTATATGCACGCCAATTCGTCTGCTTTGTCGCGCTATCTCCTTGCCCATGGCATAAATCAGCGAATCATTTTGAATGGCTCCCAAGGTCATTTGTCGCGGAAAGCTGATGGTACTATCCAGGCGCATGCCCAGTCCCCACTCGGCGTCCATGCCTATCCACAGCGGAATGTCGGCGGCAGCTTGCAGACGATTGTACATTTTGGCCTCACGAACGGGTCCGCCTTGAAAAAAGATCAAACCACCGATTTTGTATGTCTCAATCAACTCCTTCAACTCCTGCTCATGCTTGGCATCGCGATTGCTATACGCAGCTACCATGAAGAGTTGTCCTATCTTTTCTTCGACGGAAAGTTGAGCAAGCACACTGTCAGCCCACGGAGTTTCTGATTTGTCATATACGGGTTGGGCTTTCGCCAAAACGGCTGAAACCACGAAAAAGAAGAAAAAGAGGTACCTCAGGGCAATTCTCATCTATGGAAATTTGTTAAACGAATGTACTATGCTTGTCAACCATCGCCGAAGAAAGGCAGTATTTTTATTCACATCACTTTGCCAATCCTTCTTATAGAACGAAATTTGGGAGTGGAAAGTGTCAAAAACCCCGGATTGATGAGAGCACCGAAATTACCATCCGTCTTCAAGCTCACTGAGCACAACCGTTACAAGTCGTTTCACTACGAGCCGCGCACCTTTGATGAACGCAAGGAGCGACTCGAGAAGCGCAAAAAAGAAATAGAAAAGGAACTGGCACTGGAACAGAAGCTTGGAAAAAATTACGAAGAGCATTTGCGGGAACGCATTACTGAGTCTTGGTCGCGAAAAGAAACCCGACGCGTTCAACGCAAATCAGGCTTGAGACTTTTACTAATTTTGGCGGCCCTTGCGGCGGTCGTTTATTATTTCTACGCCTAAAAGCACCAATTGCGCTGATGCCCGATATTATTCAACTTCTTCCAGATGCCGTTGCCAACCAAATAGCAGCCGGTGAGGTGGTTCAACGCCCCGCCTCGGCAGTGAAAGAACTGCTGGAAAATGCCGTGGATGCCGGTGCTGAAAATATTCAGCTCATTATAAAAGATGCGGGAAAAACGCTGATTCAAGTCATAGACGATGGCTGTGGCATGAGTGAAACCGATGCGCGAATGAGCCTGGAGCGACACGCAACTTCCAAAATCAAAAAGGCGGAAGAGCTTTGGCAAATCAGAACAAAAGGATTTCGCGGAGAAGCCTTGGCTTCGATCGCCGCCATTTCGCATATGGAGATGAAGTCGCGGCTACGTGAAAACGAAATCGGGACGAAGATTACCATTGCCGGAAGTGAAATTGAAAATCAAGAGCCCTGTGCCTCGGCTCACGGAACGTCCATTTCGGTTAAGAATCTATTTTATAACACGCCCGCCCGCCGTAATTTTTTGAAATCGGATGCCGTGGAAATGCGGCATATCGTTGAGGAATTTGAGCGCGTAGCATTGGCGCATCCCGATATCAGCTTTTCGCTTCACCACAATGACAACGAGCTTTTCAACCTTAAATCGTCGACTTTGAGGCAGCGTATCGTTAATGTCTTCGGATCTAAATTCAACGAACGATTGGTGCCCGTGAAAGAAGATACGGCCATTGTAAGGCTGGAAGGTTTTATCGGGAAACCGGAATACGCCAAGAAAACACGAGGTGAGCAGTACTTTTTTGTGAATGACCGCTTTATCAAAAGCAGTTACCTCAACCACGCGGTTACCACCGCTTTTGACGAATTGATCAGCAGAGACTCCTATCCTTCCTATTTTCTCTATTTGAAAGTCGATCCTTCGAGTATTGATGTGAACATTCATCCGACTAAAACGGAAATAAAATTCAC
>CAZYWJ010000088.1:3784-9744 GCA_964651785.1 uncultured Cryomorphaceae bacterium
CGGCGCGTTCGGGTGGATTTTCAGGAAACTGGAAAGAGCTGTACAGCATAACGGAAAAACGCGAGGAAGAAGAGCAATCGCCGCTATTTGACCGTGAGGAGGAAGAAAATTTGGCGAAAGCCGAAGTCTCACTGACCGATCGCGAGCGTCCCGTTTTTCAACTTCATCGGCGGTACATCCTGACGCAAATCAAATCGGGCTTTATCATCATCGATCAGCAGCGAGCTCATGAGCGCGTACTTTTTGAAGAGATAAGAAGAGGCTTGGAAAGAGGCAGCGGTTTTAGTCAGCAACAATTGTTTCCACAACGTGTTGAACTCGACGGAAAAGACCTTCAGCTATTGGAAGATTTGAAAGATGACCTGTTTAAGCTCGGATTTGACATTTCCACTTTCGATAATGAAAGTGCGGTGGTAAACGGCGTACCGGCTGAAGCCAAAGACCTCAATATCGACCGTTTGATTCAGGACTTTTTAGAGCAATACAAAAGCTCTGTAGGCCAATTTCAAAACGACCACCACGATCAAATAGCAGCGGGTATGGCGCGTAGCCTCAAAATTCGTGAAGGGAAAAAATTGGAAGGCTCTGAGATGCTCGACTTGATTGATCGACTCTTTGCCTGCGAGCAACCCCAAATAACTCCTTCGGGAAAATCCGTAATTCTCAACTTTACATTAGACGAAATTCAACGAAAATTTAAAGCATAAATGAGCGCATTCAGAAGTAGCAGCGCATTTGGAAATATGCCCGAGGTGGTCAAAAACCTTTTGATCATCAACGGCTTGTTTTTTTTAGCCACCATTGCATTACAGCCACAAGGCCTCGATCTGGGCAGAGTTTTGGGAGCATTTTATTGGGAATCCGAGCAATTCAGACCTTGGCAAATCATCACCCACATGTTTATGCACGGCAGCTTTATGCACATTTTCTTCAACATGTTTGCGTTGTGGATGTTTGGCTCAGCCATCGAGCGTATATGGGGTGCAAAACGCTTTTTAATCTACTACCTCGTTACGGGTTTCGGTGCATTTATTCTCCACTACGCCGTGGTAGCTTTTCAAATTCAAATGCTCATTCCGGAAGTAAGCCCCGAGATGCTTCAGGACATCAAAACCAATGGTATGGACTATTTGATGAGTAACCGCAACTATACCAACCCAACTCTGGCTGAATTGAACTTGCTTTACAACATTCCCGTAGTCGGAGCATCCGGTGCAGTATTCGGCATCCTTCTGGCCTTCGGTATGATGTTTCCGAATACTCGATTGATGCTACTCTTCTTTCCCGTACCGATCAAAGCAAAGTACTTCGTCATCGGCTACGGAGCCATAGAACTATTTTCGGGAATAGCCAATCGTCCCGGTGATAACGTGGCCCATTTTGCCCATTTGGGCGGTATGCTTTTTGGCTATATCTTGATCAAATATTGGAATAACAAACATCAAAACAATAATCCTTACGGTTATTAAACATGGCCTCGATATTTGACGATATAAAACGCAGCTACCACAGCGGTACGATGGTCACCCGACTCATCTTTCTGAATGTAGGAGTTTTTGTTGTGCTCAGCCTTATTCGCGTTTTCGGATTTTTCTACCAAAGTAATTTTTTAGGTGTTGTCATTCCGTGGATCGCCGGCTCATCCAATTGGGAAACCATGCTTTTTAGGCCTTGGACCATCATCACTTATATGTTTGTCCACGAAGGTCTATGGCACCTGATTGTCAATATGATCATGCTTTGGTTTTCAGGAAGGTTATTCGGCGATTTGCTTGGCGATAAAAGAATGGTGGCCGTTTATTTCTACGGAGGTATAGCCGGCTTTGTGCTATACTTTATATCCTACAATATTTTTCCCGTATTCTCGGGAGCTGAAAGTACCATTATCGGAGCATCGGCCTCAGTGATAGCTATTTTAGTAGCAATAGCTACTTACGCACCGAACATGAATGTGCGACTGATTCTTATCGGAAATGTTCAGCTCAAGTACATCGCCATTTTCTTCGTAGCTCTGGACATTCTCTTTTTGGACGGTGGAAATACCGGAGGAAGATTGGCGCATATCGGAGGCGCTATTTTAGGTTTTACCTATGCACGCAGTTTGCAAGCGGGGAATGACTGGTCGAACGGTTTCTACTCTTTCGTCAATTTTTTTCGCGATTTGGCCAAGCCAAAACCCAAAATGAAAGTAGCATCATCGAAAGGGCGACCGAGAACTGCCGCATCATCAAGCCGAAGCGCTACTTCTCAATCGCGAAAAAGCAAAGAAGATGTCTCGCAACAGAAGAAGATTGACGAAATTCTCGACAAGATTTCGCAGAGCGGATATGACAGCCTGACCAAAGCAGAAAAGGAGTTTCTGTTTAACGCAAGTAAGAAGTAGTGATCAAGCGTCTCAGATCATTCAGTAAAACGCTTATGATGTCCCTTAACATCTTGGTGGTTCTGGGAATAATCTTGGCTTATGCCGCTACTGAAATCAGTCCCGAGCGCTTTCCCTATCTGGCTTTTTTCGGAATTGCCTATGGGTTTTTGCTGGTAGCGAATATGATCTTTATCCTCTTTTGGCTTTTAGTAAAAAAACGCTTTGCTCTCCTATCAGCACTTTCCATTCTTTTAGGATTTAACTACTTGGCCTCTTATTTCCAAGCTCTGCCCGACTTTAAGAAAAAAACTCCACCC
This sequence comes from uncultured Cryomorphaceae bacterium, assembly GCA_964651785.1. GTDB lineage: Bacteria > Bacteroidota > Bacteroidia > Flavobacteriales_D > Cryomorphaceae > JAKVAV01. Next base: position 6,467 of record CAZYWJ010000088.1, read on the forward strand.
GCTAATGCCGTTAAAATCGTCTCTCAGAATGTGAAGCTTTTCGGTTGGTACAACTGGGAAGAGAACATTGCGCAGCGCGATAAAATGATGCGTCACCTCGAAACCACCGAAGGAGATATCTTTTGTTTTCAGGAATTCTTTCACAATTCAGGACCGGGCATTTTCGAAACCAAAGAACTGCTCAAGCTTACGCTGAATGCGCCTTATGCTTATGACGAATACACATCAACGGTAGGACAAAACCAGCATTACGGAATTGCCACCTTCAGCAAGTTTCCCATTGTCGGTCGCGGACAAATTCGTTTTGAAGGTGAGAAGAACAATAACATGTGCATTTATACCGATGTGGTGGCCTATGGCGATACCGTGAGAATTTACAATGTTCACGCGGCGTCCATTCGGTTCAGTGATTCGCAATATGCCTTTATCAAAGAATTGAATGATGAGCGAGAGCAAACGGAAGTAGAGTTTAATGAAGCCTTCGGTATAGTAGAAAGATTGGCAGCAGCCTTTACCCGAAGGGCTAAGCAAGTGGAGAAAGTAAAGGCTCACTCAGCGGAAAGTCCCCATCCCGTGGTGATTTGTGGCGACTTCAACGATACGCCCGTTTCTTACAGCTATGCCACTATTTCCGAGGGTCTTTCAGACAGCTTTCGCGAAGCGGGTGGTTTAGGAATCGGCAGCACCTATTTGGGAGCCTTTCCCTCTTTTCGCATCGACTATATTTTTCACTCGAAAGAGTTGGTCTCGGCAGATTATACCCGATACGAAGAAGCCATTTCCGACCACAATGCCATCAGCTCTCTGATTTGGCCGAAGGAGTAATCTTCACCCTTCGCAGGTCCAAAACATTCATCGGATTGGCATCCAAACCGGAGACGTCTTTAGACACAAACCGCATGACTACATCGTAGTAGAGTGGCACGATCGGCGCTTCAGCCATCATCAGGCTGTCCATTTTGGCATAAAGCCGTGCTCGCCTTTTCGGTTCGGTTTCGCTCAATGCTGCACGGTAAAGCTTATCAAATTCCGCATTTTCGAAATGCATGTAGTTCGGGCCTTTCGGCGATTTATTCTCTGAAACAAAAAGAGCCATGAAGTTTTCGTCATCGGGATAGTCGGCCAACCACGATTTCCTGAAAAACGGTAGCTTGCCTTTAGAAGTACTTTCGCGATGAACCGAGGCGGGCAGCACATCTACTTTGATCTTGATTCCGAATTCGCTCAATTGATGCTGGGCGTATTCGCAAAGATCTACATAGTCTGAAGTGGTACTCAACGTCAAGACAGGCAAACCGGTTCCGCCTTCAAAGCCCTCGCGTCTCAGGATGGCGCGCACCGAATCGGGTTGATACGAATAACCCGCGTTTTCGTTGTAGCCGGGCATTCCTTTGGGAATGAATCCTCCGTGAGCGGGAGTGTACACATTGTTTCGCAGGTAGCGCACCATCGCCTCTCGATTGATGGCGTAATTCACCGCTCGACGCAAATCGGCATTGAGCCAAGGACTATTGTCAAACAGAGAATCGCTAACCTGAAAACCGAAATAATCCGTTTTTAGAAACGGATGGCGCTGTAGGTAAAATTCATCGGCGTATATCGGGTTGAGTTCACCCGTAGGGCCAATCAACTCATCCTTGTAGCTGGCGTGGAGTCCCGACATGAAATCGAAATTTCCCTTTAGAAAATCGAGGTAGGCAGCGCTCTTGTCGGGAATAAAAGATACCGCCACCGCATCAAGGTAGGGCAAGCGTTTTCCTTCCACATCGGTTTGAAAATAGGTCTCGTTTTTGAGTAAAGCTAGTCGGGAATTTTCTATCCAAAAATGAAATTTGAATGGTCCCGTTCCGACGGGGTTACTGCGGAAATCATCGCCGTAAGCCTCTATCGCCTCTTTCGGAATAACCGAACAATACTTCATTCCCAACAGTCCTAAGAAAGGTGGGAAAGGTTGGCGCAATCGGATTTCCAGAGTGGACTCATCGATGGCCGTAAAAGGATTCGCTTCACTCACATTTGAAAATACCCAAGCCCCGGGCGTCGTTTTTTGCGGATCCATTATCCGCTCGAAACTATAGACGAAATCCGAGGCCACTACCCTTCTGCCTTTTTGATTTGGAAATACTTTGCTATCGTGAAAAAAGACATCATCCCGCAGGTGGAATCGATACACCGTTCCGGTCGAATCGATATCCCACGATTTGGCAATAGCCGGGCGAACCAAAAGCGAATCATCTATTTCCACCAGTCCGTTGAAGAGAAGATTGCAGGCCCAAAGATTCTCCAAGTTCCGACTCTGAGCGGGATCCAAAGAAGAAATCCCCGCCGACTCGTTATAGCGAAAAATCATTTTATCGGGGTGCTTGTGCTTGGCAGCACAGGCGCACAAAATAAGGATAGCGAAAAAGGTAAGTCTTTTCATTGACGCAAATAAAGCGGCTTTTAGAACGATGTTTTAGCGATTCAATAATCATTTCCCACAAGCGTATCGTTAATCAAACGGGGCTCAAAAAGTAGAGTAATTCAAAAATTACGCGATCGATATATTCAGATTTCGACCAAGTCCCGTTTCAATCAATTTGTGGTAGGTAGAGATCTGAATGTCGCTGAGTCCACGTTCAATTCTTGAAATGTAACTCTTTTTTGTGCCGGTACGATGCGCCAATTCTTCTTGGGTCAGATTCGCTTCTCTACGGGCTTCTTTTAGCATCGCGCCCAGTCGAAATGCCAAAGATTCCGCATCATACTTATCACGTTTTTCCGTCCCTTTCAATCCGTATTTCTTATTGAGTAGCTCCTCAAAGTCGATCGTGTTTTTCATGTCACTTATATTTATTTGTCAGGTACTCTCGTTTCAATTTTTCTGCAAGCTTGATGGCTCTCTTAGGTGTTTTTTGCGTTTTCTTAACAATACAGTTGGTTAAAACTATCAGGTCGCTCCCATCGAAAAAACAGAAAATGCGAATACTCTTAAATGTCGTGATAACTCGTACTTCATAAATACCATTCGTATTTTGCAAGAGTTTCAAAAACTTCTTTGGAACCTGTCTTTCAAAACGGATCAAATCTAAGACGTACTCTATTTTCTCCTGAACTTTCGGCTCTTGGTCATCATAAAAATTTATGAAGTAGTCTTTGTAGAGTTCAATTCTACGAGTCATCACCACAAAGTTAACTAATTAGTAAACTACCTCAAAAAATCATTGAGATTCACTTTTGCAACTCTTCTTCAATCAAACAAATCCACACTTTTTGATAACCGAAATTTCGGGCTTCTT
>CAZYWJ010000089.1:0-9298 GCA_964651785.1 uncultured Cryomorphaceae bacterium
CCGCTTATCCGTAATTTTGCCCACAGATAACATTAAGCTTCATTAAACCGGCTGAAATTGAAGAAATTTGCAGCGCTCTTCAGAGCACGGTTAAACCTAAACAAACTACTATCTATCATGAAATTCATTACCCTGCTGTCGTTGCTCATTGCTACTACGGCTTTGGCTCAGCCCAAATACACGCTGAGCGGATACATGCGCGATTCCGATAACGGCGAAGGCCTGATCGGAGCCACGGTTTATGTGGACGAGATCGCTTCCGGAACCACAACCAATGTGTACGGATTTTATTCCATCTCATTGCCGGAAGGAACGTACAACATTACCTTCAACTATCTCGGCTATCAGGCGACTACCAAAACCATAGAGCTCACCGCCGACCAAACCTTCGATATCGAGATGCAGCCCGACCAAAAGTTGCTGCAAACGGTAGAGGTAACCGCCGAAAAGGCCAACAAAAACGTAAGCAGCCTCGACATCGGTGTCGAGCGGATGGATGCCAAGATGGTTAAAGACATTCCGCAGTTTATGGGCGAGGTGGACATTATCAGAAGTATCCAACTTTTGCCGGGAGTTTCTACCGTGGGCGAAGGTGCTACGGGCTTCAATGTTCGGGGAGGAAACATTGACCAAAACCTGATCCTTCTGGATGAGGCAACGGTATTCAATTCTTCTCACCTCTTCGGCTTTTTCTCTGTTTTCAATGCGGATGCGGTAAAGGACTTAACGCTTTACAAAGGTGGCGTTCCTGCCAAGTATGGAGGCCGACTGTCGAGCGTTTTAGACGTAAGACAGAAAGAAGGGAATACCAAAGAATTTTCGGGAAATGCGGGGATTGGTCTCGTGTCGAGTCGACTCATGCTTGAAGGGCCAATAATTAAAGATAAGATGTCATTTATGGTGGCGGGGCGTCGTTCGTACGGCGATATTCTCCTGCCCATTTTTAACGAGGATTTCCGTGGCGATCAGCTTTTCTTCTACGATGTAAATGCGAAGATCAATTACAAAATAGACGACAAGAACCGACTTTTCTTGTCGGGCTATTTCGGTGCGGATCGATTTAAATTTGGCGATGATTTCCAAAGTTATTGGGGTAACAACACGGCCACTTTGCGCTGGAATCACCTTTTCAATCCAAGACTCTTCTCCAACTTCTCGGCGGTCTATAGCGACTACCAATACTCATTGGGCGTTCCAACCGGCGTAAATGCTTTTGAATGGGAAGCGGGAATTCAAAACACTTCTTTTAAGGCTGATTTCTCATTCTTTCCGAATGTGAACAACACGATCGAGTTCGGTGCTCAAGGAATTCTCTACGACTTTGCTCCGGGGCGGGCAGCGGGTCTGGGCGAAGAATCCATTTTCAATGTGGTGGAAGTTCAGGGTGAAAATGCCGCTGAAATCGCTGCTTACATTGGCAATAAGCAAACCGTCACCGATGCTTTATCAATCGAATATGGGGTGCGGTATAGCCACTTTTTGAATTTGGGAAATCGTGACATTTTCCTTTACGCACAAGATGTGCCTTCTTCCGATGACGCCATCATTGATACGGTAAACTACGCTTCGGGTGAGGTCATCGCAGATTTCGGAGGGTTTGAGCCGAGGCTTGCCGTGAACTACACCTTTTCCGAAAGGGCATCGGTAAAAGCCGGCTACAACCGAATGAGGCAATACCTGCACTTGGTATCAAATACTACGGCCGCTACTCCGCTGGACATTTGGACGCCTGCCGGCAAATACATTGATCCCGCTATAGCCGATCAGGTTTCGGTTGGTTACTTCCGAAATTTTAAAGACAATATGTACGAGGCTTCGGTGGAAGTTTACTACAAGGATTATCAAAATCTGCTCGACTACAAGGACAATGCGCAGCTTTTGCTGAATGACAACTTAGAAACGGAACTCATTCAGGGAGAAGGTCGCGCTTACGGATTGGAGTTTCAAGTAGAAAAAGTGAAAGGTCGCCTCACGGGTTGGGTGAGCTATACCTTGAGCCGAAGTGAATTGAAGGTGGATGGAATCAATCGCAATGATTGGTATCCGTCAAATTATGACAAGACGCACGATGTGACCGTAGTCGCTCAGTACAAGCTGAGCGAAAAATGGAAGTTCGGTGGAAACTTTGCCTTTATGACGGGACGCCCCATCACCTATCCCGACTCACGGTACGTGTATGAGGGAGTCGTGGTGCCGAACTACACCAACCGAAACGGTGCGCGCACACCAACTTACCACCGACTTGACCTTTCGGCTACCCTCGTGCCGAAACAGAAAGACAAAGTCTTGTTTTTCATCAATCGACCGGACTCGTGGGAGAGTTCATGGACTTTCTCCATCTACAATGCCTACGGCCGTAGAAATCCGTACAGTATTTTCTTCCGCCAGAATGAAGACAATCCTCAGCAAACCGAAGCGGTGCGTTTGAGCATTTTCGGAAGTATAATTCCGGGCATTACCTACAACCTTAAATTTTAATCGCGATGAAACCGAATTTTTTCAAATACGCATTTTACTTCTTGGCTGCAGCGATAGTGCTTTCTTCTTGCCAGGATGTCGTTGATCTCGATTTGCCGGAAGGCGAAGAATTCTTGGTCGTTGAAGGCTGGATCACCAATGAAAACCGACCGCACGAAGTGAAACTCACCACCACAGCGGCCTATTTCGACGATGCCGATCCTGCACCCGTGACAGGGGCCGGTGTTTTCATTAGAGATGATCAGGGTATGGAGAGGCTGCTCGAAGAGACGAGTCCGGGCATTTACACTTATCCGGATTCGGGAGTGGTGGGACGATCTTACCAACTCGAAATTGTTTTGGATAACGGAGAACGCTTTTTGTCTTCGTTTGAAAAGCTTTATGATCCGGTGCCGATTCTGGATATCTATTGGCAATTGTCTGAAGACGAACCCGACGAAGAAAATGGCGAAAACCCGGACGATATTTACGATGTTTTGATAGAAGCCTTTGAGCCTGCAGGAATGGGTGACCACTACCGCTGGCGCGAAATTTTAAACGGTGTGGAACAACAAGAGCCTTTCGATATTTTCGTGACGAATGATGAGTTCGTGGACGGAAATCCCATTCCCGAGTTTAACGTGACGGAAGAGTTGTATTCTCAATTTGATACGGTGACCATCATACAAGAGCGCATTTCTGAAGATGCCTATGAGTTCTTTTCGTTGCTGCAATCTCAAACGGCGTTCGTAGGTGGACCATTTGACCCTCCGCCTTCACCCATTCGCGGAAATATCAGAAACGTAAGTGACCCCGATGATTTAGCACTGGGCTTTTTCGGTGCAGCCGGAAGAGATCGCGCTACGATTGTGGTTGGGGTTGAATAGTAGCTGGTCGATCGTCTTTAGTAGCTGAATGAGTCTTCCTTATATAGCCGGTCAAGCTATGGACGGACAGGCTACTATCTACTAAAGACCGGATACTAGCTACTAATAAAATACGCAACCAAAATAGCCAGTGGGAAGATGATCAACGGCCCGACGACCGTGTAGTATCCACCGCTGATGCGAAAGTCTTTTTGTTGCAAGAGGTTGGTGCTATACGCAATGGCATTTGGCGGTGTAGAGACGGGCAGAAAGAGTGCACAGGATGCGCAGAGTGCTACAATGAGCGGCACCGAGATTTGAAAAGCACCCGTGAGGCCGAGTGCAATGGGAACCAAAATGGAGGTCGCGGCTGTGTTCGACATTACATTGCTCAAAGCCAGAGTAAGGTAACCGAACAACACGGCCAAAACCCACAGAGGTAAATTGATGCTTTCTAATCCCGTGACGAATTGATCGGCCAATCCCACGTCAACTATGGCTCGGCCCAAGGCCAATCCACCCGCAACGAGCATCAAGGTATCCCAAGGGAGTGCCCTCACTTCGTCGGCTCCGATTATTCGCGTAAGCGTGAGAATAACGATGGGCACGGCCGAAGTAGCTGCCAGCGGTATGCCGTGAATTGATTCCGTGCTCCACAGCAGGACGGTAAAGAAGAGAGTGAAGATGACGAGGTTTCGATCGCGCTTTCCGACTTTATGCTCGTGGCCTTCGTGATTCATGAAAGAGAGGTCGAGTTCTTTAACCTTCGGCACGTAACGTTTACTGAGAAACAGCCAAAAACTCCAGACGAGAAAAATGGCCAAAGGAAAGCCGAAGGCCATCCATGTGAGAAATTCGATTTTAATGCCGGCTCCTTCCAAGGCGCCGACGGCTATAGCATTAGGAGTGCTTCCGATTATCGTGCCGAGTCCGCCAACCGACGCTGCGGCCGGAATCCCGATCAACAAACTCTTTGTCATAGGAGCTTCCTTACCGAGGCTGCGCGCCAATGGCAAAATGCTCGTGATCATCATGGCGGTGGTCGCTGTGTTCGACATCACCATGCTGGCCAGCGCCGTCATCATCATCAAACCAAAGAGCAGACGGGTGGGGTGGGAGCCAAAGCGTTTTACCGTGAATCGAAACAACGCTTTGTCGAGCTCTACGCGCTGCATCCCTTCGGCTAGAAAAAATCCACCGAGAAGAAGCCAGATAACGTTGCTGGTCCACGTGCTCACGTAGCGGTTGGCATCCATCGGATTTTCCAAAAAGTAATCCGATCCTAAGACGAAGACCAAATAGGCAATGATAAAAATGCCGACGGCAAAGGGTGGGATGGCTTCGGTAAGCCATAGTCCCACGGACAGAATGAGCAAAAAGAGAACAAACGTAGACTCAGGTGCCGCATCGGGAATTTTCAAGAAATAAGTGAGCACCAAGGCGATCAGTCCGTTGCCGACAAAACTTGACGCATTAAATACGTAGTGAAAAGCTTTTCTGGGGTATTGGTATGCTTTTTCTCGATAATGCCGAAAGGCAGCTCTTCGGGAATCGTACGTTGCCATTTTTTTTACGGAGTTACTTCGGTCTTCTCGCCCACTAAAGCATATTGGACCAAGTTGGCGCCCATACGCAGTGCTTCCCGGCGGATTTCCTCAGGGTCATTGTGTACGGCAGGATCTTCCCAGCCATCCCCCAAATCAGCTTCCACACTGTAAAAAAGAATCAACCGACCTTCGTGAAAAATGCCGTAGCCGCGAGGTGGAGCGCCATCGTGTTCGTGAACTTTAGGCAGACCTTGGTTAAAGTCGTATTTCTGATGATAAACGGGATGATCGAAGGGAATCTCCACCAACTCCTTTTCGGGAAAAACCTGCTCCAATTGATTCCGCACAAAGGCATCCATTCCGTAATTGTCATCAATGTGCAGGAAGCCGCCTCCCAAAAGATAGAGCCGAAGGTTCTCGCGATCATTTGCATTGAAGACCACATTTCCATGTCCGGTCATGTGCACGAAAGGATAATTGAACAGATCAGGGCTGCCGACTTCCACATATTGGGTTTCGCCGATTTCCATATTGAGTTGCTTACGGCAAAAATCTGCCAAGTTGGGAACGGAAGTAGGGTTGGAATACCAATCGCCACCACCTCGGTATTGCAGAACGGCCAATGAAAAGGAGCCGTCTTGTGCGAAAATTTGAGAGCTCAGCAAAAGAGCCAGAAGGAATATTTTTTTCATAAGGTCAAAATTTCTTTGACTACGCAATTTACGTAAAGCGCGATACTTAAATTGTAAGAAGGTGAAACTTCGGATTAGATTTGAATATCGAACAAGGATTAACGAATGAAGATTTTTGAATAACCTATAAAGCAAAGGAATGAACAAGTTTGATTTAGAGGAAAGGTTAATAAACTTTTCTGTCTTAATAATTTAAATAACAAAAGAAATGCCGCGTAATTATGGGTCAAATCACTTGGCCAAACAATTACTTCGCTCCGGGACTTCGGTATCTCTCAATTATGGAGAAGCCCAAAGTGGTGAGTCCCGAAAGGATTTCGTCCACAAAATGAAAATAGTTTTGAAAGAGCTACGAGAATCATTCATTTGTTTGAAGATTATTGAACGAACTCAGATGTATAAAACCCAAGAAAAGATATCAAGAGCAAAGAAAGAGAATGATGAACTGATCTCAATTTTTGTCAAAAGCATTGAAACTGCCCAAAGAAATATGAAGCTCTGAACGCGTAGAATTCAGTACTCTTCTTAAATCAAAAATCAGCGTTCCCCCGCTCTTCAGCGGGGCAGGCTTTGTTCGGTGTTCAATTCACATCGTCAGACTATCAATAATAGTAAAGAATCATAAAATCATCTGAGTTTAGAAAATAAAGAAGACAGAAATATCTAACTCATCTTTGTCCTATTGAAGGCATCCGAAGCATTGCCACTGCCAAAATTCCTGCCGTTTCTGTGCGTAATCTATTCCGGCTAAGAATTACCGATTTGAAGCCTTTCTCTTCAGCATTTTCTATTTCTTCTTTTGTAAAATCGCCTTCCGGACCGATTAAGATTAGCGTTTCCAAACCCGAATTTTCCTCGTCAAGAGGTGATCGGTTCAAATCATCGACGCAATGAGCGATTAATCGATTTTCATATTTAGCTTCAAGCAAATCAGAGAAATTCGCAACCGGATGAATTTTCGGTAAGAAGGCGCGCTGTGACTGCTTCGTGGCATTGAGCACAATTTTTTCTGCTCTGTCAGTTTTGATTCGAGGTCTCTCCGTCCGGGAAGAAATAAGCGGTATGATTTCGTCTACTCCCAGTTCGGTGGCTTTTTCCAAAAACCACTCGAAGCGATTTGAGTTTTTGGTAGGAGAAATGGCAACCACTAATGTCGGCTGGGCTTTGGGAATTTCTCTCTTTTCCAGAATTTTCACGCCGACTTCATCCTTTTTAATTTGATTTATCGAAGCCACGAATTGTAACCCGTTTCCATCGCCGATCAAAATCTTCTCACCCTCCCGCAAGCGAAGCACGCGAGAAGCATGTCGGCTTTCTTCCGAATTGAGAATGACATTCTCAGGGCTGAAATGGGGATCTAAAAAGAAGTGCATTTTCTAAAAAGAAGCCCCATGGATTTCCATGGGGCTTCAGTTAAAATTTAGAATTTCTTAAACGTTTTCTTTTACTTGAGGGGCCGCTTGACGAATTTCTTCGCTTACGCCGGACTCAAATTTTTTGAAGTTATTGATGAATTTTGCCGCAAGGTCGTTGGCCTTTTGATCGTATGCATCCTTGTCTTTCCAAGTATTTCGCGGACTCAAAATTTCGGTTGGCACATTCGGACATTCTTTTGGCATAGCCAAACCGAATACTTCATGTTTTTGATAATCTACATTGTCCAATTTGCCTTCGAGTGCAGCATGAATCATTGCGCGAGTGTACTTCAGCTTAATTCGGCTGCCTGTACCGTAAGCACCGCCTGACCAGCCTGTATTGACTAACCAAACTTTCGCGCCGGTCTCGGCTATTTTCTTCGCCAACATTTCGGCGTAAACTCCCGGGTGCAATGGCATAAACGGAGCACCAAAACACGCAGAGAATGCGCCGACAGGCTCAGTAATTCCTTCTTCGGTACCCGCTACTTTGGCGGTGTAACCGGAAATAAAATGATAGGAAGCTTGAGCGGGAGTGAGCTTACTAATTGGAGGAAGAACTCCGAAAGCATCAGCCGTAAGGAAGAATACGTTTTTCGGAATGCCGCCTCGAGAAGGACTTACGGCATTCTCAATGTAATGTATCGGGTAGCTTACGCGCGTATTTTCCGTTTTGGTAGAATCGGAATAATCAGGTTCTGATGTGCCTTCTTTGAAAACGATATTTTCCAGAATTGCACCGAACTTGATGGCGTTGTAAATTTCAGGTTCTTGTTCTTCGGTAAGATCAATTGTTTTAGCGTAGCACCCGCCTTCAAAGTTGAAGACACTATCCTCAGCCCATCCGTGCTCATCATCTCCTATCAATCCTCTTTCCGGGTCAGATGAAAGCGTTGTTTTCCCCGTTCCCGACAGGCCGAAAAAGATAGCCGTGTCGCCGTCTTTTCCCACATTGGCCGAGCAATGCATTGAAAGTACATTGTGCTGATGTGGTAAGATGAAGTTCAGGATGCTGAACATTCCTTTTTTTATCTCACCGGTATAGCCCGTTCCACCGACGATTGCCATTTTTCGGCTGAAGTTGATGATGGCGAAATTTGATTGGCGCGTACCGTCAATTTCGGGAACGGCAAAAAAGTTTGGTGCACAAACGATATTCCATTCGGGGTCGTTCTTATCGATTTCTTCGTTGGTAAGTCGCAAGAACATATTGTCCACGAACATATTGCTCCAAGGCAATTCGGTAACCACACGAACGGGAACCCGATATTTTGGATGATCGCAGATGGCGGCATCTTTCACATATACTTCACGCCCGGTGAGGTAAGCACACATTCTGTCGTAGAGCTTGTCGAAAGCATCCGAATCAAATTTCTTATTGATATCTCCCCACCATACGGCATCACGCGTGATATCATCTTCTACAATAAATCGATCTTTCGGCGATCGTCCGGTGAATTCCCCCGTTTCAATAGCTAATGCGCCTGTATTCGAAAGTGAACCCAATCCCAAAACCAAGGATTCTTCTACCAGTTCGGCAGGTGTTAAATTCCAAAATGCAGTTCCTACATTCTCTAAGCCTAAATAGGATAAATCGTGTTTCTCCGGAATTCTTCCGTAATTATTCATAGTAAATGGTTTAATTCTTCAGTTGGTGTTTTCAATACAAAGGTAAAGTTTTGAGGCTAGAAAGGGAATTCCGTTTTCTGACTTTTGATAGGTTTTGATGTGGAAAATTGAGATAACCTTGAATTCATTTTTCTCCGGAATGACGGTCGCTCTATTTTTTGGCGAAAGCCGCCTTAACACCTAAAATAAGCCATGCCGAGATGAGAAGCAAACCACCGATGGGCGTGATAGGACCCAGAAATGCTGACCAAGAATCAATTCCCAAAAGACCTCGGGTATTTAAAAGGTAAATCGAAACACTGAAGAATAAGATACCTAATGTGAAGAGTGTCGCAATAAGCTTGATGGATTTTTCAGTTAAAAATTTTTCGCCCGATAGCCCCAGAACGAAAAGAGCGAGGGAATGCCAAGCCTGATAGCGGACGCCTGTGGTGAAACTATCAAGCTGTTCTGCCGATAGTCGGGCTTCCAGTGCGTGGGCTCCGAGAGCTCCCAGTATCACGGCCATTGCCATGGAAAACGCTCCGAGAGCTACAATTGATTTGTGGGTTGAATTCATTCGGCTAAAATAGTTAAGAACAAAAAAAGGCGACCCTTACGGATCGCCTCTCCCCTGATTCATAGTGTCGGGATTAATTACCTTTCAACTTTTCCATCTCTTGGTTGAAGGTTTCTTTGAACTGCTCGTAGTC
>CAZYWJ010000090.1:0-7933 GCA_964651785.1 uncultured Cryomorphaceae bacterium
TCATAGCAGGCTTGGCTGGCCGATCGGTTGTTTTGAAGCATATGCCTTTTGGCTAATCTCAGTCTCTCTCTGTTTACAAACTGAACGGGTGTTTCGCCCATTTCGCGCTGAAATCTGCGAAAGAACTGCGCTCTTGATAGGCAAGCTTTATCTGCCAATTGCTCCACGCTGAGTTTGGAAGTGATATTGTTTCGAATGAATTGAATCACCCCGGCCAAGCGATTTTTGGTCGATAACTCTTCTAGGTTTTCCAATAAAAAATGGCGCGCATGAGTCTGCATCAAGGTGGCGATGAGTTCTCGCGTAGTGTTGGAGGCCATCATCTGTTTGCCATAGTTGTTTTGGACCATCACGCGTATCAACCGATTTAAGCTATCATGTACTTGCTCATTGTTCATTAATAGAAAGTTGTCGCTGGTCCAGTTCCAAGAACCTTGATCAACCTTCGGGAAATATTCGTTGAGCCATTCCATGGTATTTTGGACGAAACCTTTGCTTATCTCCAAAGCCATGCATTGGGTCGGATTATCTTGCTTGGCTTCGGGAAAGTCGATGTACATAAGCTCCGAGGCAGGCATCACAATGGTTTCGCCAGGAGTGAATTCAAAAGGATCTCTCTTTTTAAGGTGCATCACCTTCTTTCCCTGAATCATACTTACCACTACCGGATTGTCAAATTCCAAATCAAAGCTATGCGTCACTTTGCGCGTTTCGAAAACATTCAAAACGGCGTGATCGGAGCCGTGTGAGGTGCGGTGCTCAATATCTGAAGTCGGCGTGCTGAAAATCCGATGCTTCTCTTTTAGATTAAATCGATCTAGCATGAATTGATTTGAATGTGTCTAATATACACAATCGTGAGCGCTACGTAAAAGAATTATCAATAATGAGACTATTGTGCTACGGTATGCGACTAACGGAAAAAGAGCGAATGGAAATCATACGGACATTGCATGTGAACTTAAAAATAATGTAATGTCAACACAAACAGCAGAAGCGCCGAGCAGCACCGTACTCGCCAGGCCAGAATTCAAAGAGAAATACGGAAACTACATCGGAGGAAAATTTGTAGAGCCCGCGGGAGGAGAATACTTCGATGCGATCTCGCCGATCGATGGAAAGCCATTCACAAAAGTAGCCAGAGGAAAAGCTGCCGACATAGAAATGGCTATCGACGCCGCCCATAAGGCTTTTAAAACTTGGGGGAAATCCAGTGCGACTTTTCGAAGTAACGTATTGCTCAAAGTTGCAGAGAAAATAGAAGAGAATTTGGAATACTTGGCCCGAGTAGAAACCGTTGACAACGGAAAGGCCGTTCGCGAAAGCATCAATGCCGACCTGGCGCTGGTGGTAGACCACTTCCGTTACTTTGCCGGGGTGATACGCGCCGAAGAAGGTACGGTGTCAGAACACGATGAATTCACCGTGTCAATGAATATCAAGGAACCGCTCGGAGTTGTCGGACAGATTATACCGTGGAATTTCCCTCTGCTCATGGCTACTTGGAAAATAGCACCGGCACTGGCTTCAGGATGCTGCACTATCGTAAAGCCCGCCGAACAAACGCCCGCTTCGATTATGGTATTGATGGAGCTCATCGGAGATCTCATTCCGGAAGGCGTTTTGAACGTGGTGAATGGTTTCGGACCCGAGGCAGGTAAGCCCCTCGCGCAATCGCCCCGCATCCAAAAAGTGGCCTTTACGGGAGAAACGACCACGGGAAGACTCATCATGCAATACGCATCAGAGAACCTGAATCCCGTGACCATGGAGCTTGGAGGAAAGTCACCGAATGTATTCTTCCCTTCTATCATGGATGCCGACGACGCTTTTTTTGACAAGTGTATTGAAGGTGCAGTGCTCTTTGCCCTGAATCAAGGAGAGGTGTGTACCTGCCCGAGCCGAATGCTCGTTCACGAAAGCATCTACGACAAATTCATGGACCGCGTGATTCAACGCACGGAAGCCATCAAAATGGGCAACCCGCTGGACACGACAACCATGATGGGTGCCCAAGCCTCAAAGGATCAGTTTGATAAAATCATGAATTACATGGACATCGGTAAGCAGGAAGGAGCTGAAATACTGACCGGTGGTACTGCGGCTAATTTGAACAGCGGACTCGAGTCGGGCTACTACATCAAGCCTACCATTATGAAAGGTCATAACAAGATGCGGGTCTTCCAAGAGGAGATTTTTGGTCCCGTGACTGCCGTAACGACTTTCAAAAACACCGAAGAAGCCATCGAAATAGCCAATGACACGCTATACGGTCTGGGAGCAGGAGTATGGAGTCGCGATGCACACGAGCTCTACCAAGTGCCACGTGCCATCCAAGCCGGTCGAGTATGGGTGAATTGCTACCACAATTATCCCGCCCACGCTCCATTCGGAGGATACAAGCAGTCGGGATTCGGGAGAGAGAACCACTTGATGATGCTCAACCATTACCGTCAGAACAAAAACATGCTCATTTCTTACGACAAGAATAAGCTGGGTTTCTTTTAAACAGCGTTTGAAAGTGACCATGTAGTTGACAAAACTTCCCGATTCGCTTAATGAGAGTCGGGAAGTTTGTATTTTTCATTTTCTCAAAAAGAAATCGAATATGCCACATAAAAGAATTGCCATTACGGAAGATGCCAAATCTTTGATAGACCAAATCAGAGCTGATCACGGAGAATTGATGTTTCATCAGAGCGGCGGATGTTGCGATGGCTCCACCCCGATGTGTTTTACGAAGGGTGATTTTAAAACGGGTCCTTCGGACGTGCGATTGGGCGAGGTATACGGCTGCGAATTTTTCATGAGTGCCTCTCAATTCGACTATTGGAAGCATACCCATCTTACGCTCGACTGCACGGAAGGACGTGGTTCCAGTTTTAGTTTGGACATTCCCTACGGAAAGCGATTTATCATCAAAAGCCGACTATTTAGTGAAGATGAATCAAAAGACCTGGAGCCCACAAAAAAAGGCGATGAGGTCATGTAATTGGTTCTGATTTTTTAAATAGTTTGGGAGGGTGATAGAAAGAATCGCCCTTTTTTTGTTTTTGGGCCTTACGGCAATTGATTTGTATGGCCAGGATGCTGATTCGAGCTCATCCACATTTGTACCCCTTCCCGTAGTGTACTACACACCGGAAACGCGGTGGGGCTTTGGTGCAGCCGCATTTTATTCGTGGCGTTTCAAAGATGAATCTTCTGATTCGAGACCTTCTCAATTTCAGCTCGGAGGAGCTTATACACTGGAAGATCAAATTTTGGCCTATCTGCCATTTCAACTATGGTGGAATGAGGAGGAATATTCTGTATTCGGTGAGCTGGGTTGGTACCGCTACAATTATTTCTTTTTCGGAATCGGCAATGATCAGCCTGAAAATTTTGAAGAACTTTACGGAGTTGATTTTCCGCGAGTAAGATTAACTGCCATGAAGGAAGTGTCTGAAAGTTTCTATCTCGGTGGACGATTTATTTTGGATGACTTTACCATAACGGAACTCGACCCCGAAGGTCAACTGGCCAATCGGGCCATTGCGGGAAACAGTGGTGGGCTGAATACAGGTTTGGGCTTACTTTTTAATTACGATAGTCGCGACAATTATTTCGATTCTCACCGAGGGTGGTATGCCGAGTTTACCGTTGACAGACACGGCGGGTATATCGGCAGTGATTTTGACTACACCCGGTTGAGATTTGATCTCCGAAAGTTTTTTGAGTTTAGTCCCAAAGACCATTTGGCTACCCGCTTCTTTTCAGAATCTATAAGTGGAGAAGCGCCGTTTATTTCACAGGCTTTGCTGGGGGGAACCCGATTGATGCGCGGTTTTTACGAAGGCCGTTACCGTGATGATAATTCTGCCGTGGTTCAAGCCGAATACCGACGCAAGCTTTTTTGGCGAATTGGTGCAGTGGCTTTTGGCGCTGCAGGGATGGTGGATTCGGAGTATGGTCAGCTTTCGCTTGGTAACTTACGATACACCTACGGCGCGGGACTCCGATTTGCCATCGATCCTGAAGATCGAATTAACATCAGGCTGGACGTCGGGGTAGGCGAGGAGCCTAATTTTTATTTGACGATCGGGGAGGCTTTTTGATCACTGCTCATTCAACTTCCAACTGTAATCCAAATATTCAACCTTCGCGTCGGGATTTGCCTTTGTTTTGCTATAGCGATTTACGTATTCTACGCGACTTTTGGCCGTGTCCTTAAAATCTCCCCAGTACCAATCGAGTAGTTTTGAGAGTTGGACTTTGTCCGCTGAGATTTTGTTTTTCTCCTCGTTATTAAAAAAGTAGGTCGCTTCTTCTTCCAACTGAGCGCCCAAATCTTTGGCAGTGTAGGCTTCATTTCTCAATTTGGGGCAGCTCATCGCGGCACAAACCAAAGCAAAGTGAATGCGTGGCTCATTAAATTCTTTTCGAATAATTCCGTGTTCCAAGTTGTTGAGGTCGTATTCTTCGCCTTCAATTTCGATGAATTTTATGTCCCAAGGCGTACTTACAAAGGGAATGTTTATGCTGCTGCCAATATCTTTGATGGACTCAACCGGATAGTAATCCAATATCAATTTTACGGTGAAGGCGTTGTAAGCGTTTATCCAATAAGCAAGCCTTTCATCAGAATTCCAGTTTTTCTCATTGGGATGATTCTTGCTCAAAAGATTGAGGTAATTTTTAAGCTCAGTACTGTCTTTCATCATGCCTTTGTAGTCTACCATTCCTCGATCATCCACATGTTTTTTCAGAAGGGAATCCCAAATAGAATGACTTACGGGCTTTGAATCGGATTGGACATCGGCTACTCCCGAACAGGCAGCTACGAGAAGAATTGAGAATATGAATGAGAGAATTCTGGACATAAATCTATTTTTTTGAGTTGGGCGTATAATACCTACGTTCGCAGTTTATTTTTGGATTAAGATTTGGCAAATACCATTCCCGAAATATCGATAATTATTCCCACCCTTAACGAGGAGGAAAACATAGGGCGATTGATACGTCACCTGAGCGACACCGATCATCGCATAGAAATAATTGTAGCCGATGGAAAAAGCACCGATAGAACCGTTGAAATTGCCGAGGGCGAAGGTGCGCGGGTGGTGAGTATTGATCAACCATCAAGGCCTAAGCAGCTCAATGCAGGGGCCGCTTTGGCGAAAGCCGAATTGCTCTACTTCGTTCATGCCGATACACTCCCGCCTGAAGAGTACGCTAATCAAATACTCGAGGCTGCAGCCGGTGGAAATACTTTTGGCTCTTTTCGCTTTCGCTTTGATTCCGATAATCGCGCACTCCGCTTTAATTCTTGGTGTACCAGAATTCCCGTTATGATGGTGAGGGGAGGAGATCAGAGCCTTTTCATACCGCGTTCTTTATTTCAGAAGCTCGGAGGCTATCGCGAAGACCATATCGTGATGGAAGACTATGATATCATGCGACGCGGAAAGAAGATCGCCAAGTTTAAGTTGATTCAAGATGACGTGGTAGTTTCTGCCAGAAAGTACGAAGAGAATCCGTACTGGAAGGTGAATATATCCAACTTCATCGTTTTCTCTCTTTACTATTTAGGAGTAAGTCCGCCTCGTTTATTGCGCATGTACAAGGCAATGATTCGCCATCCCAAAGCATAAAAAAGCCGTCTGAATTAAGACGGCTTCACTTTTTCAAGACTATCAGATACTACATGATCGGGTAGTAAACATGAGTGATCCACTTCGTGGAGTCGGGCTCTGTCCCGGGGTCGGTTACGTAAACTTCCCAAGGCGCACCGGCCATGTTGAGTTTATTCTCTTTCATATACGCTTCAATTGCTATATGTGGCTTGTCACCTTCTTCGTACGGACCCGTGTACTCGCATTTGACGGCTTTACCGGCATGAGTCATCCCTTTTTTAATATTTCCTTCGCCTGCTTTTTCCGATTGGCACGCCATGGCCACTGCCACCACGGCCCTGTCGTTGTCCTCATCCCATTCTTTATAAACTGCCAAAGGCATTTCCAACATGTTTTGCGTGTCTTCTCCCAGATAGGCAGATAACTGCCCGTATCGTGAACCGTAGAATTCACTGTTCATTTCAGAAATCTTGACTTCGTCTTCTATATAGTAAATAGGCAGACCTTCCACTCTCACTTGCGTAATAGGCATATCGGTTTGCTCACCTGCTTTTTTTTCTGCTACTTTTTTCAATCCTTCCAATCCCGTTTGAAAGTCTTTTCCCATCATTTCATCCATTTCTTCTTGTCCCATCCAGAATAAATAGCCCGGAAGCTCTCCATTAACGGCCCAAGTTGCAACAGTACCATTTTCTGTTTCGTCAAATGTCCATTCCACGGTAGACTCTGACTCCCACGGATCTGTAAATACCAGCTTGCTTTTGATATACTCGTTTGGTCGGCTCTCCAATATCTCAAGAATCCCTGTTCCCACACTATCGTTTCCACTCCATTTATACACTGCTCCGACACCTGACTCAGGTCCTTCGTAGCTCTTGGACATATCCGGGTCCATTTGTTCCCAAGGACTCCAAGCGTCTCTCATCTTGTGGTTGTTGACTTGTTCGAATACCACCGCTACGGGGGCATCTATCGTTGCCTCTCGTTCTACACGGTATTCCTTAGGACTGCAAGATGCAACCATAGCGGCGGCTGCTAAGGCAATTACTGCATTACTTTTCATGGTAGATTAGGTTTAGTTTGTAATCAAAAGTAGAAAAATACTCTAATCGTACTATCTGATAAAGAATGTTTTTAACCTTTTCGTCGGCTTCGCAAGATCGCTTCTATATCCTTCAAGGTAAACCTTTTCGCCAGTAGTAAAATCAAAAAGTGATACATTAAATCGGCCGCTTCGTTTTTGAAAAGATCGTCGTTGTCATCTTTGGCCTCAATGACCAATTCCACCGCTTCTTCACCCACCTTTTGGGCGATTTTGTTGATCCCTTTATTAAATAGAGAAGTCGTGTATGACCCTTCAAGAGGATTCTCTTTTCGATCTTTGATTGTCGCCTCCAGCGCATAAATAAACCCCTTGGCATCACTTTCTCCAAAACAAGTGTCTGTTCCTTCATGGCAAACAGCACCTTTTGGAATGGCTTGAATCAGCAAAGTATCCCGATCACAGTCGAGCTTCGCCGAAATAAAGATTAAGTGATTTCCTGATGTTTCACCTTTGGTCCATAATCGGTTCTTGCTACGGCTGAAGAAGGTGACCAGTCCTTCTGACTCGGTTTTTTTCAAGGCCTCTTCGTTCATGTAGCCAAGCATCAACACTTCTTTAGTATAAGCATCTTGTACGATGGCGGGTAGCAGCCCTCTGCCTTTTTCGAAATCGGGTTTCATCTGATTAAAATGTTTTGCGTTTGTAATGATCGTTTTAACTCGGGGATTGGGATTTCACCAAAGTGGAAAATGCTCGCTGCCAGCGCTGCATCGGCAATTTGGAAAATCTCCGTAAAATGCGAAATCTCACCTGCGCCACCCGAAGCAATGATGGGAACGGTAGTGGCTTGGCTGATCGCCTCAGTCAGCTCTAAATCAAAGCCACTTTTGGTGCCGTCTTTCCGCATGGAAGTAAGAAGAATTTCCCCTGCACCGCGCTTTTCGGCTTCTATGGCCCAATCAATGGCATTAAAATCGGTGGGTGTTCTCCCGCCATGGGTGAAAACCTTCCACTTTCCTTCCACCAAATTGGCGTCAATGGCCAAAACGAGGCATTGATTACCAAATCGATCCGATATTTCGCTCAGCAATTCGGGTCGCCTTACGGCAGATGAATTAACACTGACCTTATCTGCTCCCGCACGAAGCAACGCAGCTACGTCTTCGGTGCTCGAAATGCCGCCACCCACCGTGAAGGGAATACTGATTCGCTCAGCAATTCGCTCGACCAATTCGACTAAGGTTTTTCTTTTCTCCACGGTAGCCGTAATGTC
>CAZYWJ010000090.1:8033-9200 GCA_964651785.1 uncultured Cryomorphaceae bacterium
CGCTTGGCCATATCCAACGGATCGGAGGAATACTCTTTTTTCGTAGAAAAATCGCCTTTAGTCAAGCGCACGCATTTTCCATCGATCAGGTCGATGGCGGGTATGATTTTCATAGCCTTATATTCAAAAAGTTCGATAATATTTTCTCTCCCACATCTCCTGATTTCTCCGGGTGGTATTGCACCCCGAAAAAGTTGTTTTTGGCCAGAGCAGAAGCAAAATCAACTCCGTAATGGGTGATGGAAGCAGCGTCGGGACCCGCTTCCACGAAATAGCTGTGCACGAAATAGACATCCGATTTTTCGGGAATGCTCTCGTAGAGCGGACTTTTGAGCCGTGTGATTTCATTCCATCCCATGTGGGGTACGCGCACCTTGCCTCGAAATCGCTTCACTTCTTCCGAGAAAATTCCAAGTCCTGCGGTATCTCCTTCTTCGGTGAATTTGCACATGAGTTGCATGCCGAGACAGATACCCAAAAAGGGCTGGTCTAATCGGTGAATCACATCGTCCAATCCTGAGCTGCGTAGGTTGGCCATCGCCGTTTCGGCGTGGCCCACACCCGGGAATATCACCCGATCGGCTCGACGAAGCTTCTCCGGATTTGCCGTGACTTCGGCTTCAGCTCCCAAGCGGTGTAAGGCGTTCAGCACCGAACGGACATTTCCCGCAGCGTAATCGACAATGGCTATCATAGGCTTCCTTTTGTGCTGGGTATGCGGTAATCGCCTGTATCGGCAATAGCCATGCGTATGGCGCGCGACCAGGCTTTGAAGATGGATTCGATTTTGTGGTGTTCGTTTTCTCCTTCAGCTTTGATGTTTAAGTTGCACATCGAGGCATCGGCAAAGCTTTTAAAGAAATGGGAGAACATCTCGGTAGGCATTTCTCCGATTTTCTCACGCTTAAATTCAGCATCCCAAATCAACCAAGGTCGGCCTCCGAAATCCAAGGCTACTTGGGCCAGTGCATCATCCATGGGCAAGGTAAAGCCGTATCTGGAAATGCCTTTTTTCGTTCCCAAAGCCTTGCGAAAAGCTTCGCCTAAGGCCAAGCCTGTGTCTTCGATGGTGTGGTGCTCGTCAACGATGAGGTCGCCTCTAACTTCGATCTCCAAATCGATGCCCCCGTGCTTGGCCAGTTGATCCAGCATGTGGTCGAAAAAGCC
>CAZYWJ010000091.1:0-2409 GCA_964651785.1 uncultured Cryomorphaceae bacterium
GCGAAAGGGGTTCGTTCTTCTAAACGGTTGGCTTTATTTTTTTACCAAAACTTCAGGTTGATCTTTCTGCGGATAACCGAAAAGCTCTTCCAGAGTAAGCTCTTCCAATGTTCCCAAATCTTCCAAAACTTCTTGGTCTACCAGTTCCTTGTTTCCAATAACGCTGAAGGTGTAGGGCTTTCCTTTGATCTGATTATCGAAGAATGCCTGCAAATCTTCAAACTTCATGGTTTGTAGTTTTTCGTAAACCTTCTCATCGAGGTTGTAGTCCAATCCGCGCTCTTGAGCAGTAAGGTAGCTCCAGAATATGGAAGCTCGCGAGGTGCGGTTGGTTTCGATTTGCTTCATGGCCGCATCACGAGCCGACTCAAATTGAAGATCGGCACGAGGCATGTCGTTCATCAAGGTCATCATAGCGTTGGTAGCCTCGGGTAGCTTGTCAACCTGTGCACCGATGTAAGCGCGCACGTAATGGCTGTCGTCCTTCTCTGACGGCATCGTGAAGTAGCTATAAGCCGAGTAAGCCAATGCTTTTGACTCTCTGATTTCTTGGAAAACGATTGATGACAATCCGCTACCGAAATATTGGTTGAAGAGATTTACCTCGGGAGCCAGACTCGCGTCAAACTGAGGGCCTTTAGCGGTCATCAACAATTCACTTTGCACCATATCGTAATCTACAAAGTAGACTTTGTTCTCATCAAGGGCCAGCTCTTCAAATTTCTTAGGCTCGGGGTAGTCTTTAAGCTCAGCGGGAACCTGATGGTATTTATCAATTACCGCCATGGCCTCTTTGTGATCTTGCGGTCCGTAGTAGAACATCTTGTGCTTGTAAGAAGTAATTTCCTTCAAGCGATTTACCAATTCTTCAGGTTTGATGTTTTTCAACTCTTCTTCCGACAAAATATTTTTCAAAGGATTGTCAGGACCATATTGCGCATATTGAGCCATGGCGTTGAACAGAATCTGTCCCTTGCTCTTCATGGCATCCTGACGCTCTTTGAGGATTCCCTCAATCATGTCATTCAGTGCTTGTTCGTCGGGCTCCACGTTTGCCAAAACTTTTTCAAAGAGTTTCACACCTTCTTCCAAAGACTCATTTAAGCCACTTAGAACAACGTATGATCGATCGCGCGAAGAGAAGACATCGAAGCTCAGTCCGAGTTTGAATAGTTCTTTGCGCAATTCTTCAGCCGTCATGTCTGAAGTACCGAGGTAAGGAAGGTATTCTACTGCCAACGGCAAAAGTTGATCGTGATCCGTTCCCATATCCAGTATATAGTAAAGGCTGAAGAGATCATTGTTTTCGTTTTTAATATTGTAGAACTCTACACCATTATCGAAAGCATCTTTTGTGATGGCTTCATCATAGTCTACGAAAACGGGGTCGATTCTGCCTGACTCAATGCTGTCCCATGCCAAGTAAAAATCCGACTGGGTTTCACGGTCGATGTCAACGGGAGTAATTTGCGGTTTTTCCACTTTCACCGCGTTATTCTTGCCCGTACGCTTATTTACCTGTACGTAGTTGTCGCCAAACCACTCATTAGCAAAAGCCACAATATCTTCCTTCGTAAGTTTTGCCATTTCATCGTATTGTGCTACTACCGTGTTCCAGTCTTCACCATATACGAAAGCGTCAGTCATTTTGCCGGCACGGCTCCAATTGCTTTCTGACTGCTTGAGTTCGCTAAGCTTCATGTCATTTACCACGGCTTCCACCATCCAATCTTCAAACTCACCGTTTTTGATCATTTCAACCTGACCGCGAAGCAATTCTGCCACCTCATTCAAGTCCTGGCCATCTCGTGGATTTCCGTTAAGCATCAACATGCTGTAGTCTTTCAGAATGGTAGGCGAGCTGTAAGCCCGAAGTACTTTTTGTTTTTGAACTAGATTTAAGTCAATCAAACCGGCCTGACCGTTTGAAAGAATTCCGTCCATCACTCTAAGCTTCATGGCTTCGGGAGTTCCCGCTCCGGGAAGGCGATAACCTATGTTTACAAATTCGGCTTGAACGCCGGTGATATCTTTTACGATAGGCTCGGTGATCGGCTCTTCTTGAGCAACTTCAAAATCCTTGATTTCACCCGCTTCATAATCGCCGAAGTATTTTTCGATGATTTCTACCGTTTCATCCGGGTCAATATCTCCTGAAAGTATGATAGCCATGTTATTGGGTAGATAACGCTCTTTAAAATAAGCGTGAATCTTTTCCATTGATGGATTCTTCAAGTGTTCGCTGGTACCGATGGTCGTTTGCGTTCCGTACTGGTGATTCTTGAACATCTCACCCATCATCGTGTAATACGCTTGACGGTAATCGCTATCCTGCGTTCGGTTGTACTCTTCGTAAACAGCTTCCAATTCGGTGTGGAAAAGACGCAGAACCAATTCTTTAAAACGCTC
>CAZYWJ010000091.1:2509-4747 GCA_964651785.1 uncultured Cryomorphaceae bacterium
TCGTAGAGATCTGAAATCTGAGAAATCAGCTTCTGCTCATTTTCCCAGTCCTTGGTGCCGTATCCCGAAGTGCCCTTAAAAAGCATATGTTCGAGATAGTGCGCCAATCCCGTGGCATCGGCAGGGTCTTGCTTACTTCCCGTTCTGACGGCGATTTGAGTTACTACGCGTGGCTCGTCTTTGTTTACAGACATGTAAACCTTAAGGCCATTGTCCAAAGTGTAGATTTTAGCGCCCAGCGGATCGCCTTCTACGGTTTCATAAGTGTACTTGCTTTCGGTTTCCTTTTCACCTTCTTGCGCACAAGCAAAAAGGAAAATAGCAGGAAGAATGAAAAGCAATTTGTGCAGATTTCTCATTGTTCTACCTTGTTTTTCGTAAGTGGATTTAACGCGCGAAGCTAACTACTATCAGCGAAACCAAAGAAGTTTCAGTATTAATTATCGTTAAAGCGCGACATCATCATATTTTGTATAATCACCTATCGGATGAAGCTCATGGGGTCATGGCGAAACCTCTATCTTTGTCGACTGATTAATAATTATGAAAATAGGTATCGTACTTTACCCCACATTTGGCGGTAGCGGAGTAGTGGCGACGGAGTTGGGAAAGGCATTAGCTCAAAGAGGACATCAGATACATTTTGTGTCGTACAATCAGCCCGTTCGGCTCGGTTCTTTCACACAGAATCTTTTTTACCACGAAGTAATCGTATCTGAGTATCCGCTATTTGATTATCCACCTTACGAAACTGTTTTGGCGAGTAAGTTGGTAGACGTGGTGAAATTTGAGAAACTCGATCTCTTGCACGTGCATTACGCCATTCCGCATGCATCTGCCGCATATATGGCACAACAAATTTTGGCCGAAGAGGGCATTCACATTCCTTTCATCACCACCCTTCACGGAACGGATATCACACTGGTGGGACGCGATAACAGCTTCGCACCCGCCATTACATTTGCCATCAATAAAAGCAATGGGGTAACTGCCGTTTCAGAAAGTTTGAAAAATGACACCTACGAGCATTTTGATATAAAAAACGGGGTGGAAGTAATTCCAAACTTTATTTGTCCTGAACACTATTTGCCTCGACCGGAGAAGAATTTCAGGAAAGATTATGCCCCGAATGGCGAGCGGATCATTACCCATATCTCCAATTTCCGACCGGTAAAACGAGTGGAAGATGTAGTGCGCGTTTTTAGAAAAATTTTGGATGAAGTTCCCGCCAAGCTGCTGCTGGTGGGTGATGGCCCTGACCGTCATCGCGTGGAGCAACTTTGCCGTGAGCTCGGAACTTGCGAGCACACATATATCATCGGGAAGTTGAAAAAGCCCGAAGAGGTGCTTTGCCTTTCAGATCTGTTCATTCTCCCTTCTGAAAAGGAAAGTTTCGGACTGGCGGCACTGGAGGCCATGGCCACGGGAGTTCCCGTTATTTCAACCAACACCGGTGGACTGCCCGAATTGAACGTCGAAGGTTTCAGCGGACACTTAAGTAATGTAGGCGATGTAGATGATATGGCTGAAAAAGCCATCAGCATTTTGAAAGAGGATTCCGTTCTAAATGAATTCAAACAAAACGCTAAGGCTCGAGCCAATGACTTCAGCATCGACAAAATTTTACCGCAGTACATTGATTTGTATAATCGCGTTTTGGAAAAGCAAAAAGAGACCGTTGCGCTAAATGGCTAAATCTTCCATTAAAATTCTGGATCCGAAAGTGAGCTATTCCAAATCGGGTGAGCGGCTGCGAGTGATCGTCTTGGGAAAAATCGAGAGGTGGAAAGAGGCACTCCTTATGGCTTGGGTCGCTGCCTGGTTATTTTGCGGAGGGGTTGTTTTCTTAGAATGGAGGCAAACCACCGATGATGAAATGCAAGTCGCATTTTTTGCCTTCTTGGTCTTCTGGGCTTATTTCCTCTGGCGAGCCGGTCGCACCATGCTATATCGAATGGGCGGAAACGAACTCATCGAAGTCAATGAGGAAGAACTGGTCCTGAAAAAGAGTTTTTTCACTTACGGGAAAACCAGAACGTACTTTTTAGAGAATATTGAGAATTTTAAGCCAATCCAATTGTCAAAAACCTCTTTCGCCTACACCTATGAAAATGGTTGGTGGAATCTCGGAGGCGAGAAGTTGGGATTTGAATACCAAGGGCGCCACGTAAAATTTGCCATGCAAGTCAATGAGAAAACGGTCACCTCGATCTACTCTCTGATTAATCGACAGATAAA
>CAZYWJ010000091.1:4847-9067 GCA_964651785.1 uncultured Cryomorphaceae bacterium
AAAACGAACCGAATGCCATCGCGAGTTTTGAATGAGTCACCGTAGGGTGCGATATTCGGATGAGCCGTTCCGATTGGTTTGGCCACTTTTCCTGCCATTAGGTAATTTGAAGCTTGATTGGCCAAAGCCGAAAGAGAAGCCTCCTCCAAAGAGCAAATGGTGTGGGAACCTTCACCCGTTCTTTCGCGATGAAGCAGTGCCATAAGTGCAGCTTCTTTAAGTTGATGACCTGCCAGGACATCAATCAAAGCCACGGGCAACTTGGCGAGATTTTCTTCATCCGTGCCGGTCATCGATATCCATCCCGTTTCAGCTTGGAGCACTACATCGTAAGCCGGTTTGTTACTGTTTTGGTAGCCTTTCAGTTCCAAATAAATGACCTTCGGATTCACTTTGTGAACGGATGCATAGTCCAATTGGAATTTTTGCGCAACTCGAGGCAGATAGTTGGAAATGACGATGTCTGCGTCTTCAATGAGATTCTTGAGTTTTGACCGATCGGACTCCTCGGTGAGATCGGCCATAAATACTTTTTTTCCAAAATTCACCGAAGCGTAGTAAGCTGAAATGCTCTCTTCGGACTCGCCGCTCACTCGCCATCCACGAGTTACATCTCCACCAGCTTTTTTGTTTTCTACCTTAGTAACTTCAGCCCCCAGCTCGGCAAAGAAAGTTCCCACGGCGGGTCCCGCGAGTACACCGGCCAATTCCACTACCTTTAATCCCTTGAAAAAATCTTTCATGAATAGAGTTATAATTCTGTTGGGCTTAGCGGGCTTTTTGGCCTGCGCTCCCAATACCGTACACAAAGATGTAGAATCTGCCGAAACGGTTTCCGAAATCGAAGAATCAACCGACAGTTCTACTTCTATAGGTGGCGTGGTGATACGAAGCGGCGATGATGTAGCCGCCATTTTCAGGAAACTGCCGGATGATGTTCGGAAAATAACCTTTGAACCGGCAGAGTACATCGTGACGGACACCCTTCACCTGCCGCGCACGGGTGGTTTAGTAATTATCGATGGAAATGGTGCTGACCTTAAGCTGAAGCGAACGGGATTTTATTCCATGCCGAGTTCGAAGGATGAAGCAATGCTTTTCAATCACACGCGCTATCTGATTAAAGACTTTTCGACCATTTCGGGTGGCGAGAAGGGAGTAATGTTGGGATCTTCATTCAATACCGTTATTCAAAATATTGAGTTTGTCGGTCAGCAAGAAGCGGCAATTGATTTGATTTTTTGCCTGATGTGCACGGTTGAGAATATTCTGGTCACCAATAATTTCCATGATGGAATTGTGCTCCGCACGGGGCGGAATGTAGATACGAAAGAAATAGAGTGGGATAGGGCAGGGCTGAACAATTCGCAGTGCAATCACACAGAAGTACGTTCGTGTCGAGTGTATAATCGAAAAGGTTGTACGGGTACTTCCTTCAAGATCTTGCAAAGCTCGGGTGTAAGCTTGGTGAATTGCATCTCAGAAGGTTGGCCGAATAAACGAGCAGTATATTTTGACGCCCTTGGAGCCACTACGGCGAAATACTTCACGATTGAAAATTTCCATCTGGAACACGTTCCTGAAGAAGGCGGACTTTGCTTTCGAAATTTCGGAAGCTTGATCGAGGTGGACGGATTTTTTGTTCAAAAGGGCAGCGCTGAGTCTCCCGTCATAAAATTGGAGAACAACGGGAGCTACGTCTTTCGAAATTTCCCGTATTGGCCCGGAGGAGCCTGGATAGCCTCAAGCAATTCTCCCGGTGTGGTAATGGAAAATTGTCCGCCTGTAATGTATAAAATTGACAGCTATTGGAAAAATATGGAGCGAGAAGGGGATAAGATTTTTCAAGGCTATTTCAAATTGGACAAGATGATGCGTCCTTAGGCTTTAAAATTTAAAACTTCGATTCTAAGATTCGGATTCACCCTCCTGAACTGTCTGCTTCATTTGTTCTCACTTCGATAAAAGGTCACCGTGATTTCACAATATTCCTTAAAATCTGATTTAAGAGTGTTACTTTTTCGGATCCTAGTCGTCCTGAAAAAAACCCGTTGAGGGGACTTATTAACCTAACAAATCAACTTTATGAAAATTAAACATCTACCCTTTTTGTTTTTTGCTTTCGCTTATCTGAATGGTCTATCTCAGTGTGTTGAGATCTCTACTGAACCGGATGCAGGTATTTTTTGTCCGAATGATGAAATTATCCTCACGGCCACACCCGGCTACGAATCGTACAACTGGTATTATAATTTTCAAAATTCCACTGAAGATGGAACTCTTTTCGAAACCGGCGATAACAGTATCACCTTAAACGCTGCCGAATGGGCAGTTAGTTATTGGTATGTCATAGTTGATGACGAAATATGTACGGATCCTTCACCGACGGTTGTTTGGGATAGTTGGGTTTTTGCGCCTGTGGCTATTTCTCATGATTTTCCAACCGCCTTCTGTCCGGGAGATAGTAGTCTGATTGAAAACGCTTTTAACGGACCTGTAAACTTTCAGTGGTATCAGGATTTCTCTCCTATTGAGGGTGCCACCGAAAGCTCTTATTGGGTAACCGAACCAGGTTACTACACTTTACAAGCAGCTTATCCCGAATGCCCGAATTACTGGTTGAACTCAGGATTGGGACCGGACTTTTCGCTTTACACTCCGCAAATTCCTGAGATTGCGCTCGAAATGTTTGAGGGTACTTCTCAACTTTCGGTGGAAGGAATCACGGGCATTCAATGGTATTTTGAAGATCAACCCATAGAAGGTGCCACGGAGGCGTCTCTTATTCCTGAGGAAGATGGAGTCTACACGGTATCAGGTACGGATGAAAATGGCTGCGAGGTAGTATCAGAGCCTTTCTTGTTTACATCTCTTAGTGCGAGGGAGGAGATGGTCGCAAGTATAGCCGTAGTATATCCGAATCCAGCGCGAGATGAGGTTAGCGTTAGTCTCAAAGAGGAAACAATTCAAACGGTTCATATCTATGACGCTACGGGGAAATTGGTAATGACTCCCGAACTCATCGCTTCGGAAGACTTAGTTAGATTTAATATTGATCAACTTATTCCGGGGTCTTACCTTTTGCATCTGATTACCGTGAATAATAAGACGGCAAGCTCGCATATCGTAATAACCGAGTAGTACTTTTTTTCCTATTTAAAAAAGCCCGGCTTTAAACCGGGCTTTTTTTTGGATGTCACTGAAGGTCAGATACTTTAAGTCTAACTGATGTTTGAATTTTTGATCAGAGCAATTTATACTCAAAATTCGGCACTCCACAACCCTGATTGTCATGAGGGTTAGGTCAACTTCAAGCCGCTTGAGCCGTGCGGCTCTTAAGCCTCTTTTTTCGCTTATAAGTTTTCTTGGGCAATGTGCCATAAATCGCATCCCAGAGAATGGTTGATACTCCAAACGCTACCGTATCATCCTTATAATGATGAATGCTGTGATTAATCCACAATACATTCAAACCGTTCTTAGGTGGTTTAAAGGCGTGAATGGAATAGTGAACGAAAAGGTAAAGTGCATAACCCATTACAAATCCCGGTAAAAATGTAAAAACGTAAGTTCCGATTGTAAATCGGAACAATAAGAAGAGTGCAGTTAAAATAAGCACGGCAGCCGCAGGAGGCATTGCCAATCTCGTCTTATCTCGCGGATATTCGTGATGCACACCGTGAAATGTATATTGGATACGTTCTTTTATCTTATTGGTGGGCAGCATGTGAAAAATATGCTTGTGCATGATGTACTCAAACCACGTCCAAAAGATTAAGCCGAAAAAAAAGATTCCGATCCCTTCAACAATTCCCGTATATCCATTGGAAAAGTTGATGTATAGCATAATGACTGAACCAACGAAATAAATCGTTAATGGTACGGAGATATGAGTTCTGGCCAATTTTTCAAGAATGGGATTCTTAAAAAGTGCCGTGGTTCCTTGATCCTTTGGTGCGTGTTGCATTTCAGGTAATTTTATACAAAGATATTTTCCTAAATGAAACCTTCAGGATATTTTGGAGCGGATTTTACCCAATAGCCGGTTTATAACCTAAACATGGTATTAGTTATGAAGGTTTGCCATGGATATCATGTACTTTGTGAATTGAGAATATTTCCTACTTTTGCGCCTCTAAATTGCCCGGGTGGCCCCGATAATGATCGGGATAAACTTCACCACCGGGCATTGAAAAAAAATAATGCCCGGGTGGCCCCGC
>CAZYWJ010000092.1:0-2817 GCA_964651785.1 uncultured Cryomorphaceae bacterium
CGATTGACTGATTGCCCGATTCCTAATTCTTAATTCCCAATTCTCCTCTCCTACACATTCCTCACCTCCCACTTCAAACTCCCACCAAACCTCGCCATCAACATCCTCAGCTTGGGCTCAATATGCCTTTGGCAAAAAGGAGCCTCGGGTCTGGTTTTATAATAGTCGAGAAATTCCGCGTCATTGAGCTTAAAATCCTCCAACGGCAGTACTTTGGTGATGTACTGCTCAGCATTTTCTTCCTGCAAGACTTGAAGGATCTCTCTCAGCCGCTCCTCGTCCCCATCATCGAAAAAGTAAATCGCCGAGCGGTATTTCGCCCGCATGGCATGCATGGATGTAGCCGCATGGGTGAGCAGGTGAATTTCAATCAAGACCTCCTCAGAAATCACCTCCCGATCGTAATCGACGATGACTGCTTCCGAAAAGGAATCAAAAGGCGGAGAGGATTTGATCCACCCCTGCCGCACTTTGATAACGCCTTTTAGCTGATTAAACACCGCCTCGGTACACCAATGGCATCCACCGCCAAAACCGAGTTGCGCCAAACCTACCCCTATTTTAATGTTGTTTTCGTTCATTCGGCTTATCTGCTCCTTATAGCTTTCCCTATTAATGGTTTTAGAAATAGCACGAGTCTACAAATGCATGATCAATTTAAATCCTTACGGCATTTTCTCCCCCGCAGGCGGGGGTGGCTTCACGTGACGTAGGAACGGGAAGACGGGGGTGGACCTTTAAAATCCGTTCTCATTCTCCTTTACGCTCTCATTCTCGATCTTCCCCCTTATCCTTCGCCAAAACCGAGTTGAGCTGATGCTTTCAAATCGTGCATTGAGTTGAGCAAGTCCCGAGACTAGCTTATGCCGTCTCCGACAAGAAACTTTCCGAAAACCGCTCGAAATGGCAGGTGTATCCATCTGGCTTGCGCTGCAAATAATCCTGATGCTCGGGTTCTGCAGGCCAGAAAGTAGAATACGGTTCGAGGGTGGTGGCCACCTTGCCTTCCCACTTACCCGACTCGTTGACCGTCTCAATCATTTTTTCGGACGCTTCAAGTTCTTCCTCATTTTGGTAGAAGATGGCCGAGCGGTAACTGCTCCCGATGTCATTGCCCTGCCGATTGACGGTAGTCGGATTGTGAATTCTGAAAAAGTAATCCAACAATTCGGTAAAGGAGGTCTCCTTCGGATTATAGGTGATTTCCAATCCCTCGGCGTGTCCCGGATGATTGCGGTAAGTCGGGTGATCGTTCTCGCCCCCGATGTATCCCACTTCGGTGTCTTTTACTCCCGGGCGTGTGCGGAAGAGTTCCTCCATTCCCCAGAAACAGCCACCTGCGATATATGCTTTTTTAAGATCTTTCATGATTTTCTTTTGTTGAGTAGTTTACCCCGATGAAACAACGCCGGAGTCGCCATTGTTGACTTCGATCGAAAAGGTAAGATTGGTGCACCCGCGATTGGTCGGTGTCCGACGGGTAAACTAAGGGTGGTAATAATATCGGATGCTTCTGCAAAGCTTGAATCGGATCTTATTCTTGCATGGAAAAGGTCTGCCAAATTGCCGATTTTAATCCTCTTCACCCGCCAAATCTCTCAAAGACGTTCCATCGATCATCACATCCTGCAGAATGCCCTCGCCTTGATATACGCTGATCAATGCATAGGTAGATGTGGTGCTGTCTCGCAATGACTCGAAAAAGATACGCTCGGCGACCGGTGCCTTTTCCTCGTGCATAAAAAACTTCGTAAAAGGAAAGACTAGACTGACCGTTCCCCCGACTTTATCGACCGACCTTACCTCTGCCTTCAAATAATTCGCAACGACAGGCTCGTCGCGGTGGAGCTGCTCTATTTCGGCATAACCATCTGCCCCTTCCCCGATAAGGGCAAATACCGCTTCACCTCTATCAAAATCGATTGGCCCTTCTGTGGGATAGGTCTCTGCCTCATACCTCAGCCACACGTAATTTCCCCGGAAAGGATCTTTGGGATCAACGGGAGCCGTTTTGAATTTATAGAGACCACCCTGCTCTACCACGGCATTCGAGTCCATGACCATCTTTACGGGCACGGATAGCTGTACGATCACCATCAAGGCAAAGCCGATTATCCAAATGTACTTACCCATGGTTCTTACGTTTTTTCAATAAATAATAGTTTGCCGCGAAAAAAGAAATTCCCACCAATAGAAAGAGAATTCCCTTGAGGACAAAACTCAGGTCGCCGTCAAAGAATCGCGAGCCCGCCAATGCCGCAATAATCAGCAAACCATAATTCAATACACCCAAATTGTCCTCCGCGGCACCGAGCTGTATGGTCATAACGGCTACGGCTAAAAGAAGGAGATTGATCAGTACAACCGCATAGCTTGAAAAGTGACCCAGAAGATAGAGCAGAAGGAAAATGATAAACACGGGCTCCACGGGCTTAAGCTTGGAAAAGCGGCGCTTACGCCAATTGCTCCACCAGACGATTGCGGCCGGCACGGTGAGGAAAAAAGCCGTAAACGCCTCTGCCGAAAATCCTTGGTAAGCGGAAAAGAGGTCATCACCGTAAAGGTCATCCCAAAACCAACTAAAGCTGAGTACCAACAAAAGGACTACCGTGCCCAGAGAACCCAGAACGCGATAACTGTTTTGCCGTACACGGTCGCTTTGGATAAAGCCCGATTGACCAATGCCGTATAGCAAACCAAACAAACTCATATAGGCTACGAACATCCAATTCTCATCGCTTCGGGCGATGGTGCCCAGAGCTATGATGACCGAAAGCGGAAGCATCCAATGATGAAAAGCCGTGAAATTGCTCTCAG
>CAZYWJ010000092.1:2917-4742 GCA_964651785.1 uncultured Cryomorphaceae bacterium
TTAACAAAAAGTGCATAAGCACAAGCTGCCTGCCCGATGATCAAAGGCAAAAAACCAATCACGGACTTCACCCCTACCGAGAAGTCGTCCCAATTATGCGCGATGATCAGGATAATGCCCAAACCAACCAGTATGGCACCGAGTATGCCAAAAACCATCAGCAGGCGATTGGAAGAGCCCTGCTTAGCCGCGTAGTAAGCTGCAATGGCCTCTGCCGTTTTCGCATCGATCAGCCCTTCTCGAACCAATTCATTGAGCTCAGCCTTATTCTTCATTCGAATTTTTAATTCTGCCGTTCGGAGCTTCGAAACTAATTGTTTTTTAGAATGCAGTCCCGATTTGATCAATTCAAATCATCTTCATAAGCATTCTACACTGCGCATGCCATCAGTCTTACGACTTCTCCCCTCTAACCTGTTGAACATCGAAACGATCGGTCACCTCCTGCCCTTGATAAACTCCCTTTCCACGTGTTCACCGAAAGGGGTGGTAATTCTTACAATATATTGACCGCTTGATAAATAAGACACATTGAGCTCAAGCGTAGATAAGCCTTCCTGCAGGTATTCTCTTCGTTGCAATACTAAGCGACCCGCCGTGGTGATGACCTCAACATTGACTTCCATGGCAGATTTTGCTCCGATCAGAATAAAGAGTTCGCTCACGGCGGGATTGGGATAGACATTTATCAGAGAAACGGATTCGCTGTAAACACTCACCACCTCAGATATTGTCTCGGTACCATCAAAGTCGACTTGACGCAGCTTATAATAGGATACACCCGAGTACGGATGATCATCGTAGAAAACATAATTTCTTTCGCTGTTCGAATTGCCGCTTCCTTCGACCGTTCCGATTTGCTCGAAAGAGACTCCGTCCTTGCTCCTTAATACGGCATAGAAGTCGTTATTGGTCTCTGAGTTAGCGGTCCAATTTGTTCTTACATACTCACCCTCATGTCGGGCGTCAAAAACCAATAATTCCACGGGGAGAGCGGTGGCGGGCTCAACGACCACATCATCAATGTAGTAATAAGCTTGATTGACGAATCCCGACTGATCAAAAGTTAACACGGTGGTGTTATCGTCATCAAAAAAATTTCCGATGGTGATAAAGCGTTCGCCCCCCTGAGCGGTGTAGGTGGCACTGATAATTTCCCAACCCGTTTTATTGGTAATGACATCCGGTGAGACTACCTGAGGAGTAGCCGGAAGGGGTTCCGTCGTAGAAAAGCTGAAACTTTGATTGGAAAAGAAAGCGCCGATACCGTCTACGGCGTGATTGCTATCATCTGACAATGAGAAAAAAAAGCTGACATGGTAGGTTTCTCCCGCTACCAAGGGTGAGGTAAGTTCGGTTTGGATGTACTCACGATATCCGCTACCGGGCGTAAGTGCTTCCCATGCATAGAAACCTGCATATCCCACACCTGAATTAGCCGCTTGTAAGCCAAAATCATTATCGGGCACCGACCAGAGCTGATTCCCGAAAATTCCTGCCGTATGACATATGTTATAACTATCGGGATCTCCGTTCGTAGGGCTTACCCACGGCGAGTTTCGCTCGATGGTACAGCCCTGAAAGGGTGCTGAAGTCTTGCAATCTACCGTCTCAAAACCCGGGTTTGGAACTAAATTTTGGCTGTATGCACTCCGCACGGAGAAAATCAGCAAAGTAAACATCACTAATCGCTTCATCACATGGTTGGTTAAAGTCTAAATATAAGGATTCCAACCTTATGGGTAAGAATGGTGTTCCGGGTGAAATGCTATCGTGAATTAGCCTTTTGCCACATTTTGAAAAAACGAACCATGCCAAATTTCCC
>CAZYWJ010000092.1:4842-8998 GCA_964651785.1 uncultured Cryomorphaceae bacterium
CTGATTGACCGATTCGTAATTCCCACTTTCCTCCTTTAAAGTTTAATTATTGATATAAAATTGAATACCTACATTTGAAAACCAAACAAAGCTTACGAGATGTTCCGAGACGCTTTCTTAATTTGTAGTTTTCTCGCGCTGTGTGCGCCATCATTTTCTCAAGTCTATACATTTGAACTCGATAAATGGTGGTACCCCAACGGTACCGTAAATGCCCTTGAAGTCGATGATGAGAACGGAAAAATATATGTGGGTGGTGATTTTAATGAAGTGTCCACTGATTTGGTCAATTGCGCATGGGTCGATATACAGACGGGAATACCCGAATTCAACCCCATATCTCCCCGCGGTACCATCGCCGAAGTCTATGCCGTAGAAGAGGACGAAGAAGGCAATACCATTGTAGGCGGAAGTTTTTCTCTGCTGGGGACTACGGAAGCCAACAATTTGATGAGAATGAATGCCAATGGCGAATTGGACTCGTGGCTTCCCAACGTTACCGGTGGATTGGTTTTGGACCTTCTTCTTCACGATGGCATCCTATATGTTGCAGGAAATTTTGAAGCAATAAATGGTGAAGAAAGAAACGGACTGGCCTCCTTCGATTATGAAACCGGCTTATTAACCTCTTGGAATCCTCAACTGGAAACAGATAACTCATTTCCTCCTTCCGTGCGTGCCTTGGAAGTTTCAGACGAAAGGCTTTATATCGGCGGATCATTTGACAGCGTGAATGGAAACGATAGGTCGAATGTGGCTTGCTTTTACTTGGGAAATTTGAATTTGGTTTTGGAATGGAACCTGACGATGAATAATTCAGTCAGCGACCTACTCTATCATGATGGCATACTTTACATGGCCGGCAGTTTTACATCTGTATCGGGAAATAACAGAAATCGGCTTGCTGCAGTGGGCGCAACGGGATTCGCACCACTGACAATTTGGGACCCGGGAGCAAATGATTTCGTAAGCAGCATAGAACTTTATAATGATCGCATAATAGTGGGCGGTCACTTCTCCTCAATAGATGGCAGTTTCAGAGACGGATTAGCATCCGTAAACCTTACCACCGGAGATGATTTTCCTTGGAATCCGATTATAGAAGGCGGAGTTGTTTCAGATGTAATGATTGCTTCGGATACGCTTTACGTTTGTGGTTCTTTCAATAATGTAAATGGTGTCGATAGAAAGTACGTCGTGTCTATAGATATTAATTCGCAGGAAGTGACCGATTGGAACCCCGATATTCGTGGAGCTTCAGCTTCAGGTGATGGAATAAACGTAGTTCATAAAATCAACTCCAAAATATTTGTGGGTGGTCGGTTTAATACGATTAGCCCCGTAGAGCGTAGCGATTTTTATGAAGTGGAGGCAAGCACGGGAGTAGCTACTGATTGGAACCCACAATTCAACGGAATGATCAATGACATCTGCCTTACTGAAGAATACATTTTCGTTGCCGGAGATTTTACCTTAGACGGCAATCCTGACATTTTCAATATTGCAGCTTTTGACAAACAAACAAAAGAATTAATCGACTGGACACCTTCTCCCGATGATGAAGTCCGTTCACTTTTGGAGCACGAAGGCATCCTGTACCTGGTCGGAAATTTTGTTCAATTCGATGGAGCCATCCGAAACAGGCTGGTAGCCGTAGATCTGACCACGCTTGAGGTCACAGATTGGCAACCCGTAGCCGATGGCAGTGTGATTTCCATTGACATCCACGAAGACAGAGTATTTATTACCGGCGGCTTCAACACCATAAATGGCACGAGTCGAGAGGGAATCGCTTCCATAAATCGACATACGGGTGCACTAAATACGATGAATGCTTCAATCCCGACCGGCGTTGGGAGAGTGATCAAATATCACGATGGTCGGCTCTATATAGGCGGTAACTTTAGCATGATAAATGGAAATGTAATAGAAGCTTTTGTATCGGTTAGCCCGATTTCAGGAGCAGTTTATGGAACCTTTAATGCCAATCTCCCGACCGGGGAATCTGTTAGGATTTACGATATTGAAATTGACAATGACAGAATGTTTATCTCGGGAAAATTCGAATCGATAGACGGAGAAGATATTAAACACTTGGCTGAGATTGATTTATTGACCGGCGAACTATTAACCACCACCCCGTTTCAGTTTTCGGGACCCTCGTCGGTCCGTGATATTGAGATAGCAAACAATCAAATTCTTATCGGTGGATTTTTTGAAACATTTACGAATGAAGAAAATTTTGTCGCATTCGGTCCGGTTTGTCTTCAGCCCGTCATCACTTCCGTAAGCGCAGGAAGTAGTACCA
This sequence comes from uncultured Cryomorphaceae bacterium, assembly GCA_964651785.1. Taxonomy (GTDB): domain Bacteria; phylum Bacteroidota; class Bacteroidia; order Flavobacteriales_D; family Cryomorphaceae; genus JAKVAV01. The sequence goes on from CAZYWJ010000092.1 coordinate 7,151, forward strand.
TTTGTCCGGGGCAATCTACGGTACTCTCCATTTCGGGAGGCTCGCTTATTGGTGCAGACGGATGGTTTTGGTATGAAGGCGAATGCGGAGTGGGAGAACCTCAAACGGGTCAATCCATTAGCGTGTCTCCCGGTACCACTACTACGTATTATGTAAGAGGTGAAGGCTTGTGCCCTACGGAGCCTGAATGTTTCCCTATTACCATTACCGTGGTGCCCGATGAAGAGCCTCCTTTTATTCCGGAACCTGCTGATTCTCATGTTTCGGTTGATCCCGGCCTTTGCACGTTTAGCGGAACTTTGGTTCCACCACCGGCCACCGATAATTGCGGAGAGATTAGTTGGACCAATGATGCTCCCGATCAATTGCCTATAGGCACGACCCTAGTCGAGTGGACTGCGATCGATGAATCCGGATTAAGTTCGGTAGCCACCCAAAATATTATCGTTTCCGACACGGAAAATCCAATATTTGAAAATTGTCCTGAAAATCAAACTATATTTTCTGATCAACCGGATTGCAGTGCCTTGGCAAGTTGGTTAGAACCAATCGCCACCGACAATTGTACGCAAGAATTGACCCTTACTTCAAACCTTGTCCCCGGCGATTTACTGACATTCGGACTCAACGAGGTCAGTTATACCGCCATCGACGAAAGTGGAAATGAAGCGGTCTGTTCATTTACCGTCGAAGTATTATCGACCATCTCACCTTCAGTAATGCAAGAGAATATAACTTGCAATGGCCTCGATAACGGATCGATAAGTGTAAGCCTCGAAGGTGATCCCTCTGATGTAATTATAGAGTGGGAAGGCCCCATGAACTTTTCTTCATCCGCTTTCGAACTCGAAAACTTAATACCCGGCAATTATACGGCAGAGCTCTCTCAAGAAAACGGATGTACCTCGACATTGGAGGTGGAGATTACCGAGCCCGAAGCACTCATGGCTACCGCCACGGTATCTCCCGTTACGTTCGGAGACGACGGAGAGATTAGCCTGACCATCGTCGGAGGTACTGCGCCATATTCATTTGACTGGACGGGCCCTGAGGGATTTGCTTCAAATGAATTGAATCTGACTGATCTCAATATTGCCGGTATATACCAAGTTACCATTACCGACGATAATGGCTGCATGATTGATTTAGAGGTCGAATTACCTAGCGTTGTGAGCACTGAAAACTCGCAAGAATTTGAGGTTTCCATCTTTCCGAATCCGGTTGAAAAATCTTTAAATCTTCATGTTTCACCACTGTTCGTCAATGAAAAAATAGAACTTTTCGATACTCAAGGCAGATTGCTCATATCCTCTAGAGTGGAATCGACTGAGCACGTATTGGATGTTTCCGATCTTTCCAAAGGAACCTATATCCTGCGTATCGGCGGGGCCAATCAATCGTTTGCAATTATGAAGATGAACGGCAATTAAACGATACGAGTTTTACTTGAAAAGCAAGCTCTCAAGGCATGAATACTCTTCTTGTAAATTGTCTGCTTTGAGTTCTTAAAGACACCAAGTAGACACCTGTATTCATCGGGCCAATGTTAAAGCTTTTTACACCTTCGAATACTACCTGACTCTCGAAAAAAATCGTTTTGCCCTGATAGTCAAAAACGGTAATGTCGGCATTCAACCGTGTAGGAGATTCTATGAGCAACCGGTCGGAACCATTGCTCCATAAAGTGAGGTTCGCGCCTTCCGCTTTATCCGTTGATAAACTTTGACAGTCATCTAAGATGGCCAACTGAGAAGTACACTGTGATCCGTTTCCGGAAACTTGCGCACTTTGAGCTGTCTGAATCATTTGACAAATGGTCGCTGAACTTCCACAATTCACTAAGTTGGG
>CAZYWJ010000093.1:0-3422 GCA_964651785.1 uncultured Cryomorphaceae bacterium
CCGTTGAGACCCGACGTTTGGTTTTTAGTGAGGCATATTTGCTCGAAGGAAAAAAGTCAAAACTTATGATGTCTTAGTAATAACAGACATTTAGAAATAGAGATTGCCCAAAATTGAGCTTTGAATGTTTGATGGGGCACTTTGAAATCATATCACGCTGTAGGCGTGACATATTTGTAGGAATTGAATTCGATCGAGATTCAGGTGTTGGCGTGATATTTTCCATTGGGAACAAAATCATGACAACACCGCTATGAGCGGCATTTGAAAATACTTAGTACGCATTGCTCCATTGTATTGAAGAAAAATGTGAATTTGGAGATAGAGATCGTACGAAATTGAGTTTTGGATGCTTGATGGGGCATTTCGAAATCATATCACGCTGTAGGCGTGACATATCTGTAGAATTTCGTATCGCATGAGATTCAGGTGTTGGCGTGATTTTTTCCACCGGGAAAAAAATCATGACAACACCGCCATGAGCCGACCGTGTCAATATTTGAGACTATTCTGTTAGCCTTCATTCCCGATTATACCCTCTTTTGGCGTAAGCCTGAATAGTAGGCCGGAATAAGCTTTCATCACCTCATTTAGGATTTATTTCTATATTCAAATTTCTTTCGCCAACCCTATGGAAGTCCGCCGATTATGTCTCACGCTTTTTTGCTTTACGGCAATCGGGCTATCCTTAGCGGGCCAGGATAAAGCGGGACCCAAAACAGCCACAAAGAAGAATGAGGCGGGACTCCCTTTTATTTCCTATTACTCAACCAACGACTACCATGCGCTCACTCAAAACTGGGGCGCCGTACAGGATAGCCTCGGTCTGATGTACTTTGCCAATGGCGGCGGTATCCTGATATACAACGGCGTCACTTGGGAACTAATTGAATTGCCGAATAAAACGCATACCAAATGCATCACTATTGACAAGCAGAATCGCGTGTACGTCGGTGCCTCGGGTGAATTCGGATACGTTGAGCCGGATGAGCGGGGACAGTTTCAATATGTCTCCCTATCGGATAGCTTACCCGAATCGGATCGGGATTTTTCTACCATTTGGAGTGTGCACACCGCCGACGACGGCGTATATTTCAGAAGCAAAGAGGCAATTTTCAGATGGAGCAATGAAGAACTGAAAGTTTGGAAATCCGAAGAGAACGCCTTTCGCTTTGCATTTGTCGTCAGGGGTAAGTTCCACATCATGCACGATTCGAAAGGGATGATGTGCATGGAAAACGAAAACTTGGAGTTGATTCCGAACGGGGAGTTTTACATAAAAAAAGGGGTAACGGTAATGTTGCCTTATTCCGATGATAAAATCCTCATCGGCACCTTAAAGGGCTTTTACATCCACGGCGATACCGAAATCCTTCCGTTTTCCAACGAAGCAGAGGACTACCTTACGGAGAGCTTTCCCTACGGCGGGATCGTACTGAATGACGGATCTTTTGCCATAGCCACTCTAAATGCAGGCCTGGTGGTCATTGACCGGGAGGGCAAGCAAAAGCTATTGCTGAACGAAAAGGACTATTTGGGTTCCCTGGAAGTGTACCAATTGTTTCAAGATAAATCGGGGATCCTGTGGGCCTGCCTCGGCAACGGCATTGCCAAAATAGAGTATCCCTCACCGTTCTTGCACTTCAATCTATTGGGCGGAAATTTCAGGGTTTTCGCACTGATTCGCTACAAAGGCGATCTTTACGCAGGCACGGACGATGGCCTTTTTGTGCTAAAGCAAAATAAGAACAGCGCAGCTCATTTCGAACGTGTTTACGATATGAAACAGCGAATTTGGGACATCCTCGTTTTTGATGACAGGTTGTTGGTAGGCGGTTCGGGTGGAATTTATGACATAGCTGACGGTGAAGTGACCAACATTCGTACGGAGAATATTTCAAAATTCAAGCGGTCGCCTCTCGATAGCAACCGCGTCTTTATTACCACCGCGCGCGGCTTTGAATCCATCTATTTCAAAGATGGCGATTGGATTCGAGAGGGCCCGGTGATTGATTTGGATAACGATACGTATTCCATGGTGGTAGAGCCATCGGGAAGTATTTGGTTGGAAACGAGCGAAGAACGCATTTGGCATATCCGATATGAAGACCTCAACAAAGCGAGGGATTTGAAGGATCCGCTTCTCGAAAAGTTTGAACCCGACAACGGCCTGCCCGAAGAAAGGGTGCAATTATTTCAGGTAAACGGAAACGTATACTGTACGCCGCATCAATCAGGCAAAACGACTTTTTTTTACAACCGAGAGAACAACACCTTTGCCGAAGATACCGCTCTTCATTACCTCTTTACCACCGAGTACAAACGCATGCGGCTAAACCATGTAGATGCCTTTGAGAATGTGGTATTCACCACATACGGTAAGGACGGGTATCCGAATAATTACATCGCTTGGAAAAAGGCTTCGGGAAAATATGAGGTGGAAGAATTGATGGAGGGGCGGATAGCAGGGCAGGAGCAAATTGCAGCCCTCATAGAACCCGAGGACAGGATAGTGTGGTACGGAGGAAACGACGGCGTGTACAGGCACGACCTCAGTCAAAAGAAGATTGACAATAGCGGAAGTTTCGCACTAATCAGCAAAGTGAAGTACGATACCGATTCCCTGCTTATTTCGGGGCCGTACCACAATTCGAAAATATCCCTGCCTTTCTCCAACAAAAGCCTTAGGGTAGAATACGGCAGCACCGGCTATTACGACGAAAAGGCTCAGCGCTATCAATACCATCTCGTAGGATTTGATGACGACTGGTCTGACTGGACCGCGGAAACCAGGAAAGATTACACCAACCTCTCCGAAGGAACTTATACTTTTAAGGTTCGTTCGAAGGATGTTTTCGGGCAACTGAGCGCCGAAAGCAGCTTTGCATTTGAAATACTGCCGCCGTGGCACCGCACTTGGTGGGCTTACCTGCTCTACGCGCTATCGGCCGTGCTCGTCTTCTTGGCAATCAACAATTGGCGAACCAGGCAGCTTCGAAACAAAAACCTCGCATTGGAAGCCATAGTGGGAGAACGCACGGAAGCCATCGTGGCACAGAATGCCGAATTGGAAGCGAAGACCTGCCAACTCCGAGAGCAGACCGACCAACTCAAGGAGCTCGATCGAATGAAGACGCGGCTCTTCGCCAATATTTCCCACGAATTCAGAACGCCGCTGACTTTAATCAAAGGTCCGATAGAACTCGCCGAAGAATCGCCCGATAAACCGATGCCTCTGACCAATATCAAGATGTTGCGCCGAAATGCCAACCGTTTGCTGAAGCTGGTCAACCAACTTCTCGATTTGTCGAAAGTAGATGCCGGAGGACTGGAATTGGAGCCTTCCGAAGGCAATACCTTCAAATGCCTCAGGGCGGCGGCATCATCCTTCAGTTCGCATGCGGCCAGCCGAAATATGGACT
>CAZYWJ010000093.1:3522-8897 GCA_964651785.1 uncultured Cryomorphaceae bacterium
CTCAGGGCGGCGGCATCATCCTTCAGTTCGCATGCGGCCAGCCGAAATATGGACTACCGGATCGACATTCCCGCGAGAACCGTTTGGACCTCCTTTGATCGGGACAAATTGGAAAAAATCGTCTACAACCTGCTCAGCAATGCATTCAAGTTTACATCAGACAATGGTTTGGTGGTTTTCGCTGCCTCATATGACCACGGACTGTTGCGCATGAATGTTAAAGACAGCGGTCACGGTATTCCCGCTGAAAATCTTACTAAAGTATTCGATCGGTTTTATCAGGTAGACGACAGCTTTACCAAAGAAAAAGAGGGAACGGGGATCGGTTTGGCTCTTACCAAGGAACTGGTTGATTTGATGAATGGAGAAATTTATGTGGAAAGTGAATCGGGCAAAGGGACCTTATTTAAGGTCAATATTCCTTTGGAGGAAATTATGCCTCCTCAGGACGAACCGGAAACCGATTACCCGACTAGGGAAGATGATTTTGACTATCCCGATAATCTTGTCTTACCCGATCAGCTAAAGGCTCAAAAGACCATCCTCATCATAGAAGACCACGTCGACATGCGCGACTTCATCCGACAGCAATTGGCAGACGGGTACAATGTACTGGAAGCCATCAATGGTGGCGATGGTTTGGAAAAAGCCAAGACGCAGACTCCCGATCTCATCATCACCGACCTGATGATGCCACGAATAGACGGGCTCAGCCTTTGCAAGAAACTAAAACAAAACATTCACACCAGCCACATCCCCGTAATCATGCTCACGGCAAAGGCGGGCATCGAAAACAAAATAGAAGGCCTCGAAACGGGCGCTGACGACTACCTGACCAAACCGTTTAACACGGCGGAATTGCAGGTGCGTGTCAAAAACCTCATTCAGCAGCGGGATAGGTTAAAAGAAATATTTACCAAGAGCAATTACATCAACCCTAAAGAGGTGACCGTAAACTCTATGGATGAGCAATTTCTCCAAAAAACACTCGACCTTTTTGAAGAGCGCTACGCCGATCCCGATTTCGGCACGGCCGAAATGCAGGAATCATTGGCCATGAGCAAAGCACAACTCCACCGAAAGTTCAAGGCCATCACATCCCAAACGCCCGGTGAACTCTTGCGCAATTTCCGCTTAAAGCGGGCCGCACAAATCCTGGAAAAGGATGGCGATAGTGTAACACAGGTGGCCTACGCCGTAGGATTCAATAACCTGTCTTACTTTGCCAAGTGCTTCAAAGAACTCTTCGGGGTTTCACCCTCAGCTTTTGCAAAAGACAAGAAGTAAAACGAGTGATCCAATCAGTCTTTTCCACCCGTTAATAAAGGGAAATCAGCCTTTGAGACTATAGTGTCAGGAAATGAAACTATGCTGTTAGCCAAGCCAATGGCCTCCGAATACTTTTGAATCGTGAGACCAATCAGATCACTTCGTGATTCTATCGGTCTCCGTTAACCTTTTCATTTAATTAATCAGCGGTGCTGCCACAACTACACTGAACGGGCATTGTCGCACAAAACCAATCCCCATGAAAACTAAAAACCTTTTCAAAAGATGCGCACGGCCCATCTTGATTATCGCAGCCGCAGTTGCCTTTTCTTCGGCGACTGAAGTAAAAGCCCAAACCATCGACATCGGGCCGAATCAATACGCTTTTCAATTTACTCAAAATCCCAATTTCGGATTGTTTTTCAATTCCACGGGCAGTCAGTACGAGTTTCGAAACGGAGGGGCCGTACCCATTTTCTCATTCAATGCGAATAACGGCCACCTGACGAACAACCTGCAATTTGCCTCGGGAAGTGACTACTTGGTACCCAATAACAGCTACGCCTTCAGGTCGGCGGCAAATCCGAATTACGGGCTGTTTTTTAACGGAAGCAACCTGCGATACGAATTCAGGGGTTCTTCCGGCAATTCATTATTTGACGTCAATGCGTCAAACGGAAATCTCTCGACTTCGGGAACCATCACGGCGTCGGGCGGGTCTTCCACTCAATGGAATCAGGCTCACTCTTGGGGTGACCATGCCGCGGCGGGATACATCAATGCCGAAACCGATCCGAAAATTTCCGAAACGCTGGAACAGTTGGATGTACCCAGATGGAATGGCAGTGAGCTGGCATCTTCAGCCATAACGGCGGGAAGTTCATTCGCACAGGTGACCGGCACACCAACGAATTTTGTATTGCCGGGATCACCGGAAGGTAGTAGCGGAAACCTTTTACTTTTGGAAAATCCGGGAGCTGCTCCGGGCACCTTCGGGTTAACCAGTGAATCGCGTTTGGCGTTCTCTAAGAACAATGTGGTTATCGGTAGGATATCTACCGAAGATAACGATATGAGTTTTGCAGCTACCAGCAACGGCAATATAATTATGAGAACAGCCGGATCTGACCGAATGACCATACTTTCCAACGGTGATGTGGGGCTGGGAGTATCGGATCCGAGCCATCGGCTTGAAGTAGCCGGAACCGTCAGGGCTACCACCGGCTCCTACGCCATTCGCGGAACGAAAACGGGTAGCGGAACTTTCCCCGGTGTATGGGGCGAAACGGAATCGACTTCATCCGGTGCCTCAGGGGTGCGTGGATATGTAAACAGCACCACTCCCGGAACTAATTCAGCAGGCGTATACGGACATAATTTTAGCACCACGGGCTTTGGAATCGGAGTGAGAGGTATCCACGACGGTACGGGTTGGGGCGTATACGGCCAATCCAACGGAGGAAGAGGGGTATACGGAAATTCGACTTCTACTTCGGGCACAACGGCCTACGGTATTTACGGTTTTGCTTCCGGTAGTGGCGGTCAACGCATCGGGGTATACGGCGCGGCTGCAGGAGGGACTAGGAACTGGGCCGGCTATTTTGCAGGAACAACTTATGTGAGCGGCGACCTGAGAGTGGGTACGATCGACGGTGCTGCCGGCTACAAAGTTTCCGTAAACGGAAATATGATTTGCAACGAATTACGCGTGCAACTGACCGGTAGCTGGCCCGACTACGTATTCGACGAAAGTTACGAAAGACTCAGTCTGGATGAACTCGGAGATTTCATCGAAACCGAAAAGCACCTGCCCAACGTTCCTTCTGCGGCAGAACTCGAAGAGCAGGGCGGGGTAGACCTCGGCGAAATGCAGCGACTCACCATCGAAAAGGTGGAAGAGCTTACACTCTATTTGCTTGAGCTAAAAGAGAGCAATGATGCGCTGAACGCGAAGAGCGAAGCCTTGCAAGCCGAAAACGAAGCCCTCCGCACGCGAATTGAAGCACTTGAAAACTAAGAGAGCCATGAAGACACACTTAACAAATCCGCGAATCAGAGCGGGAAACGGAGTACTTACGGCGCTCATCTGTTTTATGGCGGCAGCGACTTTGGATGCGCAAGACCTCATAAACCACTTGAGCTACACGCCGCCGCTGGACGAAAAGCAGCAACACTACCTGCGAACGATTACCGAGAATCCGATCAACGAGAACATCCGATTCGTTGAGATCAACATGGAGGCCCTCAAGGAGGAAGGGTTGATCTTCAACCCTAGCCGTACGGAAAAGTACGAGGTGGTCAAAGTTGATCGCGGTAGCAACTCACGTTCTCACATCTCGTGGTGCGGTCAGATCGTCGGCTACGAGCACGGCGGTGGAGATGTAAATATGGTCAAGGTGGGAGAGGAGCTGGTCGGGCATTTCACCATAGACGATATGATCTACGCCATAACCCACATAGGCAAAGGACTGCACGTATTGTACGAAGTCAATTCAGGTGAAGTACCCGAAGAAGAGTGCTTCAGTCATAATCACGACATCAAGGCTCCCAAAGAAAAACGTCCCGTGATCACCGATCCGGATTACGTCAACAATCTCTCGGAGGAGAAGATATCGGGCGATTGCAAAATCAGGGTCTTGGTAGGTTTTACGCCTGCGGCAGAGGATCAGTATACCAATCTTCTGGCTCAGATCAACAATCTGTTCAACCTGGCCAATTCGGCATACAATTATGGCAATGTGACCTTCAATATAGAGCTGGCTCACGCTTACCGCGTAAACTACACGGCACTTTCAGACAATGGTGATAACCTCAGTCTTTGGCGAGGCACGAGCGATGGCTTCATGGACGAGGTGCATGCCTTGCGCAGTGTGTGGAGAGCCGATCAATGCGCGCTGATCGTCCCAGGTGGTGGTGGAATTGCCTATTTGGATCTCGATTACCAAGATCAGTTCTCGGTTACGGGCACATCAAATTTCAGTGTGTATACCTTTCACCATGAGCTCGGGCACAATATGCTCTGTACCCACGATCTCTTCAATACGGATGAACCGGGAACCGCTCCCTACGCGGGCTGGGGAGATCCCAACGGTTGCTTCCGAACCGTAATGGCCTATCAGGAAGCTTGTGGTACGGGTTCGTGCTCGCGTGTAAATGTGTTCAGTCGCTCGATCGGCAGCTACTTTTGCGGAGGTTCCGATCGCCCCATTGGCTCCCTTCTGCAACGAAACGTGGACAGGCTGGTCCTTTCTCGCAATGCCGTCATCAATCACCAAGTAGCCCCGCTCAATGCGTACTACACGGGAAATTATGGCTATTCTGACAATGAAGCCGTGCATATGGCGGCCAATTCCAGCTTCACCTACTTCGGTTTTCCGTCTAACCTCTTTCTTTTGCTCAATGGTTCGGAGGGAAGTTTCCGTGCTCCCAACTACGTAAGCCTTGGTGCAGGATTTTGGGCCGACGAGGGTAGCTTTTTCGAAGCCTATATCGACAATTGCGATAATCCTTTCGGCGATGCCGATGCCAAAGCGGGAGGAGAAACGGGACAGCCCGAATTCCTCGATCCGTCCGTTCAGAAGGAAGCAGTGGCCGATGTAGAAGTAAAGGTGTTTCCCAACCCCTTTGATCAAGTTACCAACGTAGAATTCACCACCCGCGCTTACGGCAGGGTAAGCGTGGAGGTATACGATATGATGGGGCAGATGGTGGTGCAGGTCCTCGACCATCCGAACCTCGCACCGGGCACCCACCGCTATGCCATCAACACCGCCGACCTGCCAAGCGGCGTATACTCCATAGCCGTAAATGCCGACGGAAACCGCACCGTAAACAAGGTGGTTAAAAACAGGTAGATCGATAACCGATAGATCGGAAAAAGGGCTGCCGGGAGGCGGCCCTTTTTTTGTGAGTTCTGCGGATGTCGTTACCGACAAAAATTACTTTGATTGAAAGACTTATCGGGAGTTTTTCTACTTTGTAGGGAAATTTAAACCAAAACAACGATTGGAGACGGGTACTCGATCATACCATAAGCTGAGTAAGTGCAATGAGTTGCGTTTATCCGGTGTTAAAGTAAGCTGAGTTGCGGTTATTCGGTTGTTGTG
>CAZYWJ010000094.1:0-1247 GCA_964651785.1 uncultured Cryomorphaceae bacterium
TAAGCAGTAAGCCTGTACGGCACGTGCCATGGTATGGCTTTCGCCTCTTTGCGAATAAACATGTATTCGCGCAATTCAGGAATGGAAAGGATGAGACTGCCTTTGGTACTGTTGCATTTTCCGCAAAGGATTTGTCCGTTGCTGTTGCAATCAGGTCCGCCCTTACTCTTCGGATAGATGTGATCGAAGGTCAGGTTCTTTTCAGTCCCGCAGCAAAGGCAGTAGGGCGGGTGTCCGTTGTCGATGAGTACTTGTACTCGTGGTGGTATTCTGCACACGATTCATAATTTAAAGGGTACAAGTACATACGCCTGCAAAACAATTAGGTTACATAAGGTGGTGAACACCACGTCTTTCGCTTTAGCGAAACAAAGAAAAATCGGGAGGTTCGGGTCAGATCAGCTTCAGCTCATCCTGATAAATCCAACCCTGAGCGCCGCTAGCTATTTCTACTTCGTACCACTCACCTTCTTGGCTCAATATCTCGACTTTGGTGCCGGCGTGAAGTACAAAGACGTTTACACTTCCTCCGCGCGGTTCGCTTTTCACATCTACCTTATCGGTAAAGATGATAGCCGACTTTTGAGCGTAGCGATAATTCTCTGCCGATACGGCCAAGGTGTATGTGAGGACTAAGAATACGAATGCGACAATACTACCGAAGAAACCGAATCTTCTGACTCCTTTGGCTTGACCAAAATAATACAGCAAAAAGAGCAACACCGATGTGATGGCCAGAGCTATGCAGATTTGCGCCCATCCGTCAGGTCCCAAACGGTAGCGGAAGGTGTTCCACCAAATTTGAAGTTTGCTTTTTGGCAAGACCTCAATTTTGTCAACGATCATGTCGTTGGCGATGCTCAGATTATACTGTACGTCTTCATTTGAAGGAGCAAAGCGCAAGGCGCGCTCGTAGTGCAAAATGCTTTCAGGGATCTGACCAAGCTTGAAATAGGAATTGCCAAGGTTGTAATTAATGGCCAGGCCTTCCGTATTCGGTTCAGCTTCCAGAAAGTGGTTGAGGGCCGTTTCATAATCACCCTTCATGTAGGCCTCATTTCCCAAAGAGAATTGATCGCGGGCATAATCCAACCCTTGGCTCGTAGCCGAAGCTGAGACTAAAACTACAGAAAAGAAAAGGATGAGCTTTTTCATTTTAATCTTTCCTCAAGGTTTTCAATTAATTCAGCGGTACGCTTGTAAAACACTTCATCGCTTACTTCGGTGACGGGGGCAAACCGAGCCAT
>CAZYWJ010000094.1:1347-6430 GCA_964651785.1 uncultured Cryomorphaceae bacterium
TTCGCTTCCTTCTTATCCACGGTGGCTGCGAAATCCAAGTTTCCGACCGCCCCGTTAAAAGATGCCGGAGCTCCGTCGGGCAATGCTTTCACGGTTATACTTGGTGAGTTACTTCTCACGGTGATGTTTTCTCCCGGATTGAAAAAAGAACGGTTGACATTTGCGGTAAGCACAAAAGGCTCTATTTCTAAAGTGCCAGCTCTTTGCGGGAAAATAACCTGCTGACGCAATATGGCTTTGCGATACGGCACACCGTTAATCATCTCGTAGTTCGGCTCCCAGGTGGTTTGTTCGTCGGGAAAATTCTCCGTCCAGAAACCATCGAGGGTAGGGAAATCCATTTCTCCCAAATCGATATTGTTGTACCGACTCAGCAGAATGTACGAAATTACGATCTGCTCTCCTTTGTAAACATTTGTTTTGGAAAGTTGGGTGCGCACCATTAAGTTCTTATTCGAACTTTGCGTGGTCCCGCCGCCTGCACTGCTGCGTGAATTACCGCTACCGGATGAGGAAGTGCTCGCTCCTTTTACTACTTCAACTTTGATGGGAGAAGTGGTCAGGACTTTTCCGTCAACATTGGCTTTAGCGACGCCTATTTCAAAATTTCCCGTTTGTTTGGGGCGTAATGTGTAAGAGAAGGTAATGGAGCTCGACTGCCTGCCATTCACAATGCGATAACTGGAAGAACGCGAAGGGCCGAATACGACTTGAAAATCGTTCAGATCCGGTGTTTCAATATTTCCCTTTCCGTTCGTTAAGGTGATTTTTAGCGTGAAGACGTCATTTACCGAAACGGGATTCTTATCGACCGAAGCCACCAAAGTCGCATCTTGCCCCCATGAAAAAACGGGAGAGAGGAGCATCAAAAATGCTATGATCCAACTATGTCTACCAGTCTTTTTCAATTCTGATTCGCTGTGCTTTTTTGTTCTTCTTCTTTTTCAATTCTTCCTGCAAGTCTTTCTCTTGTTTCATAAGCGCTTCAAGCAGCTGCTCAGCTTCCTCCTTTGAAAGTTGCTGAGGTTCTTGTTGCTGTTGCTGTTCCTGTTCTTGCTGTTGATCTTGTTTCTCCTGATTTTCCTGCTGCTCCTGTTCTTTTTTTTCTTGCTCTTTCTGCTCGTCTTGTTGCTGATCTTGTTTTTGCTGCTGCTGTTGTTGCTCTTGCTGTTTTTTCAAATGCTGAGCATAAGCCAAATTGTAACGCGCATCATCATCAGTCGGCACTTTGCGAAGTGCTTCTTTATAAGCTTCGATGCTCGCATCAAGCTCACCACTCATCAGTCGGGAGTTGCCCAAGTTATACTGAGCCTTGTTGATCTCTTCCTTGGTTTTAGCCATTTTAGCTACAGACGCAAATTGCGATGCCGCCTTTTGGCTGGCTTTCTTCGATCCTTCTATCAACTCTTGCTTCTCTTCTTCCGATTGAGCATTTTGAGCTTGTTCGGCCAATCTTCGCGACATTTCCTGCAAAGCATTCCCCGTATTGAACAAAGCTTTCATGTATTCCGGGTCATTCTCCAAGGCCTTGGTATATTCCTCAATGGCTTCTTCGTAGCGGCCGCTGCGGTAATTGTCGTTGCCCTTCTTCGTGTCTATTTTCTCTTTTTGGCTCCAGGCCGAAAAGGGTAGGAGAAGAGAAAGCAATATGATCATCTTCGTTCTCATCGTTCGAATAGTTTAAAGCGTTTCGCGACTCTTCCTTTTTGGTTGCCCAAGAAAAACTCCAAGATCAGGCAAGCCAAGGCCAATGCCAAAAATATCTGAAAACGATCTTCGTATTCGGCGTAAGCCACCGTGCCCATATCGGTTTTCTCAATTTGGTTGAGCTCAGCCAAAAGTGGCTCGAGACCCACTTCGGCATTGGAAGCACGCACATAGGCGCCATTTCCTGCATTGGCAATTTCTCTTAGCATTTGCTCGTTGAGCTTAGAGACTACAATATTGCCATCCTGATCTTTCTTAAACCCGGTTCGCGTTCGGCCATTGTACTGAGGAATCGGCGTACCGTCAGGTGAGCCCATTCCAATGGTAAAAACCTTTATTCCATGTTCGGCAGCTTCTTGCGCAGCTACCACAGCGTCCTCTTCGTGGTTTTCACCATCCGTAATCACCACGATGGCTTTTTGAGCAGGACTTTCTTCGCTGAAACTTTTAATGGACAAATCAATGGCTGCACCGATGTCCGTTCCCTGCACGGGCACCACATCATTGTCGATGGTGGAGAGGAAGAGCTTACCTGCTGCATAATCGCTGGTAATGGGCAGTTGCACGAATGCCTGTCCGGCAAAAACGATGATTCCGACCCGATCGCCTTTGAGCTCTTCCAGCATTTTAGAAATTGCCCTCCGCGCGCTCACCAATCTGTTTGGCGAGAGATCTTCAGCCATCATACTGTTGCTCACGTCCAGCGCCACGATGATGTCGATGCCCTTCACCTTCGCTTCAGCCATTTTTGACCCCAATTGGGGATTGATCAGGGCCACCACCAAAAAGGCTGCCGCCAGTCGCCAAAGAATGTATTTTACTCCCGTATTAACACTGGAAAGTTCCGTAACCAAAGAGCTGAGCAATCGGCTTTCGCCAAAACGGTCGAGCCTTCGGTTTTTGGACCACACCGAGAACCAAAACAAGAAAAACATAAGGGGGCCGAGCAGAAGGAGCCACCATAACTCGGGTCTTCCCAATCGCAACCCGGGCACGGCATCCATCACCACGAAGTACACCACGCCGAACAAAATCCAGAAAACCACTTCCAAAATGGAAGCGGCGATCAAGATGCCCGTGAGATTGTATTTTGAGGTTTGCTGCATCAGGGAAGTGTTTGTAAAACCAGTTTTCGGAAAAAGAACTCAGTCAGCAAAAGCAAACTGCCAATGAGCGCGATAAAGTAGTACTCTTCGGCTTTGCGACTATGCTCGGTGACGTTAATTTTTGTTTTCTCCAGCTTATCGATTTGCGAGTAAATCTTCGCCAAGGCTTTTTCGTCGGTGGCCCGAAAATAGGCACCGTCGGTCATCTTGGCAATTTCTTTCAAAGTCGGCTCATCTATTTTCACCTCTACATAATCGTATTTGTAGCGACCGTCGGGATAAACGGCAATCGGTGACAATGCCCTACCTTGAGAACCCACGCCGATCGTGTAAACCCGAATTCCGAACTCTTTGGCGATTTCTGCGGCGGTAAGCGGAGCGATGGAGCCTGCGTTGTTGTCTCCATCGGTCAGTAAGATGATTACTTTGCTTTTGGCATCGCTATCGCGAAGGCGGTTTACGGCTGTAGCCAATCCCATCCCGATGGCGGTACCGCCTTGCACCATTCCCGTTTTAATATCCTTGAAAAGGTTGATCAAAACGCGATGGTCGGTGGTCAATGGACTTTGCGTAAAGCTTTCGCCTTCGTAAACAACCAGGCCCATGCGGTCATTGGGACGGGCATCAATGAAATCAATGGCTACTTGTTTAGAGCTTTCCAGCCGATTTGGTTTGAAATCCTGCGCCAGCATGGAAGCAGAAATATCCATGGCTACCACGATGTCGATCCCTTCGGTGCTTACGTTTTGCCAGCTCAGGCTCGATTGCGGACGTGCCAGCGCTATAATCACCAGTGCTAAACCGATACTGCGAAGCAAAAACGGCGTGTGCACCAAAAGCTCATTAGTGATGGCTCCTTCGGTGGGAAACTGACTCAATGAAGAAAGCGTGACTTTGGGCGTTTTCCCCGAAAGGGAGAAAACGTGGTAAACCCCGAGCAGCGGAATAAGGAATAGAAAGAGGAAAGCCGGACGAAAAGCGTAGAAGTATTCATCGCGCAAGTAAAGCCACAACACGGCTGCTCCGAGGGTAGAGGCCACGGCGAAAATCAATCCTATTTGCTGATGCCTATTCATTTATCTCTTTGTCGGCGAGCATTCTGGCGGCAGTAGATTCTACAAAAGCCAGCGATTGCTTCACCGCATCTTCATTTTCTTGTTCATCGGGTTGATCTTTGGCAAACTTCACCATATCCGCTCGGTTCATGACCACCCTGAGTTGTCGAGATTCCTGATCGGTAAGGCCAACGTAGCGCAATCGGTTCATAATCTCATTTGAGGTGAGCTCGTGCGCGGGTATGTCGTAAACACGCTCCAAGTAGTCACGCAATACGTCGGTAATTTCCGTATGGTACTGTTTGACTTTACCCTTCTTGTAAATTTTTTCTCGTTGAATTTCTTCCAACTGCTCCTTGGCAATCTCATCGGCAGGGCGCAGCGGCTCTGCTTTGACAATGATTGGTTTTTCTGCTCGCCTTTTGCGCTGAGCTCGAACGAGTAAGATGACTGCCACAATCAATCCCGCTAAGGCCAAAGCACCCGCAGGGTAGTACCAATAAGCCTGTAAGTAGTCTTGCCAACCTAAATCGACTTCGTAAATCTCAGCGGGAGGTTTAATGCCTGCCGTGGTGTCAATCTCAACCGTCTTTACCGTAAGGAGAAAGGCTTCAGTATTCTGAATTTCTCCGTTTATGTTAATTTGAAATGGCGGAATGGCGTAAAATCCGGTGTCCCAAGAGGTGAGGTAGAGTTTTTTCTCAATGCGCGTTTCCGTTACATCATCCGCCGTGCTGAGTGTGTCAATATCCGTTTGGCGTACGATTTCGACATCGGTAATCAATGTATCCCCGAATTGAGGAAACTCAACCTCAGGCATACTGCTTTTGTCGTAGCTTACGCTCAATGTCATCACGGCTTGCTCACCGATGAGAATTTCATTCGGGCTCAAGGTAGCATCAGCTTGCTGTGCGATGGAAAGCACGCTGAGCAGGCAAAAGGCAATAGCAATCGATATGTTTCGTAGCGCTCTCACTAGGACCGTTTGCTGAATAGGTTTCTCAAAGGTTGGATATACGATTCGTCCGTAGCGATGGATGCCGTGTCGATTCCCGCTCGACGCAGCGCATTCGAGGCCTTTAGTTCGCGATCAAGCGCCGCCTGACGGTAGGCTTCACGGACTTTTCTCGAAGCCGTATTCACCCACCGCACCTCATTGGTTTCGGGATCGGCAAACTGAGCCATTCCCACGTTAGGCATTTCGGATTCTCGACG
>CAZYWJ010000094.1:6530-8582 GCA_964651785.1 uncultured Cryomorphaceae bacterium
GGTGAGATGAATTTCTCGACCTTATTGCTAAAGAAAATCACCCCGATTTTGTCGTTGTTGGTAATAGCCGAAAAAGCCAAAACGGCGCAGATTTCAGTAATGAGTGATTTCTTTATTTGAGAGGTTGTTCCGAAACTATCGCTGGCTGAAACGTCTACCACCAAAATCACCGTGAGCTCTCGTTCTTCCTCAAAAATTTTGACGTAAGGATGTCCGAAGCGAGCCGTAACGTTCCAATCAATGGTGCGTACTTCATCGCCCACGGCATATTCGCGTACTTCGCTGAAGGCCATCCCGCGCCCTTTGAACGCTGAGTGATACTCTCCTGAAAATATTTGATTGGAGAGACCTTTGGTCTTCAGCTCGATGCGCCTAACTTTTTTGAGAAGCTCTGCGGTGTCTGTAGCCATCTACGGTACTTCTACGGTGTTCAGTACTTTTTGAATTACATCTCCTACGGTTACGTTTTCGGCTTCAGCCTCGTAGGTAAGGCCGATGCGGTGACGCATTACATCGGGCGCCACGGCTCTTACATCCTCGGGTATTACAAAGCCACGCTGATTCAAGAAGGCAAATGCCTTAGCTGCTAAAGCCATGCTGATACTGGCTCGGGGAGATGCTCCGAAACCAATCAGTTCGCGAAGGTCTTTCAAATTATAGTCTTCGGGATTTCTGGTGGCGTACACCAAATCCACGATGTATTTCTCAATTTTCTCATCCATATAAACCTCTCGCACGATGCTGCGCGCGCGAATGATTTGATCCGGGTCGACGACTTTTTTGGTCTTTGGAAACGGAGCCAGTGAAACGTTATTTCTTATAATGAGGCTCTCTTCTTCTTTTTTCGGGTAGTCCAAAACGACTTTGAGCATAAAACGGTCCACCTGCGCCTCGGGAAGGGGATAGGTTCCTTCTTGCTCTATCGGGTTCTGCGTAGCCAAAACCAAGAATGGTTCGGGAAGTTTAAAAGTATCTCCACCGATTGTCACTTGACGTTCTTGCATGGCTTCGAGCAAGGCACTTTGAACTTTGGCCGGCGCTCTGTTAATCTCATCCGCCAATACGAAGTTGGCAAACACGGGTCCTTTTTTTACGCTGAAGCCCTGATCTTTCGGACTGTAAACCATTGTACCGACCACATCGGCAGGAAGTAAGTCAGGTGTAAACTGAACACGACTAAAATCAACATCGATACATCCTGCCAGGGCCTTAATGGCAAGGGTTTTTGCCAAACCAGGCACTCCTTCGAGTAGTATGTGACCATCAGCCAAAAGTGCGATGAGCAGCTTATCTACCATATCGCGTTGGCCTATGATGACCTTTTCCATTTCAAGGGTAACCAACTTTACGAAGGCACTTTCCTTTTGTATCCTTTCATTAAGCGCTTTAATATCGACCTTTTGGGTCGAAGCTCCTTGATTAAGAGGAGTCTCAGTAGTGTCGTTCATTTCTTCGGTGTTCATCCCGCGAATTTAAGTTTCAGCAATGAAAATTTAGGTTTAGGGTCGCTAAGGTAAGAAGCGACTTTTGAACAACGCAAAAATGAGACGATTGACTTTTACGCCGCCATCTTTCGCAGTTAAAAGATGTTAAGCTTTCCAGCAAAGACGGGGCGTTCAGCAGTTTTCTCGAGTTATCCACATGCGGTAGTCGGGAGCTGATGAATTTCTAATTTCGTGAAAACGACCTGATATGACTTTAGACAATGCCATCGAAAAGGTAAGAGCCTTTCATGATGCCTTCGGAATTGAGAATGCCGACAAGCCCACGGCCCAACTTTCTAAATCGGATATCCTGTTGCGCTACAAGCTGATGCGAGAGGAAAATGAAGAATATCTCGAAGCAGCTGAGAATGGAGATATCGTTGAAATAGCCGATGCATTGGGCGACATGCTTTACATTCTATGCGGTACGATATTGAAACACGGCCTTGAAGGAAAGATTGCCGATGTGTTTGAAGAAATTCAGCGAAGCAATATGAGCAAGCTCGATAAGGACGGAAAGCCGATATACCGCGAAGATGGTAAAGTGATGAAGAGTGAGCTTTATTTC
>CAZYWJ010000095.1:0-2087 GCA_964651785.1 uncultured Cryomorphaceae bacterium
AAGGCATTGATCTTATCTTCCAAATTCATTTCCATCTGCTCAAGAGTCCTCTTTTCGGTTTGAATTTAAGCGGGGCGCCAAAATGCTTTTGCCTGATTTTCTCGAGATCGCTTTTCACGGAAGTGAGCGCAGCGGGCAATTCAGCTTTCCACGTCCCGAACCCTTGCAAATAGCGAAAGTACTTGTTTTCATCGAACTCTCCCCTGCCCCCGGCGGTAATGCTCTGAGGATTGAGAATGCGGAAGTAAATCGGCTCTTTCTCTTTAATCGTCCGCTTTCCCTTAAAAAAGGGATGCCAAGCCCGGGAGTGATCACAGGCAAAGAGGTAATTCTTGCCGTCATCCGTAACAGCTCCACCCACTTCGGCTTGACCTCGACTCCGCTCGGCCACCGCGCTCCATGATCTCAAGTCATCTACTCTCGTCATCGCCTTTTCAAAATCCATGATGGCCGTATTGGGTATCCATTCTCGTTTTTGGCTTGAAGCCAAATCGGTGGCCAAATCGTAGAAAAAATGTTTTCGGTCAAAGGCTATGTCGAAGTCGGCTTTCGCCAAACGGTCAAAAACTTCGGGGTTGATCAGGTCGTCATCGTCCAACCTCACCAGATACTTCGCCAATCGGGGAAGGTCGGCCAATCGATCGCCGGCTTCTTTGAGTTTCTCTTCCTTCGAGATTCCTTCGCAGTCTATTTTCTTAAAATGCGGATGGTCGACCTCAGCATCTCCGAGCAGCCAGACCACAAAGGTGGCGTCGAGCTTTTTGACTTGCTCAAAGCAGAGCCGTTGGAGGTCTCGGCGCAAAGAGCCTTCGTCCAGATTCGGGCTGGTAGGGATGAGAAAGAGGTAGTCGAGCATTGGGGCTGCAAAGGTACTTTCTCTTTTGAATATCGAACAAGGAACGCCGATTTTAGAACTTCGAAGTGGAATCGACCTTATGGGTCATGCTTTTTTTGGTCGACTTTCGTTGATCCTTTGTTCATGACAGGCGGCTTATTTGAACACCGAACAAGGAACACCGAATGATGAATAATGAAGTTAAGACTATCTTGAAGTGATCATTCCTTTATTAGATTCCACCACTTCGTAATCCAATATTCGTTAATTCTTTCGGCTCCATCTCGGCTCCGCTCTTTTACCTTATTCGATTTCGGACTCGCAGGAGGAGGAGTGCATAAATTGTAGAAAAAGCAGAGGATATTTTCAGCGCGTGCTCCTGTCGTACCCGCTTCGCGATCATTTGCCATATTCACCAACCAGTTGATTTGGGTGGAATCGAGTTGGGCGATATTCTTCCCTTGACCGTCGATAGTTTCCAAAAAGTTGGTGAATTGACGCATTTTGTTTAGTCAATAACCAATCGTTCTACCGCAAAGGCAGCTCCATCACTTCCAATCGCCGTCAATAAGTACATGCCCATAGCAATTTGCGAAACATCAAAAATAGCATTACCCCAAGCATAACTTGCCACCGTTCTCCCTGAAAGATCAAGAATTTGCAAAGCTTCAATATTTCCGCCGAGCGGCTTGGTGAGGTGGACGGTTATGCGATCTCGCGCAGGATTTGGGTAAATCTTCATCTTCCCTTCTAAGCCATCTCGTTCCTGCGTGCTCACCGTCCCTTGATTCAGCTTAACCATGCTATACCGCTCAACGCCCATAAAGTCGCTGAAAGAGCCGCCGAAAAGAATGCTTCCGTCATCTAAAATCTCCATGGCTCGAACTGAGGGAGCACGGAATTCCTCTTCATCATCGGGATCCCAAGCATTGACGGTAGCTCCTTGGCTCATAAAATAGTTTTCCAGGATGTAACCGGCATCATTTAAGGCGCTGATACAAGCCTGAGCTGTATCGTTGTAATGGCTGAAAACCCCGTGAATGAAATATACATCATCCTCTGCTTGAGATTCCAGAACCCCAACAACCAATAGAGGTGGGATATCCCAACCTTCAGGATACTGAGCCTCCAAGCGGCCCACCTGAAATTCCGGATCTACCGAACCATCAGGCAGTAGGCGTACTAAATGCAAAGTGTCATCGGGATTTTCTTCTAAACGAACTCTCAATCCCGAAAACCACAACCGATCTTG
>CAZYWJ010000095.1:2187-8538 GCA_964651785.1 uncultured Cryomorphaceae bacterium
TGTTGTACAATAAATTTATCTGAAAATACTTGCTTTCTATCTTGTACAATTTCGACAATATATAAACCGGGTACAAGGTTTCGTGTATCCAAAACTTCAACGCCTTGGATGGCTGTGCCAAGCGCATATGTTTCTACTCTTCTTCCGAGTTTATCGTAAATATACATTTCTGTCTGAGCTTTGGAAAACAACAGTTCATACTGTAACTGAACGAACTGATCGGCAGGGTTAGGAGATATGACGACCTTGTTTTGCGCTTGAATCAATTCTTCTACGTCGGGCTTTGGCTTACGAGGAGAGAGGGTATTTGACTTTGGCGACGGTGGTGGTGGCGAACAAATGCCGTAAAAGAAGCAAAGAATATTCTCGGCTCTGGCACCTGCCGTTCCTGATTCACGATCGTTTACCATATTCACCAACCAATCGATTTGGGTTGAATCAAGCTGAGCAATATTCTTGCCTTGGCTATTGATGGTTTCTAGAAAGTTGGTGAACTGGCGCATTTTATTCAACTCTTTGGTCTTCAAACCACCGAGCCTCAACTGAGCTTGCAGAGAGTCCATTGTGGTACGGGCCATAGCGTAGTTGCCTCTGCTTAAATAATGTGATACCAAATTGTACCTGCCTTCCAAGTGCCGCATATCTCCCAACCATTCTACCAAGGTATCAGCAGGTGTGCCCAATGAGTCGCGAAGCATTTCGTCTACCACCCTTCTGTGTTTTAACGCCATACTGTGGCGCAGGTTGCTGAGATTATGCTCTACCAATGTTCTGGCGGTGGCCGTATGTTGCGAAACTTTGACAATGTCTATCATGTACGCAGGCATGGGATTGGCCATGCAGCATTCGAGGTGCCTTATTACAGCTCCGTTGCGAAGCGCATCGGGATTCAGAACCAGCACTTCCAGCAACATGCCGTGCGGAAGAATATTCTTGTCGATGGCAGCGATAAGTACCGTATCACTATTGTTGGGAGATCGGGCTACCAGTTGATCCCTTAGCGTCCAAGCATCGGCAGACCAAGAAAAAGCAATGTCATTGAGTGTACCTTCCGTATTCCCTTGGTCAATAAATTGATGATAGGTATAGAGTAAATTGTAGAATTGAGATTTTAAACTGTAGTACTCGCCTTTCACCGGGCCGGTAGCATAGTTTGATGGACAGGTATTGTCAAAAACAGCTGCGGACAGTTCGATGTTGCCATCGGGAAAAGGCGGTTCAATATTCACTTCATCCTCATTGGGAATCTGATTGGAAAAATCATCATCGTATCGATAAGTGTATGATTTATCGGATTGAAAATCCATATGTACAAAGTTGGAATTGAGTCCGTCGGCAGCAGAAAGTGTATTGCCCGAGGCTTGTTGGGTATTATTAATTCCCGTTTGGGTGTCGTCGATATAACCCAAATCCTGTCCTTCCAATCCCCTTACTTCCATATCCGTCTTATTCCCGGTATTTTTATTGCAAATAAACCGAAGGCCGTATTCCTGATCTAAATCATCGTTGTCGCCCGCACCAATGGCACCCGACCCCAGATTATTCATCTCATTGTTGTAGACGGACACAATAGCGCCCTCTCCTTCTTGCACTACCACACCGTGGGTGAAATCCGTATTGGAATCATCACCATAGAAGTCGTTGTCTTCGATGGCAAAATCGGAGACTTCAAATGTTAAGATTCCTGTATGATGGATGGCATTGTCTTGAAGGTTACTTCCGAATTCACTTTCATAAGGATGATCCCCCACCATAAACAAATTGTCTACCACTTCGCTGAAATTGGCCAGGTCGAGGTATACGCCTACCATGTTTTGGTCAAATTCCGTATCTCTGATGGTAGGTGAGTAGTTTCCCGCCACCCCGGACGGGTGCACGGCGGTATGGTAACCGGAGAAGGAACTGGGGACAAGGTTTGCTGTCGGACAAGTGCCACCTACGGGTATAGGCACTTCACAATAGTCGTCTATGCGGTAAGAAGCATCGCTACTAAATATTCCTCTGCTGCGAAATTCGGATTGGCTTACGTCTTCGGTATTCTCAAATTTACAACCCAGAAACTTCACACCTTTTACACCCCAAAGGGTAACTTGCGAAAAAGGTGCGTCTTCACCCTCATTCAACAAATTCTCGTTATCAAAAATAAATTCACAATCAATAAAGTGGCTTTTGTAATCGGGTATATCGTCGTACGTTTCCAGTTCATCAGTGCTCGGGTATTTGTAAAATGCGGCAGAGCGTTTGTTATTATAAAAGGTGGTGTTTTTGCACCAGGCTATTCCACCTCGTGAGCCCCAGTCTCCCGGTGCAATAAAGAAAAGCGCTTCACGGGCATTAGTGATCGTGGCGTCGTTCTTCGTTACCACCACTCCTTGATTTGATGTAGTTTGCGGTAAATCCGTATTTCCTTTAATGATAATACCCTGCCACATCTCACCACATGCATTGGTGAGTGTACCACCATCAAGGGTTAGTTGAGCTCCGGGTTCAATGATAATGTTCTTGCCGGTTGCCATTCGGATTATGGAAGAGATGGTTAGTTCCGCTCCGTTAGTTACCGTAATATCCGTATGAATCGTTTTATTTTCATCCCAGGTTTCATCTTCACTCACCGTCACCGTGAAAGAATTAGTAACTGGCAGGTTGACCGGCGTTTTCCATAAACCTCGACCATAAGTAGAAGCGTAGAGAATATTGTTGCAATAGTCGTATTGAAGACCGGTGATCTGTACTTTTGGAAGCCCTTCAGAGAAGCATTCCCATTGTTGCATACCGTCATGCCGATAATAGATTCCCACACTTGTTGCGGCAAAAATCAGATGATTGTCTGATTCGATGGTGAGCAGGCGTTCGACAGGGAGGGCAGGAAGGCCTTCGGACCAGTCAATAAAAGTAGTTCCGCCATTGGTTGACTTCAAAACCTTTTTCTCTTCATCTACTATGACACCTCCGGGGGTATTTGTCCCTCCTATACCGAGGTAAACAAGATTTTCATCGAAATGGTCAACCTCGATAGCTCTGATATTTCTCCATATTGCAAGTGAAGTCAGTGTTTGTGTTGTACCGTTATTATTCGTCACATTATTGAATGATAAATTCGTCCAAGTCATTCCGTCATCGACGGATTTGGCTAAAATATTCTCAGTTCCATTATTGTCACTTTCTAAGCGTGCAGCGTAAATGGTAGTAGGATTTCGCTGACACATGGCAACAGCACCAACCGTATAATCTCTGTTTGCATTGGCACCTTGATCTTGGAAGTGAGGTGTTATATCTAGTATTTCAGACATATTTACCCCTTTGTTTATACCGATTCGTCCTCCACTCAAACCAGCGATGAAACGAGAAGGGTCATGCCGGGAAAGATATTGGTAACCACCTAAATAAAAGCCACCTATATTCGGGCTGACTATATTATTTGAAGACCCTGATTTATCCATTATTGTAGAAAGGTCAGCTCCAACAATTGCGTCCGGATAATGCTGCTGTATCATGGCGAAAGCACCTTCATCGAGAAAAACATTGGAATAGTCACCATTCAGATCCCTGTAGATCATATAGTGGTCTTGAAAACCAAATGCCGTTCTACCCGTTTCTTCATGAACATTAAAGGCGTGAATTAAATTAATGGATAAATCTCCATTTAAAGAACGTATGGTCGGTAAGGGTGCCAAGCCATTTTCAACCAACCCGACTCCGCCATCATTACCGAAAACTATTTTATCGTTTCCATTGACATTTAGTATTTGAGAACATCGATAGTCATTGTGATGACCGGTTTGTGTATCATTAATTCCGTATATAGTTGTAGATTGATTTGTTATGTCATTAACTTTTTTTACCTGAAAAATTCGTGCATTATAATATATATTCGGATCATTTTCTGACGCTATCAGTTCACATTTATCATTTCGTATTTGTCCATCGACATAGCCGGTTATTTCATTGTAGCTTACACCTGAATCGGTTGATTTGAATAATTTTTTCTCAGTAGGATCCTCATAACCGTCCACTTCGCCTTCTTCATCATAACTTTTTTCGTTTGAAGCTATATAAACATAAAACCTTCCTAAAGCCAAATTTGAGAACCATACCTGCGTTAGTTGATCATCCTCTGTCAGATTTGTGAATTCATATTCGGCTTCGCTCGTCCATGTGGTAGTAACTGATTCTCCAACTTGATCCACCAATATAGAGCATTTATAAAGAAGACAAGGAGCTTCGTTCTCAAAAAGTGAAGAACAATAAAATTGATCCTCTAGAACAAATATCTGATGCATAGTTTGATGTGGTGTACTTAAATCGGGATGCTGAGGTGGGGTATCTAAATATTGAAAGGTGGTTCCATTATCAAATGAAACATAAACATCGTATTTAGAAATCGCAAAAACCAAATCATCAATAGTAGGATGGTAGGACATCCAAAAAAACTCCGGTAGATTTGGATCGGACTGAATCCAGTTTTCTCCACCATCTGTAGAAATTATCAATGAACCCTGAATATATTTCGTGCCGGTGATGGCTAAAATTCTGTCGGGATCGTTCGGATCTGCCAAGAACTGTCTTACTCCAAGAACAGGAAAATTTAAATTATCAGTTACACAATCCCAAGAAACTCCTCCATCGGTAGTACGCATAATTCCTGATGTGCGAGTTCCGGCTAAATATTCATTTAGTGCCAGTGGATTATTATAAACGGCATCAATCCAGCCGCTAAATTGCTGTGGAGTACCTGACCAATTCCAAGAAGGCATTTCAGATGGTCCGTCACTACTCCAATCAGCCAAATCCGAACCTGAGCATTGAAGAGGACTGGTGTAAATCGCTTTCATCGCATAATTGAAGGGCTGGTTGGTGAGGGAGCCTTGGGAACTCCTACTTAGATATGGCATAGTATAAGCCATCCAGCGCTGTGCTCGTTTCTTGGCTTTATCTAAAGTAGTATCAGGATTTGACATTAGATGATTGAAATTAGCATAAATCTCACTGTATGAGGGCGGTCGAAAATTACCTGTATCGTTCTTTGCCAGTTCCAAGGGCATTCCAAAACTTCCTTGTGCAACAAGAATATTTGATAAGAATATAAGGAAAATGCTGAAGGCTGCGTAACAAATAAGTTTGCATGGTTGGGGGCTGTAGGATCTAGTGATTTTAGATTTCATTGGTTGATAGTTTTATGATTCATCCAAAACTACCCGCTCCCATACATTCAAAAAATAACCCCAAAGTTGTATCTTTTGGTCGCCAAAAATCAAAACGATATGAATTCAGAATTAACGGGTGAGACCAGACAATTGAGTAGGAACCTCGCCAAATTGAAGCACGAAGGCTTAGCCGGAATCGATTACGCGAAGGCTAAAATCTTTAAGATGTGCGAAACGGATGACTGCGGTTCTTATATCTGCAATCTCTCAACCCGAGCTATTATAGAAGTGCATGGATTTACGGGCATGCTATCAAATTCTGATTCTCCCCTTAATACAGTGGAAAATTTGCATCGCTTAACTCATCCTGAGGATCGGAAGAAGATACATGAAGTATTAGAGGCATTATGCGAACTAGGTAAGGACAAACGGATCTACTCTGAAGACAGACTTTCCATCACTTATCGGATAAAGTTTCAAGACAGATACATTCAAGTCAATCGAAAATCGGGTTTGGTAATGGAGAATAGCACCGGAGAAGTGTTTAATTGGTCAAATATTTATGCTATGCCAACTCTGAAACCTATAGATCATATCCTGTACCGTTGGACAGGAAAGAATATCACGCACAAAAACTTGATAACACATCTCATGCAAAAAAGGGAAAAAATCTTTACGCGAAAAGAACTGGAAATTGTGACTCTTCTGTTAGAAGAAATGAATACTTCCCAAATGACTGATTTTCTATGTATCAGCCCGGAGACTTTAAAAAAGCACCTGAGCAATATGTTAAAAAAGAGTGGAACTTCGAATCGCAGGCAACTCTTGAGATACTTAGAGCGATCACTTAAGAATTGATTTGATCGAAATCATTTATTCTTTTCGACTCGACCTCGAATCCATCTCGTCTCCATCTCGGCTCCGCTCGATGACCACGTTCGATGCGACGGCTCGTTCTCCGCGTTCAAGACAGGCCCTATTCCTGAATATCGAACACCGATTTTAGAATTTCGAAGTGGGATCGATCTTATGGATCATATTCTTGTCATTTGTACAAACCACTTCGTAATTCGACATTCCTTGTTCGGCGTTCATAATTCAGATTTAAGCCTTCTCCTTCACCATCGCATACTTCTTCGCTTCCTTCTCAATCTCATCGAGCGAAAAAGCGTACTTCAGCGGCTTTTGGGTGAGGTTTTTGCGGAAG
>CAZYWJ010000096.1:0-8478 GCA_964651785.1 uncultured Cryomorphaceae bacterium
CCCCTTTCGGAATCTTGTCCCGAAATGCGCACACCGTAGCCTTCTTCCAGTAATGTGGCGTAAGCCAAAAGTTCTCCCATGGCCCAGTCCAGCGAATTCTCCTTGACCATCTTCAATCGCTCCTTCATCAGCTTTTCCAGTTTCCTGAAAAAGTTCTTATCCTGAGGCAGCTCGTTGAACTTTTTTGCCAAGTTGACGAGTTCTTTCTTGTCGTATCCGGTGTCGGGCGATTTCTCAAAGTCCGAACTGTTTGCCGGACGGTAATCCTCCCAAGTGGATTTTAAAAACTGCATCACCTCGAGGGTCTGCATTTTTTTCGATTCATCGAGATTTTTCTCCAGCGTTTTCGAAAACTTCTCAATGATTTTGTCTGCTTCTTCCTGCTTGATTATCCCCTCATCAATAATTTCTTTGAGGTAAATCTCCCGTGGATTCGGGTGTTTGGCAATGATGTCGTAAAGTTTCGGCTGGGTAAATTTCGGTTCATCCCCTTCGTTGTGTCCGTATTTGCGGTAGCATAGCAAATCGATGAAAACATCCATTCCGAACTTCTGTCTGTATTCAAATGCTATCAAGATAGTTTGCACTACGGCCTCAATGTCATCTCCATTTACATGGAAAACGGGACAAAGGGTCGTCTTTCCCACATCGGTACAGTAAGTCGATGATCGCGCGTCGAGGTAGTTGGTCGTAAACCCCACCTGATTATTGACGACAATGTGTATGGTTCCGCCCGTGCGGTATCCGTCGAGCTGCGCCATTTGAATAACCTCGTAAACCACTCCCTGCGCTGCGATCGCTGCATCTCCGTGAATCAAAATCGGAAGAATGGCTTTTTCGTCTTTCAAGTAGTTGTCGATCTTCGCTCTGGCGATTCCTTCAACAACAGGGTCAACTGCCTCCAAGTGTGACGGGTTGGGAGAGAGCGTCATGTGAACCTTCTCGCCGCTTTCGGTCACTACGGTATTGCTGTAGCCCAGGTGGTATTTCACATCTCCGTCAAATTCTTTTGTGGCATCGTACTCTTCGTATTCCTTGCCTTCAAATTCGCTGAAGATTTCTTTAAATTGCTTCTTGAAAATATTTCCGAGAACATTGAGTCGGCCTCGGTGAGCCATTCCGATGATGACCTCTTTTACGCCTAAGCGTGAACCTCTTTGAATCAACGCATGCAAAGCGGGAATCAGAGCCTCTCCACCTTCTAACGAGAACCTTTTTTGACCGACAAATTTCTTCTGCAGAAACTGCTCGAAGGAGGTGGCGCGATTCAGCATGTTGAAGATGATGCGCTTTTCCTCATCGGTAAATTTTGGCCGATTCTTTAATTCGATATTCTCTCTTATCCACTTTCGTCGCTCAGGCTTTCGAATGTAGTTGTACTCGATTCCAATGCTTTCGCAGTAGGTCGTTTCTAAGTGTGAAATAATATCGCGCAAAGAGGCAGCCCCGATGCCGATTTCTTCTCCCGCCTGGAATACCGTGTCCAAATCCTCTTCACCGAGCTCGAAATTTTTCAGCTCAAGGGTGGGGGTATACTTTCGTCGTTCCCTTACCGGGTTGGTTTTAGTGAAAAGGTGTCCGCGCGAACGATAGCCCTCAATCAGGTTGAGAACCTTGAATTCTTTGTGAACGTTTTCAGGAATTTGTTGATCGGTGTCGTAGCTCTTTCGAGCAAATTCGAAGCCTTCAAAAAAGTGTGCCCAATCTTTCTCTATAGAATCGGGGTCTTGTCGATACTTTTCATATTGCTCGTCTATCCAATCGATGGAAGTGTTGCCGAGGAATGAAAATTTGTCCATAAGGATTTTCAGAATGTGATTGCAAAAATACAATTTTATGAACGGCTGCCGCAGGGAATGGTTTCCGACTTTGAGACTTTTCGATCAATACGATCTATTGGAACCTCTTTCGATAGACCACCTTCGCAAAACACCTCTTTATTATGGCGTCGGCCAATAAGGCAGATTCTTCCGGATTGCCCGTAATTTCCTGTTCAATGTATTTCTCTGAAATATCCAATTGGTAGAGCAATGGGCGTAGGGCAACACTTTCATGGAGTCCTGCCGACTGCAGTTTTTCCGAAAGGGCAGAAACCAACAGAGGATACTCCAAGCCTCTATCTTCAAAAGTCAGATCAATCCCCTGCAATCGAAAATCTTTCTCGATTTGTTCGAGGGTCAGTTCACGCAAAGACTCAAATTCCTTTGGCGCGAAAAAATTCCGATGATCTGAAGGAAAGCTCATCAGCCCACGAGCCAAGCGTCGCGAATGCGTTTTTGCTTGTCGGTAATGTCATCCTTCACTTCAAAATAGTGGTTGAAGGTGCGATCTACCAATTTGACTTTTCCTTTTAACTTCTTCTCTGAATAGGTGCCGTCTTCTTGTTTTCGCGCTACAAGAACGGTTACCTTATCGCCCTTCCTTACGGATTTTTTAAACTTCGCCAATTCATCTCGAAAGTTGTCATTCGTGATATCTACACCATTCCAATTGATGATTTCATCGCCTCGCTCGAAACCTAAATCCTTTCCAAACTCATCCATTTGATCGGTGTTTACTACGACCATGCGATCGGTGCGAGGGTTGAATCCTACCGCGGCACCTCCTCCGGAAACGACATTTCGCGTAAGCGTATCGGCGTACTCTATTCCTGCGTAACTCAGCAATTCGCTGTAAGGCAACGGCGCGGTTCCGCCTACGTGCTTTTCCAGAAAGGGAGTGATCTCCAAGTATCCCGAAATTTTACCGATCTCCAAAAACAATCGGTCATCTTCAAAGGGGCGGCTCTCACCGTATTCTTCCGAAAGATCGCTCATCAAATCCTGAATGCCGTACTCGCCGCCGCTCATTTCAAGCAGCTTTAAGTCAATAGCCATACCGATTAGGGCTCCCTTTTGATATACGTTGAGGTACTGATCTTCGTGCTCGTCGAGCGCTTTCTTACTCATTTCCGTAAAGGCAATCCCCGAATCAAACTGTGAGGCAGCCATCATCTTCTGCTTGATCACTTCCAAAAACTCGTCAACGCTCATCAGGCCGTACTTCACTTGAACATGTTGTGCAGCGTACTCCGTGCATCCTTCGTAGAGCCACAAGTGCTTGCTCATCTGCGGATTCATAAAATCGTAATCCGCGATATGCTCGGAATGAATATTGAGAGGAGTTACAATGTGAAAAAACTCGTGGGCAGTAACATCCTTTATGGTCTGAGCCAATGAAGCCACGGGAGCCTCGGGAAGGACACAAACCGTTGAGGTATTGTGCTCAAGTGCGCCATAACCACCGCTTCCTCCGAATCCTTTGGTGAGGTAAATCAGAATGGAATACTGATTGGTAGGCAGGTCGCCGCCCAAATATTCGGAAGCCGCAGGGAAAAGCTCATCCACCAAATCCATCACTTCTGCGGCTTTTACTACACCTGTTGGTGAATATACCGACACTACTATTCGCGTATCGTCTACGTACATCGCCGCAGTATCAGGGGTGCAGTAGAGCATGGGACAGTCGTGAAGCTGAAAGTAGTCCTTGGCCGAAAATACATCCAACGAATCGGATGAGCTGATGCGTGGAAGAGAGGTTTCTCCGTAAAAATCTGACGGTCTCAGAATCTCAACTTCGTAGGTTTCTTTTTTTGCGTGTTCGAGATAGCCGACAAAACCAAAGGTGTTGAGAACTACGTTTTCTCCGGCCTCGATATTGGTGCCTGCAGGTTCGAAGATTCCGCCCGCGCGAGGTTCATCAAAAGTATCATTTGCTTTGTAAGCCAAATAGCTCAATGCCTTTGCATTGGTTATCTGCCAGCGGTTTATATCCAATTGCTCTACGGGCAGTTCGGTCCCTGTAGAGTCAAAAGCCTGAAGCTTCTCCACAAACCTTCCGAAATCGCTGATGCTATAAGTTCCGGGAATAATTTTCGGCATGTTGTAAACGACCGTGTCGCGGTATATTTTCGGAACGTAGAGTTTTACGTCCACTTGGTCGTTTTCGATGTTTTTCAAATCAAGTCTGAGCTTATAGCCATCGGGGTTATTGGCGAAAGCCAAAGTGGTACTGATGGCAAACAGGGCGACGAATAGTTTTTTCATAATTACTTTTAAGCGCTGCAAAGATAACCTAGCCCAATCCCAAGCGAAAACAATTAGGAATAATTAAGAACCGGACAGATGAATGGAATAGAGTATAAGCGATTTACACCTGAGCCACGGGAATACGGTGCCTTTTATGCAAACTATTTAAAGAATGTGGAAGGGATGTCAATTTCTGAAGCATTCGAAGCGGATAGGGCCATGTTTGAAAATATTTCCAATCTCGAAGGATTGGACATTCACACCTCTTACGAAAAAGGAAAATGGACCATTGCGGAGCTACTGCTTCACTGCATCGATACCGAAAGGGTTTTTGCCGGAAGGCTCATAAGGCTGCTTCGAAAAGACGCAACGCCCCTGCCGGGCTTTGATCAGGACGATTTTGTGCGCCAATCGCATGCCCGGAAACACTCGGTAAAAGATCTTTTGAATCAATGGAAGGTGGGGCGCGAATTCACTAAATCCTTGTTTTTGAATGCAGACGATAGCGCTTTGGAATTTATCGGAACGGCGAGTGGCTATCCGATATCTGCGCGAGCGCTTGCCTTAATTATTCCGGGCCACAACATTCATCACTACAAAATCCTCCGAGAAAGATACGGGCTGACTATTTAAACCGACTCCGCCTCTACACTCTTTATTTCGAACAATTCCGTAGTGACTAACTGCAGCATTCAACTCTCTTCTTGTTGTGGACTGACGGATTTAAGAATGCATCGGCTCCAAAAATATCATTGTGGTTTCTGTCTGGAAGATCTCAAGTTGATGATTTCGATTCGGTTTTTCTCGTGGTCGATGCGATATGTTATGATTGTATAGGCATTGATTGGCCCTCGATGTACACCGTCTATGTTTTTCGTGCTCGCCAAGAGTTCGGGATAAACAATGAGTATGCCTAAAAAGTCGTCTACTTCTTCAATAAATAAACGAACTTCATTTTCAGTAAAGTGATAGTCAAGATAATCGACAATATCCGCAAAACCCGACTCCGCTCGTTCTGTCCAAAAAATGCTCAGCGCCATTTTTTGTACTTAGCCATCACCTCTTCGTGAGGGATCAATTCCCCGTTATCAGCTTGTGCAAGACCTTTTTTGATTTCGGCGCGTTCCTCATCGCTGATTTGATCCCACCAGTCCGCTTGCGTTTTGTTTTTTAAGGAAATGAATTCCAAAATCGTTTCAGCATCTTGGAGTTCTGCTATCCACGCAATGAGCCTGAGTTTTTCAGTTTGGATATTCATAAGACTACTTTTAGCTAAATTAAGGAAAGTGTCTGAACTAAACGCTAAGCATCTTTCTTCAAGTCATTTGGTTCACAAACTCTCCGCTTCGACACTCTTCACTTCGGGCATTTCCGTGGTGAGGAGCTGCTCGATGCCATCTTTCAGGGTTACGGTAGAGGATGGACAGCCAGAACAAGAACCCCGCAATTGCACCTTCACCACGCCGTCTTTGAATGAGACAAAATCTATAGCGCCGCCATCGCTTTCTACCGCGGGCTTTACGTACTCGTTCAGCAGATTCCGAATGGCATCATCGTATTCGCTTGGTTCTATCGGTTCCTTTGGTTTTACTTCTTCTGCTATGATTTCTACCTCAGGAACTTTCTCTACGGCAGTTTCATGCTTTAGCAAAAATTCGCGGATGAATTCGCGCAACTCAAAGGTGATCAAGTCCCAACTCAAATCGGCTGTCTTCGTCACAGTGACAAAATTGCTCGCGATGAAAACTCCCTTCACAAATGGAAAAGCAAAAAGCTTTTGGGCTAATTCCGAAGAGCCCATCGCCTCAGCCTGAGTTTTGTACTCTACGGGATCGTTGGATTTAAAGATAACCCGATCCGAAACGAACTTCATCGTGTTAGGGTTTGGCGTAAGCTCTGCGTATATACTGGTAGGATACATGTCCGTCAATTTATTTGTATTTTTGCAAAGGTAATACAGCGAAAGCAACCTATTGTTTAATCAGACCCCATACCGCCCTTCGATTTTAGCAAGAAGCATCAGCCTCGTGCTGGCGCTTACTTTTATGGTACACTCCGGCTATGTGAATGCCACTACCATGGAGTGCTACTCGTCGGGTACGAGCGAGGTCAGCTTAGCGCAAAAAGATTTTTGCTGTGCTGCCGAAGCCATGGACTTTGCTGCTATTTCTAAGAAATGCTGTGGCTTCGAGAAATCCGAAAAGGTTTTTGACGGATTTCTTAATAAAGTTGAAACAGATCTCACTCCTGTTTCGCTACTCCCATCGCCCTTAGGCTATCTTCGTTTTGCGCTGCCTATCCTGGAAAAGGTCGATGGAAATTCCCTTAAATCTCCCCCCGATTTACGCAGCGGTTTTGCTCTGCTGAAGTTTATCTCCGTTTACCGCCTGTGATTTTGATGTTGAATCCCCGCTGATTCTCAAACATCAAAATCGCAATCAATGAAATACACAATCTTACTTCTTTTGACGGGCTTTAGCCTAAGCTTGTCAGCACAAATTACCGGTACGGTTTCCGAAAGGGAAACGGGCAACCCACTCCCGGGAGCGAGTGTGGTCTGGCTCGGTACCACTCAAGGTACCGTTACCGATGGTCAGGGTCAGTTTAGCCTTGACGCTCCCGAAACACTACCCGCCGAGTTGCTCTTCAGCTATGTGGGCTATACTTCCGATACGCTTACCGTTCGTTCTTCGAGCAAAGTGGTCGAAGTATCGCTGAGCAGTTCCGTGGAAATGCAAGCGGTGGAAGTCACCGAAGAGCGCGACGCCTTCAGCATGTCGGCTGCTTCCAAAGTAAATGTTGAATCCATCAACCGCGCGGTATTGCGCAAAGCGGCTTGCTGCAACCTCTCCGAGTCGTTTGAAACGACGGCTTCGGTTGACGTGGTTTTGAATGACGCCGTTACGGGCACGAAAAAGATCCAAATGCTGGGCCTCGAAGGCATCTACGTTCAAAAGCTTTTTGAAGGAATACCTTTCAATCGAGGCTTGGGAAATGTTTTGGGTTTCGACCAATTCCCCGGGCCTTGGATCAATTCCATCCAATTGACCAAGGGAGTGGGTACCGTATTGAACGGCTACGAAAGCATGTCGGGTCAGATCAATCTCAACTTCCTTCCGCCTGACGGCAATGAACGCGTCTATGCCGATGTTTTTGCCAACAATCAAGGTCGATACGAAGGCAATTTGGTTTGGACAAAACCACTGAGCGAAAGATGGTCTACCGCTCTCTTTGCCGGAGGGCATTTCCAAGATCAAAAAGTAGATCGCAACGACGACGGGTTTTTGGACATGCCTACCCGTGAGGGCATCAAGTTGATGAACCGCTGGAAGTACTTCGGCGACTACTTTCGATCGCAGTTCATGGCTTCTTATGCCTACGAAGACCGCACCTCGGGTCAGCGCGACTTTAATTTCAACGACGACTTCGGTAGTGAGGATGTCTACGGCTTCGGGATGGAGGTGAACCAAATAGACCTCATGGCCAAGGCGGGAATTCTTTCCAAAAAACGCGAAGATCGAAGTCTGGGTATTCACACGATCTTTTCGCGCACAGATGTCGACAGCTATTTTGGGAACAATCCATACATTGGAGAGCAAACGACCGGAAGGCTAAATGTGACCTTGGAGCAGAAATTTTCGCAGTACAGCGACCATTCCATCTCGACGGGTCTTCATTTTCTCTACGATGAATACAATGAAGCCTACCGCGATTCAGCTTTCAGCCGAATAGAGCGAGTGCCGGGAGCCTTTGCCGAGTACACCTACGAGCGTCCTCGTTTCACCTTGGTGGCAGGTGCGCGCTACGATGCACATAACCTCTACGGTGGTCAGTTTTCGCCGAGATTACACCTGAAGTATAATTTCCGCCCCCTTACTACCTTGCGCACCACACTGGGTCGTGGTTTTCGCTCGGCCAATGCCTTCGGAGATCAATTGGGTCTTCTCGCTTCTTCGCGAGAGGTGCGCGTGATCGATACCCCGCAAGCCGAGGAAAGTTGGAATACGGGAGTCTCTTTCTTGCATAAATTTGAACTCTTTGATCGGCAGGCCGTGATCAATACCGATTACTATTACACTTGGTTTGAAAACCAGTTGGTGGTAGACCGCGACTTCAGCGCACGCCAATTGCTCTTCTACAACCTCGATGGCGAATCTACCGCGCATAGCGTTCAAGCCGATTTTCAGATGGAGCCATTGAAAGGTCTTGGCATAAAATTCTCATACAAGTACCAAGTAGTGGAGACCGATTACCTTGAGGGAAAACTGCAAAAACCATTGATACCCGAGCATCGCGCTTTGGTAAATTTGGGCTATACTTCGCCCGACGGCTATTGGTACGTAGACTTCACGACCAATTATTACGGAGTATCGAGGCTGCCCGACACGCAGATGAACCCGGAAGACTTGCA
>CAZYWJ010000097.1:0-8428 GCA_964651785.1 uncultured Cryomorphaceae bacterium
GTCCCCACATAATCATTCACCGGATCGGTTCCCGCATTTCCATCCAAGCTCCAGCCTTTTCGCTCATCTAAAAAGACAATCCAGTTGGAACCGTCGTAATAGTACAATCCCGACTCTCCATCGCTCTGAAAAACAAGAAGACCCGTAGCAGGTGATGATATGGCTGACCTTTCTGCGGATGTCATTCTCGGGATCAACAACCCTTTATCGGTTGATTGCACATCCAGCATGGCAGAATTATCTGCAGAGGATCCCGTATTATTTATGGCAACATTTTGAGAAAATACGAGTGTAGAGTATAAGGCAAAAACACAACTTAGCCATTTCTTCATGGTAACAATGATTGGTGTGAAACACTCTGAATGTACGCATTGCATTAGACATTTGCAATGGATCACTCTTTATATTTTCCTGGCTATAAGAGAGACACAAATAAAAAAGCCACCCTATCGGGCGGCTTCGAATCATAGTTTGATCAGTCGGTAATATTTATTCTTCGTAGATCACGAGAAAATCAATATTGACTTCATCAGGTTGATAGGTATTCAGAGGAGTTGTGCTTAATTCATCTTCATAAATATTAACCTCCATAGTTCCGTTAAAAGGAATACTATAGGTTATTTCTGCTTCCATCAAAGATGTTGTTCCATCTTGAACTTCCTGAATGACATCAAATGAGGTAGATGAAGCCGGAATTGTCGCCACTAAATAATTTCCATTCGAAAGAAATCCTCTGATTTCCATATCGAAACTACATGCTCCAAAGAAAGTTAAAGAATCATCTGAGGCAAAAAACACCAGACTAATTCCCTCCGTATATTCAATTAACTCATTGCCTTGTACGGTGGCATTCAAATCACCGCACTCTTGACCTTCATCTGCCGGCACAAATTCAACACTGTTAAAGCTCAAACTATTCGTCCCGTCAGAATAATTCAAATAATCAATAATGGCCTCTCCATCGCAGAAGGTATTTTGGCCTAAATCATATTCTTGCGAATCAGCAATGTCATAACTCAACGTAAAGGATGCTCCGGTCAGTAATTCCGTTAAGCTTGTGGGAGTAAATATTAATGTCCCTTGATTAACACAAGCAATAGTCGTGGAAAAAGAACCTGTTTCATCCGTAATTAAATAACCTTCGGCATCTCCACCCATCTCTTCATAAGAAAGAAAAAGGCCTTCTGCCGGCACTTCATCGCAATCTACCATGGTTCCTGAAAGAGTGATTAGTTCATACTCTTGGTCAGTTATTTGAACTTCTATATTGCCTAAATCCGTATCCTCAGTGAACGGGCCGATCTGAGCTTCATAGAAAACGGTTTGGCAATCATATGCTATGATCTCCAGTGTGAAAGCTTCATTGGCCGGGACGATACCGTTGAAATAGCCATCGGCATCTAACATGGATGTGGTAAAGGATTCATTAGGTCTCGTGAGTTTCACCCTTAAATCCGAAAAAGGAAAACCGGTGTCGGTAAATACCGTTCCTTCCAGAACGAGCGTATTTGCCGAAACATCGCAATTCCAAAAGGTAAAATGACTTACCTGACCAACATAATTATTGCCTGAGCGTGTAGCACTTCCTTCTTCTTGCCAAATGCCGGCAGTCTCATCGAAATACCATAATGGAATACTTTCAGGGGCATGTGAGGTATGCGATTCAGGAAGTGGTAGCGTAAGAGTAGCCTTACGCCCACCGGCCATCTGTAAGGCTTGTCCATTAATGGCGCCTGTAAGTTCTATACCGACCATTCCGTAAGTTATCATTCCTACAGGCTCACCTTCGTTGCTCACCGCAGCCAAAGATCCGGGCATATAAGACATCAAATCGGGATCAGAAGGATCAAGAAAGGTAGAGGCAACAACTACCTCACCGCTGTATGGCTGACCGGTAGATGTAACCAATTCACCTGCGGGAAATGATACGGTAGCACCACCGGGAATATTGACTTCTCCTCCCGATGAGGTTGAAAAGAAACCATTTACAACTTTTTCGATCATAGTGATGTCGACCAAAGTGGTTTCATTCTCACGGGGCTTCAATGCTCTGAATTGATCAAATTTTCCTGATGCCTCAACTTTTACTAAAGCGTATTGGCCGTCTACTGCAGCTCCTTCGATTTTATAGAATCCTTGAGCATTGCTTTGCACGATTGCGCCGCCTGCACTTACCGTAGCATTTGAAACGGGATTTCCGTTCTTGTCGGTAATGCGACCGAGAAAGTCCGCACTGACTATTTGCCCTGATGTATGTGAATTTTCAACTATGCCGACGGGATTGCCCGAAGCGGCGGCGCTTTCCATTTCGTCTTTGTCGTCTTTACAGGCAACAAAAACGAAACCTGCTATTAAATAGATTAGGATATTCTTGTTCAGTTTCATTGGTTTATTGGATTAGTTAAGGTGCATAGATGACGCGACACCTCAAATTTTAGTTGCACCCCTATCCTTTTCATCCCCACATTTGAAGGCTTTCATCTAAGCCTAAAAACTATCTTTGCGCCCAATGGAAAGAAGAGTTTATACGCCTCACTCCAACATCCGCAAACCATGGATAATGGTGCGTGAGATGGTTCTCGATATTCGCAAAGGAAACGACCTGGCCAAGCGACTCACCATTCGCGATATCAAAGCATTGTACCGACAGAGTTTTTTGGGAATTCTCTGGGCCTTTATTCTGCCTTTGGCAAACACATTGGTTTGGGTTTTCCTTAATAACAGTGGTATTGTTTCTATGGGCGACACTGCCATTCCCTACCCTATTTACGTTTTTTCGGGCACTATGATTTGGGCCATTTTCATGGAAAGCATGCAAGCTCCGATTGAAAAAACGACTCAGAATAAAAGCATTCTGGCAAAAGTTAATTTTCCGAGAGAGGCGTTAATTGTTGCAGGTATTTATCAAGGCCTTTTCAATGCAGCCGTGAAAGCTTTTATCCTCATCATCGCCTTGGCCATAATGGGTTATTTCAGCGGATGGACGTTACTACTTTTTCCTTTTGGGGTAATTTCTTTAGTCTTGGCAGGAACTGCCATTGGCTTGATGCTGACACCGCTGGGCATGCTTTACACCGATATCAGTAAGGCTATACCGCTGGTGATGCAGTTTTTGATGTACACCACTCCTGTGGTTTATGCTATTCCAAAAGGAGGATTATCATCACAAGTCATTCGCCACAACCCGATCACTCCGTTAATCATGACCACTCGTGATTGGCTTACGGGAATGCAACCTCAATTTTTAGAAGGATTTCTTTGGATGAATGTGATTGTACTGATTCTTCTGGTCTTCGTTTTGGTATCTTATCGACTGGCTATGCCAATACTTATCGAACGTATGAATGCCTGACTTCATCAGTATTTAGGTTTGCGTGGAATATTGCTGCAAATCAACCTACCTCGGGCAACTGCAAGTTTCAATTGAGCGAGCAGCAATACCACACATTCTGTTTCAGCTTGCAACAAAGTGTAGGATAATCCAACATTCTGCGCATTCAGCTTTACGAGTTAACATCTTCTTATAGTGCGATTTATAATACAATCCTTCCCCGGCACTGATTTGGCCTATATAGGTTCAAACACACAAATAATTTAAAAACAGAAATAATGAAAAAAGCATTTGGAATCCTACTCGTATCGATGGCATTAGCAGCTACTTCCGTAGCGCAAACAGAAACTACTGAAGCCGTTGAGAACAACACTGAAAAGTTAGAAAATTTGCAAATGGCTGATGCAGCTGAGCCAAAAACCATCAAATTCAGCGAAACTCCTGAGGCCGTACAAAAAGCATTCAAAGAAGCAGGTTACACGGAAAAAGGTGTGGTAGCCGTTTACAAAATGGAAGAGAAAGCAGGTACTCAGTACAAAATCACTTTGAAAAAAGAAGATAAAAACTGGGATTTGACATACGACTCAGAAGGAAAATTGGTGAATAAAGAAGAGACCAAAAAGTCCTAATTACCTATCACCCGATTAACCCTGAGAGAGGCTGTTTCAACTGAAGCAGCCTCTCTTTTTTTGCGTAATTTTGATTTATGGATGTATTGATTGTCGATGATGATCCCGCTTTCAACAAAATGCTGGGATCCTATTTGGAACGGAAAAATTACAGCGTACAAGCTGCGCATTCCGCTGATTCGGCCATCAAATTATTAGACCAAAAGAAGCCCGATCTGGTGCTTACCGATTTTAAATTGCCCGGCACTAATGGCTTAGAGCTCATCTCGATAATAAAGGAGCGCTCTCCGGGGCTTCCCGTCATCCTTATCACCAACTATTCGGATATAAGAACCGCGGTAGATTCCATTAAACTCGGAGCATTCGAGTTTGTAACCAAACCCATTATACCTGAAGAGCTGCTGGCCACCATGGACATGGCGCTCAAGAATAAGTCGGACTATACAGGAAATGAGAATGTGAAGAAGGGAAAGGGAAAACAATCCAAGCCTTCTTCAAGTAATACGTCAGAGTTTGTTCAAGGAACTACCGAAGAGGCAAATCGCCTTTGGGAGCATGTGAATGTGGTAGCACCCACCCATCTGAGCGTGCTCATTTTGGGCGAAAGCGGAACGGGAAAAGAAAATGTGGCTCGTGTCATTCATGCTAAAAGCAATCGCGCTGATAAGCCATTCGTAGCATTGGACTGCGGAGCCCTCTCAAAGGATCTGGCGGCAAGCGAATTATTCGGACATAAGAAAGGTGCCTTTACGGGAGCTCTAACCGATAAAAAGGGCCAGTTTGAGTTGGCCAATGGAGGAACGATTTTCTTAGATGAAGTAGGAAATCTCCCTTACGATGTTCAGGTAAAATTGCTCCGAGCCCTTCAAGAGCGAAAAATCAGAGCGGTAGGAAGTGATAAAGAAACCGACATCGATGTCAGGTTGATTTCAGCCACCAATGATGATCTGATGAAAGACATGGAGGCCGATAATTTCCGAACGGACCTTTATCACCGTCTGAATGAATTTGAGATTCAACTGCCGCCTTTGCGAAAACGCATGGACGATCTACAGTTATTCTGCGATTACTTTATCCGAATGGCCGCCGAAGAATTGGGTAAAGAGTCGAAGAGCCTTACCGACGATGTGAAGGAAGTTTTTCTAAACTACGATTGGCCCGGTAATCTTCGCGAGTTGAGGAACATCCTGAGAAGGGCGGTTTTGCTCTCTACCGAAGAAGAAATAAATACCACTCACTTACCGGCGGGATTTGGTCAGCGAACTAACTCGGAACCTGAACCGGTGAATGACAGCCTTAACCTAAGAGAAACAAGTGCGACCAGAGAAAAGGTTTTGATTCAAAAAGCCTTGGTACAGAACAAGTACAACAAATCGGCTACGGCGAAAGCCTTGAATATCGATCGCTCTACCCTTTATCGAAAGCTCAAAGATTATGATATCGATGCTTGATTTTAGCTACTGCCAATTCCAATTCTTCCAGAAGCGGTAAGATTCGTGCTCCTTCTTGCCACACTCTCTGCTCATTTTTCAGTTCTGAAAGTACTTCTAAACCTGCCAGAGATTCGCTTAAATCTTTTCGGGCTACCTGCTCGGCTGCCGTTTTCATGCGGTGGCAAACATCTTCCATGGCGTTGATATTTCTCGAAGAGAGTGCCTGTTTGAATTCGCCTATTTTCTGCACCAATCCTTCGTGGAAAAAGGACAAGACATCGTTAAACTCCTTTTTATCGTCGCCTGAAAAAAGCCGGAAATACTTCACATCCACCCCGTCTACGGCGTAATCTGCAGCCTCAATTAGATCGGAGAGTACGGTGATAATCTCTGTTTTAGTGAATGGTTTAAAGCAGACGCTATCGAAACCGGCTTCCAATATTTCCTGCTGCGCCGATTGTCTGATATGAGCACTCACCGCTACGATAGGTGTATCTATTCCGCTTTCGCGAAGACGCTTGAGCAATTCCTTTCCGCTCATTCCCGGAA
This sequence comes from uncultured Cryomorphaceae bacterium, assembly GCA_964651785.1. Classification (GTDB taxonomy): domain Bacteria; phylum Bacteroidota; class Bacteroidia; order Flavobacteriales_D; family Cryomorphaceae; genus JAKVAV01. The sequence continues at coordinate 5,943 of CAZYWJ010000097.1, forward strand.
GGTTGATATCGGTAAAAATCACATCGGCTTTTCCCCCTGATTCAAAGTAATCTACTGCCTTTTCGGCTGTATCTAAGACAGCAAACGATTTTACGTGTTTCGTTAATGCTGCTTCCATCAAGCGGGCGTTCCACATATCATCCTCTACTGCGATAACATCCACTTCAAAAAAGAGAGGATCTTCAATCGACGTTGACTGAATCGGTTCGAGTTCTTGCTCTTCTGCCAATCGGGGTGAAAACTCTACCGGAAAGCGGAATATGAAAACGGAGCCTTTTCCGGGCTCGCTTTCCAGATCCAACGTTCCGTTAAATTTCCTGACAATTTCTGAGGTGATATAAAGGCCGAGACCCGTTCCGGTCAAACTCATCGATTGACCTGAGCTGCCCTGCCCGAATTGCTCGAAGACTTTCTCTTTTTCATCCGCTCCGATTCCTTTACCTGTATCTTCCACGAGAATAATGCACTCGCCGCTCTCCTCCTCTTTCTTCTCAAAATCAAACTTCAGTTTCACATATCCCTTGTCGGTAAATTTCAAAGCATTACCGATTAGGTTGACCAAAACTTGTTTCAATTTCAACACATCCAGTGACAAATCGACTTCGCGCAGTGCCGGATCGACTTCCGTCAAAAAGTCAACCGATTTATCGAGAAACTTGTACTCAAATACTTGCTCAATTTCCTTGGCCAAAGCGGGAATGTAGACCTGAGATTTCTCCAAATCTGCCTTGTCGGAGTTGAGCTTGGCATTTTCTAAGATGTTATCGATCAATTCCTTCAGATAGACATTTGACTGTCTGATTCCCGCCAGGTATTTCTGTTGAACGGGACTGAGTTCGGGAGTGGACAGCAGGTCGGAAAAACCAATGATATTATGAAGCGGCGTTCGGATCTCGTGGCTCATTTTTGCCAAAAAGCTCTCTTTTTCAGCGGCAAGCTGTTCGGCTTTTGCTTTTTCCGTTTCCAATCGCTTTCGGTAGTGAACGGCCTTGGTGAGATCTCGCAAGAGAAGAAACAGAAATAGCGCACTGAAAAGAATGCCTAATCCGCCGATGAGATACACACGCCTTGTCATATTCGAAACGCGAGTGAGTGCGAGGGATCGACTTGCTTGGTTTTGCAGTTCTTCTTCGGCAACAATCTCAGAAATGATCCGCTTGATATTGTCAAAAAATTCCCGATCCTGATCGATCAAGTTCATCTCGGTGGCCTTAAGCCTGTTTTGAATCGTAAGCTCCTCGACCAAAACATCGAGCAGAATCCCCTTTACGGCAAATAGTGTAGAATCAGCCACGTACTCCCTTACCACAGTCGTATCTACGTAATTCTTAGTTGTGTAATCAACCCTTTCCTTCAAGGTGGTTATGGTGTCGACCTTTACTTTTTCTTTTCCGAAAAGGCGATTAAAAAAACCACTGATCCCATCTTGCTGCACGGGCGTATAAACCGGCTTCTTTTGGAGAATGGTGTCGCGGCTGGTTATCAATTCTCTACGCTGCAAAAGCTCGATTTCATTCACCGCTGAATCGCCTATTTGACGTTCGATTCGATCCAGCGCTTTTTGCGAAAACACATTCCGCTTTTGGGTACGTTTGAGTTGATAAAGCAACTGAAGGTATTCCTCTTTCCGGTCGATTACTCTTCTCAAAGAATCCAAACTGCTCTTCTGTTCCTCATCTTCTTGCATCAAAGAATCCAGAACTACCAAGCTTGAATCAATTCTCCCCATCTTCAGCTCGTAATCGTCCAGAAATTCCAACTTGTCGGTGATGATGTATGAGTTGAAATCACTTTCGGCATCCACCAAGTTTCTGAAAATGGCGTTGAGTTCTATCGCCTCGTTATTGGCTGCAGCCAATTGGCTCAAGGATTTCTTCACCTCATCATAACTCCAGTAGCTCCAATAAAAAAATCCGAAAGCGGTGACTCCCAAGATCAAAATAAGGATGAAGATTTTTACTCTGGAGGATTTCATAAATGCCGGATCAGCTTCTTTCAAAGGCCTTGGGAAAGGCTCGGTAAAAGAACGAAATTACGACTGCTTTGTGATTTAGTTTAGCGAATAATCCATTAACCAACCTTGATTTCTATTTTTGCCGTCAATTCGGCAAAATTGCAAGAGCTGCCATCAATTTTAAGCACATTCGGCTCTGCTCATCTGCAAAAGTCAATCATCAAGACACATATTAAATGTCCAACGAAGTTCTGGTTAAAGTCGAAAATGTCTCTAAGAAGTTCTGTCGCGATCTGAAGACCAGCTTATGGTATGGCGTAAAAGATCTGACGGGCGAGTTTTTCGGCGGTCGCGAAGGTCAGTCAGAACTTCGGCCGAAAGAGTTCTGGGCCGTAAAGGATGTGAGCTTTGAATTGCGTCGAGGCGAATGTCTGGGTTTAATTGGAAGAAACGGTGCGGGTAAGAGCACGCTTTTGAAAATGCTCAACGGCCTTATTAAACCAGACACGGGAAAAATAACCATCGACGGGCG
>CAZYWJ010000098.1:0-8254 GCA_964651785.1 uncultured Cryomorphaceae bacterium
GTAGTAGTCAACCGCTTCCGAGTAGCGGCCGTCACTTTCCGCGGCTTCGGCTTTCGCCAAAAAATCCACTGCCAGAGATTCTGCCGATTCTTTTTTCTCACGCTGCTTTTCTGCATAAGCCGCTTTATCCAATCGATAATAAACCCAGTAAGAATCAGCATCTTCATACTGTTCGACCATTTGAAAATCTTCCAAGTCCAGATCGGTACTCGTTCGAATGGTTTCTCTGAATTCCTGCTCAAATTTATACTCCCTCTCCAAAGTGTATAGGAGTGAGTTGGCGTTTACATTAACCTTGATTTCAGAAGCCAAATCACTTAATGCGTTTTCTTTAGCGGTATTTCTAAAATCGGTGCCGGGAGTTTTTTGCGCTACGCCGATTCCCACATAATAGCTATTGGTAATCGGACGACTTTGAACCCATGACGGAGCTGTCTCGTATGATTCAGCTTGACTTAGTTGCTTTTTGCCTGTGCAGGAAATAAAAATTATTATTATGACAATGAAAAAACCTGACCTTCTCATTGCCTCAAGAGTTTAGTGAGTTCCGAAGATATATCAGAAGCAATAACCGAATAGGCTTGATTGGCCAATTGTTCAACTGATTTTAACGTTCGCTCGGCACGCAGTAATCCCAGCAATCGATTTTTTTCCATTCGGGAAGTCAGGACGCCCTCATCATTCGCAGGAAATAAATTAGTGACTTCACCATCGTAGGCCGCATAATATACATCGTCACTTAGTTTTTTCTCTGCGATATTGGAAAAAAGCACTTCACCCGTTTCCAATGAAATGGCTTTGTATTGAAATGAGATAGTGACCTCATTGGCATTATAATACTCACGATAACTTACCGGTTTGTACCGTGTTTGATAATAATGCTTGTCTTCTTCCTTATTGTAAAGTTTTACCCGATATCCTTCATACCCTTTCTTCTCCGAGACTTTTAAATTTCCCTTACGTTCTTCGTAAGTCAATACCGTCCCCGTAATGATGGCTTTGGCACCAAGCAAATTGCCGACTTCAACTGCGGTTCCCTGATCAACTACTCCACTCAGGCTCATGCGTTGTTCTTCGAGGATCATCTCCAAATTGTCCCGTTCTACTATCCGAAGGAAGGGATCATTGATGGCAGATAGCTCAGTGATTACAAAGGCAGTCAAGCGATCATTTACACCTTTCTTCGATGAGCTGTTTTTGAATTCGCCTATTGCTACCGGAAATTTTCCCAAGTCAAGACATTCGTCCCGCAAGATGGAAGCATCTTTATAATTCGGATCGACCCGATAGATGTCGTCAAATTCGTAATAAGCCAATCGATAACGGCCTGCGTCGAAGTGACTCACGGCAGCCAGGTAGAGCGGTTCATTAACGGCCGTATTCTTTAAAGAAGATACATCCTTATAGCCTGGTTCGAGCTTTTCTATTTCCTTTAAAATGATGGTGGCCTCATTAAATTTTTTATCCGCCATCAATTCGTTGCTTTCGTTATAAAGCTCCTTGATGTATTGTGCTTTAACATCTTCATAGTCATCTGCTATGTAACGAGGATATTCCAAATCGATACCCAATCGTTCTACCTTATCGTGATAAGCCATTGCTTCCAAGTAAGCATACACGGCGTTTTTGGTTTCACCCAACGCTTTCGTCTTGGTGAAATCGTCAACCTTATCGTTCAACATTCGCTGACCCATTTTGGTAAGACCAATTCGAGCGTCAATGTTATTTCGATTTTTTAATAGAGAGTTGTAGTAAAAGAGGGCGGCGTCAGAATAAAGCCCCGCCTCCTCCAGTTTTGAAGCTTTTTTCGACAAAGATTTTGAGCCGTTGCAACCTTGGAGTAAGAGAATGGAAACAGGGATAATGAGGATTAGCCTCATTATCCCCGAAACTTGAAAAATGCTATTTCGACTCAATAAATTCATTCAGTTCATCAATAGTCATTTCAAACTCGAATGCATCATTTACTTTCCAAAAATTTTCAGGATCGGCACATCTATCGTAAGCATATTTTGCAAACTCCAATTTGTCATCTTCGTATTCAAAAAGACTCATGGTAGACTTGACCTGATCTGCGCTCAGGCAATTCGATTTTAAAATTTGCTTGGCTTGAGTCATGCGACTATCAGAAAATGTTTTCGATTTAAGCGACTGCAAAGCCGATTGAAAATCACCAGTGGCCATCGGAGCACAATCATCTACGATAACTTCTCGCTCAGCCGGTTCCTCAGACACCATCGTCGTCTCTGATCTTGATTCCGTAACTGTGGTGGTGGTTGATTGCGATACTGAGCCATCATTTACACGAACGGAAACGCCGATTGATTCGCCGCCAATTCCTATTGACATATCAATGGATTCTCCGGTTCCCGCAGGAGAGGTTACGGTTGTGGTCGTGGTTGTAACATTTTCTTTTTGAGGGGCTGTTTCACTCGCGTGTATCACGGACGGGGGGGCGGGGATCGGCGAAGATTCCATTTGCACCGTCTCTTTCAATGCAATGGGTTCACCAAAAGGCCGTACCACCCACTTTCCGTTTTTCTTCAAGCTAATCTGAGCTTTCTGTTCCGTGCCGGGCTCCAGCATGAAATTTTGATTAACTATTCCCAGCTCTTTTTCATTAAATTCAACGGTGATTTTATGAAAATCACCCGTCAGACCTTCCGCTCTCACATTGTTTTGAGCTTCTTGATTCTGCTTCACGCCATCGATGCTTAAAAAGAAGGCTTCCCCGTTTTCAGAAAAGACTACGAGGTTTGAAGTTTTCTGCGCTTGAAGCAAAACTGGTAAAGCGCAGAATAATAAAAATGCAAATCGTAAAGTTGTTTTCATAGTAATAGGTTAAGTGTACGAATTTAAATTTTTCATCGAGCCGTATTACAACCGACGTGCCAAATGCTTTGATCAAGTTATGCAGAAGCACTGTTGAAAAGAACATACGCCGTATTTCATGGCGGGTTACGATAGAGTGATAACTTCGTTTTTTCTACTAAACATTATAGTCAACATGCAGAAAATTTTGATCCTCGGAGCGGGGAGATCTTCCGTTTCTCTTTTGGATTACCTTATAGAAAAGTCGAATGCAAACAAATGGAAAATAATCATAGCTGATGCCAACCCCGAGGCTGCCAAGTCGCTGGTTGGAAATGTCGAAGTCGAAATTTTGGAGTTGGATGCCACTGATGATAGCCGGCGTTTGGAATTGATTGCTGACTCTGATCTCGTTATCAGCATGCTTCCGGCATTCTTGCACGTTTTGGTGGCTAAAGATTGCCTTTCGGCAAGCAAAAATTTGATCACTCCGAGCTATGTGAGCAAGGAGATGCGCGAAATGGAAGATCAGGTGATTGAGAAAGGATTGATTTTCCTGAACGAACTCGGCGTCGATCCGGGTATCGACCATATGTCCGCTATGAAATTAATCGATGAAATCAGAGCCGAGGGCAATGAGATTACCTGCTTTGAAAGTTTTACCGGTGGCCTCGTGGCTCCCGAAAGCGATAACAATCCATGGAATTACAAATTCACATGGAACCCGCGAAATGTCGTTTTAGCGGGACAAGGTGGAGCGGTAAAATTCAAGCACAACGGTCAGTTCAAATACATTCCCTATCAAAAACTGTTTCGAAGGACAGAGATTATTGACATTCCCGATTACGGAAAGTTTGAGGGTTATGCTAATCGCGATTCGCTCAACTACCGCAAAACATATGGTTTGGAAGAAATCCCGACCATTTACCGTGGTACTTTGCGTCGCGTAGGCTTCAGTCGAGCTTGGAATATCTTCGTGCAAATGGGAATGACCGATGATTCTTACGTGATGGAAGGAAGCGAGAAAATGACCCATCGCGAATTCACCAATTCATTCTTGGCCTTCAACCAAAATGATAGTGTGGAGCTAAAGCTGATGCACTACATGAAATTAGATCAAGACAGCGACATCATCGATAAGCTGATATGGCTGGGTATTTTTGATGATGAGCCTATCGGACTGGACAAACCTTCAACTCCCGCGCAGCTTTTACAACGGATTCTCGAAAAGAAGTGGAGTCTTCAACCGGGCGACAAGGACATGATCGTGATGTGGCACAAGCTCTGCTTCAAGAAAAATGGCGATACAAAACTGAGAGAGATTAATTCGAGCTTGGTGGTAATAGGAGAGGAGAGTCCGCGAACTGCAATGGCCAAAACGGTAGGTCTCCCGGTAGCGATGGCAGCTCGATTGGTTCTGTCAGGAGAGTTTAAAACACCCGGAGTCCACATACCGACTATCCCGGAACTTTATACGCCGATACTCGCCGAATTAACAGAACACGGAATCGAGTTCAACGAACAAGAAATAAACAACTAGGGAAGCGCTACCGAAAAGACTTCACTCGGGTTTTCTGAAAGATTCGGGAAGGTCAACGAGCCATCCTGATTTTCCACCTCCAAATTGAAATTGGCATCTCCGTAGAGCAATGCGTAGATGACATCTCCCGATTGGATTCCCAACACATCAAACAGGGAGTCAGGATAATTCAGATTTATCTCTTCTTCGGTAGATGTATAATGCTCTTGGTAGAGATAATCATTCATACTTAATAACTCATCAGTACCGAGAAAAACACGAAATCCCTTGGCCTGACCGGTAGGAGGTGGAGCAGGACTCATCACGGCTGAAAGGTCTAAATTCCAGATCGTATCCTCTACCATTTCTTCAATTTCTTCCGTTGTGAAGGTAAGGTCCAATTCTACATTTTGAAATTGCGTGACGGGTAGTTTAGTCAAAACAAAAGTAGGAATAGTCTGAAAACCATTGAATACCGAATACTCGGGATTCACGGTGCTTATTTTCACGCCTCGTCTCACGATGGTTCCGAAACCTTCCTTTTCTACCGTAAAAGTATAGGTACCCACAGGTGCTCCGCCGAGCTGCCATTGACCTACGTTGTCCGCATCTAAATCAAATTCTCTGAAACCGACTTCGAGAAACAGCTCAACACCATTGCGCTCCTCGTAAAGAGGCTGCTGAAACTCATTTTGAGTCAGCACTTTTCCGCGGATTCCAACACTACTCGGAAAGTCATCATTTTTATCCTCATCGTCATTGCATGAGGTAAGAAGCGTTATCAGAAACAGTGTGAAAAAGAAACTGCGATTAATCATTTTCCTTAGAGTGATAGCGAAATTGAGCACAAGATAAGACAATTCCCCCGAAGGAATTACTCACTTGAAAGAGATATGAAGATAGAATTGTAGATAATATCAGAGACTCAAATTCTCAAAAAGATAGAAGTCTTTGGTCAAAGCAATGTACTCTTCACTATACTTATGCCGACCGTATTTTTCAATTATTAGCTCTGAATTTTCGCACGCTTGCCTTTTTTTGCCGAATTCCCCGAGAATGCGATGGGCTGGCTTTGAAGGAGTTGGTTTTACTTCCGTTTTTCGGATTTCTGATAACCCCATTTCCTTCAATTCGGTTTTGAAAAGCGCATACGTATCAAGTGGATAAATGACTGAAAATTTCCCCGCATCACTGAGAAATGAAGCGGATCGTGCCAAATCACCCGGACTAAGGCTAAGATTGTGTCTCGCTTCCGTTCGTCCCGTTTCCGCTGATATCAGAGAATCGGTAAAGAATGGCGGGTTGGATACAATGAGGTCGAATTGAACGTCAGATTTGAATTCCTGAATCTTGACGGTTTCCAGCTTCAGCCTTTCGGCAAAGGGTGAACTTTCAAAGTTGGTGATGGCATCTTTTGCGGCCTCTTCATTCGGCTCGAGGGCAAAAATCAGAGCAGTAGGAAATCGTTGAGCCAACATAAGAGCAATAAGTCCCGTGCCTGTTCCGATATCCAAAATATTCTTTGGTACACCTTTACCCGCCCATGCACCAAGCAATACGCCGTCCGTGCCCACTTTCATGGGGGCTCGATCCTGATGAATGGTAAATTGCTTAAAGCGAAAAGGCCTGCTCATCACTTATTCATGTCGATCAAGCCTTCGGGCAAATCCACGAAAATTTCCTTTTTCGCTTTGTCGACATGTTTTATAAAGAGGTCATTGATCGGAATGAGTACTTCTCTTTTTCCGTCATTCACTTCGAGTAATGGATTGTTGGAATAATCCAAAACATTAGTCACCTTTCCCAATATTCCATGTTGCTCGTCTATGACCGACATCCCTTCAAGTTCATGAAGGTAATACTCATCATCGGGCAATTCAGGGAGGTCGGTTAGCGGAAGATATACCTGCTTTCCCGAAAGTCTCACGGAATCTTCTTTGCTTTGCACCCCTTCCAATTTAATATCGGCGTAACCATCTTTTTTGAGTTGGAAATGATCGATAAAAAACGGTGTCAATACTCCGTTGAGATCTACCAAGATGCGCTCGAGATCCAAATAGTTCTCGGGTTCATCCACATCCAAAAAAAGCGATAGTTCGCCTTTGAAACCTTTGCTACGCGCGATGTGGCCTAAGTTGAAACAGTCTTTGTGAGAAATAATCATAGGTATAAAAAAACCTTCGACAAATCTGCCGAAGGTTTTTGACTTTAGTTCATTGGAAAAGAATTATTTCTTCTCTTCTTCTTTTTTATCCTCTTCGGCAGGAGCTTCTTCTTTAGAAGCTTCAGGTTTAATTTCACCTTTTTCTTCAGCAGCTTCTTCAGCCTTCGCCTCTACGGGGTCAGCTTCAGGAGTAGGAACGGGATCTTTCTTATCATCAGTTCCTTCAGCAACTTCAGATTTTTCCTCTTTCGTCTCGGCTTCGCTCGACGCGGGAGGAGCATCTTCAGTTTTGGCTTCGGCCTTAGGCTCTTCTGTTTTAGGCTCATCTACGGGAGCTTCTGCAGCGTTTGCATCCGCTTCCGGAGTTTTTTCAGCTTCAGCTTCCTCTTTCACTGCCTCAGCAGTTGGAGTTTCTTCCTTCGCTTCTTCGGAAGCCGGAGCTTCAGCAGAGGTTTCGGCTTGATCCGTAGGAGTGTCAGTCGCTTCAGCAGCTTCTTCTTCTACAGGCTCAGGAGCGTTGGCAGCAGCGATGGCGGCAGCTCTCTCCTTGTTCTTTTCCGCTTCAGCAGCCATTCGCTCTTTGCGCTCTTTGGCTTCTGATTCGGTAAGACCCTTTTTCTTGTTTTCAATTTTCTCTTGCTTCTCTTCCAACCAAGCGTTAAAACGCTTTTCGGCTTCTTCTTCAGAGAATGCACCTTTCTGCACACCGCGCATCAGGTGATTTTTGTAAAGCACTCCTTTGTAAGACAAGATGGCTCGCGCCGTGTCTGTAGGTTGTGCACCATTTACCAACCACTGCGCGGCAGTGTCTACATCTACTTCGATGGTAGCGGGATTGGTGTTAGGGTTGTAGAATCCGAGGCGCTCAATGTATTTACCATCTCGTGGTGAACGCGCGTCAGCGGCTACGATGTGGAAGTAAGGTTGTCCTTTTCTTCCGTGACGTTGAAGTCTGATTTTTACAGGCATATAATCATTAAATATTGAGGTGCGAAAACCTCCGTTATTAATTTTTAGGGCCGCAAATATCTGCTTTTTATTTGAATACTCGAAAGAATCGGTGAGTTTTTAAATGATAATCTGAACCATAGCGAAATTTGAGCTTCGAGTGAATCAATCAAAGGTATACTTTTGACCACATGAGTCTTCTGCTGAAAATAGAAAATCATGTCAAATCCGAGTTTAAAGGTGAGGGAACAGGCCACGATTGGTACCATATAGACAGAGTGCGAAACGTGGCGATAAGACTAGCCAATGCTGAAGGCGCTGATGCTGAAGTAGTCGAAGTAGCCGCTTTGCTTCACGATATCGCCGATCATAAATTCAACAACCACGATTTGGCTGCCGGTCCTGAGAAAGCGAAAGAGCTGATCCTGAAAAAAGGTGGTGGCTCAATATTGGCTGACCGAGTAGCTAAGATCATTTCTGAAACAAGCTTTAAAGGAGCGGGGGTGGAGACTCCCGTTTCTTCGATAGAATCGGCGGTGGTGCAAGATGCCGATCGTTTGGATGCCATCGGTGCCATCGGCATAGCTCGGACATTTGCTTATGGCGGCAGCACAAACCAACCGATTTACGATCCCGATCTCAAGCCAGCCACTCACGATACTTTCGAGGTTTACGCCAAAACGCGAACTTCGACCATCAATCACTTTTACGAAAAGCTGCTGCTACTCAAGGACCGAATGCATACCCAATCAGGGAAAAAGTTGGCAGAAGAGCGGCATCGGTTTATGGAGGAGTTTTTAGATCGGTTTTTT
>CAZYWJ010000099.1:0-7849 GCA_964651785.1 uncultured Cryomorphaceae bacterium
TCAGTTTTAAAAAGCCCTCTTCGTGAGGGCTTTTTTTATTTCCATAAACTAAGTTGTCCTTTATCCGGTCGGCGAAAGAGGGAAGTGTCAAACTCCGGTATAACACGATTTAATAAATAGCGCTCACGGGCAATTGCCATGGTGTTCCGCACCATCTCAGCGTAGTCCCCCTCTCCTTTCATACGCGTGCCGAATCGACTGTCTCTTACCTTTCCGCCGTGTGCATGCGCGATCTGCCGCATCACTTTATCGGCCCGATCGGGAAAAGTCTCGCGCAGCCAGTTCTCAAAAATTTCACCAATTTGCCCGTTCAATCTCACCATGGTATAGCCCACTTTCAGCGCTCCCCTTTCTGCTACGGCTTTAACCAGAGGCAGTATCTCGTGACTGTTCAGTCCCGGAATGATCGGAGCCATCATCACTCCCGTGGGAATACCTGCTTCGGAAAGTTGCTCCAAGGTCTTTAATCGTTGCTTTATAGTAGCGGTTCGCGGTTCCAAACTTCGGCGCAGGTCTTCATTTAAAGTAGTAATGCTCAGGTACACTCGCGCCAAACCGTCCTTTGCCAGATCTTCCAGTATATCAATGTCGCGCGACACCAAAGCATTTTTGGTGATGATACCTACAGGGTGGCGGTATTCTGCAAATACTTCCAATAGCGAACGGGTAATCTTTAGCTTGCGCTCAATGGGCTGATAGCAATCCGTATTTCCCGAAAGGGAAATCGGTAATGGCTTCCATCCGGGTGAGTCCAATTTTTTGCGCAAAAGTTCGGCAGCGTTTCTTTTTACTAAAATCTTACGCTCGAAATCCACTCCCGCCGAGTATCCCCAATACTCATGAGAGTTTCGGGCATAGCAGTACACACAGCCATGCTCGCAGCCCTGATATGGGTTCACGGAGTAGTCCATTCCCACATCGGGGCTTTTCACGGGGTTGACAATCGTTTTAGGAAAGACTTCTAAAAAAGACATTTGCCCGGCTTCTTCATCGGGCGGCAAATCGATGCCTTCCTCGTGCTCTCGCGAATATTCCTGCTTGAAAAAACGGTTATGCGGATTGACTTGCGCTCCCCTACTTTTATATTTTGACTTCATTCAACCTGCGCATTTATTTTAGTATGCTAAATTAATCATCAAAAAAGGAATGGGCAATTTATGGTGAAATGACTTTTGCATTCATTAATTTGCTCTCGGATTCATGGGAAAAATTTGGTTGATCTGTTTAATGCTCATATGCACCTTGAGTTATGCTCAAGAGGCATCGGTTATTAATGATCTCAAGGAGAAGCTGAGTGAGGATCTTTCCACTGAGAAAAAGCTGGAACTCTACAATGATTTAGCTTGGGAGTATTATTCGACCAACTTTGACAGTTCGAGCCATTATACCGATTTGGCGCTGACTCTGGCAGCCGAAACCGAATCGACGAAGTGGAGAGCCATTTCCATGGAAATGAAAGCCATTCTTTACGAAATAAGCGGCCGCCCCGATGAAGCACTCAAGCTGTATCTCGAAGTTATTCCACTCAGAAATGAAATAGGCGGAGAAGGTTTGGAAAATACGTTTAACAACATGGCCATCATTTTCCGCCTTCAGGGAGATTACGAAAAAGCCTTAGAGTATTTTAGAAAGAGTCATGAAATTGAAATTAAAAAAGAAAATAAAATAGGTCGGGCCGAAAGTCTCAACAACATAGCCATTACGTTTAGGTATATGGGTAAGAACGACACGGTGCCCGAATTGCTCAAAGAGGCGCTCAGACTTTCTACCGAGATGGAAAACGACCGTGTGGCCATGCATACCATGATCAATTTGGCTGATTGGTACTACCTCAATGATTTAAAAGATTCAGCGCTTTACTACTACGAAAAAGCCATTCCGCTTTCGGTTCAAATAGATGACCAAGCCTCGACTTGTGTAGTGAAAATAGGGATGGCAGACGTATTGACTTCTCGTAGGGATTTTGAACGAGCAGAGCAAGAATATAAGTTTGCTTACGATCTGGCTCTGGACCTTAACACGCTGGACTACCAAAGCAGAGTGCACCGCGGACTGGCGAATTTATACAAGGAAAAGAAGGAGTACCAAAGAGCGGTGGAGGAAATGGAACTGTTTCTGGAAATAGAGGAGACGATCAGAGACGAAGAGATGCTTCGCATTACCAGCGATATGGAGCAGAAATACCAATCGGTGGTGCGAGAGCAAGAGATTGCCGAATTGGAACTGGCAGCGATAGAGCAGAATTTGGCTGCAGCCAAAAACCAAAATCAGCGAAGGCTGCTGTTTTTGTTGGCCATTTTGCTTTTGGGGATTTTAGGTTTTGTGACGTATCGCTTTTTTAATCAGCGCAAGGTAGCGCTGATCTTGAGAGGTAAAAATGAAACGATAGCCGAGGCTCTCAGCGAGCGCGAATTGCTTCTCAGAGAAATTCACCACCGAGTGAAAAACAACTTGCAAGTGGTTAGTTCCCTTCTTAGCATTCAAGGCAGAGAAATAGAAGATGCTCGTGCTAAGGATGCAATCAGCGAAAGCAAAAACCGCGTCCATTCGATGGCTTTAATTCATCAGTTTCTTTACAGCGACAAGGAATTGGCCAGCATAGATATGCAAGAATACATTCCGAGTCTATGCACAAAGCTGTTTAATGCCTATCGACTCGATCACGACCTCATCGATTTAAAAACGGACGTAGAAAACATTTCACTGGATATCGATACGGCCATACCATTGGGAATAATTATAAACGAGCTGATCACCAATTCGCTGAAGTATGCCTTCACGGAAGGGGAAGAAGGCAGCATTCTCGTTTCATTTACCGAAAGGCAAAACAAATTGGTGCTAAGGGTAAAAGACTCCGGAAGCGGAAAAAAATCAGATGATCGGTCGGACATTTCATTCGGCATGAAACTGATCAGAGCCTTTGAAGAAAAACTACAAGCTGAAATAGAAATTTTGGATACTGATGGCTATGAAGTAATTTGTACCATCGGAAAATACAAGAGACATTGGCCGAAAAATACAGAATCCTGATTGTAGAAGATGAGCCGTTGATTGCAGAGGATCTAACGGGCTTTCTGGAAGAAAATCATTTTCAAACCGTTGGCGTAGCGCACAACTACGAAACGGCCATTGAAAAACTAAAAACGAAAAATCCCCACGCCGTTTTGCTCGATATCAATTTGGGTGAAGACAAAGACGGAATCGATATTGGAATTAAAATTCGGGAGGAGTTCGACCTTCCTTTTATCTATTTGACCAGCTATTCAGGCAAGGATGTGTTGGAAAGGGCGAAAAAATCCAGACCCAACGGGTACCTCTTAAAGCCCTTCGATGGAAAAGATGTAATGACTTCGCTGGAAATAGCCATTTACAATCACTTAGAAAAGAAGAACAATCAACTCGATATTGAATCTATAAATCGAGCGGTTCCCGTTCCACTTAGTCAGCGTGAATACGATCTGCTTCTTCATCTTCGCGAGGGAAAAACCAATAAGGAGATTGCCGAATCCATGCATGTTTCCGTAAATACGGTAAAAACGCACCTGCTTCATCTCTTCGAAAAACTGGATGTATCTAACCGCACCCAGGCCATATTCCGATTATTGGAATTTATGCGGTGAAATTGGTGTGGCGTATGGCGTCTTGCGTATTGCGTATTGCGTATTGCGTAATGCGTAAATCAGAACCAATTTCAGTCACACTGAGTACTCCATACTGAATACTACATACCAATCACAAAACCCAAAAATCACCCATATGGGTGAAACATCATTGTGATCAATGGTTGACTTTTGGCCTAACCGTTTTTTTAACCAATAGTTCAATCCAATGAAACACGTATTAAAGATGCTTACCGTCTGTGCTCTGTTTTGCAGTACAGCCGTATTTGCCCAACCGGCAAATGACAATTGCAGCACTGCCGAAACTCTGATCCTCGGAACCGACTGCATAGAAGAAGAATACACAACCATCGGAGCTACGGCCGAAGATCCATCCGTAGCAGCAGACCCCAATTGCGGCTTTTATCAGGGAGCTGATGTATGGTTCAAATTTACAGTTCCTGCCTCAGGTAATTTTCGCGTAGATCTATCAGGAAATAACTGGTGGACGCTCTATTCGGGAAGCTGTGGTAGTTTCTCCGAAATCCAATGTTCGGGAAATCCGGTCAACTATATACGTCCTGACTTGGCGGGTGATGAACTTTACCTACGCGCTTTTCGATTCAATAGTGCGGCGGGAAGTGATTTTGACCTTTGTGTTTATGAAATCTCTCCTCCTGTAAATAACAATTGTGGTGATGCCACTGAGTTGACTATAGGTAGTAGTTGCGTACCCATAGATTTTTCCAGCGAGGAGTCAACGGCGGAAGATGAAACGATCGCTGCTGATCCGAGTTGCGGTTTTTATCAAGGTGGCGACGTCTGGTTTAAGTTTACCGTACCTGCCTCAGGAAATTTCAGAGTAGACCTTTCTGGAAATTGGTGGTCTCTCTACTCGGGAAGTTGCGGTTCATTTACCGAATTAAACTGCGGGAGTACGGATATCAACTACGTGCGTCCCGATTTGGCAGGGGAAACGCTATACATCCGAGCATTCCGCTTTAACAGTGCGCAGGGTACTGATGGAACCATCTGTGTTTTTGAGATTACACCTCCTTCCAACGATAATTGTAGTGCTGCCATGGAACTGACGCTTGGCACCACTTGCACTCCCGTAGATTACAGCAGCGAATTCAGTACGGCTGAGGATGTGGCAGTGGCTGAAGACCCCTCTTGTGGATTCTATCAAGGAGGCGATACTTGGTTTAAATTTGATGCACCTGCCTCAGGTCAATTCAGAGTAGATATCAGCTCGACTCAGTACACGCTCTATACGGGATCTTGTGGAAATTTTACGGAACTGGTCTGCGATGGCAATTCTTATAATTTCAATGACCCCGCTCTAGCCGGGGAAACGATCTATATCAGAACTTTCAGGTTCAACAGCGCGCAGGGAACCGATTTCGAGCTTTGCGTGCAGGAAACGGATGCACCCGACAATGATAATTGTGCCGATGCAACGGAAATAGCCTTCAGCGACACCTGTTTGGCCCTTGCGGTATCTTCTCAACTGGCTACGGCCGAAGATGAAAGCATAGCTGAAAACCCTGCTTGTGGTTTTTACCAAGGTGGCGATGTTTGGTTCAAATTTCAAGCTCCCCCGATGGGAAAATTTACGCTAAGCCTCCCCACGGGAAGTCAACAGTTTGTCTTCTATACAGGCACCTGTGGGAACTTTACGGAAATATTATGTGATGGTGGTGATGAGTTTATTTTTGATGATCCGAGCCTTGGCGGCGAAACAATCTTTATACGTGCTTTTCGATTTAATAGCCGCCAAGGTTCAGATTTCGATCTATGCGTGTTGACGAATGAGCTTTCGCCGAATGACAACTGTAGCGATGCCATCGGGTTGCCTGTAAATCCTTCGAATTGCAACTATAGCTTCTTCGGATCATACAACGCGACGGATGAAGAAGGAATAGCTTCCGATCCTACGTGTGGCCAATACCAAGGCGATGATGTTTGGTTCACCTTTGTGGTTCCCGCCAATGGAAAATTTGCCATCCAACGCCAAAATGTTGTCGGCAATTTCGGCTATAGCCTCTACGCAGGAAGTTGTGGAAGTTTTGGTGGCCAAATTTGTGCTGCCAGTCCGGGATCGACGATTTACGACAATCCCGCTTTAGCCGGTCAAACGCTTTACATGAGGGTTTGGAACCGCAATAGCACCGTGGGTGGCGTATTCGGCCTTTGCATTGTGGAAGTAGATTGCAACAACACCGTAGGAGGTACGGCTTTCATCGACAACTGTGATGACTGCGTAGGCGGAACGACGGGTGAAGAAGAATGTGTACCTGACTGCAACGGCGAGTTTGGTGGAACTGCCTTCATCGACGAATGCGATGATTGCGTGGGCGGATCTACCGGATTGGAAGCCTGCGTACAAGACTGCAACGGTGACTTCGGCGGAACGGCGTTTATCGATAATTGCGGTGATTGTGTAGAAGGAAATACCGGCTTGGAAGCTTGCCTGCCCGATTGCAACGGCGACTTTGGGGGAACGGCCTTCCTCGACTCTTGTGATGAGTGTGTAGGTGGAAACACCGGCGAGGAGCCCTGCTGCCCTATTCCTTTTCCTGCCTTAAATGAGGCTAGTCTGACCACGACGGTAAACGCTACGAGCGTAGACATCGGCTGGGAATCCGTCTTGGGTCAGGTCGGTTGTCAGGTACAAGCCAGATTGGCCGGAGCCAACTCACTGCTCGGATCGGTAATATTGAACGGGGATGCGGACTCATTCACCATTCCGGGCAGTGTATTGAGTATTAATCAGGATTACGAGTGGCGCGTGAGATGCGGGTGTTCCCAAACTCCGGTCATCGCAGGTCCGTTTACCACCTGGCAGTTTTTCTCAACTGCGGTAGGTTCGAATTTGACGGCGCATCCGAATCCCACCAACGACCAATCGACGGTGACTTTCACCTCAGAGGCCGACGATCGGGGAGTAGTGGCAGTATTTGACATTACGGGAAAAGAAGTAGCTCAACTTTACGCGGGAGATATCGAGGCAAATCAGAGCTATCGATTGAATTTTGACGCTTCCGGTTTACCAAACGGCATTTACATATGCCGCTACACCGGACAATCTAAAACAACCATAACTAAGATCATGGTAGCTCGCTAACCTCGTTCTCGTTGGGATCCCGCATGATAACCGCATCCGATTAAGGGTGCGGTTATTTTTTACATGAGAATGTTGGAAAAGGAAAAGTTATCCGCTTGAAGAAGTTCCGGCATTACTTACTTTCGTAAAAACGAAAAAAGTAAAAATGAAAAGACTATTCATTCCATTCCTCGCCATCGGTATGATGGTAGCTTGCGAAAGTACCCCCGAGACTACGGAAGAAAATACCGAAGTAAAAAGCATGGTAGATGACCATGACGGACACGACCATGGCAGCGGGGTTCCTGACGACATGCCTCAGGTGCCGGAGGGAGCAGAAATCTACTTTTCCAATTTGAAAGACGGAGATGTGGTTCCCTCAGAAGTTTATGTAGAATTCGGCGCAAAAGGTATAACGGTAGAACCTGCGGGGGTGGTGAAAGAAAACTACGGCCACCACCACCTTATTATCAACGGTGAATCTACGCCATACGGTGAGGCAGTGCCTGCAGATGAAACGCATATACATTACGGCGGCGGACAAACGGGAGATACCATTTCGCTTTCGACAGGCATAACGACGCTGACTCTTCAATTTGCCGATGGCTTACACCGCTCTTACGGCGAAGATTTAAGTTCTACGATCAAAGTAAAAGTTTTAGAAGAATAGCATTTCCCCTGAACTGTTTAGTTAGAAGCGCTCCCGAGAGGGAGCGTTTTTTTGTGGGGTCATCGATCCCTGTCCGTTTTGACCGATATCAGTCTTTTTAACCGCATGTGAATGATATGTCCCAAAATGATTGAAAAACGGACATGAACCTTAGTTGCCCCTTAGTTGCCCCTTAGTTGCATCGGAGTTGGTAGGCTTGAGCAGCTTAGTAGGTCAGGTTTAAGCACGGGCTAAGAGCGGAATTTCAGGCGGTTTATACGAAAGCCTTCATGACGAACCAGCATTGTCAATAAAATGTTAGGTCTGAAATTACTGAATATGAAGTCGGTTATTGTAATTTTAAGCTTGTCTTCCTTAAGTAAGGGCTACGGAATGAGCTAAGTTCATAGCACCCTTTGCCTTAGTGTGGAAATTACACTATTTTGGAGGGCTTTTTAACTGATTGTTTTAATTGAATTGGGGATGTTTAGGATT
>CAZYWJ010000100.1:0-4526 GCA_964651785.1 uncultured Cryomorphaceae bacterium
AAAAATCAAGGACGTCGAAAGGCAATTTTTGCGCCATGGAATTCCTGATATTGGATCAAATCGGGTAGGCGCAAAACTCAAAATTCCGCCGATCTGAGAAGTACATGTAATTTACTTTAGAGAGATATTTTAAGAAGGTCGTGCTAAAGCGCAGGGTGGTATACCCTGCGCAGCGTATTCATTAAATTGACATTAGTCCTCAGCTGTTTCTTTAGTTGATTTTTCTATTGATATTGAATACCGGAAAGATAAACTTGAAGAGAAGCGCTGTTCAAATTAAAGAAGGTGTTATCACCCGTATTGATTTGACTTGTTTGACCCGGAGCCAAGGATCCTATATGGTTTTGATATTGCTTGGTCTGACCATTAGATGCCACTTGGATGATTTGATAGCCAAAAGAGATGGTTTGGGGGGTTAAATTTTTGAAGGCTATAATATTCTCTGCATACCCATTGAGCTCCCATTGACCGTTTATACAAGATTGATATCTGTCTTGTCGGATGGTAAGTAGTGATATGACTTGATTTTGGTACGGAGATCCGAATTGAGTATCAAATACATTCACAGAAACTTGTGAGAGAACATCATAATATAGCAGGTCATTTCCGCTGCATACCGAAGGCGGGGGAGGTAGATTTTCATTGCAGCCATAATTGCAAGTTCCGTCATCATCTTTCGCATCCGGATTATAATTGCATGCCGTAGGATCAGTGCAGCCATCACATCCACCAAACCAACAACAGCCCGTGAACATAAAAGACAGTAAAGCGATAAGGAATAAATGAGTTTTCATGATTTTGTTTTTAAAGGATTAGATTTATTTTACTTAAAAGGTTATAATGTTTTTAATAACAGACATACCAGCCTGACCATGTACAGTACCAAAAATTGCCTTCTTGCCAATGCGATGCCCATCCGAATTGCCGCGTATATGGATTGTATTCTTGGTAGTAAACTTGTCCTGAATAAAATCTTGTAAACCAGTTTAATTGGCGGCAATAGGTTACGTTGTAAAACTGACCCGAATAAGGGTTGTATTCTGTCCGAACCTGTCTTTCAATTATTGACTCACCCTGCTCCTGATACATGTATCGGGTGCTATAGTTTTGGGGGAATAACTCCTGCGTGATTAACATCAAGAGGAAAAAGAAGAAGGGCATTAAAGAATTTGCGGTTTTCATGACATTGCTTGTTTTGATTCAATTCAAAACTCGGTATTATTCAATGTTTTATAATCGTGCATACCGGTGGAATAGCATCCCTGAATTCAGTGAAGTCACCATATCTCTTTAAATTCTTCCGGTCATTTAAACTTGCGATAAGTGCTTATATCCCTATTATTTCTTCATCCGGGTCAATGCAAAACAGAAAAACGGCATCTCTGCCGTTTCTCCGGGTTCCCATCGGAATTGGTAAGCAATGGTGTTCGTTTTGATTATCGGTGGTAATGCACTTTACTCAGCTTTACCTTGGTTGGCGTATGGTCGAGCAGGGGAAAGATGTTTTCTTCCGTCTCAATGATTACCGCGCGGCCGGGTGCCAGTTCGTTGATTTGGTCGTGGTATTCCGCTTTGTTCCCCTCGTCGGTAGTTTGAGTGATGGTGTATTCGAAGGATATGGTGCGGTTGGTCACGTTTCTGAAACCGATCACATCCTGCGCCAGGCCGTCGTATTCGTAAGTTCCGTTATGGCAGGTCTTGTATTTTTCCTTTTGGAGATTTATGGAAACCACGGGTTCTCCGAAGTGCGGTGAATCTTCGATTTCGTTAAAGACTTGGAGGGTGAGGTCTGCTTCGAGTTCAAAGAATATTTTGTCTCCCTCGCTACATTCCGTTTCAGTCGGAATAAGGGCTGATTCGTAACTGCAACTGAAGATGCAGGAACCATCATCTTTGACTGCATTCGGATTGTAATTGCAGGCGGCAGGATTGATGCAACCTTCTTCACAGGATGGAAGCAGTAAGCCGCCTATGAGTAAAATGAACAGGCCGATGGGTGATTTTGCAAAAGTTCTCATTTTTTTAAGTTTTAAAGGGTTCTTGAATTTGATGGATTGGAGACGACTGCTCGCAGGCTCGTTAAGAGTTTCTGATTTATCCTCTTCTTTTCGAATCAGAAAAGGCGCGATTAAGAAGTGATTTCGGTAAATTCTTCGGTTTGTTGGGTTTGTCGATGTCTTCATATTAAGGCTGTTTTTAAGTGTTTGAATCGAAAAGCCTCTTTGATTTGTATGGCTTTTTGTTTCCGTTTCAAATGTCCTCCAAAAGCCAAATTGGCGCCTTACTGAATTCAGTGAAAGGCGATTACCTTCTCCGTCGAAATTGCAGTAATGGAAAAGGGTGATCGGAGAAAAAAAAAGACCCTAAGGACAGTATCCATAGGGTCTTCAGGGAGGTTGAGTTTTGGTACTCAGATTTTCAGGTGGCCTGAATGTAAGGCGAGATATATGAGGTGGACGCTGTTTTTCGCCGCGAATTTGTGGATTAAACTCTTGCGATGACTTTCTACCGTGTGGTGTGAAATAAAGAGGATCTCGGCTATTTCTTTGGTACTCGCACCTTTGTAAAGGTGATCCAGTACTTCTTGTTCGCGCTCCGAGAGCGTGACGGTTTCCATGCCGTGTTTCCGAATGCTTACCGCCAGGTCTTTCGCTACCTCGGGACTGAAGTAATGACCCTCTGCGTATAGCTGTTTAATCGCTTCTACGATATCCGCATCTTTCTCACTCTTTATCATGTAGCCGTGTACACCCGCCGTGATACAGGGCACGATTATATCGGGACTGTTGTGCATGGTGAGCATCATTATTTTAACCGACGGATACTCTTTCAAGACGATTTCTGCCAATTGGAGTCCATTCATGTTTTCTTCATCGCTTTTCTCGCCCAGACTATAGTCCAGCAAAAGCACGTCGGGGGTTCTGTTTTTCAATTGGGCGAGGGCCATCGATCCCGTCCGAGCGACGTCGAGTACTTCGATGTTTTCTTCTTCGCTGATGATCATGGCTATTCCATTGGTTACGATGCTGTGATCGTCTACCATGCTTACGGTTATTTTCATTGGTTTAAGGGTATGGTTATGTAAAAGGTCGATCCGTGGTCGGCTGAGCTTTTCACGGTCACGGTGCCGTTATGCCGTTGTACGCGTTCGCGAATATTGTTCAAGCCAATGCCATCAAAAGTAGCCTCCGCATCGAATCCTTTGCCGTTGTCGTGGTAGGTTACTTCCAATTGGTTTTCATTTAATTTAATTCTTATGTCAATATGCTCGGCTCCCGAATGTTTCAGGGTATTGCTTAGCAATTCTTGGGTAGCGGCATAGAGATCAAATTGCAATTTTTCTTCGACTGCCTCAGGTAACTCATCGGCGCTAAGCTCAATATTGATATCATTGGCTTCCTGCAAAGCGAGAACGAGTTGCTGCAAAGCCACTACGTAGCCAAAGTTGGAAACGGAGCCCGAGTAGAGGTCGTGCGAGATGCGCCTGACTTCTTGTACGGCCTCATCGAGGAGTTCGGTCATTTTGGAGATGGCAGATTCATGTTCGTCTTGTATGGCGGCGATCTTTTTTTTGATATTGGTATTGTACAGCTTGGCCGTAAAGAGAATACCTCCCAGTCGATCGTGAAGTTCTTGTGAAATTCTGCGACGTTCGGAATTTTTACCTTTAATTAAAGCATTGACGCTTTCTACTTCTTTTTTCATAATTAACTCGTCGATTCGTTTTTTCTGAAGTTCTATTTCCTGGGCGGCTATGATTTTCCGCTTTCGCGAAAGCTTGAAAAGATCGAATAAGACGGCGCAAACCAGAAGAACCACGGTCGAAGATGATATGACCAAAAAGACGATTAGTTTTTCCGTATCCATAACAATCCGATAATTAAGATGAGAGACCATAATGCATAGGCGAGGAGATTTCCGTAAGAAACCTGGCTGGCGAATTTATTGTCCGATACGATAAGGGCCAATTGAACGGCGCTCAAGGAGGAGACCATTAAGGTGTAGTAAACAAAATTGGCCGAGCAGAACAGGGTAAACACTTTTGATTCGCCGCCACGGCCGTTCAACACGTCTCGAAGGTGGATGTACGATAGAAAAGCTACGATGATGCCTGACGAGACAATGGCCACAACATTAAACTCAAAGAAGCCATTGATAAAGATCATATCGAAGGCGGTGAAAAGAACGACGGCGAGAATCCCCGCAAAGTGTAAAGAGCATCTTTTCACGCCGAAGGTGTTTTGACCGTATGCGAATAAGATTATTATTTTTTCAATGGGTGTCATGGCATTGTATACGAAATGGGTATTGGGAAAGGGGAGGTGCATGATAAAATAGGAAGCAGTGTCGGCAAGAATATTCAGCCAGATAACCAGTACGATCAGATTTTCAGGTTTTCGAAAAGTCGGGTATCGGAACAGGTAGAGTATACCTGCTGCCAAACAGAGAATGGCAGGAATCAGATTCGCATTAAAAGTGAGTTCTTTGTAGGCTAATACGTGCATACGCAATTATCGTCCGGGCCA
>CAZYWJ010000100.1:4626-7786 GCA_964651785.1 uncultured Cryomorphaceae bacterium
TAAAATTCGCCTTAAAGGAAACAAAATCAATCACTAAAGCCAAGGGAAAAGAATCACTGAATTCAGGGAGGCGCCGGGCTTCGAAACCAATTCCAAGTTTACTGCGTGAGAACCGCTACTTCGCGAGATCCCTGTTACCATGGAGCGAAAAGCGGAGATGGAAAGTTGGATAGTTCATATCCCCGATGATTATCGCAGGGCGTTTGATGAGACAATTTTTGAGATGGCCATAAGCCTTTGAATCAAAACCGTTTTTAACGAAGAAGTACCTATAGATCATCGGTTAAATGCAAATAGAGTCATAAGCCATGGCTGAGATCAAACACCAAAAATTATATTTGCCGGAGAGACTCCACTCATGCAAAAATCTACATTTTACAATACCTCTATTCGTTTAATCGGCGTTTGGCTGCTGCTCGATGGCATGTACAATTTGATTTCCATGGCCATGTTTTACTATCAGCCCTGGCCTGAAGAGGAGTACATTAAAAGTATACTTTACTTTATATATCAATTTATGCCCATCCTTTTTGCGCTCTTCGTCATTTATAAGTCGGCGTACTTAGTGAAGGTGCTAAAATTGGCGGAAGAGGAGGAATCCGTGGATTTTGGGAAATGGGATTTGAAAGCGATCGTAGAGTTGGCAGTAGTGCTTCTTTCGGGCTACCTCATTTTGATGAATGCCGTGCCTTTTATCGCAGCCATTATCGATTATTTCTCCGATTTCGTGCGTATGAAATACCCTTACAATACTGAACCCGATACCGTGGCTTATCGGGATCAATACCAATTCATCTCAAGTGGAATCAGCATTTTGCTCGGGGTGCTTATACTCACCAATATTCCTTGGTTTGTGGGGAAGATTTTGGGGGTGTATGCTAAAGAGGAATCGGAGTAGGGAAGGCGCAGGGTGCAATGGCGTAAAACTAATCTTAGTTTTTCTCTACAACTCAGAGCTGTAAAGAATACGAATTTTATAAAGCTTGTTTGTTGTCATACTTTTCAAAAGTCATGTACATTTTGGCAATAAATAATGTAAACATGAAAAATTTCTTTACCCTTATGATGATTGTTTTTGGATTTCAAGCTGCAGCTCAATGCCCTCCCGGTGATGTATTGCTGAGTAGTCAGGCAGATGTGGATGCCTTCGTTTCGGACTATCCCGATTGCACTGAAATTAGCGGCGAGCTTGACATAGAGATAGTTGACGAGGGAGATATGGTGGAAGATCTGACGGGACTGATTAATCTGACAACCATAAACGGGCAGCTCAATATCTATGGGTTGAACGATGCGAGCATTCCCGTTTCGCTATCAGGATTGGAAAATATTACTGCGATTTCATCTCTATCCGTAGGTGGTTCAACCGGATCTTTCACCGAGAAGCTGTATTTAGAGAGCTTGACTCCACTCAATAATATTCAGGGTGCCATGTTCAATTTTAGAATCTCTCGGCTCAGTGTTCAGGAAGAACTTCCCGATTTTGATGGAGTAACAAGTCTGAGTGGAATTTATATACAATTTGTTGAAGGTTTGGGGCAGACACCTGAATTTTCCGGTTTAACAGAATGTGCGCTTATTTCCGTATTGGATGACTCAAATAATTCCAATGGATTCGAATCTGTCTATATACCCGATAACCTAGCGCAAATTGCAGCTGTAGAAAACGGACCTGTTCCTCAATTAACGGTTGCCGGATGTATGAATTTGACTGAAATCGTCGGCGGCGCTTCTTTGAATTATGTAGAGAGTATCAATTTTGCAGATAATCCACAGCTTACCAATCTATCGGGATTAGATCAAGTAGAGACTTCACCGTATTTGAATATTTCAGGTTGCACGGAAGAGCTTTTTAGTATTTTACCCAATCTGTCTAATACAAATAAAGTAGAGCTCGTGGTCAACGATCCGGAAGGAATCTGTATTAATTATCTGGATGACCTGTCAATAAATCTGGGATCAAACTCCGGGGTCATAGATACCAATACAGTAGATTTGCTTATCGCGGTAAATGAGGTGGGAGCCGTAGACTTCGTTCCGAATTTCACTTCGCTGAGAAAATTCAGCCTAAGTGCTTTAAATACGGAATCGGTTTCAGGTTTTTCTGACTTGCAAAGCGTAGAAGGTTTGGGTTCGGATAGCGATTTCACTATAGGCGCTTATTCCTGTTCTCTCTTTCCCGATTTTTCCAATTTAGAAAGCATCGGGGGAAACATGAATATTATACTTAGCCTTCATGCTTCCGACGTACAAAACTTTGAAGGATTCGAATCGCTGACTACGATCGGCGGATTGAATGTTTTTGGCCCCGGCAATCCTGACGGTGCCTTGAGCTCATTCGAAGGATTGGAATCCTTGACTGTGGTTAACGGAAATATCAGAATTCAAAACTTTCAATTTTTGGAAGATTTGTCTGCCTTGGAAAACCTCGAAACTACCAATAGAATACACCTTGAGTCCTTACCCGCACTCATGGAACTTCCCGACTTCGTAAATATTCAAGACCCTCTCAGCTTCTATTTGTTTGAAACTAGCTTGAGCGAGTTGCCTCAGTTCTCCAATATATCCGAAATGGATGCGGTATGGCTTGAGAATAATCCTAACCTGCTTTCGGCTGACTTTCCCGGTATTGGATTATTTTCAAGTTTCAGGTCAGTAGACAATGATCAGCTTACAGAGATTACGGCGGCCGATCCCGTTGAGGTTTCAGGTGGACTTATCCTTACGGGTAATTCGAGCTTAAATAACTGTGGTAGCTCGTACACGATTTGTCAAATGATAGAAACTGCTGAAAGCACCGATTTATCAACTAATGGTTCAGGGTGCAATTCGGTTTCAAGCATAGAATCGATTTGCGAAACGTTATCGACTTCAGACTTTCGAGAAGCAGAGTTCAAAGTATGGACTGATTACAGAGGTCATCATATTCTGGAAATTCCGGATAATGTAGAAAGAAATATCTCTGTCGTCGATGTTCAGGGTAGGGTGATTTTACAGGAAACTAAGTTGTCTTCACAAGGGCGAGTTTCTTTGCCGCTGAAAAATATCGGAACGGGAATATATTTGGTGAGTGTGAGAACACAAAAAGGGATATTAACGAAAAAGGTGTTTTTGCAGTAAGGCGGCACTTTGTGTTTTAGTGGAATTCACAGATGCGTGA
>CAZYWJ010000101.1:0-7774 GCA_964651785.1 uncultured Cryomorphaceae bacterium
AGGCTGAATACCAAAACGGAAATCCCGAAATCGCTAAAACCCCCAAAAACAGCCGGCATAAAAGCCAAGCCAAGTTGCGCTGCGATGTACAATACAAAACCGATGCGACTGAGTCGATACATCAAAATCACCCCGACCATCTGAATTCCGAAAAAGAGAAAATTGGCGGCCGCCATATTTCCTGCCGAAAGCATCAGGTTGAGATAGTATTTCTCCACTTGGTCACGGATTCCCTCCATCGGCAATTCAAATTGACTGAGCCGTTCCATAAAACCGTCGATGAAAGCCTGATCTACTTCGGGTGGAGCAATGGCGCCGAGTATTCCGGAGATGAGACCGTAGCCGGCATTGAGCAAACTCAAAAAACAGAGCACTTTAAAAAATTGGCTATGGATGGGTTTTGTAGACAAGGCTAGGTGAGTTTCAAAAAGAAGAAGTCATTAATAGGAAATGTGCGGCAAAATAAAGTAATTGTTAGGATTGATCGAAGAATGAAATTGAGATTACCTTGTTTTCGATAATCGTATATTTGATATCAAAGCAACATAAATGGACTTGCAAACTCGAAAATTGACATTTATCAGAGAATTGGTTCGAATTGAAAATGAAGAATTCATAAGTGAATTAGAAGAAATGCTCAAGAACTATCACGAAGGATACGGTAGGAAAAAAATGTCAATGGAACAGTTTAACGATGACATTGACAAGTCGCTAGAGGATTCTAAATTGAATCGAGGCATAAGTGCGCAAGATTTGAAGGCAAAAATCAAGAAATGGAAGTGACCATTTTTTGGACGGAATTTGCCAGGAAAAGCTGAGAGAGATTTTTGAATATTATTACTTCAAAACAGGGAATTCTCGATTGGCCGAAAATTTAGTCTGGAAAATAGTCGACAGTACTATCGACTTGGAAAAAAATCCTGACAAAGGCCAATTAGAATTAACACTCTCAGAACGACCTAACGGATTCAGATATTTAGTGTCAGGAAATTATAAGATTATCTACTGGATAGATCATTCGAAAAACAGGATAGATATTTCTCATGTATTTGATACCAGACAAAACCCTGACAAACTACAGGAATTGGAGTGAGAAAACTCCATATTACCGGCGGACACTTTCAGTGCTCTGATGACTAAAAGAATTCTCTGACCGACATACCATCCAAAAACCGCTTACTCTCCGCAATCAGGGGATACATCTCCTGATCATTCTCAACGGCCGGAATGTTTTTACGATAGGCTTCGTATAACTTTTGAATGGCAGATGCACAGCCCTCCGTTCCGCGAAAATGCAGCGCCTGACAGGCATTCAGAAGCTCGATGGCCAAAACGGACTGAACGTTTTCCACCACTTCTAAGGTTTTCACAGCGGCGTTGGCCCCCATGCTCACATGGTCTTCCTGTCCGTTGCTCGAGTCGATGGTATCAACCGATGCAGGTGTGCAAAGCTGCTTGTTCTTACTCACGATACTAGCGGCAGTATATTGAGGAATCATAAATCCCGAATTCAAACCGGGGTTGGCCACCAAGAAAGCGGGTAGTCCGCGTTCGCCATTGACCAGTTTATAAATTCGTCTCTCTGAAATGCTGCCGATCTCAGCCATCGCTATTGCCATAAAGTCTAAGGACAAAGCAAGGGGCTCGCCGTGAAAATTCCCCGCTGAAATGACCTCATCCGAATCGGGAAAAATGGTCGGATTATCGGTAACAGCGTTGATCTCGTTTTCAAAAACGGAAATGCAATGATTGACCGCATCTCGCGCAGCGCCGTGCACTTGCGGCATACACCTAAAACTGTACGGATCTTGTACATGGGCCTTCTCCTTGAAAAGGTTCTCGCTATCGGCCAAAATCGTTCGAATATTCTCGGCCACTACCCGCTGCCCGGGCTGTCGCCGAATGACGTGAACGGCATCGGTAAAGGGCTCGGGCCTTCCGTCGTATCCTTCCAGAGAAGTGGCGCCGATAAGGTCGGATAAATCGAGCAACCGTTTGGCTTCCAATGAGACGGTTACACCATACGCACTCATAAATTGCGTACCGTTGAGCATAGCCAAACCTTCCTTGCTGCGCAATGCCAGAGGCTTTAATTGATGCCTTTCCAGAATCTCGGCAGTCGGTCTCTTTTGGCCTTTCTCCCACACTTCACCCAAGCCAAGCAGCGGAAGTGCCAGATGAGCCAATGGCGCCAAATCACCCGATGCACCAAGGCTGCCTTGCTCATAGATAACGGGCAAAACATTTTCATTGTAGTGCCAAATCAGGCGCTCAACCAATTCGATGGTAACTCCGGAGTGTCCGTAAGAAAGTCCTTGAATCTTGAGCAGTAACATCAACTTGACGATTTCAGGCCGCACTTCCCGACCCGTCCCTGCCGCATGAGAGGTCACCAGATTTTGCTGAAGCTGCCCCAAACTCTCACGGCTGATTTTGGTATTACAAAGCGATCCAAACCCCGTGTTGATTCCGTAAATCGGATCATCGGATTTGGCCATCCGATTGTCCAAATATTCGCGGCATTTGATGATTCGCTTTCGGGAATCCTCACTCAGCGTGAGCCTTGCGCCCGATCGAATGATTTCATCTACTGCTTCAAGGGTCAAATAATCACCGGAAATGGCATGCTCCATTAGGAAAGTTTTTGAATGAGTTCGTCTATATCGAGGGCAAATTGTTCGCCGCTCTCCATGTTTTTCAGCGTCAGGTGGCCGCTCTTCATCTCATTCTCCCCTACCAAAGCCACAAAAGGTATATGCTTATCGTTGGCGTATTTCATTTGCTTTTTCATCTTCGCCCCGTCGGGGTAAAGCTCCGCCCGAATGCCCGCCTTGCGGATTTTCACCAAGGCATTGTGGCAGTAGTCTGCTTCGCTTTCGCCAAAATTCACGAAGAGCAGTTTGGTGCCTTCCGTCTCCTTATCGGGAAAGGCATTTTCGGCTTCGAGAAGATCGTAGATGCGGTCGGCACCAAAAGAGATCCCCACTCCCGACATTCCTTTCATTCCGAAAATTCCCGTCAGATCGTCGTAGCGCCCGCCACCACAAATGCTTCCTACTTGACTTTCGGTCAATGGTCGCACTTCGAAGATGGCTCCCGTGTAATAATTCAGTCCGCGGGCCAAGCTTAAATCCAAAACGATTTTCGCCGATTCCATTCCCAACTTTTCGATCTTTTCCAAGATGAATCGGAGTTCCTCAATTCCCTTTTGTCCTTCGGGGCTTTCGCCTAAAAGCGAACTTACGCGATCGAGCATTTCCGCATTGGGCAATTTCTCCGCAGCGATTTCCAAAAAGCTTTTGAGCTTTTCGATGGCGGTATCGGGAAATTCCTGCTTTCGCAAATCTTCCAAAACGGCATCCATCGGCATCTTGTCGAGCTTGTCGATGGCGATGGTCATGGGCACCAAGCGGTCTTTCTCGCTAATGTATTCCGCCAAAGCCGCTAAGAGCTTTCTGTTGTTTAGTCGAATCTCAACGGGTAGTCCCAGCTTGGTAAAAACCTCATCGAAAATCTGGCAATACTCCACCTCGCAGCGCAAAGAGTCAGTTCCCACCACATCGGCATCACACTGAAAAAACTCGCGATAGCGGCCTTTCTGCGGACGGTCCGCTCGCCAAACAGGCTGAATTTGGTATCGACGAAAAGGGAAGCTCAGTTCGTTTTGGTGCTGTACTACGAAGCGCGCGAAGGGTACAGTGAGGTCGTATCGGAGGGCCATATCTGCCAAATCTTTTTCAGGCTTCTTTCCCTCGTCTGCTTTAGAAATTTTAGATAGAGCATTCTGCAACTTCTGATCCCTTTGAAGAATCTTAAAAATCAACCGATCTCCTTCCTCGCCGTATTTTCCCGTAAGGGTATCCAAATTCTCCATCGCAGGCGTTTCAATCGGCTGGTAGCCGTACTTCTCAAAAACCGCTCGAATGGTCCCGAAGATGAAGTTGCGCTTCCGAACGACGTCAGGTAAAAAGTCTCTTGTGCCCTTTGGTGTACTTGGCATTTTGTTATTTCGGTTTTATTCTCAATTCACTAATCGGAACATTTGGGGTTTCAAACAGCTGTTAGCCATTAGCTATTAGCCGCTAGCAGCTAAAGGCTAGAAGCTAAAAGCCCTAACAGGTCAACCTCTAACCAACTTCCGATACTTAATCCGCTTCGGCGTCGTATCTCCGAGACGCTTCTTCTTGTTCTCTTCGTATTCACTAAAGGATCCTTCGAAGTAGTAGACTTGCGAATCGCCTTCGAAAGCGAGGATGTGTGTACAAATTCGATCTAAGAACCAACGGTCGTGGGAGATCACCACGGCACAGCCGGCAAAATTCTGGATTCCTTCTTCTAACGCTCTGAGGGTATTTACGTCGATATCGTTGGTCGGCTCATCAAGGAGAAGCACGTTGGCTTCGGTCTTCAAGGTCATCGCCAAATGCAAGCGGTTGCGCTCTCCACCGGAAAGGACACCAACCTTCTTATTCTGGTCGGGACCGTTGAAATTGAACTTCGAACAATAAGCTCGGGAGTTGATTTTCTCACCGCCGATTTCGATAAACTCGGTTCCACCTGAGACTACTTCCCAAACGGTTTTCTCCGGATCGAGGTCGGCGTGTTTTTGATCTACGTAGCCGATTTCCACCGTATCTCCGATTTTGAACTCTCCTGAGTCGGGTGTCTCTTCGCCCATAATCATGCGGAAAAGAGTGGTCTTACCCGCACCGTTCGGACCGATGATTCCCACGATTCCCGCAGGCGGCAATTTGAAATTTAATCCTTCGTAAAGCAGTCTGTCGCCGTAGCCTTTTGAAACATCTACCGCTTCGATTACTTCGTTACCGAGTCGAGGTCCGTTGGGAATGGCCAAAGAAATTCGTTGCTCTTTGTCCTTGGTGCCTTCCGACATCATTTTGTCGTAATTGGCAATACGCGCCTTGTTTTTGGCTTGGCGTCCTTTCGGATTCATCCTAACCCATTCCAATTCGCGCTCCAGTTCTTTTCTTCGCTTACTTTCTTGCTTTTCTTCTTGGGCCAATCGTTTCGATTTTTGGTCGAGCCAAGAGCTGTAGTTTCCTTCCCACGGAATACCTTGTCCGCGGTCGAGCTCGAGAATCCATCCCGCTACATTGTCGAGGAAGTAACGGTCGTGAGTAACGGCCAAAACGGTTCCATTGTACTGCTGCAAGTGCTGTTCGAGCCACATCACCGATTCGGCATCAAGGTGGTTGGTAGGCTCATCAAGCAAAAGGATGTCGGGTTGCTGAAGGAGCAGTCGGCAAAGTGCTACGCGGCGACGCTCACCACCTGAAAGGTTTTTCACGGGCGTATCGCCTTCGGGTGTTCTGAGGGCATCCATGGCAATCTCGAGTTTAGTATCGAGCTCCCACGCTCCGAGCGCTTCGATGCGCTCCTGCACTTCGGCCTGTCGGTCGATGAGCTTTTGCATCTTGTCGGGGTCGTTCATGATTTCCTCGTCCATGAACTTGTTGTTGATGTCTTCGTATTCGGCGAGCACGTCGGTGATTTCTTTCACTCCTTCCATCACCACTTCCTTCACCGTTTTGGATTCATCCAATTCGGGCTCCTGCGGCAAGTAGCCGAGAGAATAACCGGGAGAGCGAACTACTTCGCCTTTGTAGGCCTCATCGAGACCCGCAATGATGCGCAGCACGGTAGACTTTCCCGCTCCGTTGAGACCGAGAATTCCGATTTTGGCTCCGTAGAAAAAGGAGAGGTATATATCTTTTAATATCTGCTTTCCCTGAGGTGTGGTCTTATTGACCTTCACCATGGAGAATATGACTTTTTTGTCGTCGCTCATAAAGGTGGATTTTGAGGGGGCAAATATCGGAAAAAAAGAGGGTTTTTGGGACGTTATATTTTCACGCAAAGGCGCGAAGACGCAAAGTAAAAATCAGTGGTGCACCGGGAAATAAATGTAATCGCCGTTTGCATGCTATGAGCAAAAAATTTAGAATCAATTCCCACATATGGCTGCTCTTCGCGTCTTCGCGTGCTCTCTTATCAGTCTTGATTATTCTCGCAAAGCTCGCGAAGTCGAATCAATACATTTCGGCTTGGTTGTTTTCACGAAGCAGCGAAAACTCTAAAAAGTACATTTGAAGCTGTAAGCACCCACCGATTAAAATTGGTCCAATAGAGAAAATACTTTTTAATGGCTACCTTTAAATATGCGCAATATTGAGAAAAAGCAAGATCAGATCATAGAAATAATCAGGACGATCAATGATCCTGATTTACTTGATTCTTTGGAAAGAATGTTAAACTTCAATTCTAAAGCCTACCGACTCTCTGAAAAGCAACTAGCCATGGTTGAAGAAAGCAAGGCTCAAATTGGAGAGGGAAATTATAAAAGCCACGAAGAGGTTATGGGAAATCTTAGGAAATGGCTAAAAGAGAAATAATTTGGTCAAAAGTTTCCGAAGAAGATCTAAAGGAAATACTGGAGTATTACATCGCTCGAAATAAATCAATAAGTTATTCCGTCAAACTATTATCTCTATTTTCAGATACGGTAAAGCGGCTTTCCGAAGTTCCCGAGATAGGTTTAAGATGCGAGAATTCCGAAGTTAGAATTTTTATACTAAAAGCCTACATGATTATCTATGAATACGATGATAATTCCATTCGAATATTAAATGTTTGGGATAGTAGACAAGATCCAACAAAGGCTCCATATAGAAGAAGTTGAATTTTTAATTGGTTCTATGAAATATGAACCATCTTAATTATACGTACAATATTTTTACATTGTCGTATATTTACTTTATGGACGCTAAAATTACACTCTCGTTTGACAAGACCGTAATCAATGAGGCCAAAGCTTATGCCGAGAAGCATAACGTAAGCCTTTCGAGATTAACGGAGTTTCTGTATCGAAAAATTACATCCGGAGATTATCAATTCATCGATGATTTTCCCATTGAGGATTGGGTAAACCAAGTGGCTGAAGGGCAAGCTTCTTATGTGAAGCGCGGGCGAAAGTCGCTAAAGGATGAGTTCATGAAATCTCGTAAATGAGAGTTTTCATCGATGCGAATATTCTGGTAAGCGTTTTAAACAGGAAGCTACCGCTATTCGATACCGCTGCCAGGGTTCTGAGTTTGGCATCAAAAAAAGACTTCACACTCTATACTTCACCAATTTGCTTGGCCATTGCTTTCTATTTCGCCGAAAAAAAGTCGGGCGCAGGACCGGCGAAGCGAAAGATCAAAATCATGCTTGATCATATCTTAATTGCAGACTCTTCCCAAAAGTCGGTCATGTCAGCGGTGAATGACCCGAAGGTGCTCGACTTGGAAGATGGCTTCGAGTACTACGCTGCACGAGAAGCCAAATGTGATTACATCATCACGGAAGACCTTGATGATTTTCACTTCTCCGAAATTTCGGTGCTCAGCTCCCGAAAGTTTTTAAAGCAGATAAAGGTCTAAATCCCAAATCCTCAATCAGGCACCTTTGTTAAGTAATATTCGGAAAGCATAATTGTTTCACGCAAAGTCGCGGAGCCGCAAAGGGATTAAGCCGTATGCTATACAACACTTAGCGCCTTTTCGTGCAACTTTAATCTCAACAACATGTTGGGCAAATCCAAAAAGCTACGCTTCCACCAACTCACCGTACAAATCATACGGCGCGCAGTCGGTGATCTTCACTTCGGCAAAATCGCCGATTCGGGCATAGCCGGATGACTTGGGAATGATCACCTCGTTGTCCACCTCGGGTGAGTCGAACTCCGTACGCCCGATGTAATCCCCACCTTCGA
>CAZYWJ010000102.1:0-7459 GCA_964651785.1 uncultured Cryomorphaceae bacterium
ATTTGTCGCGCGAGGGCCAGGCCTACACCCTTTCCGTCGTTTCGCGTGGTGAAGAAGGGAATGAGGGCGCGGTCGGTATCGCCTTCCATGCCTTTGCCATTGTCGCGGAAGCGGATCTCCACCCGGTGTTCGTTGATGGCTTCGGCAGAAAAGCGGATGATGGGATTCTCAGTTTCTCGCAGGGCGTGAGCTGCGTTGAGGTAGAAGTTTTCAAAGCAGTGAATCAGTTGCCCCTCATCGGCGAGGATGACCAGATTTCCGGGACAGGAAACCTCCACTTTAATCCTCGAATCTTGGAGGCTCCATTCCTCGGCCATGGTTTGCATGAGGAAGCGCAGATCGACGGCTTCAACTTGGGGCTGTGGCAATTCAGCGAGCTTGCGGTAATCGCTCACGAAAGCGAATAGTTTATCGGAGCGTCGGCGTATACCGTCGAGGGCGGTATTCAAATCGGTGGGGATGTCGCTTTGCGTTTTGGCGATGCTGAGTGCCGATTGAGAAAGGGAACTGATGGCCGTAATGGAATTGGCAATTTCGTGGGTGAGGATGCCCAGCAATTTATCCCAGCTCCTCATTTCGAGACGACCGTATTCGGCGTCCATTTCGTGAAAAACGAGGGTTTCGATCTCTTCCGTACCGATGGAAAGGGAAGCTTTTCGAATGAAGAGTTTGCTTTCTTCACCGTCTTTCACGTAAGAAAAAACGGCGGAACCTCCGTAAAGGATGGCTTTTACACGTTCCAGAAATACGGGGCGGATTTTTTCCAGCCTGCGCAGATGCGTCAATTGTCCCGTACCCAAAAGTCGTGCTCCTTCCTTATTAAAAAGCAGGATATCACCTGATTGCCGAAAGGCGATAATGCCGATGGGCACCTCTTCGAGAATCGACTTGAGAATGAGGTTAGTCTCTTCGCTCTCTTTCGTCAGCTTTTGGTAATCCTGCCGAATGGATCGAATGGTGGAAAAGAGTTGACGCAGGGATTCGGGATGCTTGGAGGTATGGGGAGCGAGCGAGGTATCGCGGTAGCTCAATGCCTCGAGGAAGTGATTGAGTTCGCGAAAGCCCTTCTTGGCGTATTGCGTCGTAGCGATGAACAGGCCCAAGGCCAATACCAAAGCCACACTGCCCGAAAAATGATATCGGAAATAAAAGAGCAGGAAAGAAGCGGCCAGAGCCAAAGCGGTGGCGAGGATAAGCAGGAATAGCCTTAGGTAGATGCCGCGAAACATTCAGGAAAGATCGTATTTATCCATTCGGCGGTAAAGGGCCGTGCGGGTAATTCCCAATTCCTTGGCCGTTTTGGTCATATTTCCGTGACAGGCTTCGAGGGCCTCGACGATGAGGCGACGTTCCATGTTTTCCAAATTGAATTCCTTTCTGGCAGAGCCGCCTCTCTTCTCTTTGTTTCGCTTGGCATTGGGCAGAATATGTTCGGCGGTGAGAACGGAATCCTCCTTTAGAATCACGGCACGCTCCACCGCGTGTTGCAATTCGCGCACATTGCCGGGCCAGTCATAGTCGATGAGTTCCTGCATGGCACCTTCATCGAGCCATTTCGTGCCTGTTTGGTATTTCTTGGAGTAGTGTTCGATGAAGTGGTTGGCCAGCGGAATGATGTCTTCGGGGCGGTGTCGAAGGGCAGGCATTCTCACTTCTACGGTATTGATTCGGTAGAGGAGGTCGGTTCGAAACTCCTGCTTTTCCACCATTTGCGAAAGCGGCATATTGGTAGCCGAGATGAGTCTGATGTCCAAGCTCACTTCCTTGGCTCCGCCCACGGGAAGGATTTTCCGGTTTTGCAGAGCCGTGAGAAGTTTGGACTGCATGGCCGTGGTGAGGTTTCCGATTTCATCGAGAAAGAGGGTACCGCCGTTGGCCATTTCAAAGCGGCCTTTCTTGTCGTAATTGAGGTCGGTGTAGGCACCTTTTACCGCGCCGAACATTTCGCTCTCGAAAAGAGTCTCGGTGATGGCCCCACAATCTACTACGATAAAAGGTTCATTAGCGCGGGGTGAGGCTTCGTGAATCATTCGCGCCACCACGTCTTTTCCCGATCCGTTTTCGCCCAGAATTAGAACATTGGCCTGAGTCCCGGCTACTTTTTTGACCAGCTCCTTTACTTGTCGCACTTCCTTGCTCCGCCCTTGTATTTCGGCCGATTCTTCTTTCTTGGGTTTGTTGAGAAAAGATCGGGTCTGTCGCAGCTTGTCAATTTCCCGTCTGCTGATGCGCAATTGAAGCACCGACTGCACGGTAGAGAGCAGCTTGTTGTTGTCCCAAGGTTTAGTGATGAACTCCGCCGCGCCGTACTTCATGGTTTTTACGGCCAGGTCGATATCGCCGTAAGCCGTCATGGTGATGACCTCCACCGCCGGGTACTCCGTTTTGATTCGCGTGAGCCAATTGATACCCTCCTGACCTGAATTCTCTCCGATGCGGAAATTCATATCGAGAAGCACCACGTCAATATCGTGCTCGTGAATGAGGGGAATGATATTGGTGGGCTTGTCAGCCGTGTAGACGCGTTGGAAATGATTTTTTAAAAAGAGTTCGGCCGAGAGCAAGACATCCCGGTCGTCGTCAACAATGAGAAGAGCACCTTCAATTTTATTCATGAAGCAAAATTAGCGGTCAAAAATGTACGAATTCGAACGTTTCACTGTATCAAAACCGAACGGTTTTAACAGCATGTCGGAGCGACGAATTGAGCAAGAATAACTGTTATTGAACGGATTAAATAATTCGGCACGAAAATCATAGTCCCTTTCAGAATGAGTATGGACAGACAGATAGCTCCTTCTAAAGTCAAACGCAAGAAATTGCTGAGATGGATGCCCGTGGTGGTCCTCATACCCGTACTGTACTTTATGGCCCGTGCGGGGAATGAAAAAGTTTTCCGCATTGATTCAAATGCCGTCAAAATAGGGACGGTGAGCTTTGGAGCATTTCAGGATGTGGTATCGCTGAACGGGGTCTTGGAGCCGGGCAGGACGGTACACATTACGGCACTGCAAGGAGGGCGTGTTGAAGAACTGGTGGTGGAAGACGGCGCTTTTGTTGAAGCGGGAGAGATCCTGATGCGCTTGGCCAACAGCGATTTGGCTTTGGACTTTATGAATCGGGAGACACAGATTATCGAGCAAATCAATAATTTGCGCAGCACGCGGATACAGCTCGAACAAAACAAGAGGCAGGTGCAGGAGCAATTACTCGACGTGAAATACCGGTATCAGGAAAGGGTACGCACCTTCGCCATAGATTCCAATTTGTACCGTCAGGGCGCTATTCCGAAAGGAGATCTCGATGCCTCGAAAAATGAGTTGATGTACTTGAAAGGTTTGATTGATTTAACGCGGGAGCGACTGGAAACGGATGAGTCTTATCGCCGCATGCAGTTGGGAAGGATCGATCAATCCATCGAGTTGATGGAACGAAACCTCGATGCGATCCGCAGAAGTTTGGACGATCTGGTGATCAAGGCACCCATTGCGGGTCAGATGAGTCAGTTTTCGCACGAAATAGGCGAGACGAAGCAGAAAGGAGAAAGCTTGGGGAGAATTGATGTGCTCGATTCTTTTCTGGTATCGACTCCCGTCGATCAGTTTTACCTCAACAGGGTAAGCATCGGTCAGGAAGCCATTGCCGATTTGAACGGCGCCGAATACGGACTGGAGGTGTACAAGATTTTTCCCGCCGTGGAAAACGGGCAATTCGAGATTCACCTGCGTTTTACGGATAACGAGATTCCCAATCCGCGCAGAGGTCAGAACATTCGGGTACGGCTTAGCCTGAGCGCTATGGAAGAGGCCCTCAGAATTCCCAAAGGAGGCTATTATGGCAGCACGGGTGGTAGATTTGTATACGTGCTGGACGATGAAGGGACGGCCCGCAAGAGAGAAATTGAGCTGGGCGCACAGAACCCCGAGTACTATAAAGTGCTAAGCGGCTTGGAAGAAGGAGAACAGGTAATATTGAGTAGCTACGAATCATTTGGCGATTCGGAAACCATAAAAATCAACACAAACTAAACATGATCAAGATCAAAGACCTGGTAAAAATTTACCGAACGGAGGAGCTCGAAACCGTGGCACTTAACAAAATCAATTTGGAGGTAAAAGAGGGAGAATTCATTTCCATCATGGGGCCTTCGGGATGCGGCAAATCCACTTTGCTGAACATCATCGGCCTCTTGGATTCCTTTTCGGAAGGGGAATACGATTTTGACGGACAAGCCATGTCGCAGGTTAGGGAGCGGCAGCGGGCGGCGATTCGAAAGGCCAATATCGGCTTCATCTTTCAAAACTTCAATTTGATTGAAGAATTGAGCGTCTTTGAAAACGTAGAACTACCCTTGGTGTACCTGAAAGAAGGTAAGGCCGAGCGAAAGGAAAAGGTAGAGAAGATACTGGAGAAAATCGGAATTGCCCACCGGGCAAAACACTTCCCCACACAACTCTCGGGCGGACAGCAGCAGCGGGTGGCGGTGGCTCGCGCCATGGTGACGAATCCAAAGCTGATTTTGGCCGATGAGCCCACAGGAAATCTCGATACGGCGAACGGAAACGAGGTGATGGAATTGCTCAGTCTGCTGCACGATCAGGGAAGCACTATTGTGATGGTAACCCACTCATCTCACGATGCCTCCTATTCTCAAAGAATCGTTCAATTGCTGGATGGCTCGGTAGTTTCGCAGAGTCAAGGCGAGCGCATATCAGTTCTCTAATTTCAAGACTATGTTACTGAACTACATTAAAATAGCCTTTCGCCACCTCATCAAAAATCGGGTGTATGCTTTCGTGAGTATCGTAGGTCTGGCCTTCGGCATTGCTTGCAGCATCCTCATCACGCTTTACGTGACCGATGAATTGAGCTACGACGGCTACCACGAAGATGCCGACCGCATTTACCGGGTGCAGTCCTTGCTGAACATGAACGGAGAGCTCAACGCGGCCGTTTCGAATTTGGCCTTGGGTCCTACCCTTCTTGAAGAGTATCCCGAGGTGGAATCTTACGTTCGTTTCAGTCCCATGAATCCGGGCACGGAGATCAGTCGTGAAGAGGTATTTTTGAAAGAAGACAAGCTCCTGATGACGGATTCCACTTTCAATGAGGTTTTCACTTACGAGATTCTGCACGGGAAGGAAGAAGGTCTTTTGCGCACGCCGAGGACGGTGGTTCTGACGCGTTCTTTGGCGAATAAGTTCTTTGCAAACCCCTCCGAAGCCATCGGTCAGCAAGTCAAAATAAACAACAGCCTCTGTGAAATTGAGGCCGTGATCGAAGACATTCCTAAAAACAGTGAGATTTCGGCATCGGGCTTTCTATCGATGAGTACCATGCCGCCGCCCGTGCTTGCCACCTTCAATGAAGACTGGTTCAGGATTGGCTTTTACACATTCGTTAAGTTCAAGACCGAAATCGACGAGGCGGCATTTGATGAGAAACTCGCTGCCATCTCGGAGAAATATGTGGATCCTTGGGCGGCTGCCAATGGTGTGGAAGCCACGGTCGATTATTCCATGACACCCCTGAGCGAATTGCACTTTGCCGATGGTTTCGACTACGATTTCCCGAAAGGGAATATGAATTACATCACGATATTCAGCTTGCTCGCCGTTTTTATTTTGCTGATAGCGGCCATAAACTTTATCAATCTCTCTTTGGCTCAGAGCAGCAAGCGAGCGAAAGAGGTGGGAATCCGCAAGACCTTAGGGGCGGACAAAAGTCAGATTGCCATCCAATTTCTGGGAGAGTCGCTTATCATTACCCTCCTGGCTTTGATTTTGGGCCTGGCCATTACCGAGCTGAGTATCGGGCATTTCAATAGCATCAGCGGAAAGGATTTCACCTTGGCGAATGTTTTTGAGGGAAGCACGCCTTTTATTCTGTTTTCTATTTTGATCGGGGTCGGCATTTTGGCGGGAAGCTATCCGGCTTTCGTATTGGCCTCCTTCCGTCCGCTGCGCGTATTGCGGGGCTATGTACCCAATGGCGGAGGCGTGGGCATTCTGCGAAAAGGCCTTATGCTGACGCAGTTTGTCTTCTCAATCTTTATGATCACGGGAACGCTCTTTATCAATCGGCAGCTCACGTACATCCACGAGAAGAATTTGGGTTTTGATCAGGAGAATGTGGTGTCGATCAATCTGCCACAAGATACGATCGTTCAGCAAAGACTCAGCCCCATTTTGGATCAGCTCAGGGCAGATGAAAGGGTGAAAGCCGTTTCGAATACCTCCATGCCAACGGGTCAGACGGGCGAATTGATGTTTCGCATAGAGAGCACTGCCGGAGAGTTGAAGGAGCAGCCCATTCGCGTCCTCTTCGTGGACGATCGCTTTTTGACCGTGTTGGGGCTGGATTTGATGAAGGGGCGAAATTTCTCGCAAGAGCGCGCTACCGATGCGCAGAGCGCTTTCATTATCAATGAGACGGCCTCAAAGACATTCGGCTGGGGTGAAGAAGCGGTTGGCAAACGCATGCAGTGGGGTTTATTGCCAAACGGCGCCGCTACAAACGACGGAAATGTGGTAGGCGTAGTTCAGGACTTTCATTTCATGAGTTTGCACAGTCCTCTGGAACCTTTGGCGCTCTGTTACAATCCCAATACGGGAAGTACCATGAGCATCAAATTCAAAAAAGGCGATTATACGCAAGTCTTGGACGAGGTGGAAGAAAAATGGGCGGCTCTGGCTCCAAATCATCCGATTGACATTGAATTTCTCGACGAATCGATTAGCGAAAACTACAGCGAGGAGCGAAATCTTTTTTCCATTTTCGGCTTCTTCGCGCTCGTCTCGATCGTGATCGCGGCGATGGGTCTCTTTGCACTGATCAGCTTTTCGGTACAGTCGAAATTCAGGGAAATCGGCATCCGCAAAATTTTGGGAGCGGGATCAATGCGCATAGCTTGGAACCTCTTCCGCGACTTTGTTTTAGTCTTGGTCATCGCCTTTTTCATCGCCACACCGGTCAATATTTACCTGATGAACGAATGGTTGAGCGATTTTGCCTACAAGGCCGATATCAGTCCCACCTTGGCGGGTATAAGTTTACTGCTTGCACTGGCATTGTCAGGCGTAATCATCCTTTTTCACATTGGCAGGATCGATCGTATTGATCCCGTGATTGCCTTGAGGTATGAATGAGCTTTTAGCTGCCGGCGAATCCCAAACCGTTCGAATTTGTGAGCCAAGATTGTTCAAAGGTTAAAAATTGTGTAATCCTTTGTTTGTCAATGCCTCCTGAATAGATTTGAAGAAACGGTTTTTCGGCAATCGATCCGCACTACCTCAGGAAGGTTTCGGGGTCGAAAAAAAGCGTCAAGAAGTTCTAATTGGTGTTAGTTAATCTTGATGACATTGACCGGGAATGAAAGGCAAGCAAGTCTTTCATTCCTTTTTTTGTCTGTATTAGGATTCGCTTCAGTTCGGCTTGGCTCGCTAAAGCTCGCCGGGTT
>CAZYWJ010000103.1:0-7011 GCA_964651785.1 uncultured Cryomorphaceae bacterium
CAATCCATTAGAGAATCGGGCGATGCAGGTCGCCCGGCCGTGCTTCAGGAGGAGACACCTTCCGGAGAGGCTTTTCGCCAAATAATTCGTAATTTTGTGAGCGAATTATCAAAGCGAAAGAGCTGATTCAAAACTTTGTGATTCAAAATTTTACGCGTTCGACTATGGACAATTTAATTGAGAG
The DNA here is from genome assembly GCA_964651785.1 of uncultured Cryomorphaceae bacterium. Taxonomy (GTDB): domain Bacteria; phylum Bacteroidota; class Bacteroidia; order Flavobacteriales_D; family Cryomorphaceae; genus JAKVAV01. The sequence continues at coordinate 185 of CAZYWJ010000103.1, forward strand.
AGTAGAGGGAGCCCTTCAACAAATCAGACCCTTTTTAGAAGCTGATCGGGGAGACATTACGTTAGTAGAGGTTACCGATGAGTTGGTGGCACGAGTTGAGCTTCACGGCGCTTGTAAAGATTGCTCCATGAGTTATATGACGCTTAAAGCGGGAGTAGAGGAGAGTATCAAAAAGGTAGCTCCCGAAATCAAAGCAGTGGAGGCTATAAACCTTTTGCAAGCCAAGTAGGTTTTACCACTGTTCTCTTAACACACACAATCCTACATTTCTTGGAAGAACTCAAAACGAAAACACACCAAAAAGAAAGCAAGAAAGACGTAGCTATTCTCTTTGCGGGCGATTCAGGTGATGGAATTCAACTGACGGGAAGTCAATTTTCCAATACCAATGCCTTGTTTGGGAATGACGTGAGCACGTTCCCCGATTATCCGGCAGAGATTCGCGCTCCGCAGGGAACCATCGCAGGTGTTTCCGGCTTTCAGCTCAATTTTGGAAGTATAGAAATATTCACTCCCGGCGATTTATGCGATGTGCTCGTTGTAATGAATGCCGCTGCGCTTAAAGCGAATCTGGGTAAATTGAAAATCGGCGGTACCATCATTGCCAATACGGATGGTTTCGATAAAAAGAACTTAAAATTGTCGGGTTATGTGGATATGCAAAATCCACTTACCGATAACACATTGGGTAAGTATCGCGTCATTGAGATAGACGTGACTAAACTTACGCGAGAGGCTTTGAAAGAATCTGCTCTCGGTATTAAAGAGAAAGACCGTAGCAAGAATATGTTCGTGCTCGGTTTTCTCTACTGGATGTACAACAGGAAGTTGGATCCGACTGAGAAATTTTTGAAGGAGAAATTCAAAAAGAAACCCGAATTGATCGAAGCCAACATGGCTGTGCTCAAGGCGGGTTATAATTTCGGGGATACCAGCGAGACCTTCACGACGCGATACGAGGTGAAGCCGGCCCCGCTGCCAAAGGGCGTGTACCGAAACATTATGGGAAATCAAGGTTTGGCCATTGGCCTGATCGCTGCTTCTCAAAAAGCCGGGCTACCCCTGTTTTACGGAAGTTATCCCATCACGCCCGCTTCTGACATTTTGCACGAATTGTCGAAGCACAAGAATTTCAATGTGCGATCATTCCAAGCGGAAGACGAAATTGCCGCCATCACTTCGGCCATTGGTGCTTCCTTTGCAGGAAATATCGGTATCACCGCATCCAGCGGTCCCGGGATCGCGCTTAAAGGTGAAGCGCTCGGACTGGCTTGTATTTTGGAGATTCCGTTGGTGGTCGTGAATGTTCAGCGTGGCGGTCCTTCAACGGGACTTCCTACCAAGACCGAACAGGCGGATTTACTCCAAGCCATTTACGGTCGAAACGGAGAAGCTCCGATTCCCGTAATTGCGGCCAGCTCACCTCGCGATTGCTTCAATCAAGCTTTCGAAGCGGTTCGAATCGCCATCGAACACATGACTCCCGTTTTTCTGCTCAGCGATGGCTACATCGCCAATGGAGCAGAACCGTGGCGTTTTCCCTCTGCCGATCAATTGGCCGAAATTCATCCGCCGATGACGAAGGAAACTTCAGATGAAGAATTCTTGCCGTACAAACGAGATGAGAAGGGAGTTAGAAAATGGGCGGTGCCCGGCATTAAAGGTTTAGAGCACCGCATCGGGGGATTGGAAAAGCAAGATGAAACCGGAAATGTCTCTTACGATCCCGAGAACCACGAAAAAATGGTGGGACTAAGAGCTGAAAAAATCGCGCGAATCGCTGATTTTATTCCGGAGCAAAAAGTAGATCAGGGCGAATCGTCCGGTCGACTTTGCATACTCGGATGGGGCTCTACTTATGGTGCTATTAAAACAGCGGTCAAAGAACTGTTGGCCGAAGGTCACTCCGTTTCTCAAGTTCACGTAAAGTACCTTTTCCCCTTCCCGAAGAATTTGGGAGACTTGCTGAAAGGATTTGATAAGGTTATCGTTCCGGAATTGAATAAAGGACAGTTAGTCAGAATCATCCGCAGTGAATTCTTGATTGATGCCAAACCCTTGAGCAAAGTAAAAGGACTGCCGTTCTCGGCCATTGAAATTAAGGAAGCGGCCCTAAAACACCTCGAAGCATGACACAAGAACAAACAACATATACGGCAAAAGATTTTTCGAGCGATCAGGAAGTGAGGTGGTGTCCCGGTTGCGGAGACTACTCCATCCTGAAGCAAGTTCAAAGCGTTCTGCCCGAAATCGGAGTAGCCAAAGAAGATGTGGTTTTCATTTCGGGGATCGGATGTTCTTCGCGATTTCCGTACTACCTCAATACTTACGGAATGCACTCCATTCACGGGAGGGCGCCTGCCATCGCCAGCGGATTGAAAATTGCCAATCCCGACCTGAGTGTTTGGGTTATTACCGGTGATGGAGACTCACTTTCCATCGGAGGAAATCACCTCATTCACTTGTTGCGAAGGAATTTCGACATGAACGTCCTTTTGTTCAACAATGAGATTTACGGCTTAACGAAAGGGCAGTATTCGCCTACTTCTCCCGAAGGAAAGGTGACGAAGAGCACTCCGATGGGAAGTGTTGATCATCCGTTTAACCCCTTGGCTCTAGCCGCAGGTGCCGACGGTACTTTCATAGCTCGAGCGATGGACCGCGACCCGAAGCATCTTCGCGATATTTTAAAAGAGGCAAATGACCACAAAGGCACTTCTCTGGTAGAGATTTACCAAAACTGCAACGTCTTCAACGACGGGGCTTTTGAAATCTTTACCGATAAGAAGACAAAAGCCGATACGACTGTTTTCGTGGAGCACGGCCAACCCTTAATTTTTGGTGAAAACGAGAATAAAGGGGTGCGTTTGGACGGTGCAAAACCGGTAGTCGTTGATTTGGAATCAGGCGAGTTTTCAAAGGAAGATCTTTGGATTCATGATAAGAATGACCGCCTGAAGGCGAGTATATTGATGCGTTGTTTCGATGAGCCAACGGACGCCAGCGATAGTTTACCGAGACCTTTCGGGATTTTCTACCAAGAGGATAAGACGCGTTATGAAGATTCACTCCACGCCCAAATCAAAGCCAGCTATGAACTAAAAGGCGAAGGCGATTTGCAGCAGCTTTTGAGGGGAAACAATACGTGGGAGATTGAGTAAATGGTTCTAGTAGCTTGTCGATAGTCGCTTGTACTCTGTGGGGCGAAATTTCGTTTTTGATTAGATTATGCTGTGGCTGCTTTCAGTTTAATACAGAATGTTGAGCTCTCTCAATCAGTCATTGTATTAATAGGAGCTCTGTAACGGCATGCGCCCTGCGGCATTAACTAATTTATTCTCCGAAAATAACCTCACTTCACCTTGCAATCTCTATGATCGCGACTACACCTTCGCAGTAGCTACAGCGTACAATGTGCGATCCTTACTTATCCGCCGTAGTTTAGCGAAGGCGGAGTGAACTCGTCAAAACGCTCGACTTATCATTTTTTCTCTGAGCAATCTGCTAAACTTTTAGAGACTAAGCTTTGAGATTCGCAGGAATTTCGCAAACGGGAATAGGAATCATCTTATGCTTGTTGCGACTGTGGTAACCTTGATAGATATCGAAAACTTCCTTCTGACGCCCTTCAAGAGATTCAGGATCACCTGAAAAATCCATGGCCCATTCCAACTCGGGATACGTTGCACCGATCTGATCTTCATCCGTACGGTCATCTCCCCAGAGCCCGTCGGTAGGCGGGGCCTTCATGATTTCATCAATCACGCCCAATTCTTTTCCCAGAGCATAAACTTCGGTCTTGTTCAAATCGGCAATCGGGCTGAGATCTACTCCGCCATCACCGTATTTGGTGTAAAAACCTACCCCGAAATCTTCCACCTTGTTTCCCGTTCCGGCCACTAAATAATTGTGTAGGCCTGCAAAGTAATAGAGTGTGGACATTCGAAATCGCGCTCGGGTATTTACCAAACTGAATTCGTGTTTCTCCCGATCTTTTGATTCAGGCAATGCTTTCACAAAATCGTCAAATATTTCAGTCAGTTCAATCCAATGAGAGGAGACGTTATTGTGATACGTTTTTAATTTGGCGATATGAGTTGCCGCGCGACTCACCTGATTGGCCGCCTGATGAATGGGCATTTCCACACAGAGTGTCGGAAGTCCCGTTTTCGCACATAGCGAAGAAGTAACGGCCGAATCTATTCCGCCTGAAACACCTACGACAAAGCCTTTAGTTCCGGCCTTCGTCGAATAGTCTTTCATCCAATTAACGATGTGGTCAATGACCGCCTCGGTTTGCATAAAATCTTTTCTGTCCGTCTTAACGATTTTACAGGGATGCTTGTTTAGAAATAAGCACCGATTGAGAGCGTGACAAAGTTGGTTGAGGCCTTCACTTCTCTTTCTGTAAAGGGTTCACCTGAATTTGGGTCCGTTAACAAACGGCCGCCTTCATTGACTTCACCCGTCGGTAATTCATAATCATCGGTAAATACATTGTTCAATCCATGATTATAAGCCGCGGTGAAGAATAAGTTCGTCGTTCCACCTATATTGAATTCAGCTCCCGCTTCTACTCTCAGTCCAAAGCGAAATAGGCCGGTGAGGTCGGAGGAATCTTCGTCTTCCTGATTAAACTGAACCTGATCACTCAGACGGACATCTTCATAATCATACGTGCTCTTAGTGCTGATTCCGGCATCAAATCCTACTCGTCCGAAGTAGCGCCAATAACCTATTTCCTGTGTGCGGAGCATAATAGTCAGCGGAATATTTACGTAGTTGATTCTAAAATCTGAAGTTCTTTCCGATAAGCTGTACGTGCCATCGTCATTTTCTACAAAGTAGTCATGTCGGATCGTTCCGCCGGTATTGAGTAGGAACAAACCCGTGCTGAAATAGTATTGGCTATTTCCGGCTATTTTAAAATCGGTATGTAATCCGAATGCGATGTTCAGACGCGTTCCGTCCGGTTCTACCATGCCGGCATCGCCCGAAGTGGCAAACCATGACATTACGGGTGAAAAACTCAAACCGAGTCTCACTTTGGCGTCACTTGCAGTATTTACGGAAGTGCTCTCCTGAGCAAAAATGTACGTACATAAGAAAATCGCGGCGACTAGTAGGGAGGTCTTTTTCATTAGTTTTGCATTCTTTAATTCCAGCCAAAAGTAGTTATTTTTTAAGATGAAGCGCTTTACACCTGCGGCCATGTGTTGTTTAATTGTTGCACTTTCTGCTTGTTCGGAAGATCGGCATCAGGTTGATACATCGGCTGTGGAATACAGCGCCGAATTCCTTCGTCTTGATCAAGCCGTTTTTGAATCTCCCGATAATTTGAACAGTATGGAGATCGCGATGCTCGAAAAGCAGTATGGTACGTTCTTGCCGGTCTACTTTACAAGCATCATGCAAATGCCTCCTCCCGATAACCCGATGCTTCCTGAATTTCTCACTCGGTTTACGGAAGACCCCATTTGGCAGCAGCTTCAGACCGATATCGAAATGGCGTATCCCGATTTATCTGCTCAGCAAGAAAAGTTGGAAGGGGCGCTTAAATCTTATGCGGTGCATTTTAATGAGGATTCCCTTCCCCGTCTTGTAGCCTATAATTCGGGATTTAATGTGGGCATCTATCCTTCCGATGAATGGCTGGGCGTGGGACTGGAATGGTATCTGAGTCCGGATAATGAAGTGGTGAAACGCCTGCCACCCGATCTCTTTCCGCAGTACAAGCGCAACAAGATGAAGCCTGAGTATCTCGTAGTGAATGCACTTAAAGGCTGGCTCTTTTTCAAATTCCGTGACAGGCAGGAAGAAGATATGCTGGGTAATATGGTCTTCAGCGGGAAGATGCTTTACATCACCAAAGCCTTAATGGATGTGAATAACGCGGATTTATTAAACTACTCTCCCGCTCAATTGGAATGGACTGAAGATTCGGAATACGCCATTTGGACCTACCTTTTGGAAAACGATTTGGTCTTTTCCACCGACTTTCGTCAGATCAATAAGATGATGAACGACGGACCTTTCACCCCCGGCATGCCGCCTGAATCACCGGGTGGAGTTGGAAATTGGCTCGGGCTTCAAATGGTCGAAGCATTTATGAAGGAAAACGATAAACTGACCTTGCAGGATTTGATCAAGGCAGATAAGAGAAGAATTTTAGAACACTATAAACCGGGAAAATGAGCGACGAAATCAAAAAGAAATCGAATATCACCGTTCAAGTTGGATTGGATGAGAATCATGTACCGATAAAGATGAAATGGCATGCCGACGATAGCAATGATGGCGGCGATGTAAAAGCAATGATGCTAACCATGTGGGATGAAAAAGAAGACAATACGATACGCATCGATCTTTGGAATAAAGAGATGAATGTCTTTGATATGCAGCGTTTCTTTCACCAATCCTTCCTCACGATGGCTGATACCTATTCCCGCGCTACGGGTCAAGATGATATCGCTAAAGAGATCAAAACCTTCGCGGCTAAGTTTGCTGAGATGACGAAGATTATGTCTTAGCGCTGAAAAAGTAGATTCGTTTCCTCTATAAACTCCAGCAGCTCTTCTCTTCCTTGAAAATTAGCCGATGAGGTTAGAAACTGACCTGGTAGAGCTTCCCATTCTTGAAGCAATCGACGATTATACGTATCGATATTTTTCTCGAGGGCTCCCGGCTTTAGCTTGTCACATTTGGTGAAAACCATAGCAAAGGGCACCTCGTGCTGACCGAGGTAGGCCATAAAATCCAAATCGATGGGTTGGGGTTCGTGGCGCACATCCACCAAAACGAACAAGCACATCATGTTCATTCTACCT
>CAZYWJ010000104.1:0-6900 GCA_964651785.1 uncultured Cryomorphaceae bacterium
TTGGTTCAATCTACCCGTGCAGGGGCAGAGTATGGCTGGTGGCCGGTACTTGCAATTATCTTTATTCACATAGCGAAGTACCCTTTCTTTAAAGCGGGTCCTGCCTACGCACTTTCGACTAATTCCAGCTTGATTGCCGGTTATTTCAAGCGAGGAAGGCTCTTTGTCGCTTTGTTCTTGATCTTCACCATCGGGACGATGTTTGCCATAATCGCAGCTATAGTGGCCGTGACCGGCGGAGTGACTGCTTTCTTTTTCGGAATCGAATCTTCTCCGCAATTCGTAGCCGGAGGTATTCTCATTTTGGCGGTTATCATTCTGCTCGTTGGTCAGTACAAATGGCTCGATCGCTTCATCAAACTCATTATTTTACTACTCACCGTCAGCACGGTTATTGCCTTCGGTTCGGCACTTCTTGAGCCATCTTCGCAAAAATTCGAAGCCCTCGAACCTGCCTTCGACGGACTTTTTCTGGCTATGCTCATCAAATTGATGGGGTGGATGCCTGCGCCGCTAGACCTTTCGGTGTGGCACTCTCTATGGGTATTGGAGAAAAAAGAACAGCTCGGTGGAAACCTGAGTAAGTACGATTCACTTCGCGATTTCAACTTCGGCTATTGGGGCACCATGATTATGGGCGTGCTTTTTTTGGGAATGGGTGCATTGATATTGTACGGCAGCCATTCTGAAATCCCCTCTTCGGGTGTGGCTTTCGCCAATATGCTTATCGGAATGTACACCACTCAGCTCGGCTCATGGGCATTTTACATCGTAGGTCTGGCAGCCGTGGCTACCATGGTCAGCACTACACTTACGTGCATTGATGCCATTCCGAGGTCTTTGGCAGAATGCCAAAAAATAGCTTTCGGCAGCAGCAAGAGATGGCCCTACCCCGTCTATTTAGTCGTATTGGCGATCGGCTCCTTCGCCTTGCTTTCCTTTCTATCCACTTCCATGACGGCAATGGTAGATATCGCCACCGTTTTGTCGTTTTGCTCGGCACCGGTGATTGCTTTTATGAATTTTAAAACCATCAGAGGCAGTGAGGTGCCCGAAAAGGACAGACCCTCAAAATTGTCTTCCGTTTGGGAAATGGTATCAATTTTCACGCTCGCCGGACTGACCATTCTCTTTTTTCTCTATTCATAAAAAAGAAACACCGCCGCAGAATTCCTCCTTTGGCGGTGCCTTCTCGCTATGAAAACAGCTAACTTAAAATTGTATGCGATACATTACATCGGGGAAGAATCCTATTTGATTGACATCATTGATTTCATCCGTAACGGGATTGTATCGCTCAACGAAAATGTTTTCGCGATTGGTCACGTTTTGAAGGTCTACAAAAAACTGGTGGCTCACTTTGCTATTCTTGCCGTTTAGGCGAAAGCCGAACTTCACATCCCAACGGAAATAGTCATCGTATCGCTCGCTGAAAGCCATTTCTTCCATCAAAACTTGTCGTCCGTCATTTGCACGGGTCGCTTCCAAATCGATGGGCGTGTATGGACGTCCTCCTGAGTAGGTGACCTTGGTGTCGAATGTGATGACGTTTCGCTTTTCCTTGCCAATGGGCCACTCTTTTCCGAAAAGGGCATTGGCCACATATCCATTATCGAAGGCAGTACTTCGCTCTACCCCATCGCTACCTTCGTACCGCGAGTCGAAGAGGCTTACCGTCGCAAGGCCGTAATATCCTTTGCTAAAGAATTTCTCGGCGGTAAATTCAAACCCGTAGTTCATACCTGTACCGGCATTGACCAGGGAGCCTCGCTCATCAAAAACGAAATCACCTCCCTCATTCAGCACCGAGTAGCTCGATGAAACTTGTTCTACAGGCATATCGAAAATACTTTGAACATAGGCCTCGGCCTTAAAGCGCCAATCGGCACTTGGCTTGAAGTCATAACCCAAAACTATGTGATGGCTTTTAGTGAATTCAAGCTCTTCGTTGGTTCGAACAAATTCTCCAGATTCTACGGGCTCTTCGTAGAGCAAAATGGGGAGCGGCGTCATTTGACCGTGCAGCCCGTAGGCAATGGATATGCGGTGCTTCGGTCTGAATTGATAACTCAAAGCCGTTCGAGGGCCAACCATAGCATCGCCGGTAAATTCTAAAAACTGGCTGTGAAGCCCGAATGTCCAACTCAATTGATCGGTGAATTTATACTCTCCTTGAGCATAGGCTTGGGTAAGGGGTGTAGCTTCATCAATGTCTCTTACCGGAATGAAGAAGTCAGGAATACCATCACCGTTTCCATCGGGTATTTCCACTCTCATATCGCGATCTCTGACCAAACTATTGAGTTGATACACTTCGACTATTCCACCGATCCGCATGTTGAAACGTGCGTTAAATTTCCGATTGTACTGTGAGGAAAGAGTGTAACGCATTTCCTCATCATCCGCTTCCGTGGCGCGGTATTTTGTATTTCGATCGTCACCCACAAAATTGTCCTGATCAAAATAGCTGGCCATTAGCGTAGCTCCCACGGTGGTTTTGAGGTATGATTTGTTTTGAAACAAAATCGTGTGATTCAACCCCACCAATCCCAATTGATTTTCTACAAATGAGTCGGATGAAGGGTCGGCAAAGAGGTCGTCTTCTTCTATTTCATCGCCAAGAAAATCGATACTGCTGATACCGCCCATTCCGAACAATTCAAAACGTCCGAGCTTGGTATCGCCGAAATTAAATTTGAATGAAAGGTCCTGATAGTATGGAATGGCAGAAGTGCCGGTGGCAGCCAAGCTGGCTATTCCATAGCGGTAAGACACGAGGAAGGAAGCCCCCTTATTGAAATTCATTGGTCCCTCTACCATTGCCTCAGCCCCACTAAAGGCGGAAACTTGACCCGTAAACTCTAGTTTTTCCGTATTTCCATTTCGAAATTTCACATCGAACACGGCCGCATTGGCATTTCCGTATTCGGCGGGAAACGCTCCCGTGAGGAAATCGCTGGTTCGAAGCAAATTGGTATTTAAAGCACTGACCGGCCCGCCCGTTGTGCCCAATGTTGCAAAGTGATTGGTGGTAGCGATCGGGAGGCCTTCCACTCGCCAGAGTAGTCCTGTTGGTGAATTACCTCTTACTACAATGTCGTTTCGCGAATCGTTGGCCGAGCTCACTCCGGCAAAATTGGTAGCCAGTCGAGCTACATCATTTCTACCACCTGAGAATCGCGTCACTTCTTCCAAACTGAAGGTGCGCGCGCTGACCTTGGCCATTTCATTGTTCGGTCGGTCTTTGTCGGAGTCGGCGGTGATGACCACTTCGTTTAAAGCTTCAACCGATTCTTCCAGTTGAACATTTAAGACTACTTGCTTACCCGCCGTTACCAATACATTCGGAATGGTTTGGGATTTATAGCCAATAAACTTAATGAGGAAATTTTGACGACCAACAGGCACCTCGTCAATTCGGAAATTTCCGTCCATGTCAGTGACCCCGCCCTGAAAAGGATCAGAATCAATGAGTATTACATTTACTCCCGGCAAGGGTGTTTGAGAGTCCATATCCTTAACGGTGCCCTTTACCGTTTGCGTTTGCGCAAAAATGACTCCGGGTATCAGGAGCGCGAATAGTTGAATAAGTGTTTTCATATCGAGAAATATTGATTTGGGGCCAAATCTATTTCCAAGCTATTCGTTCTAAAAGTGACTTAGAACGAGCCGAACAATCAGTAGTTTGAAAGGGGAATTCACCCGTTTGAAATGATGAATCAGATTGAATAAGCCTGTTGTTCGGTTCAAATTGAATTAAGTCCGATTCAGCGGTAAAATTTTCCGTTTCACGTGTTTGTATTTAAATAATTGAAAGGGATTAGTGTAATTTGATCTTTGTGAAATTATCCTCGTTTATAAAAGAACCTTGGCCGCGAATAATCGGAATCCCGATCGTGGGAGTAATTGCGGCCTCACTGCACAACGGTTGGCCCGTACCATTCGAAAGCTTCTTTCAAGCTACCATCTTCACGGCAGTCATGTGGAACGGAGATTACTATATCATCAAACTTTTCCGAAAAAGGTGGCCCTCGCTGGACGATACGCATAAGCGAATTTTAACCACCGTTCTGGCTGTATGCACCTACAACATATTGGCCGATTACACTTTGTGTTATTTATTCAATTCGGTGGCGGAATCTCAGGAGTATTGGGGAAATGAGATGGCCTCTAACATTTTGAAAAACCTTTTGCTCACTGCAGTAATCGGAACCATTTACGAAGCGGGCTACTTCTTTTCGAAATGGAAACGGCAAACGATTGAAATGGAGCAGTTGCGAACTCAGCAATTGCGATCAGAATTGAGTGTTCTCAAAAATCAGATTTCTCCTCACTTTCTTTTCAACAGCCTTAACACCCTGGTGACTCTCATTCACGAAAATCAAGACCAAGCTGCAAAATTCACGGAGAAACTTTCTGAAGTATATCGATACATTCTTCAATATAAAGATCGGGAATTGGTGAGGTTAAGTTCGGAAATACGCTTTTCCAATGCATTCATTTACTTATTGAAAATGCGATTTGAGGAAGGCTTAAATATTCAGGTCGAATTAAATGATGCAGAGAAAGAGAAATACATTGCACCGCTGACGCTTCAAATGCTCGTTGAAAATGCTGTAAAACACAATGTGGTTTCTAAAAGTCAACCCTTGACCATTCAAATCTATTCCGAAAAAGGAAATACGCTGCTCGTCAAAAATAACTTGCAACCAAAGCAAGCTGAAGGTAAATCGACCTACACTGGCTTGGAGAATATCAAATCCAGATATGCGCTTTTGACCAACCGGGAGGTGGATGTAATTAAAACGCGAGATCACTTTATGGTAGCTCTGCCGCTGGTAGAATTGATATTGGATGATGAAGGCATTTACGAAGAGGTGAAGCTATGACGCGCGTATTGATCATCGAAGATGAAGCGCCGGCCTTTCGGCGATTGGACAATTTGCTCGGCAAGCAAAAAGAAGAAATCGAAATTCTCGAAGTAATTGATTCCATTGCAGAATCGGTGAAGTGGTTAAAAAACCATGCGACTCCCGATTTGATCTTCAGCGACATTCAATTATCGGACGGACTGAGTTTTGACATTTTCAAGCAGGTAGAAATATCCTGCCCGATAATCTTCACCACAGCCTACGATGAGTATATGCTTGATGCTTTTCAAACCAATGGTATTGACTATTTACTGAAACCCATTCAAGAAGTTGAGCTGGCGAGAAGTCTTGAAAAATTTAAAAGGTTTCGGCAGTCGGAAAATCCGTCTGCTACCGTTAAGGTAGAAAGGTTGATAGAGGCGATTGAAAGCGGAGAGAACCGCTACCGCCGCAGATTTTTAGTGCGATTGGGTGATCGATTGATTCCTGTTAAGACTGAGCAAGTGGCCTATTTTTGCTTTCGCGACGGAGCTACTGAGCTGATTCACCAATCGGGAAAACGATATATCATCGACCAACCCTTGGATGAATTGGAGCAGCAATTGAACCCGGAACATTTTTTTCGCCTCAATCGGCAAGTGCTCGCTTCGGAAGAATCCATCGGAACCATTCATCGATTTTTCAAAGGCAAACTCAAAGTTGAACTGAATCCTCAAATTGATGAAGAGGTCATTGTGAGCCGAGAAAAGGCGAGCAAATTTAAAACATGGATGGATGATCAGCCTTCTTGAGAATCCGCCGCCAAAAGCTTCTCCAGTTTTCTGAATAGCTTTTCTTCATCATACTTTTCGCGGAGCATTTCGTACCCTGCACTTTGCATTTTGAGGTACTTATCAGCGTCAGAGTGCAATTGAATTAATCGTTCTCCGATTTCTTCGATTTCAAAAGGATTTACCACATATCCGTTCTGCCCGTCAGCTACGATTTCGGAATTAGAAGCTACATCATAACAGAGAATAGGTTTCCCATATTGAAGAGCTTCAAGCATGGCATTTGACAAACCTTCGAAGCGAGAGGGGAAAACGAAATAATCTATTTTGGGAAAGAAGTGAACTGGATCAATTTTTCCAAGTAATGTCGCATTCAATTTAAGGTCATTTTGGAAAATTTGATTTTGCAATTCCTCGTGCAATGGCCCGTCTCCACCGATAAAAATATGGAATGCTATTTTTTTCGAAAGAAAAAATTTTCCCAGTTTTATTAGATCAATTTGTCCTTTCTGCTCGACCAGTCTGCCGAGATTTCCGATCAATATTTTGTCTTTTCGGGGAGGCATTTTTTCGCATACCATATCAATTTTCACCCCGTTCGGAATGATGGTTATTTTCTGCTCAAGCTCCGGAATATTTTGAAAAACACTACGGCGAACAGCTTCAGAATTGGCAATGATATCCGTAACGAAGTTGCGGTAATAATATCTGTTTATGAGCGAAGCTTTAATGGGGTGATTCATCCCCCTGCGGTAGATGACTTTTCTGACTCCGGCTTTAGCCGCAGGTTTTGCAAATGCTTTGACATCGCGAGGCAGGTTCATGATGACTGAATCGAATTGCTCGGTGTTGAAAAATTCTGATAACTGATAATTAATCAATGGATTGAGAAATGAAAGATTATCTAAACGGAACTCGACTACCCGAATCAAATCTCTCAAAGCTAATGCTAACGGGCTCTCCCGCCGAGTTACTACCACAACTTCATATCCGGCAGCATTTAATTTCAGCGCCGTTTGGTGATGCCACTTTTCACCTCCACCCCAATCGGGATTGGTATTTATCAAACAGATTTTCACAAAAATGGATACATTGTAACACTTTAAAAAAGCAACCAATTTACTTCAAACCAATCCATTAACCGCAACCCATCAGCTTTGAGTTTCGTTCAGAGAAATTTAAAGTCCTTCATTTAAAAAGCTTGCAAGGTACAAGACATTTTAAATGAAACTCCGCCAAAAGTTATACGTAACCAAGTT
>CAZYWJ010000105.1:0-2157 GCA_964651785.1 uncultured Cryomorphaceae bacterium
CTCACCACACTCCCATTCGGCCAGCCCTCCTTGGGGCTTACAAAAGTCAACTTCCCTTCTTCGTCTTCAGCCATTAGAATCATACCCTGAGATTCGACGCCGCGAATTTTTCGGGGCTCCAGGTTCACCAATACGCTCACCTGCCGTCCCGGCAACTCCTCGGGGTCAAAAAACTCAGCGATTCCCGATACTACGGTGCGCTTGTCGATGCCCGTGTCCAAAGAAATCTTCAGCAACTTATCTGTTTTCGGTACGCGCTCGGCTTCCAAGATGGTGGCGGTGCGAATGTCCATTTTCACGAAATCGTCGAAGGCGATGTTTGACTTGGCGGGCATTAAATTCGATTTGGGTTCTTCTTCCTTTTTGAGTTTGTCGAGCTGTGCTTGAATCTCCTCGTCCTCGATTTTCTTAAACAGCAATTCTGCTTTGTCAATTTGGTGTCCGGGCTTGAGGACGCGCTCGTGGCCCGCACTCTCCCAACCGCCCAACTCAATGTTGAGCATCTCAGCCATCTTCTTGGAAGTGTTGGGCAAGAAAGGGGCACACACCACCGCTAGGTTCGCTGCCAGTTGCAAACATTTCTCAATCACTTCAGCAGCCTTAGCAGGCTCGGTTTTGTTGAGTTTCCAAGGCTCGGTCTCGGTGAGAAATTTGTTTCCCGCGCGAGCCAAATTCATCATCTCATTTTGCGCATCGCGCATGCGGTAGGCTTCGATGGCCTCGGCTATTTTGGCGGGAGCCGAAACGATGGCCTCGTCTACCTGAGTAGTATCAAGGGTCTTTTCGCCGATTTTCGGCACCAAGCCATCGTAGTACTTCTGCGTCAGCACCAAGGTGCGATTCACAAAATTCCCGAAAACGGCCACTAACTCATTGTTAACGCGGCTGCGGTAATCTTCCCAGGTAAATTCGCTGTCGCGAAACTCTGGTGAGATCGCATTGAGCACGTAGCGCAGCTCGTCCACCTTATCGGGGAAATCGGCTAAGTACTCGTGGAGCCAAACCGCCCAATCACGTGAGGTGGAAATTTTTCGTCCCTCGAGGTTCAGAAACTCGTTGGCAGGCACATTATCCGGAAGGATGAAATCGCCGTGCTCCTTGAGCAAGATCGGGAAGATGATACAGTGAAAAACGATATTGTCTTTGGCCAGGAAGTGCACCAACTTGGTGTCCTCGCTTTGCCAGTAAGGCTTCCAGTCTTTGCCGTTTTCCTCCGCCCAGGCTTTGGTAGCCGAAATGTATCCGATCGGTGCATCGAGCCAAACGTAGAGCACTTTACCCTCGGCACCTTCCAAGGGTACCTTCACCCCCCAATCCAAGTCGCGGGTCATCGCACGTGGCTGGAGCCCGCCGTCAATCCATGACTTGCACTGACCGATCACTTGCTTTTTCCACTCTTTCGGATCGTGCTGTTGTTTCCCGTCTAAGGTTCCTTTTTCGATCCACGCCTTGAGCCAGCCCTCGTGATTTTCCATCGGTAAAAACCAATGAGAAGTTTCTTTTAAAACGGGCATTGATCCGCTCAGCGTAGATTTGGGCTCAATCAAATCGCGCGGATTCAAACTCGAACCGCAGTTCTCGCATTGATCGCCGTAAGCATTTTCAAATCCACACTTCGGACAAGTTCCCGTGATGTAACGATCAGCCAAAAATTGCTGCGCCTCTTTGTCAAAATACTGCTCGGTCGTTTTTTGAGTAAACGAACCTTTGTCATTCAATTTCAAAAAGAAATCCTGCGCCGTTTGGTGGTGCAAAGGATCGGAAGTGCGGTGGTAGATATCGAAATCGATACCGAATTCTCGGAAAGAAGCTTTGTTGATGGCGTGAAATTCATCGACAATCTCTTGCGGAGACTTGCCTTCTTTTTTCGCTTTAAGCGTAATGGCCGCGCCGTGCTCGTCGCTTCCGCAAACGAAAACGACATCTTTTCCCGCCATTCGCAAATAGCGTACATAAATATCGGCAGGAACGTAGACTCCGGCGATGTGACCAATGTGTAAAGGGCCGTTTGCGTAAGGCAATGCGGCGGTAACGGTATATCGTTTTGGCTTATTCAATGGGAAAACGTTGATTTGTGGTGCGCAAAGATAATGACTTAACCATGCAGGCACATACTCCACGATATCTTCAACCCGGCGACGAAATCAGACTCATCTC
>CAZYWJ010000105.1:2257-6803 GCA_964651785.1 uncultured Cryomorphaceae bacterium
AAATGGATTTGTGGTTACAGCGATGTTACCGCTTTGCACAGCCATATTTACAATGTGTTTATGACCCAAAGCCTTCATTCCTGCATGCCGGTAGGCTTTGCCAATTATACCCCGGAAGCCATGAATAGCCTTTTCGATCAACTCGCGGGAAACGAGGTGAGGTATCAGTTTGCGCCACACGACCTCAACCGTCAGGGAAATGCCGAAGGTGTTATGATTGGCGGAAACCTCAGCGTTCTTTATAGCCTCTTGGGATCAACCGCTCAGGTTTCGCCTTCCGGCAAAATTCTCTTCATCGAAGATTTGGACGAATACCTCTACCACATCGACCGAATGATGCTGGCTTTGGACAGAGCGAGAATCTTAGAAAACCTTTCAGGATTGGTGGTTGGCGGTATGACCGATATGAATGACAATGCGGTGCCTTTCGGCAAAACGGCCGAAGAGATTATCTCGGAAAGAGTGGCCGAATACGATTTTCCCGTGGCCTTCAATTTTCCTTCCGGGCATTTCAATGACAATCGAACTTGGGTACACGGAAAAAAAAGAAGGCTGACCGTTAGAAACGGCCAGCCATCTTTGCTTCAGTAGTAAGCTAGTAGCTTATTCTCTTTCGAACTTGGTGTAGTCGGCAGGAATTTCAAAGAGTGCCTGATCGAGATCTTCCTTCTTCACTTCATTTACTTGAAGTTTTGTAAGCTCAACACCATCCGTTTTCTTTTCGATACCCATCATCGGAAACATTCCCTCGATATCGGGTACATTCATGAAATAAACGGCTAACTTGTCTTTTCGGTTCAATGTTTCGAGCATTGGCACCAAGAAGTCGAAGTCATCATCTGCAACCCAGAAGGTTACTTCACGACCGTCGTCCTTTCCGGTTACCTTCACTTGCGTGCAGTTGTAACCGTTAATTTCCTGAGTCTTGTTTGTCTTTTGTACATAGACATCCGTTTCGCGAGCGGGTCGCTTATTCGGTACATCGATGAACATTTGACGTTCCGGGCTTAAGGCTTTTACGGTATTGGCCTTGGTATCGACAATCATGATACCTTGTACCTCTCCGTTTTCGCCGAGCTCTTCTACACGTACTAAGTGATCTTTCACATAGTAAACGTAGTTAGCCGTTACCGGTCCAATGGTTTTGGTAAATTTGATGGTGCCTTGGAAAGGTCCCGAAGCGAAACCGGCAAATCCCATCATAACCCCCAGCATGATAGCTGCAATCTTTTTTGTAAATAATTTCATAACGAACAGTTTAAGGAACCTTTTGAGTTCACAAGTTTTTTGTTAGTATGTCATCGACCAATTCAATCGGCAAACTGGGCGAATCTCTGGCTTCTACGCATTTGATGAAGAGGGGTTTCAAAATTCTTGAACAAAACTGGCGGTTTGGCAAGAAAGAAATAGACATTATTGCTGACTTAGAAGACTTTATCGTCTTTATAGAAGTTAAAACAAGAGAGGAACCTTTTCCCGGAAGGCTGGAAGAATACATCAATCGAAGGAAGCAAAAACACATCATTGCCGCAGCAAACCAATATATGCGGCTGAATAATATTGAAAAGGAAGGTCGATTTGACGTGATCGCCATTGTGCTAAACGCAGGAAATCACGAATTAGAACATATAGAAGATGCTTTTTACCCAACTTTGTAGCCTGAAACGAATACATGAGCACAGATAATAAAGACGGCAATCGCCATAGCAAAAGATCAAAAGGAAATGCACCGCGCGGTAGAAAGCCGCGGCAGGATGACGAAGGCGGAAGACGCTCGTTTGATAAAAAGTCGCCTCGAAAAAGGTCAGACCGCTCGGAAGACGATCGCTTTAAGCGAAAAGACGACGAGTCCGGACGTCGCGGGAGCAAATCTTTTGACAAGAGAGACGGAGACGACAGACCAAGAGGTAGAAAACCATTTGATAAAAAAGATCGAGGCAGATCGGATGACTCTAAGCGGGAAGGCGGGAAAAACTTTGCCACGAGCCGCGAGAATTACGACAAACGCCACGGCAAAATGAAATTTGAGCGTGGGGAAGATACTCCTGCTTATAAATCAAAATACGAGCGCGACTACGGCAAGAAAAAGCCCTACAAAGGAAAACGAGGCAGTCAGGTATTGCCTTCTGAATCATCAAAACTAGACGATCGGATTCGATTAAATAAGTACTTATCAAACTCGGGGCTTTGCACGAGACGAGAGGCAGATGAATTCATCGCTTCGGGAATGGTAGAAGTAAACGGTAAGACCATCACGGAAATGGGGTACAAGGTAAACCCCGGCGACGTGGTGAAATACGCGGGCGAGCGGTTGTCACCGGAAAAATCCGTCTACCTTTTGCTCAATAAGCCGAAGGACTTTGTGACCACTGTGAAAGATCCGAATGGCCGAAGCACGGTGATGCAACTCATCAAAGGGGCCGGTGCGCGCGTCTTTCCCGTGGGTCGATTGGATAGAATGACCACGGGCCTGTTGATGCTTACCAATGATGGGGATCTCGCCAAAAAACTCACCCACCCCAAACACAATGTGAAAAAGCTCTACCACGTGCAGCTCGATAAAAACGTGAAAGCTGAGCACCTGAAGCAACTGGTAGAAGGGGTAGAACTTGAAGACGGAGTGATGGCTGCCGACGTGGTTTCTTATGTAGGCGACGGAAAAGACAAGCGTGAAGTCGGAATTGAAATCCACAGCGGTAAAAATCGCGTGGTCAGAAGGCTTTTTGAAGGTTTAGGCTACAAAGTTTTGAAATTGGACCGCGTCGTTTTTGCAGGTCTTACAAAGAAGGATTTGCCCCGAGGCCGTTGGAGAACATTAACAGAGCAGGAAATCAACAATCTTAAGATGTTGAAATAATCGAGGTGCATAAGGCGTTTTTCTCTTTCCGAACTATATCCGTTTGAGTCGAGTTCTAAAATATGCCTTAATCTTAACAGCTCTGGCCATGCTTGGGATGGTGGCCGCCTTTTTTCTGGCAAAGAAGTTTGAACCCGAAGTGAAGGATGCGGTCGTCTACGAACTTAATCGTCACCTCAACGTGCCCGTGGATGTAGAAGACATAAACCTCAGCCTTCTGCAAAAATTTCCTTACGCCTCCCTTCGATTCAGCAATGTGGTCATTCCCGAAACGGTGGAAAATCCCGATACACTGATTTTTATTGAAGACCTCTACTTGCAAATCGGATTGCTCGACTTTCTCAGTAAAAACTACCGCGTAAGCGAGGCTGAGGTGAATCAAGGATTTTTCAGAATGGAGATTTTCAAAGACGGCACTGACAATTTCCATTTCTGGAAAAGCTCAACCGATTCTTCCGATCAATCCTTTTCACTGACAAACGTTGAGCTAGAAAATTTCGAGTATCGCCTGGAGACGGGAGAAAGTCTGGCCTTGGATATTTTTATTAATGATGGTGAAGCCAACGGAAATTTCGGAGAGGACATTTTTAGTTTGGAGTCAGATATTGATCTTCTGGCGCGTTCGATTGTTTACGAAAATGACACGCTCTACCGCGAAACGAAAATAGATGGTGAGGTAAAATTGAACATTGACACCAAAGCCAAAGTCTACTCCTTCGCTTCCGAAAAAATCTTTGCGGGCGATGAAAAAATGCGACTCACGGGAGTTTACAACGACTCCGAGAAAGATGCCTTCTGGACCGTTCAGCTTTCGGCCGAAAATGCCGATCTGGAAAATTCGGTTAGCTTGATTCCACTTGCGAACCAAAGTACTTTTAAAACCTACCGACCTGAAGGAAGTGCTGACATTGATTTGGCGATAAACACGAAAAAAGGCTTTGACCTGAACGTCAAGTTTGACGGAATGAAAGGTAGCATCAAACATTCTGAAAGCTCCGGTAGTGCCGAAATCTTTTCCGGTCAAGGCGAATTCAGTCTTTCAGGTGGCAAAACCAACTTAACCATAAACGGACTCGAAGCCGCCATAGGTCCGGGGCGGTTTTCGACCAGTGGCGAAATTCGCGACTTCAGTTCTCCTTCTTTCGACCTTGCTCTTCAAGGTAGAATAGAATTGGAAGACTTGAAAAACTTTCTGAACATTCAATTTGCTGAAGTTCTCAAGGGCCGCATTGATATTAAAGGAAAACTCGAAGGCGACTTCAAACAAAGCAACCTCAGCACGGAACGTCTGCTCCGCGGGGTCAACTTTTTCGGAGAAATAGTGCTGAGCAAAGGCGCCTTTAAAACGGAAGGCAGAGCACAGGTTTTCGAGAATATCGAAGGAAGTTTTGAAATCGTTGAAAACTCCATTCGCACCAAAAAATTGGTAGCAGAGGTCGGTGAAAATAAATTTGAGATAGCGGGTCAAATCAATAATGCATTGCCCTTTCTGACGGGGCAAGGCGAAAATTTGGAAATCATTGCCGATTTAAGTTCCGAGCGTATTTATCTGGAACAACTCTTGGGCGAAACCGAAAATGACGTCGAAGCTTCGGCTTTTAGTTTACCGGAAAAAGTAGGCTTCAACCTCAACATAAAAATTGACCGACTCGATTATAAGGATTTCACCGCGACCGACCTTTCGGGAAA
>CAZYWJ010000106.1:0-6795 GCA_964651785.1 uncultured Cryomorphaceae bacterium
CCCAAACCCTCGACGTCAACCTCAAAGCCAAAAGCCATGACTAAGCAAAACCTTTTCATATACCTCTTTTTACTGTTTCCCTTCTTAGGGTTTTCGCAAGAACTCACGGAAGCGGAATATTTTATCGATACGGACCCCGGTTTCGGCAACGGAACGGCGGTGGCCATCCCCGCAAATAACGGGGCAACTGATCTTTCTTTTCAAGCCGATCTCACGGGCGTTTCCAACGGAGTACACCTCCTCTACGTCCGCGTAAAAGATGAAAACGGAAAATGGAGCCTCACCGGTTACCGACCTTTCTACTACAATCAAGCGGTAGGCGGGGCAGCTCCCGATCTTACCGAAATAGAATACTTTATCGACGAGGATCCAGGCTTCGGCAATGGAACTCCCGTATCGGTAGGTGCCAACAGCGGTGCCATCGCCATTGATTTCGATGCAGACCTCACGGGGGTTTCCAACGGGGTGCATACCCTCTACGTTCGGGCCAGAGATGCCACCGGATCATGGAGCCTTACGGGATACCGTCCATTCTACTACAACGCCGCTTCGGGACAACTCCGCGACATTACCGCCATGGAGTACTTCTGGGACGATGACCCCGGATTTGGCAGCGGCATTCCCATCGACTTTGCCCAACCCGGAACGGTGGTGGTGGAGGACGTCGATCTGGACTACTCCTTTCTCGAACCCGGTGAGCACACCTACTACATCCGCGTACGCGACGATGGCGGGGTGTGGAGCCTTACGGCTACAGGAACCTTCGAGGTGCCGTGTCTGCCTCCACCCATCAGGGAGGTTACCAATCGCACACCCACGTCGGCCCGCCTCAACTGGACGGCCAAGCAATCGTCCGAAGGATTTCAAATTCGCGGTAATCGGGTTGGCGTTGCCGGCTTTCTCAATATCAACGCAGGCGCGGAGGACAGCACCCGTTTTGTCGGAAATCTTCAGTTGAATCGCGACTACTTCTGGCAAATTCGTTCGGTTTGTGCCGTGGGTGATACCTCCGATTGGAGCGTGCCCGACACTTTCTTCACTACCTGTCCTCAGGTGCAGAATTTGACCACTACCGACATCAGCATCAACTCGGCTACCTTGAATTGGGACCCCATTCCGGGTGTCAATGGCTATTTGATCGAAGGCGGTCTCGCAGGCTCTTCGAATGTTTTAACCCTCAACATCGGAAGCGGTGGCGTCGGCCAACGCACGGTGAATGTTTTGCAGCCCAATCGAAATTACCAATGGCGCATCAAGGCGGTATGTGAAGATGATGCACCCTTTTCTGCAGTGGCGAGTTTTTCTACCCCGGCAGCTATTCCATCCCTGCCTGAATCAGGTGAGAGTAATTATATTGTTCAGGTTTACCCAAACCCTAATTCGGGCTCGTTTTTCCTCGACCTCCCCGACCTCCCCGAGAGAGGCAGATACGAGATATATGACGTTCTCGGCCGAATGGTCAAAGAATCGCGGCTAACCAATTACCGAGAGGAGATTAATCTTTCTGAAACGGGGGTTTATAATCTCTTTATCCTCGATGGCGACGATATTGTGGAAACTGTCAAAATCGTAGTTCAATGATCTCAAAACTGAATATAGTCGCCGATCATTTGAGATCGGCGGCTCTTTTCCACTCACCAAAACCAAATAAAATGAAAAACCTATTTACCCTCACAACACTACTGATTTCAAGCCTCGTTTATTCCCAATGTCCTTCCGGCTCGGTGATTCTGGCTAATCAAGATGACATAGACAATTTCGTGGCCACCTATCCCGATTGCGAAACGATTGACGGAAATCTGACCATCGGTGATCAGGCTTTGGCTGATGAGACTCCGCTCGACTTGTCCGGACTTTCCAATCTGACGGAAGTTATCGGTACGCTGACCTTGCGGCGCATGCATACGTTTGATGAGGAACTCGATGAAATCGTTCCCGCTTCACTCAGCGGATTGGAGGGAATTACAAGTGTTAAAAGTCTGGTGGTTTCGAGTTCTTTCGCACCAAACCATTTCGCCTCACTCGATCCGCTGAATAGTCTTACAGGGCAAGTCGATTCGTTGTTTTTGGAAAACCTGATTCTGTCCAATCCATTGCCTCCTTTTGAAAATATTGAAGGGATCGGATATTATCGGCACGAATTCGTACGAGGAATTGAAACAACGCCGTCTTTTCCGGCTCTTACCTATATGGGCGATATGACCGTTACGGGTCAGCTCTCAGAAACAGACACTCTTCAAACCATAGTCATTCCTTCGCAATTAACTGAAATCGCCGCTGCTCCGGGCAGCTTTAATTGGCCCTTTGGTGGATTATTTGTGTTCACCACGGGAGGAGTAACCGAAATCGTCGGCGGCGAGAACCTGACCAATTTGCAAGAACTAGTCATCCGTGACAATTTCAGCCTGACCGATATCAGTGCTTTAGATGATGTAACGGATGTAACCAATGGTCTCAGATTAATTTCATGTCAACCGGAGGTTTTTAATTCGCTAGGCAATCTCCGAGCGACGGAAACAGACGTGCCTTTTGAGCTTACCTTCGCCGAGATGGGTGAGTGCAGCGAGCAGGTTTTTGAATCCGTGGATTTCGGGATATCCTCTCTGGTACCCGATGGCGTGACCACTTCTTTCGGATTGAATATTCTGGCCGACCAAGTAAACTCAATTAATTTTTCCGGAAATTTCAATGCCTTAGAGAGTCTTCGATTGTATTCTCAAATGGCCACTGAAATTACCGGGTTTGCAAATCTCGACTCCATTGCGGATGACCTTGAGATAAGAGTACCCGAAATCAGTCAACTCCCCGACTTCAATGACTTGGTTTACATCGGCGGTAATTTTGAAATGCGCCTTAATCTAGGTGGATGGCAATTGGAGAACTTGTCGGGTTTGGAATCATTGGAGGTGGTCGACGGGGAGCTTAGCTTAGGAGGACCCGGACCATCAGGTGCCGAGCAGTTTGCAAGTTTGAATGGGCTCGAAAGTCTCATCCATGTCGGTTCATTGGAATTGAGAAATCTCGAAGTGCTCAATGACCTTTCAAGCTTGAGCAATCTGGAATCGGCGGCCGAATTGACACTGAGCGATTTAGAAGGCCTCACCACACCGCCGGTCTTTAGCGCTTTGGAGGAGTTTAATCAAATCACCGTTGATGCTACCGCCTTGCCTTCGATGCCCTTGTTTCCCGCGGTTGGGAGTGTAGAGGGCGACATTGAGGTAGTCGACAATGAATTCCTGACTACCGTCGATGGCTTTGACAATCTCACGCTGCTCAATGGTGAATTGCATGTTGAAGGAAATCCTGCACTTACTTCCATTGCTCTCCCGGATGATATATTGTTCGGTGGTCCCTTGACCCTGAACAACAATCCGTCTTTGGAAGATTGCGGACTCTCCGCTTCAATATGCAATCTGGTGAGTCAGTCTTTTATATCTCAGATCATGAATAATGGTGAGGGGTGTATGAGTCTTGATGATGTTCAGGAAATTTGTTTGACTTCTTCCGATAACTTGGAGGGAAGTCAGGATTATGCGGTATTTATTCGAAATAATGATTTGGTGATCCGCTCTTCAACCAATATGCTTGGAATGAGGGTAGATTTAATTTCCGTGGATGGAAAAAGAGTTTTTTCAGAAACCTTAAACCTCTCGGCCGGAGAGAATAGCTTTCAGACAGGCTCCTTGCCCGGCGGTGTCTACTTGGTATCCATCACCGGTGAAAAGATTGCAATAAGCGAGAAGGTATTTTTCGGTATGCCCTAAAAAGAAGTGAGTGAAAGCGCCATAAGAGTGAGGGTGAGGGCTATATCGCCTGCAAGGATGCATACCGCACATTCTTAAGGCAAAAAAACACCCGCAAGTAAACTTACGGATGCTTTTTTACTCATTCATCGTACGAAATTCTAAAAAGTCTTTCGAGTCACAGATCTTGATTATCTTCTACCTGCATAAGCAATGGAGCCTTGCGGTCATGTTTTCTTAATTCCAAAACAAAAGTCTTCACAAATTCCGCATTATACAATAGTGATTTTTGATCACGAATTTTCACATGTGTCTGATTTTTAAATCATTTAAGTGAATATGCTTATTGTTAGGATTAAAATATTGTGCACTTTTCAGTGAAAAGAAATAACTTCGAACATCTACAAACGATTAATGGGTATAAGCCGCGTATTAGGCAATTGAACAAAAGCAGCTTGGAGAAACTAGTTTATAACATAAAGGAGAAGAGCTGGAAAATTCAACATGTGAATAAGATTGAAGATATCAACCTTATAGAGAAGTTTAATCCGTTGCTGGATTTGTTTAAAGTGGCGGACTTCTTTTACTGGTCGGATGTTGATTCTTCAACGCCCTGCAGTGAGGGTGTTCGATCCGTGTTGGGAATTGAGCCGGATGCATTCAGTCCCGACTTGATTTATGAAAGCATTCATCCGGATGATATTGACGATATCAGAGAATTTTCTCACGAAGCTGAAGAATTCTTAGCCTCGCTTTCTGAAGCAGACCAACCCTACTGCAAGGTTCAATACATTTTTCGAATTAAAACTGCGACGGGTAAAACCAAACCCGTAATGCTTCAAAAAATCCACGACCTTAGAAGAACTGAAAAAAATGCAGGCTATCTGTTTATTCTGACCGATCTGAGTTTTCTACACATGGACAATGAAACCTCATTGTCCCTTGTGCATTACCGGGACGGTCATTCCATCATTTCGATAAGTAAAAGCGGAGGGGCTAAAAATTTGCCCGGATTGACGTCGCGACAATGGGAAGTTTTGAGAATAGTCACATCTACGTGTGATTTACCTAAGGCGGCTGATCAGTTGGAAATTAATTTAGTCACCCTTCGAAATCACTTAAAGAAAATTCGAAAGAAACTCGATGCCAAGTCTATGGTACATATTTTGGCCCTAGCCGAAGAAAAAAAATGGTTTACGAAACGGAATGAACAAAGACGAAATTCTCAAACAGGCGAAGAAACTATATATAAGCGGATCGAAAAATCGGGAGGCACGGGCCTTTAGCGGAGAAGTAATGCTGAGTGAATACTTGGTAAACTCCTTCCATATCGGAGATTATTTTTTCTTCATCTATTATTTTCCTCAACAGGAAATGGAGTTTTGCAGTGAGAGCATTCAAAAAGTTTTGAATATTGATCAAGCTGATTTTTCGTTGGAATATGTAATCGAAAACATGCATCCCGAAGATTTGGAAAACTTCATGCAGTTTGAAAATACGCTGCTCACTTTCTTACCTACCATTCCGGCTGATCAATTGATAAATTACAAATCCTGCTATGATTACCGACTGAAGGATGCTCACGGCAACTACAAAAGAATTTTGCACCAAGTGCGCACATTGCAAAATGAAGAAGACGGGGCATTGATCAGAACTTTTGGTGTATTTACCGACATCACTCATTTCAAATCGGATACCCATATGCAGCTAGATTTAATTGGTCTCAACGGGGCACCTTCATTTTACGACGTAAAACCGGACGGAAGTTACACGCCGGGCGAGTCGCCCCTGAGTGAGCGAGAAACTCAGATATTAAAGGACTTAGCTGCCGGTCTGAATTCCGTCGAGATAGCGGCGAAACTGGGTATTTCAAAATATACGGTAAACAATCATCGATCGAGTATTCTGCAAAAGACGAACTCTCAGAATTCGATGGAAGCATTGAAAGTGGCTTTGAGAGCGCATTGGATATAGCTCATATGCCTACAAAATGTTCCGATAATCAACGTGCTTTAGAAGCTCCAAAAATTATTAACCATTTCCCGGATACTTCACTACTAAGTCCGATCTCTTTTTTTGTGACAAGCCCCCTTAAAGTCTACGCATCAAGCGGTTAGAAATCCTTTCGCAAACAGACGATTTCGTGGTGACTCTGATAATGTGACAGGTTCGCATTGTTTCTGCGCATATGTCTTTTAAATCCGCTCATCACAAAAATGTTTTACTGGTGTGCAACCTTTTCGAATTTCGTTGTCCTTAGACTAAACACTAAACAAACCTATCATGAAACACTCCATTTTGATCAGCCTGTTGATCATCCCCTTTTTGTGGTCTTGCACGGTAAAAGACGAAGCAGGACCCGTAGTATCGGAAGTGCGAACCCTCCCGGACTTTAATGAAGTAGAGCTGAACGGCTCACACGAATTGCGAATCGACAGGGATTACGATTTTGACATTCGGATTACCGCACCGGATAATTTGCTCTCTTATATCGATACCTATGTTATCAATGGTAAACTCATCATTCGAGAAGACAAGAATCGCATAGACCACGGAAGGGTTTTGATTGAAATTTCAGAAGACCATTTGAATCTGATCGAATTGAATGGCTCGGGAAGGGTGGAAACACAGGACACGGTATACGCCGATCAGTTTACCATGGAACTGAAAGGTTCGGGAACCGCTGATATTATTGCCAAAGCAGAGCTGCTTCGCCTGACCATTGATGGGTCGGGAATAATCGAAGCTTGGGGAGAGGCGCAGGAAGTGCGAAGCGATATTTCGGGAAGCGGATTGATTAAATCGCCAAACGTGGCGAGTGCCTTAGCGGAAGCCGAAATAGACGGATCAGGGAATATCGATATATACGCTTCAAGCGAACTTTTTGCACGGATAAAAGGCAGCGGAACCATTCGCTATTGGGGCCACCCGAAAGTAGTGGATGCCGATGTAGATGGCTCGGGGAGTATTGTTGAGATGGAGTAGCTGACAATTAGGGATTAAGAATTGGCAATTGGGAATTAGCTGGTAACTGGTAACTGGTAACTGGTAA
>CAZYWJ010000107.1:0-6726 GCA_964651785.1 uncultured Cryomorphaceae bacterium
GAAGTGGAGGCCGATGTAGCTTATCTCAACGGAATGTTCAGTCAGATTTTTACCATCTATCCGCTTTTGGCCTTGCGAGAAGTAAGTACCGAAGTTGTCGTTGCACCTCGAGGAATGCTTGCTCCTGCAGCAATGGCTTTGAAGTCTCTAAAGAAGAAAGGCTTTTTGAATGTGGCTCGACTGATTGGCTTATTTAAGGGAGTGAAATTTCATGCGACCAATGTGGTGGAGTTTCGACAAATAGCAGCTCGACTGGGACAGGTGCCTATTGAAATCGTGGCAAATATACCTGCGATAGGGACGAATGAGGGCTTGAGAGCGAATCACCGAAAGGAAAAAGGAGTTTTAAGACTTTACACGGTAGCGAGGATTGCTCCTGAAAAAAACATTGACTTTGCGCTTGAGTGCCTTCGTGAATTGGAAAGCGGTATCCAAGTTCAGTTTGATATCATCGGAGCCATCTACGATCAGGATTATTACGCAAAATGTAAAAAGATCATCGAAGAGCTTCCGAAGGGGATTTCGGTCAATTTCATCGGTACCATGCCCAACAATCGAATTTCTGATTATGCTGCGAAAGCGGATTTTTTCTTCTTGCCTACGCCCGGTGAAAACTACGGCCATGCCATCGTCGAGGCGCTTTTGGCAGGTGTGCCGGCCGTGATCTCCACCGAAACGCCTTGGCGCGATTTGGCGAAAGCAGGGTTAGGGTTTGATCTGCCTCTGGATCGGTCAGCTTTCGCAGAAATGCTTAGCGACTTGGGGCAGATGGACGCTGAAGCTTATGTGTCAAAGTTTAAAAATGTTAGGACGAATGCCGGTTCAATGATAAAACTTGATAAATTGCGTGACGGCTATATGAATTTGTTTAATGGTTGAAACAAATCTGAGAACGTATTCGACGAAGGGCTATAATCCGGGATCTTCTATTAAGCGGATTACTTGGTATTTCACGTCAATGCTGTTTTTTAGAACCGCTTTTCCATGGCCTACCCGAATTAAGGTATTACTTTTGCGTACTTATGGGGCGAAGATTGGAACGGGAGTTGTGATAAAACCCTCCATACTGATCAAATACCCATGGTTTCTGTCTGTTGGAGATTATACGTGGATCGGAGAGATGGTTTGGATAGATAATTTGGTCAGTGTTTCCATAGGTTCGAATGCTTGTATTTCTCAAGGTGCCATGCTTTTGACCGGAAACCACAATTATAAAAAAGCAGGATTTGATTTGATGACCGAGCCAATTGTTTTGGAAGACGGCGTTTGGATAGGAGCCAAAAGTGTAGTTTGCCCCGGGGTAAGGTGCGGTTCTCACTCCGTTTTATCAGTGGGAAGTGTCGCCACGTCGAATCTAAAAACATATTCCGTATATTCAGGCAATCCTGCAAAGGAGGCTAAAACCCGAGAAATCATTGAAGGTTAGCATAATTACCATATCGTATAATGCCGCTGATACGCTGGAGGACACCATTCTTTCAGTTATCAATCAGAGCTATGATGATTTGGAGTATATCATTGTAGACGGGGCATCCGATGACGATTCGCTACAGATTATTGACAAGTATCGTCATCAGATCGATAAGGTTGTATCGGAACCCGATGAGGGTATGTATTATGCCATGAACAAAGGCATTCGACTGGCTACGGGTGATGTAATCGCCATTCTGAACGCGGATGACACCTATGCTTCACATTCTATAATTGAAAAAGTAGTTACTGAATTGAACGAGGCGGGCACGGATTCGCTTTACGGCGATTTACACTACGTAGATCGAAACCGAGCTGAAAATGTGGTGAGAAGTTGGAAGGCAGGAAAATTCGTTCGCAATTTCTTTCTCAAAGGTTGGATGGTTCCTCATCCTACTTTCTTTGTCCGCCGAAAGGTTTATGAGAAGTACGGTTTGTTCAATACCGACCTTACCACCAGCGCCGATTACGAGTTTATGGTGAGGGTCCTTTACAAAGAAAAAATCTCTACTACTTACCTGCCTGAAGTTATGGTGCATATGAAGAGAGGAGGTCAGAGCAATCAGAGCATCCAAAACCGTATCAGAGCAAATAAAGAGGATAGAATGGCTTGGGATATCAATGGTTTGAAACCGGAGACATTCACCTTTATCAAAAAGCCTTTTCGAAAGATCAGTCAATTCCTGATCACTAAAACTTAGCCCGCGACTTGCGTCGTTTTCTCGACTTTCTTTTGATCCAGTTGTAGCGTCTCTTGTAGAAGCTGCTCTTCCCTTTCAAGACGTAAGAATAGGTAAATTGAGTAAACAAGTACCCGTCGTTGTTGGTAGGATCACCGCGTTTCTCTCCCGGATCGAAGCTCTCTGCATTCGGTACGTCCAACCCGAATTCTTCGGCGTAGGCCTCAGCCGTTTCAAGTGCTTCAGGTGTTGTTCGGTTTGCCAAATCGCCCGCCAGCGTATTCTCTTCGAATGCCACGTATTCCGTACTCACATCGTCGAGGTAGTCGGTAAAGGTAGTGCGGTAACCAATCTCCCAACCGAATCTGTGGACTTTGTTATAGGTGAAATACAATCCCAAACCTGCGGGAAGCGTAAATTGCCATCGGCTGTAGTCTACACCCTCTGTTTGTAGTGGCTGCAACTCTACCATCTCCCCGTTGAATTCTTCCAATTCACCGTAGTAGACAACCTTCGGGTTGTGATGCATCACACCGGCACCTACGAAACCATAGATTTTAAAATCGGGATTGTAGTATCCGCGGCCACTTACATCGTTATCGTAGAAAAGGGTGATTTCGGCTCGACCGCTCAGCTCGAAAATATTGTTTCTGAAGCTCAGGTTTCGCGCTACTCGTGCAGGATTTTTAGAATTGTAATCATTCGCTCTGATCCGACCATAATTGGCGCCCAAATTAAAGCTGAAAGTCGGCGAGAACTTGTACCGCGCAAAACCTCCTACTACATATTGCGTGCGGTTCAACTTCATATCGAAGATAAAATCGCGACGCGTTTCTTCTTCACCGCCTATCTCTCCCAAGTAATTGGAAAAACCGACACCCACGCCAAAGTCCCATTGATACTGAGCGAGCGAAGGAAGTGTGCTACCGAAAAAAAGCAAAAAACAGAGTAAGGAAAGACGCTGCATAGGCGCAAAGATAGAAGAATGGACACAATACAAAGTAGTTTTCAATTTCCCTTTTTCGATTGACTTTGACTTGGTTCTGCTCCTCGATTTTTTACGTTATTCGCAAAGATCTTTTTTCCGACATGAGACTATCTGAATTGCTCGACATAAAATACCCGATTATTCAAGCGGGAATGGTTTGGTGTAGCGGTTGGGAGCTTGCTTCGGCTGCTGCCAATGCAGGCATTCTCGGCGTGATCGGTTCGGGATCGATGTATCCTGAAATTCTCGATCATCACATTAAGAAATGCAAAGCCGCTTCGGATAAAGCTTTTGCCGTAAACGTGCCTTTGCTTTATCCAAACATCGAAGATCATTTTGAAATCATTCTTTCCAACGGCGTAAAAACGGTGATCACCTCGGCTGGAAACCCTGCCAAGTATACCAAGATGCTCAAGAAGGAAGGCCTCACGGTGATTCACGTGGTGAGTAGTTCCAAATTTGCCGTTAAGGCTCAGGAAGCCGGGGTCGATGCGGTAGTGGCCGAAGGCTTTGAGGCAGGAGGTCACAACGGTCGTGAAGAAACCACCACGCTCTGTTTGGTTCCGCAGGTTTGTGAGGCGGTAAAAATTCCCGTTGTCGCTGCAGGCGGAATTTCATCCGGTAAGTCCATGTTTGCCGCCATGGCGCTTGGTGCCGATGGGGTGCAGATCGGTAGCCGATTTGTAGCTTCCGAAGAGAGTTCTGCACACGCTTTGTTCAAGCAAAAAGTGCTTGATGCAAATGAAGGAGATACAATTTTGACTTTAAAAGAGCTTGCCCCCGTCAGGTTGATCAAGAATGCTTTTTACACGGCCGTTTCTGAGGCTTACGCCAATGGCGCCACCACCGAAAGCCTGAGAGAGTTGCTCGGAAGAGGTCGAGCCAAAAAGGGAATGTTTGAAGGCGATATGGATGAGGGAGAATTGGAAATCGGACAGGTGGCGGCGAGTATCCGCGAGGTGAAACCCGTGGCGGAGATCGTAAAAGAGATTGTGAAAGAATACGAAGAAACAAGAGAATTGATGTACAAGAGATCGATGAATCAATGATAGAATTTGACAAGTTTGTTTTAGATAATGGCTTGACCCTGCTCGTTCACCAAGATGAGAGCACTCCCTTGGTGTCGGTGAATACGCTGTATAAAGTCGGAGCTCGGGACGAATCGTCCGATAAGACGGGTTTTGCTCACCTCTTTGAGCACCTCATGTTCAGCGGAAGCAAGAACGCACCTGATTTTGATACGCCGCTGCAAAGAGCCGGAGGGCAAAACAATGCCTTTACCAATAACGATTTTACGAATTACTACGTGACACTTCCTATAGAGAATCTCGATACGGCCCTTTGGCTGGAGTCAGACCGCATGCTTGAGTTGGGCTTTTCTGCCGAAGCACTGGAGGTGCAACGCAAGGTGGTGATTGAGGAGTTCAGACAGCGCTACCTCAATCAACCTTATGGTGACCTATGGCTGACCCTTCGACCGATGGCTTACAAAGAGCATCCGTATCAATGGGCCACCATCGGCAAGAGCATCGCCCACATTGAGGAGGCGACGATGGACGATGTGAAGTCCTTTTACAATAAGTTCTATTCGCCGTCCAATGCCATTTTGGCTATAGCCGGAAATGTCGAATCAAAAGAAATTTTGGAACGAGTCAATCATTGGTATAGCGATATTCCTTCCGGGAATGGAGTCGAAAGAAATTACCCCGTGGAGACATTTTCTGATTCGGATCGAGTTGAAACGCTCGAACGCGACGTTCCGCAAAAGGCGCTGCACATGGCTTGGCTCATGAGCGACCGCTTGAGTGTTGACTATTATAAGTTCGATTTATTGAGCGACGTTTTAGGAAACGGAAAGTCGTCAAGACTCTATCGAAGGCTGGTCATCGAAAAAGAATTTTTCACTCAACTCTCGGCCTATATCACGGGCAGCGTCGATCGCGGACTGTTTATGGTATCAGGGATGCTCAGCGAGAAGGTGGGTCACGATGAAGCCCGCGAAGCCATTCTGACTGAACTAAAGCAGTTGGCTGATGAAGCACCGAGCGAGAGAGAATTGACCAAAGTCAAAAACAAGGTGCTCACCCATAAGGCACTCTCAGAGACGGGCGCCTTATCGAAGGCGATGAATCTGAGCTATTACGAGATGCTGGGCGATGCCAATGAGCTCAATAATTTTCAAAATCGATACTTGGAGGTGAGTGCCGCAGATGTGCAGGCTATGGCGAAGAAACTGACTGAACGAGGGATAAACGAATTGAGGTATGAGCGTAGAAACGGATAGAAGTATTGCCCCGGAAATAAGGCGAATCAGTGAACTGAATATTCCTGCCGTGGAGCCGCAGGATGAATTGCACGGTGCATCGATATTCATTGTCGAAAACGAATCGGAAGAGCTCGTCAAAATCGAATTTGTCTTTCCTGCCGGAACAGGCGAGGAATCCAAACCGCTTTTGGCTACTGCAACCAGTTCCATGCTCACCGAGGGAGCGGGAGAATTTTCTGCTGAGGAAATCAGCGAGATAAAAGATTATTACGGCGCTAAAATTCAACTCGGCGTAGGGAAAGATGTAGCATCGGTAAGTCTCGTTTGCCTTCCGGCAAACCTGAAGCACTTGGTTCCGCTTTTGGCAAAGATTGTTGTGGAACCGAATTTTCCCGAAAAGGAATTTGAGAGCTACAAGCGTCGCACCCGCGCACGGTTAGAGGTGAACTTGGAAAAGGTGGAGATTCTTTGTCGATTGGCGTTTAGCAGGGCCTTCTTTGGCGATGGCAAGTACGCCGAGCGCTACGACCCGAATGATTTTGATCAGCTTACCCGAGCGGATTTGATAGATTTCCACCGATCGAACTACTCCTTAACGGATGCTGCCATTTTTATAAGCGGCACAGGTACTAAGGAGGCTTTAGAGTTTATCAAGCAGCATGTCATAGCTTCCGACGGAAAGGTTTCTCTTAATCGCCGAACCGACTTCTCGCCTTCCGGCAAAACGCATTTTGAACGAAAAGAAGGAGCCCTGCAAAGCGCCATCCGGATGGGGATGCCCGCTTTGAAGAGGGAAGACGAGGATTACCCTGCCTTCTATCTGACCAATACCATTCTGGGCGGCTACTTCGGTTCGCGATTGATGCAAAACATACGTGAGGATAAGGGCTATACGTATGGTATCGGTTCAGGAATCAACCAATTGAAAGACTTGTCCTTTTTGCTTATTTCCACGCAAGTGGGCGCAAACCATACCGAGGCTACGCTACACGAGATCAAGCGCGAAATAAAGCGATTGAGAATTGAGGCCGTGCCCGACGGCGAGCTGGAACTGGTTAAAAACTATACGGCAGGAACTTTATTGAGGAGTTTTGACGGCACGTTCAATCAGGCATCTCTTTTGAAAACCATGCACCTGCACGATTTGTCTCAGACGTATTACACGGAGTTTTTACAAAAAATCTACGCCGTAGATTCCGATGATATCATGCGGATGGCCAAGACGTATTTTGATCCGGATAAATTTACGATAGCAGTTGTAGGTGAAGGCTTTTCTGACAACGATTGAGCATTTTAAACGTCAAAATAAGTACAGCGATATC
>CAZYWJ010000108.1:0-2531 GCA_964651785.1 uncultured Cryomorphaceae bacterium
GCGAAAATCAACCCTCCCGTTTTTGAACTTGGCGTACTTCAACTTTTCCGTTCTCTTTAAAAATAGGACAGCCCTTTGAAATCTCCACTGCCTCGTTTATGTCTTTAGCGTTTACGATCAGAAAACCACCAACCTTTTCTTCGGCTTTTGATGCGGGACCGTCGGTCACGGCTTTTTGTTTTCCGCTTACCAGTTTGCCTGTAGTTTGAAGTGCTTCTCCTCCTTCGAGAATTCCTTTCTGACCAAGACCTCCCATCCAGTTATTCCATGTCTCGATATATGCCTTGGTTTCTTCCGTGTCTTCGGCATTGTGGATGTGCGTGTCTCCACCTCTGAATAGTAGCATGAATTTTTCCATTCTGATTAGATTTTAATTTGTTAAAGGTTTGAGTTGTAATTAAACTTTGATTTAGATTTGTAATGCAAATTTTAATTGTTAACCTCAATTACACAAGTAGGTTGAAATAAGTAAGTTAGTATGAAAGAAGCTACTAATACTGATAAAGAGAAACTTCAAAGCAAAAAAAATATGGTTTTTGATGAAAATTCTTGTCCCGTCACTGCCACTATGCAAGTTTTAGGTGGAAAGTGGAAGTTAATTCTCATCAATGCCATCTATCATACATCACCTGCACGCTTCGGTGAATTGAAGCGTAGCGTAAAGGGAATTACCCAATCAATGCTCACGTCTCAATTACGTCAGTTAGAAGATGACGGAGTGATCAGCAGAAAAATTTATGCAGAAATTCCTCCAAGGGTAGAGTACACGCTTACCGAATTCGGATTAAGCCTATCGCCTATAGTGCAATCAATGGCAGAGTGGGGTAAACAATACAGGTTGAATAGGGAGGGCAAAGCGAAGAAATATTCTTAATCACGCTCTGCCATAGGTTTAAACCTTACGGAGAAAACGGATACATGGAAAGGAGCTTATATAAAGAAGCGTTTTAATGACCTTGGCCATTTCAGATAAACCGCTCCGCAGTGGTTTACAACCTTTGCGGGAATGGAGACTTTTGCGGAAGAGTATCGAATGCCTCTGAAATGTACGATAGCTTTCGGGAATTCTTAGATTTACCTGTCGCGGGGTGGCAGCCCGGTAGGATGTGATATTTTATGTAATTAGAATGAGACACCAACTACTTATATTGATTGTATTCTTTCAGAGTACAATTTTTGGACAAGACTTAGCTCAAAAATACTTTAAAGAAGTGTCAGGTATCGAGTCGACGGATAATTATAAATTCTATCTCGCGAAATGCGATTCGGCTATAAAGGTAGATCCAAACGACTTCAATTCCAGATTCTCGAGAGCCCTGATCTTTAGCTTTAAGCAAAAGTACGAACTAGAAAGAGAAGAGTATAAATCGATAATAGCTATTGATTCTACCAATGCAGACATCTATTTCAACCTGGCGGCTTCGTATATCAATGAATCAAACAATTTGACATACATTCCAAAATTGTATGATTACGAGAGAAAAAAATCAAAAAGAAAAAACCATTGGGACTGCAAGGGAGATGAAGTGGAGTGTATGAAAATGGCCCATGTAGTTTATCCATTAATAAAACGGGCTGCACTCATTGATACGAATACGACGAAGGATTATCCCGATTTAAAGGAGATGGAACGATGTCTTCAGAAGTTTATTAAGACAAGAGAATAAATTCATACCCTCGCTCCGGAGTGGTTTACTTGCTTCGCTGCGTGACATCGCTCTTTCGTCGCTGAGTTGTTACGCTTCCAAAATTACCACTGACCCAAACTCAATTTTGTCGCTACCTTTGCCGTCAAATTAATTGCGAATGATAATCCTTTCAAGAACCAAGCACCTGCTGCTTTTAGCTTTAATCCCAACCTTAATGACAAGTTGTACCGAAGAATCTTCAACAGAATCTACTGAAACACAAAAGGAAGAAAACATCCTGTTAAGACCTTGGGAAGGCCCCTACGGCGGGGTGCCTGCCTTTGACAGAATGCGGGTGGAGGATGTGAAGCCCGCCATGCTCAGAGCCATGGAGCTGAACTTGGAAGAGATTGATTCCATAGCCAACAATCCCGAGCCGCCTACTTTCGAAAACACCATAGTAGAGATGGAAAGGGCAGGAGCGGAGTACCAACGCGCCTCAACCTATTACGGCATCTTCAGCAGCAATATGTCGAGCCCCGAGTTTCGTGAAATTCAAACCGAATTGGCTCCGAAGTTTTCGGAATTCAATTCCAAGATCATGCAAAACGAGAAGCTCTTTGAGCGCATCAAAGCCGTTTACGATGCTTCGCGGAAAGATTCGCTACCCGCCGATCAGCAAAGAGTGGTGGAGCTCGTTTACAAGCAATTTGAAATGAGCGGCGCCGAGCTCGACGAAGCCAAGAAGAAGCGCTATGCCGAAATCAATAAGGAGCTTTCGAGTCTCTACACCAAGTTTTCGAACAACGTATTGCACGACGAAGAGAACTATGTGACCTACCTCAACGAAGATCAACTCGGCGGACTATCCGAAGGCTATAAAAAATCTGCCGCGCAGATCGC
>CAZYWJ010000108.1:2631-6661 GCA_964651785.1 uncultured Cryomorphaceae bacterium
GTGGAAGAAGAGGTAGCCGATATGCAAGCCATTGCCGACAGGGAAGAGGCGGATATCTCCATCGAGCCTTGGGACTACCGCTACTACGCCGAAAAGGTGAGAAAGGAAAAGTACGACCTCGACTCGGATGAAGTGAAACAGTATTTGCAGCTCGACAACCTGACCGACGCCATGCACTACGTGGCGGGGCGACTGTTCAACTACGAATTCACCCCTACGCCCGAATTCATCGTTCCCGTTTATCACGAGGATGTAAAAGTGTGGAAGGTCACCGATAAGGAAAGCGGCAAGAACATCGGGCTGTGGTACCTCGATCCGTATGCCCGCGAGGGAAAACGATCGGGCGCCTGGGCTTCTACCTACCGCAGCTACTCATCTTTCGACGGTGAGAAAAACGTGCTGGCTTCCAATAACTCCAATTTCGTGGAGCCCGCACCGGGTGAGGCACTTTTGGTATCTTGGGATGATGCCATCACGTTCTTCCACGAGTTCGGACACGCGCTTCACTTTTTCTCTTCCAATGTGAAATACCCCACCTTGGACAACGGCGTGAGAGACTACACCGAATTCCAATCGCAGTTGTTGGAGCGCTGGTTATCGACCGATGAAGTGATCAACAACTTTTTGGTACACGCGGAAACGGGAGAACCGATGCCCGCCGAATTGGTCGAGAAGATCAAAAAGGCATCGACCTTCAATCAAGGGTTTGCTACAACGGAATATTTGGCCTCAGCCCTGATGGATATGAAACTCCACTTGGCCGATCCCGAAAACATTGACATAGCCAAATTCGAGAAAGAAACCTTGGAAGAATTGGCCATGCCCGACGAATTGCCGATGCGTCACCGCACGCCACAGTTCGGTCACGTCTTTTCGGGAGAAGGCTACGCCACGGCCTATTACGGCTACATGTGGGCCGACGTGCTTACCGCAGATGCTGCCGAGGCTTTCGCCGAAGCACCGGGAGGGTATTACGACGAGGAGTTGGCCGAAAAGCTGGTGAAGTACCTCTTCGCTCCGCGCAACGCCATAGAGCCCGCCGAAGCTTACCGCAAGTTCAGAGGCCGCGATGCCGAGATCGATGCGTTGATGCGCGACAGAGGTTTTCCGGTACCGGAAGATTAGCTTTTAGCCGTTAGCTGTTAGCTGTTAGCTGCTAGCTTGAATTTTCGTGTTGGTGGCAATGCAGTATGTGATTGGAAATTTAGTGGGCTACAGGCTTCAGGCTGCCGGCTTTCGGCTGTCCCCTGTTAAGTGCCATTGCGACATCTGACCTCAATCTTCGAGTTACGAACTACGAACTCATCTCCACTACATCATTCCCCTAAATCCCCCGATTATCAGCACTCACCTGTTTCCCCCAATACCCGTTTTCCCTATTTTCGCTCCCCAAATACTGCCGACTCCGATTACTGAATACTGAATACAGAATACAAAATACAGAATCCCGCAAATCAAAGACTACCGACTAAAAACCAACCCATGAAAAAATTCTCCCTATTCGCTACTTTGTTGATCGCCTCTTTTTGCGGAGCACAGAGCTTACCCATCAACTTCGAAGGCGACATTACCACTTCCGATTTCGTCAATTTCGACGGAGGTGAGGCAACCGTTTTGGCCAATCCGTCGGCAACGGGAATCAATACCAGCGCTACGGTAGCTCGCATCATCAGAGACGGCGGGGCGGTGTTTGCCGGAAGCAAAATTGCCCTTTCGGAAAATCTCGACTTTTCCGTGCAAACGGTACTTTCCATGAAAGTGTACACCACGGCACCTGCGGGAACCATTGTAAAATTCAAATTGGAAGGCAGCGGAGGCTCCGCCGAAGTAGATGTGCCCACCACCGTTTCGGGCGAATGGGAAACCTTGGAATGGGTTTTTGCCGGTACGCCGAACACGCTCAACGAGGTGGTCTTCATGTTCGACTTTGGAAATGTAGGCGACGGTTCCGAATCATCCACTTTTTACTTTGACGATGTGGAGCAGGTTTCAGGACCCCCCGCGCCAATTCCCGCTACCTTACCCATCGATTTTGAAGGAGATGTGGTCAGCAGCGATTTCTTGAATTACTCGGGGGCCGTCTCTACGGTTATTACCAATCCCCAGCCCAATGGAATCAATACCAGTGCTACCGTATGCCAAATGGTTCGAGATGGCGGACAGTTTTGGGCAGGCAGCAAACTACTGCTCGCCGATAACATTGACCTTTCCACGGAGTGGCACATCAGCATGAAGGTCTTTACGGAAGCCCCCGCGGGTACGCGCATTAAATTGGAAATGGAAGGCCCCGAAGGACTCTACAACCTCGATTACCTCACCACCACCTCAGGAGAGTGGGAGGTAGCCACGTGGAATTTCGACAACCAGACCATGCCCTTCAACGAATTCAATCTCAGCTTCGATTTCGGAAATGTGGGCGACGGCTCTGCCACGTCTACTTTCCTCTTCGACGATTGGCAGCAGGTGGAAGGACCGGCTATTCCCGACCCAGTGCTCGCCACACTTCCCGTCGATTTTGAAGAAAGCGTCGTAACGACCGACTTTACCAATGTCTTCGGAGCGGTGACCGACGTCGTTTCCAATCCACTGGTCAATGCTCAGAATCCGAGTGCTACCGTGGGCCGATTCGTGAGAAGCGGAGGGGCACCTTGGGCGCAAAGCAAACTTATCCTCACCGACTTCCTGGATTTCTCTACGCTTAGTTCCATTTCCATGAAAGTCTACACCGAGGCACCCGTCGGCACTTTGTTGAAGCTGAAAGTAGAAGATACCAATGTGTCATTTGCCAATGAAAAAGATGTTTTCACCACGGTTTCGGGCGACTGGGCGACCTACAGTTGGGATTTTACCGGAGATCCGCCCGTTTATGACATTATTACCCTGATGCTTGGCTATGCCACTTTGAATGATGCTTCTGCGAATGCTACATTCTATTTTGACGATATACAGCAAACATCAGGTACCACCGGACTGGGTGAAATTTCGGAGTTAAAAGGTGTTATAGGCTACCCCAATCCTGCGAGTGATTACCTGATCATCTCCTCAGAAGTTGAGCCCGTCACTTCCGTTCGGCTTTATGATATGTCTGGTCGCGAGGTGCTGGCTGTACAGCCAAACGGGCAAAGGATGCAAATTGAAACCAATGGTATTGAAAAAGGGTTTTACGTGGCGCAGATTTCAACTACCACGCAATCGGGCAGCCTCAAAGTAGTTATAGATTAGGCCCACCGATTATTGGTTCAGTTCTCTTACTTTTGCCGAAAGTTTAATCGGTCTTTGTCGGGTATATCCCTGTAATAACGGATTATTTAACATCACGAAAAGACAAAGACATCCCTGAACCGGTAGCAATGAAGAATCCCAAGGAAGAACTGGAAAATCATTTGGAAGAGCACTACATCCACCGCAGCAATTGGTTGCGTGCGGCGGTGCTTGGCGCCAATGATGGTATTCTTTCTACGGCCAGTATCGCCATAGGTGTGGCGGCGGCCAGCGATGCCCGCGAACCGATAATCCTGGCCACATTGGCGGGACTGGTAGCGGGCGCTCTATCCATGGCCGCGGGCGAATACGTCTCCGTAAGTTCCCAAACCGATGTAGAAAAAGCCGATATCGAGCGAGAGCGCCTCGAACTCGAAGAAATGCCTGAGTTGGAGCTTCAACGCCTCACACATATCTACGAAGAGCGTGGCTTAAAGCGCGAAACGGCTCTGCTCGTTGCTCAGGAACTCACCGAACACGATGCCTTGGGAGCCCATGTCCGCGATGAACTGGGCATAAGCGAAATGCATAAGGCCAACCCCATTCAAGCCGCCTTTTCATCGGGAGCGGCATTTAGCATCGGCGGTGTCCTGCCACTGCTGGTCGCAATCTTTTTTCCTTTGCAAAATTTGGAATACACCCTCTACGGATCGGCGCTTTTCTTTCTGATTCTCTTGGGCGGTTTTGCCGCAAAGGCTGGAGGCACCAATATCAAAAAAGCCATCCTGCGCATCACCTTCTGGGGAACGGTAGCGATGGGAATCACGGC
>CAZYWJ010000109.1:0-3295 GCA_964651785.1 uncultured Cryomorphaceae bacterium
GATGGATGCGATTTTACGACTTCTGTGAGAAATCAAGATAATGTAGAAATCACTGTCTATCCAAATCCATGTAAAAACAGGTTGTTCATTGAGCAAGAAATACCAATCGAACTAGTAGAAATATATTCACCAAAAGGTGAATTATTGGAGAGCCGAATGTTAAAAGAGAGTAATCGAGTTGAGTTATCAATAGACTTGCCTTCAGGATTATACTTTTTAAGTATTTATTCAAAAGAACAAAAAGTAACAGAGCGTTTCGTGGTAGAAAACTAAATACCATGAAAATGTATAAAATCGCCATCATAGTGATGATGGCTTTGATCAGCCAATTTGGTTATGGTCAAGTAACAACTGGCGATAATACATTCAAACAAACATCTCCTCATCCTCTTTCTCGGTCAGTCGAAGTGGCTTCTTTCGCTTGAAGAGTTTCCCCAGATTACTGAGCAACTTCGGCCCGGTCTTTTCGGGGTATTTATCGGAAGCGTTTAGCAAAAGGGCTGCGGCGGCCGTGCCGAACTTGCCGCCGTAGCGTTTTAAGAGGGTAGAGGCCAGAAAGCGCGAGCCCGTTTTTAATGCGGCGCCCGCTGCCGTAGCCTGCACAAGGGATTGCAGCCCTGCCTTCGCGAGTGAAGCAGGTTTGATCTCCTCAGATAATTCTTTGAAGGAGGCTTGAAGTTCTTCTTCCTGAAGCTCCTTCTTTGCCTTAAGCGTGGCAATCCTCAATTTCAGGTTTTCGCTTGGAGTCGGCTTTTTCATATCTCGGTGGTTTGGATGACGGGTTTATATACCTCGGGTTCATCTTCTTCCTCTTCTTCGATAGCCGCCTTAGCGATGATGGAGTTGCGTATCGGCTTTTCCAACATCGATTTTCTTCCGATCAGAAAAATCAGAAAGACCAAGGCATAAAAAGCGCCCGTTAATAAAAAACCGATATACGGAACGCCTATCTCAGATGAGAGATACAGGGATAACCAAAGGCTGAAAAAGAGCAGAGCAAAGATGGCCACCATCGCTACGATGAGGCTGCTCACTATCCCCGCACCGATCTCTGATGATTTGTCCAGCGTTTCCAGCTTCAGCAGGGATACACGGGTGTGGAAGTACGCTTTAAGGTCGTCTGCTATGGCTTCCGCTCTGTCAATTATATTCATGAGTTTCAAACTAAATGGAGTTATACAAAAAAGCGGCTGTTTGTATCAGCCGCTTCATTTTTAACTATTCTTAATCAATCTATCTGAAATTACTTTGAACCGTTGGTCAGTTTTGTAGCCGTTTCCTTTACTGACTTTGTAATGTCATTTACGCTTTCCGTCGCAGCTTTAGTTATCTCATCCACTTGCTTCTTCGTTTCTTTAGATAGCTGCTTCGCTTGCTTACGGGCGTCTCTCGAAAGTTTGTCGGCATTCTTAGAAAGCTTCTTGCGGGTCTTATCTCCCTTGTCCGGGGCGTAGAGTACACCGAGTGCGGCTCCTGCCAATAGTCCCGTTGCCAATGCTCCTACTACTTTGCCTAAATTGTTGTTTCCTGATTTTGCCATGATGTGTTTTATAAGGTTTTTAATTCGTTCTGCTGTTTCTTATATCAAGAACAGTACCCTATTGATACAAATTCTATTCCGATTCTGCAAGTTTAGGATCGATCGGCTCGGATTATTGAAGATATTTCAATCATAACGGATAAATCGCTACCGATATGATAGCTTAAGGGTACAATCGCAGGAGTTTAAGGAATCGCGCATTCAGCCATTTAATGAAGCCAACCATGGAAGTTTTGCAATGAAGTGCTGAATTTTGGCGCAATGTTTGGCTAAATTTCAACATGAAGAAAGGATTAATCATTACCCTCTTGTCCATAGTAGGCGTTATAGCCGTAATAGGGCTCGCCATAGCCGCATTGATAGAAGTAGTAGAAGCCGTAATCGGCTTGGTGGTGTGGGGAATCATTATCGCGATTGTGTATTTTAAGGTTAAGGATTAGTCAAACTACCTCAATCATTATAACCACTGAAAGTTGATTAACCGTTACCCTCTTGCGGTTATTGGATTATTCATACATTTATCTCTCCTTGATAATGATGAAATGAGATGAATGGAAAAGTCACTACGGCAATCATCGGTCTGTTCTTTTCTTTTGGCGCCGGTCCTTCTGCAATTTACGGTCAGGATATCGTGCGTTTCTCTGACAAGCATAATATTTATTTGCGCAATGGAATCAGCACGGGTACTTACTCCGTCGGATATAAGCTGGACTTGAACTATGTCTACGATAATAAATATTCTTTGCAAACCGGTTATTCGGGCTTCTTTCAGCAAGCCGAGAATGAGCCGGATGATTACTCCATTGGCGTTTTAGAACTTTTTACCTTCGGATTGACCCGAGCCTATGATCAAGTTCACAATTACAACCTTCTGGCAGGTCGGGTATTCGTTTTGAATGAGAAGGAAACCTTGAGATTTCATGTGAGAGGCGGCGCTGCCTACTCGAGAAGATTGATTCCTGAAAATTGGTCCGAAGACCTCACTTTCGGATTAGCTCAAAACTATAGTTATGATTATCGCGAAAAACGCTCGGCCGCTGCTGTAGTAAATCTCGAGTTGGAATGGGCCTATCTGTCGTGGACGGGAAACTCATTGGATGGAATCATTATGATTAGCGAAGGAGATTTTTTTATCGGAATAGGATTGTCGGGAAGTCTTGGATTGGTTCGCCCGCGCAAGGACTAGCTGTTCAAATACACTTAAAATAATCAAACGTCTCCAAGCAATCGTCGCAGCGATAAAGCGCTTTGCAGGCGGTACTGCCAAACTGAGAGATGAGGCTCGTCTCCTCACACTTGCATCGCGGGCAGCGTACTTTTTTCTTCTTTCCCAACAGTGAGGCCTTATCGGCCGTAGTCTCGGCGGGCGGGGCTATACCGTATTCTTCCAGCTTTTGTTTTCCTTCCTCCGTCATCCAGTCGGTGGTCCAAGCGGGCGATATTTTGGTGCGCACATCCACATCGAAACCTTCGCCCGATAGCTTTTCGCGCACCTCGCGCTCTATGGTGTCCATGGCGGGACATCCCGAGTAGGTGGGGGTAATGGTTACCGTAACCTTTCCGCTATCGTCGATCTGCACATCTCTGAGAATTCCCAAATCTCTCACCGACAATACGGGAATCTCGGGATCTTTCACTTCTTCCAGAAGCTCGTAGATATGTTCAACTGTGGCGGGCTCGGTCATATTACCATTTGGCGTCGGGCATCATGCGGGGCAGGTATTGCATCTCTGCCAGGATGTAGCCCAGGTATTC
>CAZYWJ010000109.1:3395-6398 GCA_964651785.1 uncultured Cryomorphaceae bacterium
AGGCGTATCATAAAATCGGAGCTCAGCTCGCGGTGGTACGTCACCTCTTTGATGCTCTTCATCGCGAAACCGTTGAAGAACTCGTCGCTGCTCGACTGCAGCCCCTTAAGCAAGTGGTAGTGAAAGCAGTCGAAGAAGAACTGTCGGGTGATGGTTTGGGCAAAATCGCCGTTGGCCATCTCTACCAAAAGATTGTTTCTGAA
This sequence comes from uncultured Cryomorphaceae bacterium, assembly GCA_964651785.1. GTDB lineage: Bacteria > Bacteroidota > Bacteroidia > Flavobacteriales_D > Cryomorphaceae > JAKVAV01. The sequence continues at coordinate 3,599 of CAZYWJ010000109.1, forward strand.
TTCGAACTCGTTTCGGTGAAAAGCCAGATCATCCTCGCCGCGACCTTTGCCTTCTACCTCGCCTGCGCGGGTCAGCAGCATTCGGGCCTGACCGATCAGGTCCAGGGCTACATTGGTCATGGCTATATCGCTTTCGAGCTGGTGGGCGTGTCCGCACCATTCGCCGAGGCGCTGCCCCAGTATCAGGGCGTTGTCTCCCATTCGAATCAGGTACTCATACAATGCTTCTTCTTTCGTCATCTTAGAGGTATTTTACTCCTTCGGGAATGGTGTAGAAAGTAGGGTGGCGGTAGGGCTTATCGTCAGCCGGATCAAAGAATGATTCCGATTCTTCTTCCGTAGTGGCGTGGATCATATTAGAGGGTACCACCCAAAGGCTCACGCCTTCTTTACGGCGGGTGTATACATCTCTCGCCGATTTCAATGCCATCTCGGCATCGTGGGCATGAACGCTTCCCGCGTGCTTATGCGGTATTCCGGGCTTTGACTGAACGAAGACCTCCCAAAGGATTCCTTGCTCGCTTTCGTTGTGTTTATCTTCAGACATTTTTTAGTAGATGGTAGATAGTAGTTAGTATTCAGTAAATAGTATTTAGTATTCGGTAGTCAGTATTCGGTAATTGGCAATAAAGATGTGCTGAATACGGTGTACTGAATACTGAATACTCCAAATTACGCTGCCGTAGATTTCCGTGCTTTCTGTTTATCGGCGTAGGCTTTCATGGCTTCGCGCACCCATTTCCCTTCAGATTCGGCCTTCTGTCGAGCTTCCATTCTTTTGTGGTTGCACGGGCCGTGACCTTTGATCACCTGATAAAATTCTTCCCACTCTATTTCGCCGATTTCCCAGTGTCCCGTTTCCTCGTTGAATTTCAAATCGGGATCGGGTATGGTGAGTCCCGCCGCCTCGGCTTGCGGCACCGTACGGTCGATGAAGCGCTGACGGATGGTGTCGTTACTCTCCACTTTGATGTTCCACTTCATGGTCTCGGCGCTGTTCTTCGACTGCGCGTCAGAGGGCCCCAGCATTTGAATGGATGGCCACCACCAGCGGTTCAGCGCATCCTGAGCCATGGCTTTTTGTTGCGGTGTGCCTTGCGCCAATTGGTACATAATTTCGTATCCCTGACGATTGTGAAAGCTTTCTTCTTTGCAAATGCGCACCATAGCTCGCGAGTAAGGACCGTAAGATCCGCGCGCCAGCATGGTTTGGTTTACAATCGCCGCACCGTCTACCAGCCAACCTATGGCGCCTATATCAGCCCACGAAAGGGTAGGGTAGTTGAAGATGCTGGAGTATTTCGCCTTACCGGAAATGAGCTGGTCGATCATCGTTTGGCGATCGATGCCCAAGGTCTCGGCGGCGCTGTAGAGGTATAATCCGTGACCTGCCTCGTCTTGCACCTTTGCCAGAAGTACGGCCTTACGGCGAAGACTCGGAGCGCGGGTTATCCAATTTCCTTCGGGAAGCATTCCCACGATCTCGCTGTGCGCATGCTGCGATATCATCCGGATAAGCTGCTTTCGGTAGTTTTCGGGCATCCACTCTTTTGCTTCAATCTTCTGCCCTTTATCGATCTTCTCTTGAAATTCTTTTTCGCGTTCGGCTAAAGTCATATTTTCAGTTTGATGGTGCGTAAAATTAAGTGATTGCAGCTATATAACAAAGAAAGCGCGCTCTTGTTGGGCTTGAGACTTAGCGCATCAAAACCAACTTTTTGCTCCGCACGGATCCTTCTTCCGAAAGGAGCTGAATGCTATAGACTCCCACGGGCAGTCGGTTCAAGTCCAAATCGTGCTTGGCAGAGTTGGCGGTAATTGAAATCTCATCCACCAATCGGCCCTGGCTGTCGATGATGCGAATCTGATTCATTCTGAAATCATCGGCAATCGTGATGCTGACCATTCCGTTGGTCGGGTTCGGGAAGAGGTTGAATGCCGTTTCGTTCACATCCTCAAAAGTAGAAAGAGCGGTAGTGCTCGGGTCGAAGCTGAATCCCACGGGAAGGTGATCGGAAACGTTGCTATCGTAACCGCTCCAGCCACCGGGGAAGAAATCATCAATGGCTATGGTGGTCACTTGCGATTCGGAATCCTCAAGAGCCGGGAAGAGCTCATTGCTGATCAGGATATGGTCGAGGTGTGAAGGCCAGCTAGGGTAGGACCATTGAGATGATGGCCCCGTAGCGATGTCCATATCGGCAAAGCGGTAGTTTTCGGAATTGTTCAGAAAAGCCATGAATACATTATTCGGCGGGGCATCCGTAAGCAGATCATTCAAATCACCCAACATGATGACGCGATCATTTTCAAAGTTCAAATCCATGTAATCTCTTAGCAATACCGATGCGTGGGCTCTTCTCGATTCTTCATCCCAATAGTCGGATTGTGTCCACGTACCGTCTCCGCAGCACTTATAGTGGTTGTTGATGACTACAAAATCGTAATCGTCCATAAAGGTAAGTTCCAAGACCATCGGCGGGCGTGGAAACGGATTGGAAAACATTCCGCTGTCAAAGATTTCATACTGTTCGTTTACCGTAACGGATTGAGTGTTGTAGATAAATCCCAATCGGGCATACTCTCCGTCTTGGTAATGGCCCTCGTAGCCCTGCAGAAGGCTGAGCAGGTATTCAAATTCTTCGGGTTCGTCAATTTCTTGAATGGCAATAACGTCAAGCTCCAACTCTTCGATGATCTCGGCCACGTATTCGATGGTGGTTTCTCCGTTTTTAGGAAACCATTCGATGTTCCATGTGGCAATATCGAAATGGTCGAGGGTTCCGAATTCGAGATCAAT
>CAZYWJ010000110.1:0-5782 GCA_964651785.1 uncultured Cryomorphaceae bacterium
ATAAAAAGAATATTCGGCTGATCCGTTTCTTGGCAATTTGCTGAGGCCGATATTATCAGGGCCAAAGCAATCAGTTTTAACTTAAGCATCTCGGTTCCTTGAATGGGCGTCTAAAATAGTTTGTTTTTTATTCAGATTCAATAGTCTGCTTTTTCTGCTAAACAGTAGTTGTAACGCAGGAAGACTTGCCAACGGCTAATCAAATTGCAGACATCTCGATTTATCTATCTTTGCACCTTCGAAAATTTGCCCTGAAAATGCCTAAGTATCCCGAGTATAAAGGTCTGAACCTGCCGGCTCTCGCCGAAGAAATTTTAAAGGAGTGGGAGGCGGACAATACCTTCCGAAAAAGTGTGGAGTCGCGCCCTGCCGATAAGCCTTACGTTTTTTACGAAGGTCCGCCATCGGCCAATGGAATGCCGGGGATTCACCATGTGATGGGGCGAACCATCAAGGATATTTTCTGCCGGTATAAAACGAACAAGGGTTACCGCGTAGACCGAAAAGCAGGGTGGGATACCCACGGATTGCCCGTAGAGCTCGGAGTTGAAAAAGAACTGGGCATTACCAAAGAAGATATCGGGAAAAAGATTTCCATTGAGGACTATAACAAGGCCTGCAGAAATGCAGTGATGAAGTATACCGATGTCTGGAATAATCTTACCCGAAAGATGGGTTATTGGGTAGATATGGACGATCCGTACATCACTTATGAAAATAAGTACATGGAGTCCGTGTGGTGGCTGCTTAAAAACCTTTACGACAAAGGTCTTATCTATAAAGGCTATACCATACAGCCATATTCGCCCGCAGCAGGAACGGGACTTAGCTCACACGAGCTGAATATGCCCGGCACCTACAAGGATGTGAAAGATACTTCTGCAACGGCTCTTTTCAAACTGAAGTCACCCGGTCAAAAATTGCTTTCTGAAATAACCGGAAATGCCGACCTGATTTACCACATGGTAGCTTGGACGACCACACCATGGACACTGCCTTCCAATACGGCCTTGGCGGTTAACCCGAAATTTGAATACGTTGTGGTTCACTCGTTCAATCGCTACACGCATGAGCCTATGGCTGTAGTGATGGCAAAGGAATTGGTATCAAAAGTTTTCGGATCACCTTACAAAAAGGCTTCAGAGGCGGATGAATTGAAAGCATATACTCAAGATGGAAAGAACATTCCTTTTCAGATCATTGGAAGCTTAAAAGGTTCTGAACTCGCCGATTTGGAATACGAGCAACTCTTGCCTTATGTCCTTCCGATGGACAATCCGGAGAAGGCTTTTCGAGTAATTCCGGGAGATTTTGTGACGATCGAAGACGGTACCGGAGTGGTTCACATCGCGCCGACTTTTGGAGCCGATGATGCCGAAGTGGCCAAAAAGGCCGGCGTTCCGCCTATGCTTATCGCAGATGAACAGGGAAATCCTGTTCCGCTCGTAGACCTGCAAGGAAAATTTGTGGATGCGATGGGGCCTGAGCTCGGAGGCAAATATGTGAAGAACGAATACTACGATAATCCGCCCGAGAAGTCGGTGGACGTGCTCATTGGAATAAAACTGAAGGAAGAAGGAAAAGCTTTCAAAATAGAAAAGTACGAGCACAGCTACCCGCATTGCTGGCGTACCGATAAGCCCGTTCTCTATTATCCGCTCGATTCTTGGTTTATCCGCAGTACGGAGGCCAAGGACCGAATGATTGCCCTGAACAAAACCATTAATTGGAAACCGGCTGCTACCGGCACCGGTCGATTCGGAAATTGGTTGGAGAACCTCAATGACTGGAATTTGTCACGCTCTCGGTTTTGGGGAATACCCATACCAATTTGGCGAACCGAAGATGGCTCGGAGGCCAAATGCATCGGAAGTGCAGAAGAATTGAAACTGGAATGTGATAAATCAGTTGAAGCGGGTATAATGCAAGAGAATCCGCTGGGAGATTTCACGCCCGGCGATATGTCCAAGGAAAACTACGATACCTTCGATCTGCATAAAAATCACGTGGATAAAATCGTTCTCGTTTCTTCGAAGGGCGAACCGATGTACCGCGAAAAAGATTTGATCGATGTCTGGTTCGATTCGGGAAGTATGCCCTACGCTCAGTGGCATTATCCGTTTGAGAATCGAGAAAAAATCGATAACGGCGTAACTTTCCCCGCCGATTTTATCGCCGAAGGAGTCGATCAAACCAGAGGTTGGTTCTTCACACTCCACGCCATCGCCACGATGTGTTTCGATTCGGTAGCCTACAAAACCGTAGTGTCCAACGGGCTCGTTTTAGACAAGAATGGTCAAAAGATGAGCAAGCGACTGGGCAATGCGGTAGACCCGTTTAAAACACTGGACGATTACGGACCTGATGCCACGCGATGGTACATGATCACCAATGCTCAGCCTTGGGACAATTTGCGCTTTGACCTCAGCGGCCTGCAAGAAGTGCAGCGAAAATTTTTCGGAACCCTCTATAACACCTACGCATTCTTTGCGCTTTACGCGAATGTAGACGGATTCACCTACTCGGAAGATGAGGTGCCCGTAAATGAACGTCCTGAAATCGATCGATGGATTTTGAGCAGACTCAATACCTTAATAGCTCAGGTAGATCAGGCTTACGCCGATTATGAACCTACCAAAGCAGGGCGTTTGGTGCAAAATTTCGTGACCGACGAACTCAGTAATTGGTACGTTCGTCTTTGCCGTAGAAGATTTTGGAAGGGCGATTACGGTCAGGACAAATTGGCCGCCTACCAAACGCTTTACACCTGTTTGGAAAAAGTAGCCGTGATTTCTGCGCCTATAGCGCCGTTTTACATGGATAGACTTTTCAAAGATTTGAATCAAACTACCGGCCGACAATCGGTTGAATCGGTGCATTTGGCTTCTTTCCCCGAATCTGATACAGCAGTGATCGACCGCGATCTCGAACAGCGTATGGACATAGCCAAGCGCATGACCAGCTTGGTGCAAGCTCTGCGAAAGTCAGAGAAAATAAAAGTGCGCCAACCGCTGCAGAAGATTATGGTGCCCATCATTGATTCCACATTTGAGCGACAGCTTCACGATGTCGAAAAAATCATTTTAAGTGAAGTCAACGTAAAAGAGTTGGAATATCTCCACGATGCGGCAGATGTTCTTGTTAAGGAAATCAAGCCCGATTTTAAGAAATTGGGACCTAAGTTCGGTAAGGATATGAAGGCGCTGGCGGCACAAATCAATGGATTCAACCAAGAGCAAATAGCAGAGCTGGAACAAAACGGAAGCATTAAACTTTCGTTAAATGACCGTGAAGTTGAGATTACCTCTGATGATGTGGCCATTACCGCAAAGGATGTACCCGGCTGGCTCGTGGCTGCCGATGGAAATATTACCGTGGCGCTCGACATTACCTTATCAAAGGAGTTGATCGAAGAAGGAATAGCCAGAGAATTTGTCAACCGCATTCAAAACCTGCGAAAAGACTCAGGTTTGGAAGTGACCGATAAAATAAAATTGACCATTGAACGCACCGAAAACATTGGTGAAGCCATTGAGAATAATTTGGATTATATTTGCGCCGAAACGCTGGCGGGGTCACTCGACCTCGTTTCTCAAATAGAGAGCGATAGCGCCACACGCGTAGAGGTAGATGGAAATATCTCAACCAAAATTGCCCTCGAAAAGATTTAATACAGTTCCAAGATGGGAGAAGATAAAACAAGATACTCTGATAGTGAGCTCGCTGAATTCAGAGAGTTAATTGAAAAGAAGTTGGAAGATGCGCGCCAAGACTTAAATGAGTTGAAGCAATCACTTTCCTACGCTGATAATAGCACAAATGACACGGCCTCTACCTTTAAAATGATGGAGGATGGTTCGGAGACGATGTCTCGCGAAGAAACGGCTCAATTGGCTTCACGCCAAGAGAAGTTTATCAGCCATTTGGAAAATGCGCTGCGCCGAATAGAAAACAAAACCTACGGTATTTGTCGCTCTACGGGTAAACTCATCAGCAAGGAAAGATTGAAACTTGTTCCTCACGCTACTCTCAGCATTGAGGCGAAACTCAATCAAGACAGGCGCTAAACCCCTCTCGTGGGAAAGAAAGCAGTACTTATTATTTTAGTGGTTTTGGTCATTGATCAGATCTCGAAAATTTGGGTCAAAACCAATATGCACTTGGATGAAAGCATAGCCGTTTTCGGCGATTGGTTTTTCATACACTTCATAGAAAATCCGGGTATGGCTTTCGGCTTGGAGTTTGGTGGGTCTACCGGCAAGGTTCTCCTCAGCCTTTTTCGAATTGTTGCCATCGTCTTTATCGGCATTTACTTGCGCGGACTGGTTAAGAAAAATGCTCCGAGCGGTTTGATCATTTCAGTAGCTCTGGTTTTTGCCGGTGCTGCCGGAAATATTATCGACAGCGCTTTCTACGGGTTGATTTTTAGCGAAAGCCCTCCACTGCCCGTTACCGCCGAGATGTTTCCCGCAGGTGGCGGCTATGCCGGTTTCCTTCACGGAAAAGTGGTTGACATGCTCTACTTTCCGATTATTGACGGGTATTGGCCCGAGTGGGTACCGTTGCTCGGCGGCGATCGACTTCAGTTTTTCCGTCCTATTTTCAATATTGCCGATTCTTCGATTACCATCGGGATGGCGCTTATTCTGATCAATCAAAAACGCTTTTTCAAAGAAGATAAATCAGCTGATCAAGTCGAGGCTGAGCAGAATCCCGAATAAGTCAGCCGGACTATAAGCTCCCTCAATAAAGTAGACTGCATCTCCGGCAAAGGTGCCGCTGCCAACATAAATCACCCCGTCCTTTACCGTATACAACACATCCAATTCAAAATTGGAATCCCCTTTGTAAATCTTGCCATTATCGCCAAAGGTGTAGGCTATCTGACCTGAATACATCGCATTTCCCGTGTAGAGCCGACCATCACGGTAGGTATAGATTAAATCAAATTCCGACCCCGAGCCGCCCACCATTATTTCATTGCCGATAACCGTATACAGCACCGAATTGAAATCGAAGCTGTATCCCGGAAAGATGCGGTTATTGGTGAAGTGCAGCACCTGATCCGTGAGGTAATGTGCGTTTCCCGCAAAAACGCGTATTTGGCCTTGACCTGAAAAGGAAGATCCCATTGAAAGAGCGAGCAGAAGTATGATCAAGGCGCGTTTCATGAGATCAAAGAAACAAATTTGGCGCCAAGCTGATAAATGAATACGGGATGGAAATCACCTTGCTGTAGGCATGGAATATTTGTAGAACGGAATTTGGTAAGAGGGTTGAAGGTTTTGGCGTGTATTTTCTACCGGGAAAAAATCAAGACATAACCGAAAATTGCTCCTGCAGCATAAGTCTCAATACCCTATACCCAATACACCATACCAATTCGTACGCCCAACTTGCAAATGCATAAGAAAATTATGTATAATTGCACCGTCAGAATTGAGTATTCAAAAATGAGCAAAAACCATTTATACAAAGGAACCCTCAGCAGCGTGCTGCTCAAGCTTCTCTCCGAAGAAGGCCGAATGTACGGCTACGAGCTATCCAAAATGGCGAAGGAAATGACCAACGGTGATTTGGATATTACCGAGGGTGCGCTCTACCCCGCATTGCATAAGCTCGAAGCCAATGGCTTAGTGACCACCGAGGTGGAAATGGTTGGCAAGCGATCACGCAAATACTACAAACTCACCGAGTCGGGAGGGAAAGAAGCCAAAGATCGAATCGAAGAATTGAAAGAATACGCTCGGAATTTGCAGATTTTTCTAAATCCGAATTTGAG
>CAZYWJ010000111.1:0-5709 GCA_964651785.1 uncultured Cryomorphaceae bacterium
TCGCCCTTTCTGATTCTCCTCTGAATAATGGAGAATAGGAAGTTTGGTGTCGCGAAGTGTTTTAGTGGTGTGTCGATGTAACTTGGTGAAAACCTTTCGGTGAATGGATGACGCTGAAAAGCGATTTTGCTTCAGGTCTTCTTTCGCGCTTTGAGCGAAGTAAAGGATTACGGTATCGGAATTTCGACTCATAAATTCTGGCAAATCGCATCACTTACGACTCAAAATGCCGAATGGATTTGAAGCCGCAATATTAGAATTATTCTGCTTGTGAGACACCGACTTTGATAATATCTACGCCTTTGTCGGATTTACGGCATTGAGCTAGTCTGCTTTTACAAAAGTGGAAGAGCGCTGCTTTCCGTCGGGCCACGTAAAATTGGCGATGTAGATTCCCTGAGTTAGTGAAGTAAGGTTCAGCCGAAATTCAACTTCGCGTTGAATGATCGCTGATTGAATGAGCCTGCCTTGATTATCGAAAACTTGAATTTGGCTCGGAGACTCGCCCTCCCAAAAGAAAGTGATGACATCCTTTGCGGGGTTGGGAAAGGCTTTCAATTCGCTGACCAATTCGGGAAAAGGGTATTTGTACACGGCCGACAGCCGTTCACCTGATGAGGTGATTCCCGTACCTACATATGCTGCACCGTTTACGCTGAAGGCGAATGTTCCTTTGAAAGGTACACTCGGAATCGAAGAGACTTTTTTCCAAGTATCGTCAAAGGGGCGATATTCGTAAACGTCATTCAGGTAGTTCAGATTTTCGTCCTGACCACCCGCTATGAAGCCGCGGCTATCAGCTACAAATTCTACCGAATAGTAACGAGTCGCTCCCGTGAAATCGCTGAGTCGGGTCCAGCTTTCGGTACGAGGATTGAATTGCCACCAATCGTTGATAAAGGTATTATCCTGCAAACGCCCCAAGCCCGCGTAGCCAACACTTCCGATGGTCAACCCGATACTTTCAAATCGACGGCCTCCGGGGAAATTTTCCAATTGCGTCCATTGATCGGTTTTGGGATTGTATTTCCAGAAATCCTCGAAGTAGGTATCTACGTTTTTACCCGTTCCTACGTATGCAATTCCATCAATGGAAAACGCAATGGGAGAGGAGCGAGGCTCACCGGGAAAAGAGGCTTTCTGCGTCCATGAATCGGTTTTGGGGTGATAGGCCCAGAGTTCATTGAGATAGTCCGTTTCGCCAAAGCCGCAAACGACATAGCCCGTATCGGCGATGGTAAAACGACCGCAGTATTGACGCGCTTGAGACGGAAGTGATGCGACTTGAGTCCATACATCTGATGCAGGATCGTATTCGAAAAAATCGTTTGTGAGGGCAAAACCGACTTGGCGCCCCGTGCCGGCATACCCTTTTCCGTTAAGGGAAAAAGCAATGCCATCGTCGCGTGCCGTGCCACCGAAGGGGGTGACTTCCGTCCAAGATTGGCCGAAAGCCAAAACCATCAGTAAACTGAAAGCAACGGTTAAACGGTGTCGCAGCATCAGGCTCTAAACGCCTAAATTTTGCAAATCTTGTTTCTACTTGATGTAATACGTTTTGGCATTTACAAACTCTTTGATTCCGAGCGGACCCAATTCCCGTCCGTAACCCGAAATCTTAGTTCCGCCGAATGGCAAACGCGGGTCTGACTTTACCAACTCATTGATGAAAACCGCGCCGTCTTCAATTTGATTGGCAAGAATTTTGGCTTTGTCAATGTTCTTCGTGCAAATAGTTGCGCCCAGTCCGAATCTACTTTTGTTAGCCAACTCAATGGCTTCATCTTCCGAGTCGACTTTCGTCAAAGTGGCCAGCGGACCGAATGTCTCCTCATCGAAGGCGGCCATTCCGGGCTTCACTCCACCCAAGATGGTCGGGTGAAAAATGGCATTTTCTCGCTTGCCGCCCGTAAGCAATTCCGCGCCTGATTTGATGCTTTTATTCATCTGCTCTTCCAAGTCTTCAGCCAGGTCTTCTCGAGCTAAAGGTCCGACGTCGATGTCTTCGTTCATGGGGTCGCCGATTTTCAACTCCTCAAACTTTTTGATCAGTGCATCTTTGAATTGGTCGTAAACGGGCGCTTCAATGATAAATCGTTTGGCGGCGATGCAACTCTGTCCGTTGTTTTGGGTTCGGGCAAAAACGGCCGTATCGATTATTTGGTCGAGATCCGCATCTTTCAAAATCACAAAGGCATTGCTGCCTCCGAGTTCCAACACGCATTTTTTGAGTTGGGCTCCTGCGGCTTCCGCCAATGATTTTCCTGCCTTTTCGCTACCCGTCAAACTGGCCGCCTTGACATGCGGATGTTCGATGATTTCTTTTACACGACTTCCGCTTATTCGCACTTGAGAGAAAACGCCTTCCGGGAAACCGGCCTTCTTAAAAAGACTTTCCAAGGCTTTGGAACAGCCGGGTACGTTGGAGGCGTGTTTGAGGATGCCCGTGTTTCCAGCCAAAAGAGTCGGAACGGCAAATCGCATGACTTGCCAGTAAGGGAAGTTCCACGGCATTACGGCCAAAATAAGTCCCAACGGTTCGTAGGCCACCCAGCTTTCTGATGCTTCGGTTTTGATGACGTCTTTTTGCAAGTATTCTTTCGCATTCTCTGCGTAGTGCTCGCAAAGCCACGCGCATTTTTCTACTTCCGAAATGGCTTGAGAATAAGGCTTACCCATTTCCAAAACAGCCAGCTTTGCCAATTCTTCTTTATCCGTCTCAATCTGTCGTTTCAACTCCAGCATTAACTCAATTCGGGCATCGAAAGATTCTTCACTCCACTCTTTGTAGGCTTTATGCCCGATCTCAATTTTATTTTTGACTTCCTGAGGAGTGTGAACCTTATACTCTTTGAGTTTCTCTCCCGTGTAGGGATTTGTACTATTTATCTTATCGCTCATTTTTTTACTTTGCTCAACGCATAATTTACATCTTGAAACGGAAACCACGAAATCGAGAGGTAGTAAATATTCGCATTGAAGTTTTGAAAAGGTTTCCTGAGAATCTCGCCATCAGGTGAGGAAATTCTCTCCGTATAGTCGGAATTAAAAAATTCCGTCAGGTAATATTTAGCCTTGATGGAGAAGCCTTGAGGAAATTGAAATCCTGCCCATACGGAATGTTGGAAGTCCGTATTTCTTTCGCTAAACCAATCTGTTGTTTTATTCGTCTTATCATCGCCGCTGAACTGCTTTTCTTTATAGTGAAAGGGTATTTCAAATTCGTAACCACCGAAAAAGAAGAGAGGACGAGATTGGTCTAACCGACCGATTTTAAATCCTACGGGCAAGCCCGCATTGTAAGTTCGATACTTGATGCGATCAATAAATTCAGCTTCACCCAGTTCATCGTCTTTTACGATAAAGCCTACATTTCTCATTGCGATCCCTGCGTTAAAGCCAAGAAAATCATTCGGGTTATAATTAAAATGATAAGCCAAATTCAAAACGGGAGACCACCTTAGATTTTGATCATAGAAGATATCATCAGGTGTTTCCAATTGAGCCAAAGAGAAAATCATTTCCATCTCAAAAGACCAAAATGTCTTTTGATTGATATTTTCGCTCTCTTGTATAGCTTCGCCTTGCGCCAAGGCTGACGTGCAAATTGAACAGGAAACAAACAGAAGGAGAATCTTTAAAAGCTGCATAGTTTTCAGGTGATTCGATTAAGGCCGAAAATGACGAAATAAATAACAATCATCGCCAGGAATAACAGCCATATCTTTCTGTAATGTATGCTTATTCGCTTTAAGTCTTTGCGGTAAGCGAACGCTATGGCGGTGGCAAAAGCCAAAACGAACAATCCTGCAAAAATCCAATGTCCTGTGGTGATGTTCTCCATTTAAAGTCTTTAGACAAAATTAGCCTTAAATTGTTGCAAGGAAGCCCTAATTTCGGCCCATGGAAGAAAATTGGCAAAATCAGGAAGTGGAAACGTCGACTTTACCAAGGGTCGAAGTTGTCGCTTTTCAAAAGCATCCGGTACGTTACATGACTTATCGAAGACTGTTGGCGGCTATCTTTTGGATTTTTCCTGTAGTAGGTTTTTCCATTCCCGCCATCATAGCTCCCGGAATTTGGATGGCTTATGTCGGCGGAGCTTTGTTTGTCTTAATCCTGATCACTTTTCTAGCCATTCCCATCGGGTACCGAAAAAGGTCTTACGCTTTGCGCGAAAGGGATCTGACCTATAAAAAAGGGTGGCTGTTTTCTTCGATGATTACCATTCCGTTTAATCGCATACAGCATACGGAGATTTCGCGGGGACCAATCGAGCGGAAGTACGAGCTTAGCACGCTGAAAATCTACACCGCGGGTGGTAGCACTTCCGATCTTTCTATTCCCGGCCTGGAAACCGCTGAAGCGGAGCAACTCAAAGAATTCGTTTCTAAGAAAGCTGCGACTTATGAGTGAAGATTCAAAGGAGTGGAACATCCACGAGCCTACGCGGCAGAGCTACCTTGGGGTGATCGTTTACATGATTCGAAATTTTCGAGCGCTTACCACTTTGCTCATTTCGCTGGTGGCGGTGGCCGCTGCAGCACCCATTTTTTGGACGATCGTTGGTATTGCCATCATTCCGTTGCTTATCATCTTCGCCATTTTTGCCTACTGGCAATACCGAAACTTCACCTTTCACATTGAAGAGGACAAGCTCATCATTCACAAAGGTGTTTTGGTAAAGGATCGCAAATCGGTTCCGATAGAGCGAATTCAATCCATACAAGTAACCAAAAACGTGATTCAACGCTTGCTTGGACTTGTGGCTTTAAAAGTAGACACGGCAGGATCGAGGGGCAACGAGTTGGAAATTCCCGCTTTGGAGAAGGATCGAGCTGATGCCTTGCGCGATTTGCTTTACGAAAAGAAGGAAGCCCTGTTGGAATCTGAAATCATCGAAGAAACTGAATTGGCTGATGAGCCAAATACCGAGAAGCCTAAACCAAAAAAGCCTGATGAAGAGAAAGGAAGGGTTTTGGTAAAATTGGGTTTGTTCGATTTGCTCAAAGTCGGCCTTACGGAAAATCACTTAAAGAGCGGTTTCCTTGCCATTGCTTTCGTATTCGGTTATGCCAGCCAGTATCAGGAGCTGTTGGAAGAATACCTCGAAGGCTATGTCGATACCTATGCTTCGCAAGTGGCCGATGCAGGCCTGGCCTTTGCCTTGAGTCTATTGGTAGTCTATGCTATTTTCAGCGTGATTTTAAGTTTGCTGCGTGCCATCTTGAAATTCTGGGAATTGAAAGCGGTGCTTAAAAGTGAGGCGGTCGAAATCAGTTCGGGACTGCTGCAGCGAAATGAATCGCGCATTCCGAAGAAAAAGATTCAATACATACAATGGGAAACGAATCCTTTGCGACGCATCGCGGGATACGAGTCTGCAACCATTAAGCCATCAAATTCGGTGGGTGAGGTAGCCAATAAGCAGACGATAGAGATTCCCGCTTTAAAAATAAAAGAGAGCGCTTACTTGGCTACGGGCGTTTTTCCGGGTGCGGCGCAACCCGAGAATTTTATTGAAGGTGACCCTTGGGCGTATGCACGTCTATATTCCATTTTTGGATTTATCATTTTCGTTCCAATAGCTGTGTTGCTTTATTTTCAATTCAGCTACGTCGGGATTTCCATTATTCTACTTATGTTTTTATTCAGCGCATACGGCTACCGTTATGGCAAAACCGTTAGGTTGCATTACGATGAAAACTA
>CAZYWJ010000112.1:0-5674 GCA_964651785.1 uncultured Cryomorphaceae bacterium
GATGTGAAGCACCATCCGCGAATTCACGGCGAGTCCAAGTATGGTCTGAGCCGCACCTTCAAAGTACTCAGCGACTTGATTCTGATGATTTTCATGCAGAAGTATTTTCGCCGACCCATCCACCTTTTCGGCCCTGTCGGGTTAATTACTTTTGGTGTAGGTCTTTTGATCAATTTGTACCTGCTTGGTTTGAAAATATTCGGTTACGATATTTGGGGAAGGCCACTGTTACTTCTGGGCGTTACCTTGGTTTTGGCAGGGATTCAATTTTTGGTCTTCGGGCTTATCGCCGAATTGATGTTGCGCATTTATTATCAATCGCAAAACAAGAAAACCTACACCGTAAAAGAAGTTTTCATTGGCAAAGCTCAACGCGAAGTCAGCGCTTAAATTTCTCGTCAAAATTGCCCTTTCGGCACTTGCCATCTATCTGGTTTTCTCGAAAATCGAATTGGAAGAAGTTTGGAGTCTCGTCAAAAAGAGCAATCCGGCTTACCTCCTTATGGCTTTCTTAGCTTTCAATTTTTCCAAGTTGATCAGCGCTCGCAGGCTATGGGTTCTGTTTCATGCCATAGCTGTAAATATTACAAATGAGTATAATTTGAGGCTCTACTACATCGGAATGTTCTACAATCTTTTCCTTCCCGGTGGAATAGGAGGAGACGGATACAAAATCTTCCACCTGAATAAGAAGAGTAGCGCTTCAAAGCGCGACCTGTTTAGCGCCGTCCTTCTCGATCGCATCAGCGGGGCGGCTCTCTTGGCATTTTTAGCTCTAGCCATAGCTTCGTTTCAACCCGTTATCACCGAACTATTCCCACCTTTTTGGACCTATCTCATTTATCTCGGAGCCGTCGCTGCTCTGCCCGCTCTGTGGTTTTTGATTCGCTTGGCTTTCGCCAAATTCAGATCCGTCACCTTTTTGGCCATTCACTATTCGCTGTGGGTTCAGTTGGCACAATTGGTCTGCGCTTGGTTTATTTTATCGGCTTATGGTGTAGAGGGGAATTTTTCAATCTACTTCGTCCTTTTTCTCGTTTCGAGCATCGCTGCCATGCTTCCCATTAGTTTTGGCGGTGTGGGTCTCAGAGAGTTGGTGTTTCTTTACGCTTCTCACGAATTGCCCATCGATGAGACGGCAGCCGTGGCGTTGGGATTGGTATTTTTCCTCATCACGGCGCTCAGTTCTTTTATAGGCGTATTTTTGCGCCTACCTTCAGACGATTTACAGAACAAGGAAGTCATTTGAAGGTTTAGATAGGTCGATTTGAAATACTATCCCGAAAATACCTTACAGCGATTTGAGTTTCCGAAAGTTTTGGCTCAAATCGAAAAGCGCTGCACGAGCGAACGGGCTAAGCGCTACGTGGAAGAGCTACGTCCCGTCGACGAGGTAGACACCATCACCCGATGGCTCGAAGAAACTAGCGAGGCAAAATCCATAGCCGACAATGGCATATACTTTCCTGACCTGGCTTTTCCCAATATCAGCCGAGAGCTGGGAATGCTGGGAATAGACAATGCCGTGCTCGAGGGACAGCAGGTGATTAAGTTGAGAAAAGTAGCCGAAGTTGCCGCTACGCTCATTCGCTTTTTGGGCGAGAAGCGGGAGTATTATCCACGCTTGCGCGGAATCGTGGAGGGTCTTTACGCCAGCAAGGATTTGATCGAATTGATTGATGAGGTATTGGAGCCAAACGGCTTTGTGAAAACTTCGGCGAGCAAAGAGCTGGGTCGGGCACGAAAGGCATTGGCGGAAGCCAAGCAAAAGGCCAATAAGGCTTTTGAGGCAGCGGTGAGGAAATACAAAAAGCTGGGCTGGCTGCGCGACTACGAAGAGAGTGTTTACAACGATCGACGCGTTCTGGCCGTTACCGCCGAAAACAAGCGAAAAATTGACGGAACGCTTCACGGTCATTCCGAAAGCGGAAATACCAGTTTTGTGGAGCCTTCCAATTTGGTGAACCTCAACAATGATGTGGCCGAGGCCCGCCAATGGGAACAGCGCGAAGAGTACCGCATTTTGCGGGAGCTTAGTAACGCCTTACGCACTTACAAACCAATTCTCGAATCTTACGAGAATGCCTTGGGCTTTATGGAATTTACCTTTGCCAAGGCAAGGTACGCCATGAATATTGATGCTACCAAACCCATCCTGTCCCGTGAAAAGGATTTGGAATTGGTCAACGCTTTTCACCCCGTTTTGCTGGAGCAGAACCGCAGTGAAGGGAAGAAAACCATTCCGATGAATCTGGCTTTGGATCATCAAAACAGAATTCTGGTAATCAGCGGACCTAACGCGGGTGGAAAATCCGTATCGCTCAAAACATTCGGATTGCTGCAAATTATGTTTCAATGCGGAGTGTTGATTCCCGCTGAAGGTCATTCGAAGATGGGAGTATTTCGACAGATATTCGTCGATATCGGTGATGATCAAAGTATCGCCTACGAGTTGAGCACCTACAGTTCACGATTGGTCAAGATGAAGCACTTTCTATTTCATGCCAATAAGAACACGCTCTTTTTCATCGATGAATTCGGTACGGGTTCCGATCCTGAATTGGGTGGAGCTATAGCCGAAACAATTTTGGAAGAGTTGGGAAAATCCAAGGCTTTTGGTGTCATCACCACCCATTACGCCAACTTGAAGATTTTGGCAGAAAACAGTCCGATGATGCTGAATGGCTGCATGCTTTTCGATGAAGAAACATTATTGCCGAAGTACAAGCTGGACATCGGGCAGGCGGGAAGTTCGTACACTTTTGAGGTAGCTCAGAAAATTGGATTGGATCAAAAAATCATCGACAATGCCAAGGAGAAGCTGGACGACAGAAAGGTGAATTTGGATAAGTTGCTGATCACCCTTCAAACCAAGAAGAACCAACTCAATAAAGAGACACACATTCTCCAAACGGAGAAATCCAAAATTCGCAAGGAGATAGAAGCTTCCAAACGCGAAGCCGAAATTTTTCGCGAAAAGCAGGAAGACCTGAATTTTAGTGAAAACAAGAGACTGATTCAGCAAGGCAAAAAATATGAATCTCTTTTGGCTGATTGGCAGGATGCTAAGAAGCGCAAGGAAATGATTCGAAAACTCACTCTGACCAGTGAAAAGGAAGCGGCTCGTAAAAAAGAAAAAGATTTGACCGAAAAGATGCGTGATAAAAAGGAGCGCATCAGAAAGCAGAAAGAGAATCGACGCAAGAACAGGGAGGAGAGTAAAGAGCTATCGGCAAAGCCGATTAATGTCGGAGATAAAGTGCGAATGCACGGAACAAAGGAGCCGGGTGTAGTGGAAGAAATCAATAAAAACAAGGCTACCGTAGTCTTCGGGATGATTCGCACGATTGTTCCCATAAACAAACTCAGATCGGCGGGTTAACTGCCGGAATCTATTAATTTTGCCTGATCAAACATGAATCCCATGGAAGAAGCAATTATAAGTAAAGAAACCCTCGAAAGCATAGACGAGTTGCGCGCTTTCGTCAAGAAAAACGGAATCGTAAAGAACGAAGTCGTTGATAAACTATTGGCGCTCAGACCGCATTTCATCGAACACAATCAGCCTTTGGTAACCCGCGTGATTCGCATGACGGCTGAATACATTGAGCATTTCGGTCATTTTAATCTCAACCTCCTCGCCGAGGAGGATGAAGATGGAGAGGTAGAAGAAGAAATCGATATGGAAGGTGATGACAGCTTTACTGAAATGAAGGATAACTTCCTGTATCTATTGGATTTATTTGCGCATCCCGACAATCAGGTGAATAAAGAAGAATTGACCCGGGTGAAGCACCTGTACCTTGATCGTGACCTTTTTTAGAAAAGCATTCGGGGCAGTCGTTTTGGCTGCCCTCTTTTTTTCCTGCACGGATTCTTCCAAAGAAGAAAATGCGCCATCGCGTGGGGAAGCAGTTGTGGACAGCGCGATAGCTTACCACGGGGGTGATCTTTACGAAAATGTCGATCTGGCATTTGGCTTTCGCGGAAAGGATTTCAGAGCTATTCGCCAAGGGGGAAAATTTGAGTACACCAATACATATCGAGATTCACTTGGCGATCATCAGCGCCGGTTGACCAATGATGGATTTGATCAAAAACTGAATAATGAGTTTGTGGTCCTTTCCGGAAAAGACAGCACGGCGCGAGCTGCATCCGTCAATTCGGTGATTTACTTTGCCCTTCTGCCCGGGCTCCTCAATACTCCTGCGGCAGAAAAGGAATTCTTAGGCGAAGAAACCATTGAAGGTAAAGTCTATTTTAAGGTTCGCGTCACATTTTTGAAAGAAGGCGGAGGAGAAGATTTTGATGATGTCTTTCTCTATTGGTTTGCCAAAGAGAACTACGCGATGGATTATTTAGCCTACAGCTACCTTGAGGATGAAGGAGGCAGCCGATTTCGTAAGGCGTACAACCGTCGATCGGTGAATGGGCTGGTTTTTCAGGATTATCTCAATTTGCGTGGTCCGGGCCCCGATTCGCTGGAATTCATATCTGAGATGTTTAAGTCGGGCAAGTTGGATACGTTATCCAAAATAGAAGTCGATCGGCTGTCGGTGAGTCCATTGTAATGCATTTCAAGAATATTCTTATCTTGTTTTCATGTCCAAAAGGAAAAAAGTCCACTTTTTCTTTCGTTATTTTCTCTCTGCGCTATTTGCCGTTCTGATTGGCGTGTACTTTAAAGTAAATCAGCACCCGCATGCAGATATGGTATTGGCGATAGCCTTAACCTACGCGCTCGTAATTTTGACTTCTGTCGTGGTTTATAAACTGAGAAGCAGAAGGTCGGCGAAGTTAAGGAGGTAGCTGCACCATGTTCAGAGTTGATATTCTTTAGAAATACTTTGAGCTGATGACTGGGAAGTTTTAGCGAACTGTAGTGCTCAATTTCATTATCAATGCCTCAGCTTTAATTGCTCTTCGATTAATTCAAACTTCCGGGTAGTCCTGAAAGGACGACATCCGTCAGCATCGGGTGCAACCCGATGGTAAAATAGATTAGTGGTTGTCAGCCCCGGCGGGGCGAAATAGTTATGAAATTATTGTGACGGCGATAATGGGATTATTCTCCCTCCGGTCGAATGATCCCTTTCGCTCCGAATTCCGAGAAGGAAAACTACCGACTACCGTCGGTATGTAATATTTCAAGAATTGACATCGTAAAAGGTCAGACGGGATTACCCTCCTTTCAGTCGGGTGATCCCTTTCACTGCGAATTCCGAGAAGGAAAACCACCGACTACCGTCGGTATGTTTTTTCGTATCCGCATGACCTTGCAAGCGAGCTTGAGGTTTTACCATTAAATGAACAATGGGATTATTCTCCCTCCGGTCGAATGATCCCTTTCGCTGCGAATTCCGAGAAGGAAAACTACCGACTACCGTCGGCATGTTTTATTTCAAGAATTGACCTCTTGAAAGGTCAGACGGGATTACCCTCCTTTCAGTCGGGTGATCCCGGCTTGTCCGTGGAGGGAATCAAAAGCCGAATCCGCTCCGCGTATTCATGTCTTTTTTCATGCGCAGAAAGTTTCGAGCGAGTATTATTTTAAGTTTGGGATTACCCTTCCTGTCGGTCGGGTGATCCCTTTCGCTCCGAATTCCGAAAAGGAAAACCACCGACTACCGTCGGTAAGTTTTTTTGTATCCGCATACCCTTGCAAGCGAGCTTG
>CAZYWJ010000113.1:0-5618 GCA_964651785.1 uncultured Cryomorphaceae bacterium
GAAATGAAGGGGTTCACTATCTTTCCCAATAAACCCCTTATCGAAAAGAATCCGGCCCATTGCATGAAAATTTATCCTGACACAAAACCACAGCTCGTACCGGGGCTTGCATCTAAGAGCCAATAATAGACCCGGCACTAACCAAAACGAACCATCACTACCGCTATTTCAGGAGAATCTTTCGACTAATCACTTCCGCACCATCTCTTATTCGAACCAAATAAAACCCACCGGGGATATTGCCACGGTCGATTTTGACGGGGCTCCCACTCGACGGTTTCATCATGGTTTTTACCTTGCGACCTTCAAGACTGTAGATTTCGATTTCAATCAAATCTGAAAAGCTGCCCGTCAGCGTGATGTAAAACTCGTTGGAGGCAGGATTCGGATAAAGAAAAACATCTCGTTCTTCCGCGCTCAATAACTTCCAAGGATGGATTTCTCCATTGGTGTGAAGGTCTTCAAAGGCCGTGTCAAAATTGTTTTCTCCGATTCCCGATCCACCGTAGTTAAATACCTCGTATGGGCTCCATGGGCCAATCACCAAGGGGTTTTGAGAACATCCGCAGCGCACCCTGAAGGCATAAGATTCTCCTGAGCTTAAAGGATTGGAAGGTATGGTGAAAGAAGCAGCATCGGCTGCCGATATAATCAGACTAACCGAATTCATGGAGGATAGCTCAGCGATATTCAATTGGCACCCGATCGAGCCGGGAATCGGATTCCAACTCAAGCCCACCGTGCCATCGGGGTTCTCAACTGCCGTCAAACCGGTAGCTGCCGGGTAAGGTGCTTCGCAGGGGACGGAGGAAGTAAAACCTGAATTGTACTTCACCAAATTCCAACTGTTTTCGGTCACCAAATAAATATCCTCCTCGCTTGATACGGCTATCGCCATTACATCTCTCACCTGATAATCGACCGACCATGGCTCACCGGCAGCGTTAAAACCACGCACCCATCCGGTAGCCGGCGCACCTGCATTCGTATCGCTTCTTCCTGCCACGTATATATTCCCTGCGGCAGAAACCTTCAAGTCCCATACACGTGAGGTAACGTGAGGCAATTCGGAAGTAAAAGCTTCCACCTCACTGCCATCGCCGGATGAAATAATCTTGGTGTAGAGCGTGCCTTCACCGAAGGAGGTCCAATTGGCCGCAGCAAATACCAAATCGCCGGAAGGCAAAGCAGCAATTCGACCAGGGGTTGTGGGTTCGTCGAAGAGATATGTCTGACTGAAAACTTCAACTCCACTTACATCGTATTTCGTCACATTAACCTTTTGGGTAGGAAATGGCATTTCCCACCACCAACTTAGCGCATACACATTTCCCGACTCATCGAGATAGACGTCCGTGTAATCAAACGCACCTTCCGGAGATGGATTTTGCCAAAGCAGATTTCCCGATTCATCCCAAAGCAAAACCGCACCTGATCCCGATGTCTTGCCGGCGATCATGGCTATGCGACCGCTGTTGTAATCCATGCCATCATCTGATACCGTATTGGAAAAAATATCCTGTACGTCAGACCATACCAAAGCACCCGAAGAATCGAACTTTAACAGCACGGGACCAAAATCCGTATCACCCTGACTATCGGTATACAAACCTCTCGTAGAAACATAAAGATTGTCAGACTCATCTATCTCACCCCAATTGGGTTGAGCGAATGAAGTGAGATCAGCTCCGCCCAAATCTTCATGTGTTTGGTTGTAAATCAGATTTCCCGCGGCATCCAACTTGTATATTTTCAGACCTATGGGAACTTTACAGATGCCGGATGGAAAGCAAGACCCTGAGGTCGTGGTAAATTTGTAACCGGTAATCAGAACATTGTCTTCTGAATCGATACCGAGCCAATTGGCATGAACCATTTCGGTAACACCCGAGGTAGGGTCCTGCACGGCTGCTATTGTCGTTTCCCATATCAGATTGCCGGCCGGATCGTATTTTTTCACATAAATGTTGAGACTGCCGAAAGCGAAATAGGTGCCGTTTCCGACAATCAGTACATCGCCGTTACCATCTACGGCAGTGTACTTACCGAGCCGGTTTTCTATGTTGTTTATTTCCCACTCAGGAGCGGTTTGGGCAGTAGCCGTCGCAAGAAGAACAATGCCCGATAAGAAGGATAGGAAAGTTTTCATGATGGTTGGTTTTTTACATGATTGAATCGTTTAATGAATCCGAATGCTGTTTCCGATTTGATGTATATAGCCCTCTTTTTCCAGTTTGCGCATCAGTCGGCTGATCACTTCGCGCACCGTTCCCAGATCGGAGGCTATCTCCCGATGGCTCATCTTCAGCGGATTCTCATTTTTCAGTTCCACTTCCCTTTTCAGGTAATTGAGCAGACGACTGTCCAAATTTCTGAACACGTACTGATGCAGCGTGTCTATCAATTCGGTATAGCGCAAGCTGTATTGATCGAGAAACAGCCGATTCATTTCGGGATAACGCAAAGCCCATTTCGTTACTTTATCGGCAGGCATCAAAAGCAGTTTTGAGTCTTCCTCGGCCACGGCCGTTCCGAAAGCCACTTCTTCTTTTATCACACAGGTGAAGGACATGACGCAACTTTCTACCGGCCTGATGTAATACAGCAAGAGGTCTCGCTCTTCAAAGTGTGAGGATACTTTGAGCATGCCCGATAGTACTAAGGGAATGACCTTGACGTATTGCCCGTCGCGGAGAAGTTCCGTTCCGGCCGGCACCTCTTTCTCTACGGAATGCCTCAACACTTCCTGTCTGAGCTCAGGATGAAACGGTAGGTTTATCTCGTCCATGGTTGCTTTGAATTTCGGGCAAGGTAAATCCCTTCGCGTTTAAATTCAGAACATTTCTTACGGCCCCGGAATTCTTCCTGCCAAACCCGGAAAAGATCTCTTAAGCTCGTCGGGCCTTACGGTTCTTTACCGAACAGGTGCTTATGCCAAAAGGTGCATAAAGCGGACAAAAGCCGACGAGACCGGTCAATACGAAGACTGCTCCTAATATCAATAAAATAATCCCCACTGTTCCGCTGATCACATTGGTGAAATAAAGCGTGGCAATAATGCCTGCAATTGCGATGCGGATCACTTTGTCTGCGGTTCCCATATTCTTTTTCATGACGGTTGGTTTTTAAATTCAGTTCAAAGCTATCGGAGACTCAATTGATATGCAGTGACAATTGTTACCATTCGAAAAATTTATGGTCTCGATCGGAAAATTATTGCGCCTAAACGAAGAAGGAGGCCCGCCCGGGAAATCGGAACCCACTTAGTACTTCTCAAAAATAACACTAAAGGTACTGCCTGAACTACTATCGGATGAAACTTCAATAACCCCGTTCATGGCATAGATAAATTGGTGGGCGATATACAGACCCAGCCCTGAAGACTTTTCGTCATGTGTAGGCTTGCTGTGAAGGGTAGTAAATTCTTTGAATAGTCTGTCCAGCTCCTCCTCGCGAATTCCCGGCCCTTGATCCGAAATTTCGATCACATGCTTAGCGTCTTTTGATTTCAGTTTCAAATGAACCTCCTTTGCTTCTTCAGTAAACTTTATCGCATTGCTCACCAGGTTGTCAATGGCTTGCTCCAAATAACGTTGATCCACCAAGGCAAAGAAATCCCGGCTATGATCTGCGGTCAGCTTCAAATTGATCTTCTTTCGCGCAGCAGAAAGCTCAAAATTATTCTTGATTAAAACCAAAAGCTCCCGCAGGTTGACTTTCTCTTTCTTGAGATTCTTTTCCATGTTCTCAATCGCGCTAATGCTTGTCACACGATCGATTAAGTCAGTCATTTTATTGGTCGTTCTGCCGATGTGGCTCATGTATTCAGCTATTTCCGGAGCGTGCTTGTAATTATCCGAATCTTCCACCAACTTCAGCAATCCCTCTATATTCTTAAGCGGATTGCGAAGATCGTGAGCTACTATACCCATCAATTTATTCCTATCCGCATACAGCTGATTGAGCTTTGTATTCTTTTTTCGAATGAGAAAATAGGTGTAAACGAGAACTGCCGTGAAAAATAAAGAAACGATTAATGCCCACGTAATTATGTCGTTTAACCTTTCTTCTGCCTCTATTTCTCTGTTCAAGAGTCTCTCCTGTTCCTTTCGTTCTGCCTCCTGTATCGCCAGTTCTTTTTTAAATTCGTATTCGGCAGATATATGTGAAGCCTTGGTAATTTCATTCAAGCGATTGAGAGAATCGGAAAAACTGCGGTATGCTTCCAAACGTTCAAGTGATTGCCTCACATTTCCTGCCGATTTCTCTGCCAGATAAAGACCTTCCAAAGACCGTTTAATTTCCTCGGCTATCAAACCTTTCTCCGCAATATCCAGGGCCTCTCTGAACCGTTCGATTGCATCTGATGGATTTTTCTCTTCCAGATACAAACGACCTAACTGATTGTAAATCCCGGCAGCAATCAGTGCCTCATCACAGTCTATCGACAATTGCAAGGCTTTGGAAAAATAATGCCGTGCACTATCTCTCTCATTTTTATACATGAAAATCGTTCCGAGACCTTCCAAAGGATAACTCGCAAAGCAGGTGTCAATCGTGCCTGCAATCAGTTTGAGCGATTCCTTCAACATGGCTACTGCCGCGGCGGTGTCTCCCTCGCTGAGCTCTATCTCTGACAAATTGTTGAGAAAGGTCGCTTCACTTCCTTTAAAGCCGTAAAGTCGGGCGGTGTCCAAGGCTTTTTTATAGAATGCCGAAGCTTTCACCGTATCTTTCAAGCTCAAATACACAATGGCCAAATTGTTGTCCAAGTACATCGCTCCTTCTATATCTTCGGCCGAGACAGCCAATTCTTTGGCGCGCAGATAATACTCTACCGCCTTAGAATACAGACCCTGACTATCATAAATAATTCCGATCTGGTTGAGAGCCATACCCATTCCCGTAAGGTCATCCTCAACCTTAAAACGCTCCTCAGCACGCTTTGCCCACTTGAGCGCTTCACTATTTCGGGCTGTCGAATTCAGAATGAAGGCAATGGAATATGCCGCATCGCCACTCAGGATATTTTGGCCGGTGCGCTTTGCCAATTCGTAGGTACGTCCGTAGGCGGCCAGTGCCGAATCGTTCATACCGTTATCCTCGTATACGATTCCCAAATCATAACAGGCAATCGCTGCTTCCCCGACCAAGCCGGCATGGACAAATCCCGCTATTCCGCTTTTTAAGAGATCAAGTCCGGCATCGAGACTATCATATGATAAGAAGTAGGCGTAATAGGTCACCGCTCGGTAGCGGTATTTCGGCGGCACCTTTTCAGTGGCCAACTCAAAGGCTTTTCTGCTGATCGTTAGCTTTTCCTTTTCGTCAGTGGCCGTTCTCGCTTGTTCCAGCAGAGTTGTTATTTCGGTGGTGTCATTTTTTATTGCGATTGAATCCTTTGGTGCGTGTACATTTTGTGCCGTGAGAATGGACTCACCACCGGCAATATTGCTCCACGAAAAGAAAATTATAACAGATAGAAACCGAACAAAATCTCCCATAAAATGATGGCGCATTTATTTTCGTGATCGCATGTCAAAGCGTACGATGCAAGCCGAATTTGGTTTGAAATTTATTCCAAAGATTGGGGATGCAACCCTCCTTTTCGACCAACG
>CAZYWJ010000114.1:0-5462 GCA_964651785.1 uncultured Cryomorphaceae bacterium
GAGCTGCCATCGAAGATTTTGATGTGGAAGATTTCGTTTCTCAAGTCATTGAGGATACTACGTTTTATCAAGCTTTTCTCAATCTCAAGTACTTTCCCCACGATATCCGCGGGGCGATGACGGTCTACGATAAGGGTGAAGAAGAATTTGCCACTTTACAACGGAAAGCCCGCCAGTTTTTGAGTATCGATGAAAAAAAGTGGGTGGAAATAACCTACGAAAAAACAAACGGCAAAATAAAGAAACGAAACGGTGAGTGGCGCTACCTCACCGCTGAGGTTTACGATGATGTTTTCTTCCCGACGGAAAAGCGCACCGTTTCAAATGAAATGGTACAAAAGGAGCAGGTCTTGGAATCGAGCTCCAAAATCGAAAAGCACAAAGCCCAACTGAAAAAGATGCTTTTCAATCCCGGACAGCCCATTGAGAATGTGCCTTTCATCGGCGATAAGCTGGCTATATTCAGCAAAGAGATGGTTCCCTTTTACGATTATTCCATCTTTCTTTATGAGTATCAGGATTCAATTCCCTGCATTGCCTTTTCAAGTTTTGTGAAGGATGGAGAGGAGGAGGAAGTCGTTATTCGGGATATGACGACTTATTTTCACAGAGACACACACGAGGTGATTGCCCGCGAGTATCGACTGGCTCATAAGACCATTCTTTTCGATTTCGATATTTCCATCAAGGTGGAAA
Organism: uncultured Cryomorphaceae bacterium; assembly: GCA_964651785.1. Lineage (GTDB taxonomy): Bacteria > Bacteroidota > Bacteroidia > Flavobacteriales_D > Cryomorphaceae > JAKVAV01. Next base: position 697 of record CAZYWJ010000114.1, read on the forward strand.
ATATGTTGATTGACGGCTGGCTTTTACCCCAAATGGTTTCGTATGACGGCGGTTGGGATGTGCCCTTTAAAAAACCTGAAATCATCAGCTTCAAAATGGAATGTTTCAATTATGTGACCGATGCCGGTCGATACGCTGATTGACAAAAGTCAGTTTTCCATCCTTCTTCAATTCTTATCTTGCGGCCCCATTCAACCGGCTAGATTATGTCCAAAAAGGAAGTTTACTACAAAGACTATTTACAACTCGATAAAATTCTAGGTGCTCAAGCTCCCGAGAGCGATAAAGTCGGAGTGGAGGCACACGATGAGATGCTTTTTATCGTCATTCACCAAGCCTACGAATTGTGGTTCAAACAGGTATTGTACGAGCTCGATTCCATCATTAACCTTCTTTCTAAACCTGAGATAAACGACAATGATCAAACACTTCAAGTAGTTGTTCATCGGAGCCGCCGCATTATCGAAATTCTGCGATTATTGGTCGATCAGATCAATGTGATGGAGACCATGAGCTCCCTTGATTTCCTCGACTTTCGCGACTTGTTGAGACCCGCCAGCGGCTTTCAAAGTATTCAGTGGAAGGAGCTCGAGGCTAAGCTGGGTTTGCTTTACGAAAATCGACACGGCAAACAATACTACATTTCCCAGCTCAAGCCTGAAGATGTGGATCACGTAAAGGATGTTGAGAAGAAAACCAATCTCTTGGATCTCCTTAATGTCTGGCTGGAGCGGATGCCCTATTTTGAAGAAGAAAGCATTTGGGGAAAAGAAGCCTTAGCCAAGGCAGAAGATCATTCGTTTTGGTCGGCTTATCGCCAAAAATATGCCGACGGGTTGTTGGACATCGAAAAAGGTAACATGCAGCTTTTTGATAAAATACTCTTCGGAAATGAAGAAGATGAAAAAAGACGCCTTTCGGCGAAAGCCTGCCGCTCTGCATTGTTCATTTTCCTTTACCGAGGATTTCCGTTGCTGCACCTGCCTTACGAACTCATGGTTTCACTATTGGAAATAGATGAGCTTATGGCTACTTGGCGAACGCGCCACATGAATATGGTTTTTCGAATGATCGGAGCCCGGGTAGGAACGGGAAATTCAAGCGGGCGCGGCTACCTCAAAGCAGCTTTGGATAAGCATTACATTTTTGCCGAACTGGCAGAACTAAATGGGTTGTTGATGCCAAGAAGAGATTTGCCGGAGCTACCCACGGAACTGGAAAAATCCTTAGGATTTCGCGGTTAGTATTTTTTGACGCTCAGTCTGAATCTGCCGTCTTCAATATCTTCTGCGGCAAATACTCGTATTTCCATATCGCCGGTAAAGGAGGCAGCACCACTCCAGGATTTATACTCCATGTCTGAGCCAATGCCGGGAGCAAGGGTAAAATAAATGTGAGGTTCGTCTGATATAAGTTGAATATCGACTTTTTTGCCTTTTTGCATATTCATTGTCGCGATGAAATCATTTTCGACATCTACTGTGTCCGTTATCAAACGTTCATTCTCGATGATGCGAACCTCATTTGTAGCTTTTTTCTCACGATTGCTAAGGCTCAAAGCAAGCGAAACAATGGATGAGAGCGTTTCTTCCTTCAAGGTAATATCTCGAATCCGTGCCGGGATTGGCTCACTTCCATCTGCCATGGCGTGGGCATACGGACGACTATCAACATAAGCCGATACGATTGTCTCACCACTTTCTTCAATCACTTGAGAAAAACAGAGCCGACCGTAGTCGAAGTATAGATTTTTGATCAACCCGTTTTTGAGGGGTGTGACTACTTTTGAAACTTCTTTTTCTGAATCCAAGGTGATTTCTATTTCAACAGCGTCATCGGATAACTCGGCGAATATGACGCTTTGATTTGCGCCGGCTTCTTTTTGGGATATAAGTTGTTTGCCGTTCTCTAACCATAGTTCGGCGGGGACATAATCAGAAGTAAATTGAGGTATGGCAGAATCATCTTCAGAACCCAAAGAAGAACACGCTAACAGAAAGATGAGGCAGGTAGACACCATGCTCATTCGCCTTTTTTTGTAGCTATATTGATACAAATTCATCGATAGAATTTCTTGACCCGTCATGCAATATAGCAGATTGAACTTACAATTACTACCTTTTCAATTATAACGAAATAAGAACTAGTCGATAAGACCTCTGAAACCGCCGAAAACTTCCGTTGGATTCGGACAGTTTTCGAGATATTCCTTTTTCTCCGTTTCAAAGCAAACACCGGGATAGTCGCCCGTTTTTCCTTTAAGGTCATAGATCAGTTGAAAATGCAGATGTGGCGGCCAATTCACATTTACGTCGGGGGTACCCAGATATGCAAAGACATCGCCGCGCAGTATCATTTGCCCGACTTTTAAATCCTTGAGCGATTCTCGACTGAGATGTCCGTATAAGCTATAAAAGCGTTCGTTTCCCAGCACGTGTTCCAAAATTATTGTCGGACCGTAATCACCCATACTGTCGTTATCTTGAAAACCGTGAACTTTACCCGGCAAGGGAGCACAGACGGCGGTGCCGGCAGGAAACCAGAAATCGATACCGAGATGGATGTTACGAAAGAGCTCCTCACCGGAAAACACGGAACTTCGTTCGTAAAGGTTTCGCTTTTCGGCGTAGCCGCCGTAAGCGCCTTTTGCATTCGCTGCTTCGATTGAGCCGAATACAAATTCGTGCAAGCTTTCCAATGATTTATCTTTTGGGAGATCGGGATTGCTCTCAGAGAGGTCGATTTTGAGGAGGTCTTTCTTTTTGAATTTACCTTTTATCGGAAAGGAGAATTTCGGATAAAATTCTTCTCCATAAACGGTGTATTTCTTCATGCTAGTTTACTTCAAACGTCAGGTTCAGTTGTTTTCGCTCTCCCGCGATATTACCGAAAAGGGTAATGATCTCATTCTGCTTTCCGATTGGTTCAGTTACGAAAAGCGTGCCCTCCAATTGATGTTCACCGAGAGAGTATTCGTCTGCGAAGGAAAGAACAATTTGAGGACTTACCTCGACCGAATCGATTTGGAAAGGTTCCGGTCCTGCCACTTCAAATGAAAATGCGAATCTGACGGAGTCACCTTGATTGACCGATGCCAAATCAATGATCTCACTTTCAAAATGAATTTCCGTCAAACTTGAATCCTCCAAGGCACGCGTCACCGAAACGATTTCGATTTTTCGCTCTTTGGCCGCAGCAATGCTATACACGGCATTGCTCTCATTCGGATTATCGCTCACCAATTTTTCGGCGACGTATTCACCGAAAGGTATTTTGGAAATTCTCAGAACACCGCCATTCTCGGCAGTTTCATTCAGGTATGGACGCAGAATACCCCTCTCATAGTCGCGAAGAAAATTTTCCAAAGAGGAGATTCGCCTTTGTGTAAGGTTAACGTTGTAATCCGTGGCGGCTAAAGGGCTTGCAAATCCCTTTACGGTTAGTTCAATGCGAGCGCCTTCTTCCAATTCTCTTTGAAGCAATTCGCTGAAAAGCGCCAGATCATTCACTCCTTGATCGATTTCATTGAGGAAGAAATCGTCCATGGCTTCTTCAGCGACGTCACCTTCCATTTGACTTAAACCTTTTCTGTACTCATCTCGGTAGGCGGGTAGGAGTCGGGTATAATTGCGGTAAGTTTCCAAATAGTTCTGATCGGTTTCCGTGGCCCTCGTTCGCGGGTCAGGTTCATCGTTATGGAAGTATAGCCTTACCGGCAAATACTTGTTAAGTTCTTCTAAAGAAGTGATTTCGGGAAGGGTGTCCGTTTCTTCGACTTTTTTCTCTTCGAAGAAAAACAGGTTGTTGCAACAACCGCCAAAGTTGTCCGGGGTGACTCTATTGGACGTCAAGCTTCCTTTTCTAAGACTTGAATTAAAAGAATAATAAAGATCGTTTGACGGAGTGCTGAACGGGAGCTTCAAGTTTTCCGGAAAGGAAAAGCTGCCCTCGAAAAATGGAGATTGAAAAATATCGTAACCACCGAAGCCGTGGTGCCAATCTGAAGAAAAGTAAAGCGTATGGGTATCCTGTCGGTAAAACGGGGTAACCTCATTGCCCGGGCTGTTTATCACGGGGCCCAGGTTTGTCGGTTCATCCGGTTTGGTGATTTCCACAAAATAGAGATCGTACTGCCCGAATCCATCCTCTCGATCTGAGGCGAAATAGAGCACGTCCAAATCTCCGAATTTGCCAAAAGCGGGATGGGTATAATTGCTCGAATCGGTATCAGATGAAGGCAGGATTTTTTTCCCAACCAGTCCGTCAAAGAAGTGAATGCTTCGCCGGCCGTTTTCTAACTTAACGAAAGCTTTTTGACCGTTTGTAGCTTCTACAAAATTCCCGTAGTCATCTACTGTCTCCATTCCTTGGATCACCAGAGGCCGGACTTCCGTCAAGGCGGAATCGGCAAGGTAGGTTTTGATCGAATAGCTTTCGCTTGTAAGTCTGCCTTTCTCATCGTATTCTCCTCTAAGGGATGAGAAGGAGAGCTCGCCATCTTTCAGCCAGTATCCCGCAAATTCGCTGTCTCCCGAATTCACGGGATTACCTGCTTCGTTTAGCGAAAACGGTTTTGACTCCGATATCCATTTCTCAGCTAAATCGCATGACCGCAAAGATTGAATGGCCTTTTGGTATTCGTAGCTTCCCGGTTCATCGCGATACTGTTCTCGCACGCGCCGCCAGTTGTTCTTCGCTTCGGAATACTGATCCGATTGCATTTGCATTTCGGCCAGTTTCATCCCGACATCCGAGAAGATCATTCC
>CAZYWJ010000115.1:0-5375 GCA_964651785.1 uncultured Cryomorphaceae bacterium
CCTATTACCACCTTCTCTACAGCCATCGCGATGAGAATGAGGCGGAGCGTTTTATCCGGAACTTACTTAAATACCTCGCTCCGAGCCAGAAAGCTCATTTCTTAGATTTGGCTTGCGGAAAAGGTCGTCACAGCCTCACTGTTAACCGAGCCGGGTTTGAAGTGACGGGAGCTGATTTGGCCGAAGAAAATATTCGATTTGCCAAGAAAAACGGCAATGATCGATTGCATTTTGTACGGCACGATATGCGTAAAGCTCTTGGTGAAAACCGCTTTGACTACGTATTGAATCTCTTTACGAGTTTTGGGTACTTCAGAGATTTGGAAGAAAATGAAGAAGTATTAAAAGCCATATCTACCGAGCTGAAGCCAAAAGGAAAGGTGGTTTTGGATTTCATGAATGTAGAGAAAGTCACGCGTGGGTTGGTACCCATGGAAGTCAGGGAAATTGAAGGCGTACGGTTCAAAATCACCCGGCGATACGAGGAAGGCTATATTCTCAAAACAATTGAATTGAAAGATGGGGAAACGGAGCATACCTTCTACGAGCGCGTTAAAGCTTTAACGAAAGAAGAGCTGACGGGAATGTTTCATCGTTGTGGATTTGAGATTCTCGACATCTTTGGGAATTACAATCTCGATGATTTCGACGTCGAAGACTCTTCTCGATTAATACTAATCGGTCGCAAACCATGAACTGGTCCTACATATTAATATTGTTCGCAGTTGGCGTTGCTTCAGGTACAGGTGGAATGTACCTGCACGGAAGACTCACCAAAGATGTAAAAGTACTCTTGGCCTTTAGCGGCGCCTACCTCTTTGCGCTCGCGATTATGCATCTGCTTCCCGAAATTTATATTCACCTCGGTCACGATGCGGGGCTCTACATTCTGTTGGGATTCCTTATCCAAATGGTAATGGACTATTTTTCCAGAGGAATTGAACACGGCCATATTCATCATCATCTTTCCGTCAAAAATCCTTTCCCCCTTGGCATCTTTATCAGCCTGTTCTTGCATTCCATTGTAGAAGGTCTGCCTTTGGGTGGTGGATTCGATCACCATCACGCCGGTCATGGCTTCGACACGGGTAGCTTGGTTATCGGAATTGCCATTCACAAAGTTCCCGAGGCCATCGCGCTGGCCGCAATCCTCTATCACACCTTTGAGAAAAAACTCAAGGTAGTCGGTTACATCTGTATCTACGCAATAGCCACACCATTAGGAATTATGCTCGGTCATTATCTTTTGGAAAGTGCCTCGTTTGATCCTACAAAGTTTTACTCCATCATTTTGGCCATCGCGGTTGGTATTTTTCTTCACGTAAGTACCACCATCATTTTCGAAGCAGATGAAGCCCACCGATTGAGCTGGCCTAAATCCATCGCGATAATTCTGGGACTGATTTTAGTATTGCTCGTTTAGGTGTATTCTATCGATCGATAGAAAGAAGCAATAGAAGACGACGCACATAGCCATTGGCATCAATTACCTTTGTTCCTCACAAAACAAAGGAAACATTATGTCAGTATTAGTTGGAAAAAAAGCCCCTCAGTTTAAAGCACCGGCGGTTATAAACGGTGAGGAAATAGTAGAAGATTTTTCATTAGATCAATTCATCGGAAATAAACATGTGATCCTCTTCTTTTACCCGAAGGATTTCACATTTGTATGCCCTACGGAACTTCATGCCTTTCAATCTAAAATGAATGAATTCAAAGAAAGAGGCGTGGAAATCGTGGCGGTTTCTACCGATACCGAGCAGTCTCACTGGGGCTGGTTGCAATTGCCAAAAGATAAAGGCGGAATCCAGGGAATTACTTACCCTATTGTAGCTGATACAAACAAAACCATCTCTCACAACTTTGATGTGTTAGCGGGCGATTTCTTCTACGATGAAGAAGGAATGCTTCAAGCCGAAGGTGAACTCGTAGCTTACCGAGGACTATTCCTTATTGACAAAGAAGGTGTGGTACGCCACCAGGTGGTGAATGACTTGCCTTTGGGGAGAAATGTAGACGAAGCATTGAGAATGGTCGATGCCCTGCAATTCTTTGAAGAAAAAGGAGAAGTATGTCCCGCGAACTGGGAAAAAGGAAAAGGCGGAATGCAAGCCACTCATTCAGGTGTGGCTGAGTACTTGGCCGCAAACTAAGATTGAAATCATAAAATTGAAAAAGCCCCTCCACGCGAGGGGTTTTTTTATGGACTGAAATAAACTGATTTACTGTGATGATTGAGACTAAAAATAGTTTGATCGGCGAAAATTAATTTTCATTTCGATTAAGAATACCTGTAACATTTCTAGATGTGATAATCAATTCTTTAACCCCCCCCTTCTAAGAACCCGATGCAATTTTTTCTTGGAAAAGTCAAACTGAATTGAGATATTAAATCACTAAAAGAAAGTGAGGCTGACCAGATCATCCCATTTTCCGAAGACATAAAAAAAGCCTCGGCGAGCAGGCCGAGGCATATCATTAACCACCCACAGCAAAAAAAGGAGGTGACTATGACTTAGCAAAGATAGGTAAAACGAGAACCGATGCCATAGTTTTCCCGTTTCGCCCTGATCGAGATAGCAATCCGAATAGGGAGGCATAACAAACTCAATCTTTTTAATCAATTACAATGACCAAAATTGCTTATAGCTTTCTCGTCTGCTGTTTTATTTCTTCAAATTTAATCGGTCAAAACCTTATAGCCGATCCGAGTTTTGAGAATTTTGGAGAATGTCCTCAAGTTGTTAGTTTTCCGGAGTTCGGATTTGAAACCTGGGAAATATTCAGAGGTACGCCAAATATTCATAGTGAATGTTCAATGGATTTCCCTCTCGGATGGAATTCAGGTTTCGGATACCAAGCCTCAAGAACCGGATTGACGCATATTGGTTTTGCTTCATATTTTGATGTATGGCAAGCAAGAGAATATCCTGCAACAGAACTTCTTGATAGTTTAGAAATAGGCCAAGAATATTATGTTGAATTTCATGTTTCATTAGCCTATAATTTTAACGTTACAATGTTTAAATCGAACAACTTAGGAGTTTTGTTAATGACGGAAAATTACTTGACTTTGGAAATAATGGATCCCGCTCCCAACTTCGCTCATTTAAATGTTGATACAATGATAAGTGATACGTTGAATTGGGTAAAGCTTTACGGACATATAGTAGCGGACTCTGCATATAAGTATCTAGCGATCGGAAATTTTTTTGATGATAGTCTCACCACTTATGAATTTGGTTTTGACGAAATTGAAGATGGTATTACCGCATATTACTTTCTTGATGATGTTTGCATCTCTGCTGATTCAGCATTGTGTGGAGAAATTTTATCTTCTCCTTATAATAAAATAGAAAAGGATGGGATTCGAATATTTCCCAATCCCGTTTTTGATCACTTTAGTATTCTTTCTGATCAGAACGGATATCTGGAAAATCTGAGTTTGCTTAATATGAGCGGCATGAAGGTCTATGAAGCATCGAGAACCGAATTGTCTTCATTAGTCTTTAATATCGATAATATTCAATCCGGACTTTATATAGTAAATATAAGAACAGCAGATGGGCAAGTTTATGTCAAAAAGGTTATTGTACAATAACCATAATTATGAAAATTAGATTTCAAATATTACTTATATTATTGACTATAAGCCTTGTCGGATATGGTCAGGTAACCGTTGACAATAACAATCCTTCAGCCGGTAATTTCGTTGGATATGTTTCAGGATTTCCTATTATTCCACTTGAAATTCGGAATGATAACAATGCTGACGTTGAGTTTTGGACCAACGGAACACAATGGCTTCGGTTGAATGAAGACGGAAGATGGTTTCACAATACACCCGTTACCGGAAGCTCTACATTCAGACTGAGAGCTGTGCCGGGAACAAATACCGGCATACGAGTAGGGGCGGTTAACAATAAGGCTACCAATATCGGACTGCGCTCTACCGCAGACAACGCTACATCTGATAATGTCGGAATTTTATCTGAAGTAGATGATGATGATGCATAGATCAATAATGGCTTGGTTTCTGAGACGGAGGGATTCGTTTCCCGTAATTTCGGTATTAGATCAACGGCAAAAAATGCTCTTGACTTTGATCTGGACGGTGCAAATTACGGGGTGCTGGGTACCGCTTGGTCCGAGGATGGAGTATTTACCGATTTAGCTTATGGTGTTCGAGGTGAGGCTTGCGGTGCCAGAGTAAATATTGGTGTTTACGGCTCAATTAAACCACCTTCAGCACCGGGCTGCCACACTTATCCTAGTCAAACTTTTTACGCAGGGTATTTCGCGGGAGCAGTGGTAGATAATGGTTCCACAATAAATCCTTCTGATGAGAATTTAAAGACAAACATAGAAGTGATGTCCGGAGCTAGAGATTTGGTTAGCTCAATTATCAGTTAAAACTTACGAATTTGATCTGAACAACTATGATTTTATGGGATTTACCCTCAGGAACGAGATACGGTCTGATTTCTCAAGAGGTGCAAAATGTACTATCGGAGCTCGTACATAGTGTTATTCATCCCAAATCTACCACGATAGATGGTACTGTTATTTCCGAAGAGGTAGAATTTTTAGGTATGGAATATGACCAGCTTATTCCGATCTTGATTGCAGCTTTTAATGAACAAGATAGTGTTATGGCATTGCAAATTGAGGCAAACGAAGAACTTCTTTCTGAGCTTGAAGAACTCAAAACGCAAATGGCCGAAATGCAAAACCAAATGACGCAAGTGATGGCATCTTTTCAGAGCACCCAAAGCAAGATGAACAATTGCTGCGGTACTGCACCTTCGGAGAAAGCCGGTTCTGATACGGGGGTTCGACTCCGCTCACCCTCCAAAGAAATTAAGTTGGAGCAAAACTTCCCCAATCCCTTTGATGAGATGACTACCATAAACTTTAGCTTGGACAGAGCCGCTCAAATCCGATTGGAGATAAGCGATGCGCAGGGACGTATATTGGATGTTTTGGTAAATACCAACCTGAAAGCAGGTGAGTACACCGAGCGATGGGATGCCTCTGCATTTGCACCCGGTAAGTATTACTACTCACTTTATGCCGATACGGAATTGCTAACGAAGAAGATGATTAAGCGGTGAGAGAAAAAAAGCCTTATTGAAATATAAGCCGCCGCCCCTAGAGGTGGCGGTTTTTTATCACTCCCGTCTTCATTTCCTCAAGCTCAGATGAAGCCATCACCGACAGTGGGAGACAATACCTCAGAGCGATCGACTCCGCAGTATCGACTAGCTACTAGCTACTAGCTACTAGCTACTAGCTACTAAGAAACAAATGTCCTACATTCTTATCCGGCATCATACAAGTATCTTTTTTTCCAAACCAGCGGTAGCGATTCTTAG
>CAZYWJ010000116.1:0-5181 GCA_964651785.1 uncultured Cryomorphaceae bacterium
ACGCCTGCTCTGGTAGCACTGGCCTTATCGGGAAGGAAGTTTGGCAGCATGTTTAAATCGGGGTTTAGAAAGCTGGCTCCCGTATTGGCTACGGTAGTGGCCCTTCTCTTTATTCTGCGCGGCTTGGGTTTGGGCATTCCCTATGTAAGTCCCGAGCTTGGTACGACCGTAGAAACAACGAACGCTTGCAACTGATGAAAGAATTAATTGAGAAATACAACGTGGCCGTTCCTCGGTACACCAGTTATCCTACCGTTCCGAATTGGAATGCGGACACATTCAGCAAAGAAGGCTATTTGAAATTGCTGAAAAGTGATTTTGCGAAAGCCAACAAAGACGGAATGTCATTGTACATTCACTTACCCTATTGCGAAAGCTTGTGTACCTACTGCGGATGCAATACGAGGATCACTGTAAATCACGCCGTGGAGGCTCCGTATATCGACGTATTAATTTCAGAGTGGGAGCAATACCTCGACATCTTTGGCGGTAAGCCGAAAATCAGAGAGATTCACCTTGGTGGTGGAACGCCTACCTTTTTTGCTCCCATAAAGCTTAAGCGACTCATTGAGGCCGTCTTGGCAAAAGCCGAAGTAACCGATGATGCATCATTCAGCTTTGAAGCCCACCCCGCCAACACGACCGAGGAACACTTGTCAGTTTTGGCCTCAATTGGTTTCGACCGGTTGAGCCTGGGCGTTCAGGATTTCGATCCTAAAGTGCAAAAAGCCATCAATCGACGTCAGAGCCCCGAAGATGTGCAACGTGTCACGGAGCAAGCCCGTGCATTGGGCTACCGTTCCGTCAATTTCGACTTGGTGTATGGCTTGCCTTTTCAAACGGAAGAAGGAGTGCTGAACGCCGTAAAAGAGGTGATTCGCTTAAAGCCGGATCGCATCGCTTTCTACAGCTATGCGCACGTGCCGTGGAAGCGTCCCGGCCAGCGCGCATACGATGAAAATGATTTGCCGAAAGGCGAAGAGAAGCTCAATCTTTTTGTAAAGGGGCGAGAGCTTTTGCTGAATGCGGGCTACGAGGCCATTGGCTTTGATCACTTCGCCTTGCCGAATGACTCTCTGTACAGCGCCTACAAATCGGGCAGGATGCACCGCAACTTTATGGGCTACACCGATCTTAGAACGGATTTCCTGATCGGCTTGGGAGCCAGCTCCATCAGCGATATCGGTTCGGCATTTGCACAAAATGCCAAATCAGTAGAAGGCTACATCGAGCAGGTGAGAGATGGCCGAATCCCCGTAGTAAAAGGTCATTTGCTTGACAAAGATGAGTTAATGATTCGCCACCACATTCTGAATTTGACCTGCAAGCATGCCACCTCTTGGAGTAATGCATCGCAGTCAGAGCAAGTTTATATGCGAAATTGCCTTCGAAAGCTCGATGAAGCTGACGGCGATGGTTTGATCGAAAGGAGTTTTGACGAAATAAGACTTACCGAAAAGGGGAAGTTCTTCGTACGCAATGTTTGCGCGGCCTTTGATAAGGATTACCTTGGTAAAACGGTGACGCAGAAGTACTCGATGGGGGTATAGATGCAATTATTTGAAAGTGAAAAAGCCGGCTCCTGATCAGGAACCGGCTTTTCCACTTTTATATCAATTTGTCTTATAAGTGTATCACCTCATCGTAAGCAGCGGCGGCCGCTTCCATAATAGCCTCGCTCATGGTAGGGTGAGGGTGTACGGTTTTGATGATTTCGTGGCCGGTCGTTTCCAGTTTTCTGATGGATACGAGTTCCGCAACCATCTCCGTTACGTTGTTTCCGATCATGTGGCCGCCGAGCAATTCGCCGTATTTGGCATCAAATACCAGCTTTACGAATCCATCGCTTTGGCCCGCGGCTTTTGCCTTTCCTGAAGCCGAGAAGGGGAATTTTCCCACCTTGATCTCGTGGCCCGCTTCTTTGGCGGCAGCCTCAGTCATACCTACGCTGGCCACTTCGGGCGAGCAGTAGGTACAGCTCGGAATGTTGTTGTAGTCGATCGGGTGAACTTTCTCTCCCTTGATCTTCTCCACGCAAAGGATACCCTCGGCGCTGGCTACGTGAGCCAGTGCAGGACCCGGTACGCAATCGCCTATGGCGTAGTAGCCTTCCTTATTCGTTTTGTAATAGTCGTCTACTTTGATGAATCCGCGATCGACCTCAATGCCCACATCTTCCAAGCCTATGCTTTCCGTATTTGGCGTAACGCCTACGGCGCTAAGCACTACATCACACTCCAGCGTTTCTTCGCCTTTCTTGGTCTTCACCTTTACCTTGCAGCCCGAGCCTTTGGTATCAACCGACTCTACGGAAGCACCCGTCATGATGTTGATGCCGCTCTTTTTGAAGGTGCGCGCCAATTGTTTTGACACTTCCTCATCTTCGCGCGGTACGATATTGTCCAAGTATTCCACGATCGTTACCTCCGTACCGATGGCGTTGTAGAAATAAGCAAACTCGCACCCGATGGCGCCGCTACCCATCACCACCATCTTCTTCGGTTGCTTCTCCATGCTCATGGCCTTGCGGTACTCTATTATCTTCTTGCCGTCTATCTTCACATTGGGCAGCTCCTTGGCGCGCGCACCCGTAGCTATTATGATGTGATCGGCATCGTAGGTGGTTTTCTTTCCGTCCTTATCGGTAACCTCCAGCTTCTTACCGCTTTTGAGCTTACCCTCGCCCATGATTACGTCTATCTTGTTCTTCTTCATGAGGAAGGTCACCCCTTTGCTCATACCATCTGCCACGCCGCGGCTGCGGCTTATCATACCGGGAAAGTCGGCCTTGGGCTCGTTGATGGTAATGCCATAATCGGAGGCATGGTTCATGTATTCAAACACATTGGCACTTTTCAAAAGCGCCTTGGTGGGTATGCACCCCCAGTTGAGGCATATACCGCCGAGCGATTCGCGCTCTACCACGGCCGTTTTAAATCCGAGTTGGCTGGCGCGAATGGCCGCCACATAGCCCCCGGGGCCGCTACCTAATACTATGATATCGTATTTCATATTCAGAAATTTTCGCAGGTTAATGAGGGGGCAAAAATAGGAAACAAAATGGTCTGAGAGATTTTGGGTGAAGAAGGATGATTATAAACCCTAATTGAGAAATTGGATAAATGATTCGTCCATAGATCAACCTCGTTGTGATTTTAGCCCAGTCCGGCTAGGGACGGCATATGGGTAGAGAAAAATGGTCACATTTCACCCGTGCCGCCAAGGACAGAATACCATAATCGAATACCGACCCGTTTTATCCCGATTCCCTATCTTGCGCCAAAGCCCCGATCCGCATGATTCATTACACCATTTCATCCATTGATCAACTCCCATATCACCTCAGGGTCACCGTAGAATTTACGGCAAAAGACGATTTGGTTAAAGCCATCATTCCCTTTTGGCGGCCGGGTAGATACGAGGGTGGAAACTTTGCACGAAATTTTATCGGCATGCTTGCCCACACCTCGGGAAGGGAATTGGAAACGCGGAAGCTGAAGGGAAACCTGATGGAACTAAAAACAAAGAAGGGGAAGAAGGTGACGATCTCTTATTTGCTTTACGCAAGGGAATTGACCGCGGGAAATACTTACTCTGATGATGAGCTGCTGCTGATAAATCCCGTCAATGCCTGTCTTTACATAGATGGGTTGGAAGACGAGCCTTGCGAACTTGCGCTGCATGTGCCCGAATCATGGCAGGTGGCTACCGCCATGGAGCGCAATGGCCATACTTACCGCACGCGCGATATGCAGCACTTTATGGATACGCCCGTCATGGCGGCGCCTTCTGTAAAGCAGTTGACTTACGAGGCGGACGGCATTCCCTACCATATTCACTTGGCGGGGCGTTATCCCGGAGCAGATGAAGAGTTGATCAACGACTTTCGCGCATTTACCGAAAGGCAAATAGAAGTCTTCGGCGATATTCCCGTTACCGAATACCACTTCCTGATGATCCTCTTGCCACACCGCGCCTACCATGGCGTAGAGCACGAGAACAGCACCGTGATCATCCTCGGCCCTTCCGATCAACTCGATCAGCGGCCACTCTACAAAGAATTTTTGGGGGTCTCTTCGCACGAGCTCTACCATACTTGGAACATCAAGTACATCCGTCCCGCCGATTGGGCGCCGTATGATTTTACCGCGGCCGACTATTCCCGTCTGGGCTACGTAGCCGAAGGGGTGACCACCTACATGGGTGATGTGATGCTGTGGCAGTCGGGCGTTTTTTCTGATGAGGAATACCTCAACGAGTTGGCCGTTTTGCTCAAGCGGCATAAGGATAACGAAGGGCGATTCAACTTGTCCTTGGCCGATTCGTCCATCGACACGTGGGTGGATGGCTATGGCCGCGGCACCCCGCGGCGGCGGGTCAGCATCTATGTAGAGGGTGCGCTTTTGGCATTTGTCTGTGATGTTTGGCTGCTTGAGGCCACTCAAGGTGAAAAGTCGCTGTCGGATGCGATGAAACGACTTTACCGAAAGGTAGATGCTGCCAAGGGCTATACCGAAGAAGATTATTGGAATGTACTTAAGGAGATGGCTGATTGCGATTGGGAGGGTTTGCACAAAGCGGTAGTTGACGGCACCGGTCAGTTAGAAGACTATGTGAAAGAAGCTATGACTAAGCTCGGACTTGAGCTAAGCGAGGATGCTTCTGACGATGCGTTTGAGAAGCGCTATGGCGCAAAACTCCAAAAGGTAGAAGAGAAGATTTTGGTGTGGAATGTCTTTTCCGATTCGTCTGCTGAGAAAGCAGGGCTATGGGTAGATGATGAGGTGAAAGCCATGAATGGAACCGATCCCGAAAAGTTCATTGCGGAAAACTCCACCTTACCGGAAATGATAGAGCTTGATGTGAATTCGGGATTTCGTAAGAAACTACTCCAACTCAAATCGGACACCCGGGAATACGGTTTCTCCTTTTCCATCAAAGCTTCCGACAACGGGCTATTTGCTGCTTGGAAAGGAAAAGCAGCAATCAACTCGTAAGACTTATCAAATTCTTTCGCAAATTGAGCCACTAAAAACGGAATGCCATGAATGAGGAAACCATTGATTACGTAGAAAATACTCAACGAGTAAGACCGACCTTGCTCACCGTAATGTGCGTGATAACCTGGGTGTATGCCGGCTATACGCTTTTAAGTGCTCCTTTCAGCTTTTTTATGGCCGG
>CAZYWJ010000117.1:0-4900 GCA_964651785.1 uncultured Cryomorphaceae bacterium
TGCAAACCCGGGTCGTGTGAAGTTGATATAAAAGGTTTCGGCGGAATTATTGGCCGCAGGCTCCAATAATTATGACGAAACCGAATGGGGTAAATGAAAATAATTGAATTGATTTTCGGATGATAATCGTTTCGTCATGGTTTTTGCCTAACCTTAACCGTATCAGTGAGCAATGGTGGAAAATCAAAAACACATGCCGAAACGGATCGCGTAGTTGTATCATTTTCTACAACTATGTCATGCCTACAGCATGAAAGAGCCTTGAAGAGGCGATTGATTTTCAGCCCGGGGTGCAACCCCGGGTTATAGAAGGTTGATATAAAAGGTTTCGGCGGAATTATTGGCCGCAGGCTCCAATAATTATGACGAAACAAATGATTTTTTTCGGATGAAATTGTATTGATGATGTCGAACGTTCCGTCAGGGTTTTTGCGAAAGGCAAAAACACCCGCCGAAACGGACCGCGTACGTACCTTAACCCGTCGAAGACCCGTCGGACATTTCGGACGCCCGTATGGGATGGGGGGGTGGCGCCGTTTCGCTTCGCTACACGGCTTACCCCGGCCTGCCCGTCATTTTAGGGGCTATGATATTTAGCCCCTACAGGGCTGGTTTATTTATTTAGCCTACATCCGTTAGAATGATCGGAATCTATTATGCAGGCCATGGTTAATTGCGCCGTGCCCGCCGTGCCGCTGTGGTTTATTCATGCGAGCTTTAGCGAGCCATTCGTGTCATTTCGTGTTAATTCGTGGAAAAATAAAAGTGAGCGTGGTCAGTGAGCGAAGCCGAACTGCAGCGAACCTAGCACGCTTTGTAAAATCTCTGTGTCATCCGTGCCTTTGTGGTTCACCCCGCGAGCATTAGCGAGCCCATTCGTCCCGATAGCTATCGGGATCCGTGTTCATTCGTGCTAATTCGTGGAAAAAAATATGAGCGTGGTCAGGGAGCGACCTGCCCTGAGCGTTTACGCTGAGCGAAGCCGAAGCGTAGCCGAAGGGAGCCGAACTGTAGCGAATCAAACACCCCTCTCGTCCTCCGTAGCTTTTAGCGAAGGAGGATTGGATCACCCCGCGAGCAAAGCGAGCCCTGCCAGCACCGTCCCGATCCTTTTTCTATCTTAGCCCTGCCTATTCATTTATACTCAAGTGAGACCTGAAATTCACACCTCATTATCCATGAAAAATTTACTCTTTCTTTTGGCCGCAGTTTGCGTGGCGTTTTCCTCCTATGGTCAGAAAACCAAGAGAATGAAAGTGCTCTCCTCCGATAACGAGGTAAAGAAGATGTACCGCGTATTGAAGTCAGATATGCAAACTCTTCACGGTGAGTATATCTGTATTCATCGAGGAATGATTGTCAGCCGAGGTGAATATGACCGAGGAAAGCGAATCGGCCCTTGGCACTTCGGGAGTCAAGCAGGCAACGTGCGAATAGAAGCCAATTTTATCGATGGGAAATTGGACGGCAGATATCGATTTTTAGATTCGGGAAAGGCTCTTTGTGAAGAATATTACGACACGGGTAAACTTGACAGTCTTTTCACCTACTCAAAAAGTGGTGCCCTGCTAAGTGAATTACGAGTCGATGATGAAGGATCGGGAATGGAAAAACGCTATTACTCCAATGGCAGCCTTATGCAGGAAATACCCATTAAAAATTTCATGGTTAATGGCCATGTCAGATCCTTTTACCCCTCAGGGCAATTGTTACAAGAATCAATTTACAAGGATGATTCACCCGTGACGGTTCTTAAAACTTTTAATAAAGAGGGAGGAAAAATGGACGGGGGAACGCTCGCCGAGGGAAACGGTGAGTTCATTTCATATTCTTTAAATGAAGACAGTGAGCCGATTCCAAGTGAAAAAGTTACCTATAAAAATGGTGTCAAAGAGGGTAAGTATTTGGCTTTTAATAATGACGGTGGGATATACTCGGAAGGGCAATTTAAAGATGATGAGCGAGTAGGTGAGTGGACTATATATTCCGAAGAAGGCCCTAAAACGACTAAGTTTGATGAATCAGAAGATTCGGTAGAAACCGATGACGGTCCGGATAAGTCACGCAACCAATACATTCGAAGAATTGATTATGCAATCGTAGAAGAGATGCCCGAATTTCCGGGCGGCGAAAGAGGATTAATGAATTTTTTGGGAAAGAATATTAATTATCCGAATGATGCCAAGAGACAAGGAGCTCAAGGTAAGGTGATGGCAAGTTTTGTCATAAATGAATATGGTGAAGTTGAAGATGCCGGAATATTGGAAAGTGTTCATCCGAGCCTCGATGCTGAGGTTTTGAGAGTCGTGCGACTCTTGCCGAATTGGAAACCCGGGAGGCAAGATGGCAAGTCTGTCAAAGTTCAGTACAATTTACCCGTCAGGATGAGGTTAAATTAAACTGAATCATGCTTGCACTAAAATTCGTGATGGTTCTAAAATTCGGTCAAATTTACTACCTTACCGAACAAACCAAACAGGGCCAATTAACAGTGCTCATGCACTGCCCCGCCATTTAAAACCACAGAGCATGAAGTATTTTACCCTCTCCCTGCTGTTTGCACTATTTGCAAACATTTCCACTCGCGCATGTCCGATTGCCAATAATTCATTCGATCATTCTTTTGCAGATGAGATGCATGCGGCTGCGTCATTTGAAACTTGTACGGATACCTTGGAGCTGGGTGTGCAAGCTTACAACAGTCTTTGTAGTGGTATGGAAATGTTAGATGATTTGTGGATCAATCCAAGTGTCCTTTTTCCTCCTGGCGGAGTTTGGACATTTCCCAATGGCTCTGTTGTAGAAGATGGAGTAGTCACAGCCAATCCTCCGGACCCATCGGGGGGGTATACCTATTATTACGAAAATTCAGAAGGCTGCACGGAGGGCTTGTCTATGTTTCTGGATATCAATCCCGACGGTGGCGAGCAATTTCCTTCTAACACTATTAATATCTGTCTTTCGGACCCTCCCTTTGCCCCGTTTGATTCTTTGCTCGGCATTCCTGCTTCATTAAATGGAACTTGGATCTACTTTGATAAATGGGATGGTCTGCTAATTTTTTCCGGCCCGGGTGAAGGGGTAACTTGGACCATCGATCCGGCAGATTATGGATATGGAAATCCTATGGAAGATGGATACTTGGTTTATTATTCCGCTGATCCCGGCTGCGGATTTTCTTCAGATACCCTCTTTGTTGAGGTATTTGATGAGGGCGGAACGGTAAGTACTTCTGATCCCCGTATGAATCTTTGCATTGGCGATGGTGAAAGCAATATTATCGAAGTCGAAGTTACAGGCAACGAAGGTCCCTTCGGTCGGTTTGGAATCGTGGAAGCAACAACACTGGATATCGTCGCAGGAAGTGCTACCGGTGTTTTCGACATGGAGAACTATCCTCCCGGAAGTTATTTAATCGGACACGTGTCTTACACCGATGAGGATTTTCTTGTGGGCGTCAATAACATTGATGATTTGGAAGGCTGCTACGCCCTCTCCAATCTGATCAGCGTAAGTTCATTCTCGGTAGATGGCGGAACGATCTCTACGGACGATCCGCTGGCGGTTTGTGTAAACGATGGAATCCCCTCGTCTGTATCTTTTGAGGTTGAGGGCGACTTTGGTCCCAACACCGTTTGGGCTATTCTGGATCAAGGATTCACTGAGGTCCTGAATTCAAATCAGACGGGAAATTTCGGCCTTGACAACTTTCCGCCCGGTACATATAAAGTGGTGTATGCTGCCTATGGCAACGATGTAATGATTGATCAGGTTGACCCACAAAACATTCAAGGATGTGTAAATACATCAAATATCCTCACGTTGGAAGTCGTGGATTGCAATCCGACTCTCGTTCAGGTGAATCCCAATCCGACAGTGGGAAGAGCTCAGATAAGTTTTGAAAGCACTGCGGACCAATATGTGGAAATAGAAGTCTACGACCTGACGGGCAAAAAAGTCAAGTCCGTATACTCGGGGATGACGGAGGACAATAAGAATCAAATAATTGAAACGAATTTAGACCATCTGACGAACGGGGTCTATCTCCTGCATCTCCGAACCGAAAGCAGTACGTCCGTGTCAAAAATCATCGTCAATAAATGATCAATATCCGTGGACAGAAAAAAATGAGCGTGCTCAGTGAGCGGAGCCGAACTGCAGCGAATCCAATATGCTATGTGGATCGCCGTGCCCGCCGTGGTTCACCCCGCGAGCTTTAGCGAGCCCATTCGTGTAAATTCGTGTCCATTTGTGGATAAATAAAAGTGAGCGAAGCGAACCAAACACGCTTTGTGGATCGCCGTGTCCTCCGTCCACGATAGTGATCGGGATCTTCGATGGTTTATTCATGCGAGCTTTAGCGAGCCATTCGTGTGTATTTGTGTCCATTCGTGGAAAAAAAATATGAGCGTGGTCAGTGAGCGGAGCCGAACTGCAGCGAATCCCATATGCTTTGTGGATCGCCGTGCCGCCGTGCCTTTGTGGTTAATCCCGTGAGCAAACGTTCCGTCACGGTTTTTGCGAAATGCAAAAACACGCGCCGGAACGCATCACGTACGTACCTTAACCCGGGGTTTCGCTGCGCTTCACCCCGGGCTGACAGATTAAGCCCTTTCAGGGCTCTCTCAAAGTTCTCCTACGAGCTTTATCGAGCTCTGTGTCCTCGCGGAAAAATAACACGCCCTACGCATTAATTCTCTGTGCGCTCTGTGTAATTTACGCCCTGACATCCGTGCCCATTCGTCCCGATAGCTATCGGAATTCGTGTCATTTCGTGTTAATTCGTGGAAAAAATATGAGCGCGGTCAGTGAGCGGAGCCGAACTGCAGCGAATCCAATATGCTATGTGGATCGCCGTGCCCGCCGTGGTTCACCCCGCGAGCTTTAGCGAGCCCATTCG
>CAZYWJ010000118.1:0-2767 GCA_964651785.1 uncultured Cryomorphaceae bacterium
CGCAGTACCCCGCTGATGAGCTTGGCGTAATTCCAGAACTCGGGATCGAACGAGCGCGACAACCCTTCGATGGTTACAAAATAGCCATCCTTATCCTGATAGCGGAAGTCGTAGCGACTCTTGCCCGTCTCCTCGTCTTTGTTTTTGATCACGTAGCCCTTGTCTACCGCCTTTGGCAGGTGGAAAGAGTCTTCGGCCTTACCGGTAAAGATCTCGTAAGGACGATCGTTTAACAATCCGATTACGGCTATCCACTTCTCCGAGTCGTTGTTGAAGCGCACCACGTCCGTCTCCAAAGACTTTGGTCGCTTGGGTGCCGACTTCTCAGCAACGACCTCTTTGGTTTCGGGAGTATCGGATACGAGTACGCCCGATCGCGAACCATCGCGGTAAACAGTGATTCCTTTGCAACCGCTTTCCCAGCCCGTTTCGTAAATGTTGGCCACCATCTCTTCGGTGGTTTGGTTCGGAATGTTTACCGTTACGGAAATCGAGTGGTCCACCCACTGCTGCACCTTTCCTTGAAGCTTCACCTTGTTTACCCAATCCACGTCATTGGCAGTAGCCCCGTGGTAGGGAGATTCGGCGATGAGCTTGTTCAAATCCTCGTCGCTCCAGTGTCGCACCTCGTCTACATCGTAGCCTTTGGCGGTAAGCCAGTCGGCAAATTTGTGGTGGAATACCGCAAACTCCTGCCAGTGGTCGCCCACCTGATCTACAAAGTCGGTGCGGGTATTCTTATCGTTGGGGTTGATCTTCTTGCGACGCTTGTACGACACCATAAATACCGGCTCGATGCCCGAAGTGGTCTGCGTCATCATGCTGGTGGTACCCGTAGGTGCGATGGTGAGGGAAGCAATGTTTCGGCGACCGTGCTTCTTCATGTCTTTGATCAGCTCGGGATCGGCTTTCGCCAAACGCTGAATAAACGGGTTCTCCGTTTCCTTCTTCCAATCGAAGATCGGGAAGCTACCACGGTCTTTGGCCAGATTTACCGAACCACGGTAAACCGCCACGGCCAAAGCCTGATGTACTTTTTCCGAAAAGGCAATGGACTCTTCCGAACCGTACTTAATTCCCAAAGCTGCCAACATATCTCCCTCGGCGGTGATGCCGATACCGGTACGGCGACCTTGGATGCACTTCTCCTGAATTTTCAACCAGAGGTTCTTCTCCGTTCTTTTGATCTCTTCGCTTTCGGGGTCGGCGTCGATCTTCGCTATGATGGCGTCGATCTTCTCCATTTCCAAGTCGATGATATCATCGGCGATGCGCTGCGCCAGGCGACCGTGCGCTTCAAACTTCTCGAAGTCGAACTTCGCTTCAGCGGTGAATGGATTCTCTACGTAGCTGTACAGATTTATTGCCAAGAGGCGGCAAGAATCGTACGGACAAAGCGGTATTTCACCGCAAGGATTGGTAGAGGTAGTGCGGAATCCCTGATCGGCATAGCAATCGGGAATGGACTCGCGCGTGATGGTGTCCCAAAAGAGGATACCCGGTTCGGCGGAAGCCCAGGCATTGTGGATGATCTTATCCCAAAGGCGCTTGGCGTCTACCTCATTTACGTGAGTAGGATTAGCTGAATCGATGGGGTACTGCTGCTTGTAGGTACCGCCCGACTTTACCGCTTTCATAAATTCATCGTCGATGCGCACCGATACGTTGGCTCCCGTCACCTTCGTTCCGTCCATCTTGGCATCGATAAAGCGCTCGGCATCGGGATGCTTGATGGAGATGCTGAGCATCAAGGCTCCGCGACGCCCGTCCTGCGCCACCTCGCGGGTAGAGTTGCTGTAGCGCTCCATAAAGGGAACGACTCCCGTAGAGGTAAGGGCCGAGTTCTTTACGGGCGATCCCGTAGGGCGAATTCCCGAAAGGTCGTGCCCTACGCCGCCGCGGCGCTTCATGAGCTGCACTTGCTCCTCATCGGTTTTCATAATGCCGCCGTAGCTATCGCTCTGTCCGTCGTTTCCGATTACGAAGCAGTTGGAAAGAGATGCCACCTGGTGCTTGTTTCCGATACCCGTCATCGGGCCACCTTGGGGTACGATGTACTTAAACTTGGCCAGGAGGTCGAAAATATCATCTTCAGAAAGGGGTGTCGGATACTTGTTTTCCACGCGGGCTATTTCCTTGGCCATGCGTCGGTGCATGTCGTCGGGATTCTTTTCAAATATGTTTCCGAAAGAGTCTTTCAGGGCATACTTGTTCAGCCAAACGCCTGCTGCCAATTCATCGCCGTCAAAATAGGCGGTGGCAGCTTTCAGGGCTTCATCGTAGGTGTAGCCTACCTTCTTCTCTTCACTGTTTACGGGGGTCTCCAAGGTTTTTGTACTCATTAATTCGGGATTAAGATTTTATAAAAAGCGGACTTTAAAGGTACGGGATGAGAACCTTTTTGAGCTACCTGAAAAGGGTGATTCGGGATAAATCGATGCACAAAGAATTGTTGATATCGCCTCTTCGGCTTATCGCATTGAGGTTTGCGAAAGGAGGGGTTGTTGAAAGATTTTAGTTGTGGAGGAGATGTAAATGTTCGCTGCGAATGGTTCGGATTTGTGGCGAGGCTAATTTGTTTGACGTGTAGTGTTTGATTACGCAGAGTACACTGAGAATTGTTGATGCCCAAAGCTCAAATCATGAGGGCTCAGAGCTCGCTAAAGCTCGGATGAGAGTAGGGACGGTTAGGTGGTACTCTGCGCTCTCTGCGGGTTCTCTGCGGCTCAGCGTTTGATGTGTAGTGTTTGGTTACACAGAGAACACA
>CAZYWJ010000118.1:2867-4849 GCA_964651785.1 uncultured Cryomorphaceae bacterium
TTACCTTCAGAGTTTATCTTTAATTCATCCTTGGCGGGATTAGGATACACTGAAAACAAAGAGTTCTTTACTTCGTCAACACCTAATGACAAAACATTAATAATATATGTTGGTTCACCCGCTGTTTCAGAACAGCCTTTTTCATCTACTACAGAAGCCGTATATGCAATGTCCGTTTCGGGTTTTGCCCAAAAACCACTGGCAGAAGTGCTATCAGTCAAACCATGGCCCGGCTGCCATAGATAAAACGTTTCTCCATATCCTGCCCCGATATTAGGAACTTGATTGAGGTATACGGAATCGCCAGGCTCAATTGTGTATTCCCATTGCATAAAATGTCTACCAAAGTTTGTAGTGGTCAGCGCAACGGTATCAGAGGTTTGGCAGCCATTGGCATCAGTAACGGTAAGGTAAAATTCAATTGAATCTCCCAAAAGATCACCACTGTAAATAAGTGCCGGATTAGCAGATAGAGTATCACTCAGCACATCAGATGCATAGACAAAGGGCACCACTTCTGAAACGGTACTGATAGGTGTAATGCTCCACTGATAAGTGATGGGATTGACAACATCTGTTAATGACAGGTTTTCACCTAAACTTACAAGCGAATCTTGTGAGCAGCGATGAATATCTTCTCCCAAATCTAATGCACACTGAGCGCTAGACGATATCGTGAAAGAAAACAGAAAAAGAAGGGAGAGATAGTTTCTTATGTCAAGCAAAATAGTATTGCGGAAGATTAAATATAAAGCTATTCTTGATGCTTACCAAATCTTAAATCGAGAAACGAAAACGATGACGCCTCTACCCGGTCAAACCCCTGCGCATAGCGCTCCAAACCTGCAGGACGGTGCACACCTGCCACTGCAAAGTAACACCCACAGCGAAAAGATGGATGACATAATCAATCAATATGGATGAGTGAGGTAGGGAAAGGGGTCAGATGGTGGGGGAATTGGTGATTTCAATTGATATTTCCGCAGGGTGGCAAACCTGCAAAGCAGATGTCACGGATTCTCTCGAATTACACGAATGAACACCACACGCCCGGCAAAATAACTGCTGTCTTCCTGCCTCAAAACTTCCGCATCATGCGGATACACAATCTGCGCGGTACTGTCTGACAGCCAACTAAGCTTTACATCTGCGGCGGCGCTTGCTGTGATATCAAAGACCCCTCCGCCACCACCACCATAGTCGGAAATCACCCATGTAGATACTGACACCCTGTTGCCATCCTGCACTTGAAAGATGGCTGCCTTTCCATCGGGGGAGATCGCGTGGTCAGCCTCAAGCAACCAATCGGGCATGGAGCGGCTGCACGACAGAAGCACTACTGCGGTAGCACACAAGGTTAAGATGAAACGGGCGGAGTTCATGTATCGATACAAACCTAACCTTTCATTATCAGAATAACATCACTGCGGAACACAGTGAATACCGCTCTCCTACTTATCAAATCCATAATCCCTCTCCACTTTACAGATTCGGGTTTTGTAGTGTTTGTACCACTCTTTTCTGCCTTTCTCCTGAGCCATCAGGTGCTCGGTATGGTGCTTCCACTTCTTTATGGAGTCAAGGTCTCTCCAATAAGATACCGTAATGCCCAACTCATTTCGCGCCGTCTCCATACCCAAAAATCCTTCTTGCCTGCCGGCTAATGCTACCATCCGGTCGGCCATTTCAGCATAGCCTTCGAGCGCCTCCGTTCTGATCGAACTGAATATGACGGCGTAGTACGGTGGTTTTGGGGTGGGAGCTATCATGGGGTGGGGTTCAAGACGAAGATACGCCAAATTCGAGCTTTAAACGTTAGCAGATTGCAGGATCAGTTCAAAAATAAAGCCCGCTTCAACGGGTTTATATGGGCTTGGATTACGGAGAAAGGAAGGGTTGTGCATCAGCTAATGAAATCACCAGCAAGCTGATAATAAATATGTTTTCTTTAGTCATCTTTTCTAATTAAGCCCAACGGCCCG
>CAZYWJ010000119.1:0-4838 GCA_964651785.1 uncultured Cryomorphaceae bacterium
GCCATAGCTTCAGCGACGGCGCAGTGGCTGCAACCGACAAAGTAGAGAAAACCCCTACGAACTTCCTGCCGTCGCGGTGGTGGGCTTTTGAGACTTAAGAACAAACCATCACAAGTCCGTCCGGATTCTTCACAACACAAAAATTATAATTTATATTAAAACATAACCTTCTCCGATTGCTCCCTTATATTAGAGCTCTATGACGACTCGACTGATCGGTATGTTTTTGCTGTGTTCTTTTAGCTTAGCGAGCTACGCCCAAGGAGGACCCAACGAAGAGCAGCTCGGTGCCTGGTACATGTATTTCGTAAACAAGCAATTTGAAAACAGCCGATTCGGAATTCAGGGAGACTACCAATTCCGATTTTGGAACGGAACTACCGACTTGGAGCAAATCCTGATTAGGACTGGAATCACATACACTCCGGAAAATGCAAACATTCTCTTCACCTTGGGATATGCCAATATCACCACCGGAGAATTTGGAGACGGCGACGATACCTTTAACGAAAACAGGATTTATCAGGAAGCGCTTATTCCGCAAAAATTGGGAGAAAGATTCTACCTGACACATCGCTTCCGATCGGAACAACGCTTTGTAGACGATCAGGATTTCCGCACGCGATATCGATACAACATCTTTGTAAATGTACCCCTGAATCAAATTACACTTACTAAAGGGGCGATTTATGCCGCGCTTTATAATGAAATCTTCATCAACGGTGAATTGAATATAGGCAATGGTCGCGAGGTTCAATATTTTGACCGCAACCGAACCTACTTGGGAATCGGCTTCGGCCTGAAGGATAATTTGCGCTTACAACTCGGTTGGATGCGTCAGACCACGGTCGAGTGGGCCAAAAACCAAGGACAAGTCAGTCTCCATCATAATTTTTAAAAAATGACCTGCGGAGGCAATTCGGTTTTTTTCTTGAGCCTCTATTTCATCCGGCGACAAGTTAATTGGCAGGAATTTCACCGACTTTTTAGCTCCGCTCCGCTTTCAATAGAATGTCAATCCATACCCCCGACAATGAATCGTTCAGTAACCACTTGGCTTTCGGTAGTCAGTCGATAAAGGTAAATTCCATGCGATAGTCTGCTGCCATCGTACTGAAAGCGATACTCTTGATGAGACACCGTCTGACCTTCGAAGAGGCGCTCGACCACACGTCCGCTCAGATCGTATACTTC
This sequence comes from uncultured Cryomorphaceae bacterium, assembly GCA_964651785.1. GTDB lineage: Bacteria > Bacteroidota > Bacteroidia > Flavobacteriales_D > Cryomorphaceae > JAKVAV01. Next base: position 1,195 of record CAZYWJ010000119.1, read on the forward strand.
CAGCGTACCGTATTCTTCCACGGGATTGCTGAAAGTGACATAACTCATTCCTTCGGTAGGATTGGGCGAAGAATTTAATTCGGGCAGCTCACAAGCCTGAACTTCTACGTTTATCCCGTTCGAAATGTCAAAACAACCTTCCACATCCGAGGGAAACTCCACATTGCCCAATTGTACTCCCTGCTGATACGCCATGTGCAACACGCGGTAATTGCCGGGCGTGTAAGCATTGAAGTTGACGTTAGTTGAGGCTTGCGAATTGACAACCTTGTTGTTATCGTTAAGATCGAGTATGCCGAAGACGGAATTCTCGCCTTGCACCCCCGTGACCTCAAACTCTACCACGGAAGCAGATCCCTGACCCGCACATACCGTCGTACTGCTAAGAGCCGAAAGCGTACCTCCGTCGGGTTCCGTCCTCAAAAAAATACCGATGGAATTAGATGCCGTATCAAAACATCCCGAAAGGCCGCTGACTTGGCTGATGTTGGTAATCCCCGCAAGGCTCACATCATTTTCAAATCGAATATACCGTATGGTATAATCACCGGGAGGGTAAGCGTCCAAATTAAAAAGTGAATTGCCCGCCCGCGTAGCTATTATATCTCCATTGCCGTCGATAAGTCCCCAGCGTTGGTTGGTACCCGATGCACCTACTGCCGTCACATTGATTCCGACCGGTGTACCCGTACCTACACAAAAACTACGGTTCTGAGGTGCCTCGAGGGTGCCGCCTTCAGCATTGCATGGTACGGGCTCGCAAATGCAGTCTTCGCTATAAACACCGGGACTATCATTGGTAGTGCAAGGACTACCCGGCAATGCAGTCCCACCGAAAACTCCTTCGCAATCAGCTTCGCAGGGTTCCAAACCGGTGGTGCCTCCCACACATGTTTCGCAATCATCCAAAAAGGCGGTACCGCCGGGTACTCCCGCACAATCGGGTGGAGCACCATTTCCGATCATTACGGAAATAGGAGGTGTACTGCCGGTAACCAGAAATCCTTCAAAAGCAACTGAAGTACCCGGCAATTCATCGGTAATGTGGCTCACGGTCGTTACCCCTTCGGCAATGGCCTCAAATTCTATTTGCAAATGGTCAAAATCGGTGGAAGCCGGAGTAAATGAAAAAGCGGCGGCGATTATCGAACCCGTCTCATTATTGGCATTGGGCGGAATGGTGGGAAAACTCAGAAGAGATGTTGGCAATTGAGATATCGATACCACTTGAAGCAAGGTGGGGTCAAATTCCATAACGATATCTGCCCCGGTCAATTGAGCGCCCTCATCAGGTTGAAACGAAATGGTAACGGAAAAGGTGTCTCCTGTCTCCACCTGCACCTGATCGGGGCTTGGGATAATATCAACCAATTGACCATTCACGGAATGGACGAAAAGGAAGAATGCGATCAAAAATGGAAAGCGATACATTTTAGCGAGGTTTTGATTTTTTTTCGGAATCTCAATTTAAGCTGCTCAACGCGTTATTACAAGTCTTTTCGAAATTTTACCTTGGGTGGTGACTAATTGACATAGGTATACCCCTGCGGCCATATGCTCCATATCGATTTCTATAATTTGCTCCACACCGGGAGCCATTTCTCCATGAAAAAATTGTGCTACCGCCTTGCCGGTCAGGTCAAATACGGTCAGCGTTACCTCCCCTCCCTCTATCGATCCTATCGATGCAAGGCTTTTTCCGGCACTTGGATTGGGCCATAATTCAAGCGAAAGGTCTGAGGCATCCACATCCGTCAGGGAAAGTGCTCCCGAAGGTAGGATGGTAACATCCAAGGACGCTGCATAACTGTCGAGTTCGTTCCCCGCGAAGGCTAAAATAGAGCGAGGGAAAATATCCTCGGGGTGAACGGCCTGAGTCAGATCGGTTTCGTTTAAAGCCTGAAAGGTGATTTTCACCAATTCAAATGACTCTTGAGGCATGTCCTCACCGAGTTGAAAGGCGCTGACATCGACCCTGCCCGATGAATTATTGAAGGTAGGCTGCTGTATATTGAAGCTCCCTCCTCCCATTACTTCCACACTCATCACCTCCAGATAAGCGGGGTCGAAGTACAGGTGCATATCCACTACCGCTAGAGCTTGATCGGCGGGATCAACAATATAGCTGATTTCAAAACTCTCCCCTTCGTTAATCTCAATGGCTTGAGGCGAAGGCGTGAGCGTAGCTTGCTGTGCGGAAAGCGTTCCGACTAAACCCATCAAGATGGCTTGGAGGGCAATGTGTGAAATACTTTGGCTGAATTTATTCATGGTTATTGGTTTTTTAATCATTGATTAATTGCCGGGGTTATCACCTCCGTTAAAGTAAAAGAATGAGATAAAAGAGAGGTCCAGCGCATCTATAAAGTCATCGCAATTGAAATTGGCGCGGGCGTTGTAATTCGGCCCTGAGTCCATACTGTTGTAATGCGCGAGAATCAGGGTTAGATCCAAATTATTGATAAAATTATCATTGAAGCTTCCGTTGAAGCCATTAATCGCCGTTCCACTGCTTACATCTCCTGCTTTCAGTCCTGCTACATTGATCAGCGTCCCGGCAGGAACCACATTTACGCTTTCGATTCGCCGCTGCAAATAGCCCTCGGGCTTCACGTAGATGTCGTAGGTACCCGGAGCTACATCGGGCATATCCAAACTGAAGGTACCTCCCGATACAATCGTACCGGTGTATTCACCAATAAGCGAGGCCACATTTCCTCCCGCCGGGTATACCCGCACACGAACATCACGAGGCGTACAGTCATTTACAATGGTAACATTGGCGCTGAGTTCGATAGGTAAGACTTCCACGGTTACCGTGCAAGTGACCACATTATTGTCATCGTCGGTTACGGTAAACTCAATATCGTGCTCTCCGATGGGAAGCTGCCAGCCCGCCAGCGTGCTGTTATCGCCGGTGCTCACGGCATTGGCAATGCTACCCGCATCGTGGGCAACGGTGAAGCCGCAGTTGTCGCTCACGGTAGGATCAAATTCACTTCCCACCACAAGGTAGGTAAGGTTTGATTGATCCAGGGTCCGTGCATCCGAAGCGGCGCAAGAAACGGTGGGTGCAATATTGTCTTCTACCGTTACTACGGCGGTACACGCGTTGACATTGCCATTGATATCCGTTACCGTAAGTGTCACGTTGTTAGCTCCGAGATGCGTACAGTCGAAATTGCTTTGGCTGATAGCAAAAGAAGCGATGCCTGCATTGTCCGTAGAACCGCCATCGAGGTCAGCGGGATCGAGAATTTCGGCCTGACCCGACCCGTCCGGACTGAGCGTAATATTCTGACATACTGCCACCGGTGGCACAAAATCCGTATTTCCACAAGCTGCATCAGGCTGAAAGCCGACCGCCACGGGATCATTGTCCGCACTTCCCAATAAGGCAGGATTAAAGCTAACGGGACCGCTTACCAGAAGGGCAATATCGTCGTAAACCGCCGATCCCCACCAGTTGCAAGTGGCATCGACACTCGCGGCAGTAGATACCACTCCGTTGTCGTTATTGGTCAAGGAGTTCTCGTTTACCGTAGCCGTGGATGCATCACTCGCGTTGAAGCCTATGAATACGGCCGTCGTATTATCGCTGATGAAGTTGTTGGTAACGTTGGCTTCGGTGCCCGGGCCAAAAA
>CAZYWJ010000120.1:0-4803 GCA_964651785.1 uncultured Cryomorphaceae bacterium
ACAATGTATCTGCCTCAACTCGCCGCTTTCTGTCGGATCATTTCGATTTTTTCCTTGGTGAGAGGCTTCTGATAATAACCGATCACGCAGGAGTATTGCTCTGCTTTCTCCTGATCATTGGCCCGCGCAGAAGAGGTGAGCATAGCAATCTTTACATTCCGACAAGGTGCCTTGGACTTCTTTTCTTCCAAAAATGTCCATCCGTCCATTACGGGCATGTTGATATCCAATAAAATTAAATCCGGACATTCCTTCTCAATGCGCGAAAAACCTTCCAAGCCATTCAGAGCCTCCTCTACCTGATTAATACCTGATCTTTTCAACACTATTTTCGTCAGAAAGTTGGCAGTCTTATCATCATCTATAAGCAGTACCTTTTCCATAATTATGACACTTTAGTTAAATATACTTTAAACAGGCTTCCCTCGCCAGGTTTACTCTTTATTTCCACTCGTCCGCCGTGAGCCCGGGCTACCGATTTTACCATGTATAGTCCCAATCCCGAACCTTCTATATGGTCATGAAACCTACTCACCTGCCCGTAAGCATTATCCTTAGATACATCCGTATCAAATCCCAATCCATTGTCTTGAATAGAGAAAACGATATGGCCATCCTCAATTCGCGTATACAATTCAATAGAGAGCGGTCTTTCAGGTGATTTGTATTTCAACGCATTGGTCAGCAGGTTTTGCACTACACTCTTCAACTGTAGCGCCGGGTAGTCTATTTCAGGCACTTCAGAAAAGTCGGACTTTATGACGGCTTGCGCTTCATCTATTTGGCTGATCAGGCTCTTCTCTACTTGCGCCAGCACTTCATCAAACTGAAGTTTTTGCGTCTCCTTATTGATTAAAATGGTTTTAAAATCTACCATTTTATTCAGCGCATCGGTCCGTCGATGCAGTTGGTCGATGCTGCTTTTCAACTTACCAAACAATTCACGGTCCTGCCCCTCTGCAATGTGATGGCTATTGATTAATTGTGAAAGTGTCTTAAGATTAATAACGGGTGCCTTTAAATCATGTGAAGCAAAATGAGCAAACTCTTCGAGCTCTTCATTCCGCGTTTCCAATTCCTTGGAATACATCTTCACTTTCTCTACCTCGGCTTCTAAGGCGCGATTCATTTGATTAAGCTTGGTTTCGGCCTCTACCCTTTCGGTAATATCTTGAATGAATACGTGAATAACCGGTTTTCCGTAAAGCAAATACTTACACGGAGTAGCCTCGGCGGGAAAGACGGAACCATCGGCACGGCGAAAAGCCGTTTTGACGCGAAGTGTTTCGGTTTGCTCCATCTTATCCAGCACTTCTGCCGAGTGATCCAACTCTTCCTTAGTGTGCAAATCGAAAACCTTTTTAGATTGAAGCTCATCCAAGCTATACCCGAATTGCCGCACTGCCATCTCGTTGGCATTGAGTATATTCATTTCGATATCGTGCACCAAAATGGGAATAACGGAAAGGTTGAATATCTGCTTGAAAACATCGCCGTGGGCATCAATCTTTTTGAACCCATTTACTTCGTTTGGCAAGCCTTTTCCCTCAGATTGATGTGGCGGTAATTTCATAAAAGTTCGTTGCTATCCCATTGTGGAATGCCACGCAATTTAATAAAGTCATTGAAAATTGCTTGGGGAAGAGTATCCTATTCTTTTAATGGATTGCAAATGACGGATCAGTGTCAGGCATATGAATGGTATAAAAATGAAGGAAATTTTGGTCAGCTATAAACCCTCTGCCCCGCAACTTTTCCTAATTTGTCCTTTATTGATTTCTAAATCTGCAAATCATGAGAAGCTCCTTTCACCTTCTAATAATCGCCTCGGCATTCTTGGTTGGCTGCAAAGAGCAACCGACTATTGAAGGACTGTGGGTCGTAAAATCCGTGACGGTGGGCGATGAGGAAATGACACCCAACGCGCGATGGACGCGTTTTAACGCTGATGGCTCACAGGAGTCGGGAAACGGGAGATTTCAACACTCCTACGGCACGTGGAGCTTGGATAAAGAGACGAACGGATTGACCATAGTCAACACCAATGGATTGGACGACCCGAACGCCCCCTTTGAAGTAAAGCTCGGCAAGAACGAGATGACTTGGCAGAGAACGGAAGAAGGTCAAAACGTGAGGGTAAAGCTCTTGCGCGCAACAAAAACTCCCGAAACTTACGGCGACAAAGTCTTAGGTCTATGGAGCCTTAAAAGTGCCAATGGCAGCGATAAGTACTTTGACTCCGCGGCAACTCAAAGCGATGACGCCTCCCTTTTCCTCAGATGGGATAAACGCTTCGTCATCCAATCCGAGAATGGGAGAATACATGGCGTGTACAACGTGCACGGCCACCGACCCGAACTGGAATTGATTCCTTACGGTGACCAAATGGACCGAAGCTTTTGGCAAATACAATTTGATGAGAATCAAATAAAGCTGAATAGGCTCAATACCGATACACCCGTAACCCGAAGTTTTGAGCGGATCAGGAGGTTTCCCTGAATAGCCCTTCGCTGAAAAGCGAATTGAAAAACCGAAGAACCGAAATACGTAGTGCCGCCTTCAATAACTAATGTTAAACCATCTAAAGCGGTAGGCTTCAGCACTGCAAATAACTTACTTTCACCCGCAATATTTACATAAAATGCACGCTATATTCAAAAATGTATTGTTGTGCTTTTGCACTCTGATAGGTTTGCATGTTGATTCCTTTTGTCAGACTTGGACAAATGAGTTGGATTCCGTTTTACGACAGCTGGAGGCCGAGTCCTTGTATGACGGACAAATCCTGATCGCAGAAAGAGGCGAGATTCTTTTTAATGAAAGCTATGGGAGTATGCTCAAAAACGGTAAGGAAATTGATATCGTGGACACCACTGCTATGGTGGTCTATTCCTTAGGCAAGTCGATGACATCCCTTGCCGTACTTCAATTGGCCGAAGCAGGAAAACTTGATCTTGCTGATCCCGTGACGAAATACTTTCCTGATTTGCCTTACGGCAATGTGAGTATCAAAAGTTTGATGACCATGACGAGCGGTTTGCCTCGGTTTCTCGAAACCGTGTTGCACCATGCCGATACCGCTATGGCTATAAGTAATGCAGACATCATATCACTCATTGCCCGGCACAAACCAAAAGGCTCAAATCCCGGCGAGCGCTTTGAATATACCAATGCCAATTACATCCTCCTGGCATCCTTGGTAGAAAAACTGGCGGCTATGCCCTTCGCTGAGTATCTGCAGAAGCACATATTCGACCCTCTCAAGATGGACCATTCCTACGAGACCACTCCTGAAGTACTGAAGAAGCTATCTTTCTCAGGTACCACATCAGAAAATTTCCATCAACCATTCGGAATAGGTTCGGTGGCCACAACGGCTTCTGATTTGTACAAATACGCAGATGCCATCATGAACGGAACGCTGTTCGATACAGAAGGAGCTTTTGACTGTATAAAATTGGCAGACGGATCCATGAGCAATTACGGCTTCGGCTGGAAGCTCAACGACTGCGACAGTTTGCATGAGGTCTATCATGTAGGTGATGGGGTGAATATGCGCGCGAGCTTGCAGCTTTTTATGGATGGCAATCGAATTTTCATCTACCTCCACCCTACTTCAAACACTTATCACGAGTCCGTATATTGGGTAGTTCGAAATATTTGGGAAGGCAAGAATTATGAACTTCCTCGCAAGAGAGTCAATTATTCAATAGACACCGCCCTTTTTGAAAAATATGTTGGCAGTTATTTATCAGGTTTTGGCTTGGTGCATATTTCCCGAGAGAACGGTAAGTTATTCTTGCGTCCGGATGCCATTCCCGGTAAGGAGGAATTGGTTCCCTCATCAGATACTACCTTTTACTTTGCCGGTCAAAACCTTGAATGGGAATTTTTTCTGAACGAAAACGGGGAGGTAGAAGGGTTTGGTATACGTGGAGATCGTGAAAATATGGGCATCAGGCAGGGTGATTGAGAATAGCCCTATTGAACTGTATTCGCAAATAGAATTTGATAGAAATAGAATAAAGCTTACTTGGGTCAATACCGATACACCCGTAACCCGAAGCTTTGAGCGGATCAGGAGGTTTCCCTGAGTGATGCAAAGAGCAGCACCCTAAGTCAATATTTCCGTGTGAAGACAGTGGTTTCTGCCTGCTTGTGAGGTAAAACTATTTATTTCGGATAGCAGGACAGGTCCCTACGCTTCCTGCTATTTAATTTTGAGAATGACCTCTCTCACAGCCAGGATATCGTATTTTTTTGATGAACACGCTTGTTGATCTTCAGGAGAATGTTCGGCAAGAAAATCGTTCAGGTCTTTACAATTCCGAAATATGTTGAACTCCTGCTTTTGCAGGTCCCACACTATTCCTTTAAATCTGGCAAGATCTCCGGCTATCGCCGCACCCGCAGCTCCGAAATTGTAGGCCACTCCCGCCTCCCAAGCACTGTGCAATTCAGTTTCAGTGTACAGAAAACGATCGCCCCCGTGTCGAACGCGTACAAAAGCATTCGTGTCGTGCGTGGTTTGATCTTTGTCTTTCTTACTTCTGTTTCTCTTTTTGATAATTTGACCATTTTGAAAGTATAAAAACCCCTTATAGGATATGGCAAAAGTATGCTTGACTTTGCTCCTTGAAGATTCGTACCGAAAGAATACTTCGTCAGGCACATTTTCTTCCCAATCCCAATCTGAGCTTGCATTCCGCTGAGGAAAGATTTCTACCGTGCTACTCGGAGTTTTATTGATAAAATCTTCCTTGGTAGCATAAAGTCCGTCAGGATATTCGGATCGATAGATAT
>CAZYWJ010000121.1:0-1337 GCA_964651785.1 uncultured Cryomorphaceae bacterium
CTTTCCAAACCAACAATTCCGCCTAAAACTGCCGCCAATGCTACGTGGCCCAACTGAATTAACTGCTCCGTCATATTGCGATATGCGGCAAAAACAATACCTGATGGATTTTGATCGGATCAAAATATCAATTGGAAGATGATGTTAAATCTAATTCGCAGTTGATCAGTAGATTCGAACGTTTGTCTTATCTCTTTTAGCAAATAGGAAAGCGGGTATTACTGTGGAATTAGATATCCAATCTGCGGGATTGTCCGCGGCCGACGGTATAAAAAATGCGAGCAATTTTATTTTGCTCGCATTTAATTTAGAGAAAATATAATCTGCTAGCGAACCAAGAATTTAATGCTTCTAGGTTTTGAGTCATCCATGACATTCATGAAATACATACCCGGAGTGAGTTTTCGCACGTCAAGTCTCATCGGGCTTTCATTGATTTGAAAAGATTTCACTCGCTCGCCGAGAAGATTGAAAACCTCTGCTCGCCCTCTCCAAGTTGATTTTACCGTAAGGAAATCTTGAGTGGGATTCGGGTAAACCGAGAGCAATTCAGGATCGTCACCGGAATGCATTGAATTCACACCTTGGACGGTAAAAGTAGTATAAGCTGTATCCGTTACACTGAAGTTCTCATCGAGGTAGGAGTAAAACAGGTAAGTAATCTGATAAGTACCCGGGGCGAAGTTGCCCAGAGAAATCGTATCGGTGGAACTACACGTTGCCGTAAGAAATCCCATGGTGTGCATCACGTCTACATAGATGGTGTCATTGCTCAAATAAATAGTTGAGCCGTCTAAAGTGCAAGGTGAGTAAGCGTGATAGGTATCGGCCACGGTTGAGATTTCATCATCAGGTGTCAGCAGGCCTTCCGGTGTAATGCTGAGATCGGTGATGTATTGCTGAGCGCTCATTGGCAGCGAGCCGAAAAGAAAGAAAATGACTATAAGAAGTTGATAGATTCGCATGGTTAAGTTTTTGAGTTATTTCAATAAGGTATAACCATCGATTAGGTAGGAAGTGAAATTATTTGTCAGCGTGTGGCTCATTTTTAACTCTTCATTTGTGTAAACAAGGTAAGCGTCCAGATTTAAAATCGGCGGAACGCATGAGACGATTCGGTTGTTTTGGTGGCGAATAGATCCATAGGTAAAGTCGGGTAGAAATCCGATTTCCTCGCCGATGAACGGATCGCCGTTCGCATATTCGATAAAGCACTCTCCCTGATTGAGATTCAGGTCTTCGGGTTTCTCCAGAAATATCGTGTCATTTCCATAGAAAAAGAAGAGGTAAGAAAGCTGCCTTTCGGGAATGAGTATGAAACCATCTTCGGAAATGAC
>CAZYWJ010000121.1:1437-4719 GCA_964651785.1 uncultured Cryomorphaceae bacterium
TGAAGAATTTTTTCATGTCGGTAGGTTTAATCGTTTGATAATAGAGTGCCGATAATTTGAAATGGTTACAAATTCATGAAGGATTGCCCATTTTTTAAGCTTATCCCTGAGATATTCATAACTTGAGCTCTCGTGAGAAGATGGAAAGGAGTGAGACTATTTGATCGGATTTAGGGGCAGATTGCTTCAATTTGTATATACTTTGACACACGTTAAGGAAGTCTCGTTCTGACTGTTTTCATTTTGACTTAATCATTAAAGCTTAGATATGCGCTATTTATTGGTTGTACTTTATACGACTGTTTCATTGTCCGTTTTCGCTCAGCATGAGCACAATACCTTTTGCAAAGATCTATCTCATATCGTAGAGATGGAGAAAAAAGGCAAAGGTCAACTCTTAAATTTCAAGACGAACGAGGCGACTCAGGATTATGATCTGAAATATCATCGGATGGAATGGACGGTAGATCCGGCTGAGAATTACATCTCGGGAGAAATAACCTCCTATTTTGTTCCTGCCGAAGCAGATTTTCAGCAGATCAATTTTGACTTTGCCGACAATATGATTGTAACGGAGATTAGCTATGGCTCGGAAACTCTGAGCTCTCAGCAAGCGGATGATAACTTAAAAATCAACCTTCCCGAGATCATTCCGGTCGGTCAGCTAGATAGCATTTCAGTGAAATACGAAGGCGCTCCGAATTCCGTTGGTTTTGGTTCTTTTGAGCAAGGTACCCACAATGGAGTTCCGATTTTGTGGACCTTATCTGAGCCGTATGGAGCAAAGGTGTGGTGGCCTTGTAAGCAAGATTTGACCGACAAGATTGATTCGGTTGATATTATCGTCAAAACACCCGACGCCTATCGGGTAGGCTCTAACGGAACTTTGGTAAGCGAAACTCCCGAAGATGATATGATGGTCTATCATTGGAAGCACCGCTATCCGATCCCTGCTTATCTCGTGGCTATTGCCGTAACCAACTACGCAGTTTTTTCTGACTTTGTAGAGATTGAAGACGGCGCTATTGAAGTACTCAATTACGTTTTTCCGGAGGATCTGTCACAAGCCGAATTTCAATTGGGCGCTACCGTAGAACAGATGGAGCTTTTCAATGAGCTTTTTGAGCTGTATCCTTTTGCCGATGAAAAATACGGTCATGCCCAATTCGGCTGGGGCGGAGGCATGGAGCATCAAACGATGAGCTTCATGGGAGGCTTTTCTTACAGCCTTCAAGCGCACGAGTTGGCTCACCAATGGTTTGGAAATAAGGTAACCTGCGGATCGTGGGAAGATATTTGGCTCAATGAGGGATTTGCAACCTACTTAACCGGGTTGACATCCGAATTTTTGGGTACCTCGTTCGAATGGTACAACTGGAAATTGGGTCAGATTATAAACATCACGAGTCAACCCGACGGGTCGGTATGGGTGGACGATACAACCAGTGTAGGCAGAATATTCAGTGGTCGGTTGAGCTACAGTAAAGGAGCCTATTTGCTACACATGCTTCGATGGAAACTGGGTGATGACGATTTTTTTCAAGCAATCAGAAACTATCTCCAAGATCCCGAGCTCGCCTATTCCTATGCGCGAACTGCCGATCTCAAAACGCATTTGGAATCGGAGAGTGGTCAGGATTTAAGCGAATTTTTGGATGACTGGTTCTATGGAGAAGGTTATCCGAGTTATTCCATTGATTGGTATTTTGCTGATAACACATTGCACATGGAAATTGACCAATCGACGTCAGACGGTTCGGTTGATTTCTTTGAAATGCCGTTACCCATTCTGGTGTCGGGGCAGGGGCAAGACAGTCTGCTTCGGCTTGATCATAATATCAACGGACAAAGTTTTGAGATAGAAATGCCTTTCGAAGTAGACGAGGTGCAATTTGATCCCACTTTATGGATTCTTTCAGCAGACAATTCCGTTCAAGAAGTAACGGTCAGCTCTGTCGGGGAAAGCCCATATTTGAAAGGAATAAGCGTGAATCCGAATCCTGTGGAGGACAGGTTAAGAATCGAATTGACAGAAAACGTTCCGGCGCCTGATAGAGTGGAAGTATACAGTGAGTCGGGAATGTTGTTGAAGAGTTTATCACAAATTCCTTCGGATTATACGATAAGTCTTGGCGATCTTTCTGCGGGTGCTTACCACATTGTCTTTTATTGGCAAAATGAACGCGTATCAAAAACGGTAATTAAAAAGTAAGAGAGTTACTTTTTACCGAATTGATAGACAAGACCGGCTCTTATCGCCACGCCAAAGGGAAGCGTTCTGATCGCTTCATTTTCAAAAATGGGGTTCATCCATCCACGGTATGTCGGGTTGAGTCGGATAGCCATTCGCTCTGAAAGGCCATATTCGATTCCGATTCCAGCTTGAAATGCGAGGTAGGTACCGCTGATTTCTTCTTCGTTTCGAAAGTATATTTCCGGAAGTGAATCAGCCGTTGAATATTCTAAACTCGAACCTATAATGGGGTTGATCGATACGCCGGCACCTACGGTAAAAGTGAAAGGATAAGCATTGTAGACATACTCCAGATTGATCGGAATGGACAGGTAGTCAATGCGACGCCGGGTCTGTACATTGAAGGTCAATTCCGAATTTGGTGAGAGCGTTTCGAATCCCGTTTGAAACGGATTCTCATCGGAAGTCGAGGCGAATGACGTATTTCCCAGCGACCCTGATATATTTCCTTCAAAGGTGTATTCGCTGGATTGTGTAGCGGTATTCACCACCAGTTCCACTTGTTCGAAGGGAACTGTCGTCGAATAGTTTCCTTCTTGAATCCACTGATTGTATTCGATTCCCGCGCTTACACGAAAAGATTTTCCCATTTCACGGCTCAGTTGCAATCCCGCTCCCGGAGTGATCAAGCCATTCTCGATTTTATCGAGTTGATTGGGAATGGCTTCGCTACCTTCCGAAAGGGCCACAATACGACGGTGTGTGTAATTGGCCATTCCATAAATGAAAAGGTACCAATCATTTCGAGGTTCTTGATAATAGTCTGCTTGGCGTGGCTCATCCTTGAATTCGGGACTTATTTCCGATTCAGGAATAAGGGCATTCATTTTCAATGGTGCGAAGCTTACACTTTTGGTGATTAAAGTTTCCGTTGTCGCTGCCCGATCTGAGAAATTGGGATGAAGTGTTTTGGATTCACGCGAAGATTGTGACGAATCGTCATTTTGATGAGCGGCTTGGGTTGTCGCGGGCTGAGATTTTGCGATTTCCTGCCGTTTAGCCTCGGAATAAATATTTTGCGTTGAGAC
>CAZYWJ010000122.1:0-4711 GCA_964651785.1 uncultured Cryomorphaceae bacterium
GTTTCTCAGTTTGGTTCTATGGAAAATGTCAGCAATCTTTCCCAAAAAGGAAGATTGAGTAGCTTGCGCATGTTCGGGCGACTATGTTCAGTTCAGGAACAAAAATCATGTCGGAGGTAGAATAGCTCCTCTCTTCAAAACAAGTCATACTCATAATCCCACCGCATATGCTGACTGGTATCCTTGTTCCAATAGTCTTTGCGAATCATTCTGTTTCCTCCATCGTACGTAAGGAGTAAGTAATACCTTAAATCAAGATTGCCCATAAATCTTCGATAGTAGTGCTCCGAAATCAAATTGCCCTCCTCATCGTATACTCGGTCGCGACGCTGTTTTACCGTCGTACCCTCAGAGAGCGTCCATTTCACCTCATTTCCCTGCGTATCGTATTCGTATTCTGTTTGGCGTTTCTCTATTCCGGCGCCGTTAAACAGGGTAGCTTTTAAAACCTTGCCATCTTCGTCGTGTTCGTACACCCAACGCTCGTTGGTTCCGCTCCTGCTCTTGACGCTTACAGCCGTAATCTGATCGGAAGAGTCCCGATCTATCGAAACTTGACTCCCGTAACGCGATTGCCGATCGTCATCATTTCGGTAGCCCATTAAATTGCCCTCCTCATCGTAGGAGGCCATGAGCCAGCGGGCAGGCTTCCCCCTTTCTTTGATGGTTTTGCGTGTCAGCCTGCCGTCATCGGAATACTCGAAATCCATTCGGTACTTCACATTGTCCCTCTTATCGTATTTAACGACCGAAGTCAAAAGGGTATCATCTTGATAGGTGTACTCCCAGCGAAATTTGAGCTTGCGCTTGGCGCCTTTGACCATCTTTATTTCGCTGATCAAGGTGTCGCGCATCGTCCATTCATATTGCTTCGGGTTCAAGGTGGAGTTGTGCTCGATTTTGACGGTGTTGTTCTTGCCGTAGGAGAAAGTATATAAATCCGTTACCTCGTCTCCGAACGTATTATAGCTCTCATAAGTCCGGATGTGCTGTCCCTCGTCAAAGCTTACTTGAGTTTGAAGATAGCCGGGTTTGTCAATGGGTTCGCGGTTCATTACCCCCGCCGAGGTCTCATAAATTCTGACGACTCTGACCGAGTCGAGCTTGGGCAAGCTCAAACTTGGAGGTTCTTTGAAATGATTGTCGTATACCTTCAACTGCCCCTGAACAAGAGTAGCGTATAGAAAGAACCCGATGAGAAATGCCAACTGTTTCATGGCGATAAAAGTAGGGTAAAAATAACTTTTGACTATCGACTGCGAGCTACATACTATTAAAGACGAGATACGCACAACGATCCAAAAAAATCAACGCGCTACTACCACCTTCTCATCATTTATGCAGAAGCCATGCTTTACGCGAAGGATATAGGTAGCTGATGATAAATGTCGTGCATTTATTTGAACATCAAAACTGTTATAAGTCGTTTCAGGTATCACCGACCTGCCCGTAATGTCATATACCTCAACGGTTGATATCTCATCTCCGAATGATTCCAAAATGATTGCTCCGCTTGTCGGGTTACCTTTTACAAGAAGGTCGTCACAGTCGTATTCGGGTTCTACTTCAATCGGTGGTTCTTCCGGCTCGGGTTCAGGATCCTCTAAAATATAGGCAGGGGTTTGATCCCAAAACAGGTTTCCGAAGTTAGGCAAACCACCCTCACAGCTTCCCGTACCATCCAGAGATACCGCATTTTGCACATAGTCGCACTCGAGCCCGGAAGCGTTGGGATTATTAATCACCGATAAAAAATTGGTTTCATACAGCGCCAAATATATTTTACCGTTGGGAGCTAATTGCAGGGCTCCTAGAGAACCCGAATAATCAATGAAAGGAAATGGTGTAATCTGAATACGTGATGCTTGAATCAAATCAGGATCTCTGAGTCGCAAATTAAATTGATAAAGATGGTTAGGTGATCCGGATCCAACATAGAGTTTGGAATTATCAGGCGAAAAACATACGCCGTAGGGCATTCCGGGTACTTCCAATGCAAACGATTCCGAAATAACTCCTTCCACGGGGTCAAAGCGCGACACTTCAACGACCCCATTCGAAATAAACCCCGTCTGTACTGATGCCGCCAACATAGACCCGTCCGGGCTGGGCTGCAAAAAGCCATATCTTCTGGTGTGATTGATACCCGTAGCATAGGTAGCCGTTTCAAAGATACCCAAAGTCGTAATCACAAATACACTATAAAGATCTGAATCAAAATCGTGAACAAGAAGCCAGACATTAGGACTATCTCGTTGCTGTACAAAGGTCAATTTCTCCGTGAGCCCTTCTCGCAGATTAATGCCTTTCTCGATGACTTCGCCTCGGTTTCCATCACCTGTCATGTCTATGATAGCGTAGTCTATAGCGTACCTTTCTTCAGCCTGATACCGCAAAGAAAAGACATAGTATTTGTTCAAATCATTTGGCATCGGAACAATTCCCACGCCTTGAGTGGCATTGTTACTGTAGCCATGCAGGTCACCATTCAGCATTACCCCATGATCTCGGTTGAAAATCTTATTGGCTTGGGAATAAAAAAGCAAATTGCCTTCGCTGTCGGAAATCGATGCACAAGCTTCAATGGAATTTATGGCGCTTTCGGGGATTACCTCGGGTGTGCCCGAAGAGAAGTTCAAACCCGCACCAATTCCAAAGAACCAATTTTCCGCCTCGCCTTGGGTCATGCCACGGGTCGACGCCAACAGCAGTAGGATTAGAAGGAAGGTATTCCTCAACTTTACATTCGCCATGAATTCAAAGATTTAATTCAGATCGATAAACGTGCAAAATAGTCAAAACATAAACTTTATACCACTCCGTTTTCACGTTCGGTGCGATTCCAAAAAAGCCAAGAGAAAAAGCTGATTTGCTACAATTCCGTACGCTACCCATTTTACCTTTTTACCAACTTACCCGTAGAAACCATTCCGTCCCTGTTTAATTTGTAAACATATACCCCGGGTGAGAGTTTCGACAGATCAAAAGAGGAGGTATTGACAAACTGCCTTTCAAAAACTTTACGTGACGACACATCAAAAATCTCAATTGCCGTCGGTCCTTCTGCCTGTACATTTAACAAGTTCTTAAACGGATTAGGGAATATTCCCGATTCGTCATGGGCTTCCACAAGGTCCGCATTAAGTGCAGGATCATAGGTCAATTTTGCCAAATAGAAATCATGGCTGCCCGAATTCACGACCGTCGTATTTGAAAAGTCGAGCGAATAACTACTGAAATAACCGGATAGATAAACATCATTATCCAAACCACTTGCCAGGTTCATACCGTAATCGTGGTCAGACCCGCCCATCGAATTTGCCCATATTGCTTCACCATCCGAATTATACGCCGCGATGAAGGCATCATTGTATCCCGTATTGGAATTAATTAATGGCATGGAACCGAAACTGAGAAAAGAACTGGTGAAATAACCTGTCATAAAAACGTGCCCTTCGCCATCCACGCATACATCTATTCCATAATCGTTGCCCGTCCCTCCGGGTGTACGTCCCCACAAAGGAGTGCCCATGCTATCATACTTTGCCAGAAAAAGCGCCGTAGTGCCGGGTGCCGTGCCCAATGTATCTTCCCCGAAAGCAAGCGAGTATTGAAAATATCCTGTTATATAGACATTCCCTTCGGCATCAGAAGCTATTCCATTCCCTGAAGCATAGTTGCCAAAATATGGCACTATGGCACATTCAGCCCAAATATTGTTACCATCTGAATCAAATTTTGCCACAAATATTTCTTGATAGGTAGCCTCATTAGGACTTTCTACGACGTTATCACCAAACTGGGCCGCATTTTCAAAAGATCCTGTTACCAGGATATCATCGTTCGCATCTACAGAAATGTCTTCGCAGGCATCAAAATCGTGACCGGCAATACGTCGGGCCCATAGCACGTTTCCATTCGGATTGTATTTGGTGAGAAAGCCATCAAAGCCGCCTGACAGGTTATTTAAGGTTAGGTCTCCGAATTCAATATCATCACTCCAATAGTAACCCACCATATATACATTTCCTTCGGAGTCAGTGGCGACACTCTTCGCTCGCTCACAGCCTTGCCCTGCGGGACTTTTGGCCCAAAGAAAATTGCCATCCGAATCGTATTTTGCGATGAAGATATCATAGCATGTACTATAAGTTGAGGTATTGGGAAATTGAGCGGTACCGATTCTGAGCGTATCACTTTGATGATATCCCGTGATAAACACATTACCCTGAGGATCGGCACAAACACCGTAGGCCCAATCGGCAGCTCCTCCTCCCTCACTTATAGCCCAAATCACATTTCCACTTTGATCATATTTAGCTAAAAATATGTCCAAACTACCCTCGCCCGAATTGTATAACGTAATGTCTCCGATCGTGGTGGTCGCGCCTTGAAATGTGCCGGTGACGTAGATATATCCATCCGAATCCGTGCAGGCCGCATTGCCATACTCACTGTTCAGATTTCCGTCAGATTCGGCCCAGGCCCATTCGGGATCTTGACTAAAGCCGGGCTTAAATAGAAGTATAGTCAGTAACAAGATGTAGAGATTCTCAGATCGCATTGTGTTTTGGTTTAAGTCAATCAAATTAGACTCTCATATAAACTGATGAAAATCCGCCGCATTCGCGCGTATGCAATTTAATGAAAACTTCCGGAAAGGTAATTTTTGCAATTCTGCGATGCAGATGTAGGATCGTTGCATGCAACG
>CAZYWJ010000123.1:0-4644 GCA_964651785.1 uncultured Cryomorphaceae bacterium
AGTTGGTTATCAAGTTTGAAGTCGACGGGAAGGCCTGCCGCAAAGGCTACAAACTCGTGATCGAGGTAGGGCACGCGGCTCTCCAGACCATAAGCCATGGAAGAGCCATCGAGGTAGTGAAGGTTCTTCACCAGGAAATTTTCCATTTCAAAATGGAAAAGATCTTCAAAATCGTTTCCCTTGAAATCAGCGAAAATGGATTTAAGGTCGGGCGGATTTTTCAAAAGGCTAAGCGCAGAATCCACATCTCCCACCACGCTAAAACGGGCCGCCTGAAAATCCTTTCCGAGGTTGTTCCCCCACTTTTGCAGGTAGCGGCGGTAGGCTTTGAAGGGCCCCTTGCCCGCTTTGATCTTTTGCAAAAGCGGTGAAGCCAATCCCTTGAATCCGGGCACCGACTGAGCCATTTGCGTGAGCTTGAGCAAGAAGTGACCGTTGTAGCCGAGGAAGAGTTCATCGGCTCCCATGCCGCTCAGCACCACGCGGTGTTTTTGCGCCGCCTTTTCGGCAATAAGCATGGCGGGAATAATCGATCCATCGGCGATGAGATCGTCGCAGGCGGTGATGGATTTTCGAATCATTTCGGGAGTGAGCTCGTCCATCCCGATCGAAATGGTCTCGAGGTTCAGGTTCCAATCGGCTGCCAGCTTTTTGGCGAATGCCCCGTCGGATGTAGTTCCCTCGGCTTTGAGATCGCGTTCGTGCTTCACGGCGCAGTAGTGCGTAAACTCCTCCCCTCGCAAGTGGTAGGCGATGATGGATGAATCGAGTCCACCCGAGAGGTAATTGGCAATGGGTACATCCGCCACCAGCCTTGCGCGAATGGATGCACCAAGCCTTTCGCGCAATTCGCCTTTGGCCTGATCGAAACTGCCGGTGAAGGGCTTAATCTCCTTGCGCAAATTCCAATACCTCATTTCGCTTTTCTTGCCCGACTTCAAGTCCAATCTGAGCAGGGTGCCCTGAGCTAGTCGCCTCACTTCATTGTGGCGCGTTTCCTGCCGCGGACTGTACTTAAAAACCAAAAACTTAGCGAGGGCATCTTCTCTCTGCGTAAGCTTCAAGCCTGCCGCTCGAAAGCTTTTGATCTCACTGGCGAAAGCGAAGACTCCATCACTCTCGTAGATGTAAAGCGGCTTCACGCCAATGCGGTCGCGAATAAGCAAGAGTTCACCTCGATCTCGATCGAAAATTGCCATGGCAAAATCGCCGTGAAGGTGATGAACAAAATCTGCCCCGAATTTTTGGTAGAGCTTGAGCGCGACTTCCGTATCAGACGAACCGTGAAATTTTTCACCGCAAAGGTGAGCCGCCTTGAGTTCGCGGTAATTGTAAATTTCACCGTTGAACACCATGCTGACGTGGCCTTCGTGCATGGGTTGATTTCCTTCGTCACTCAAATCGATGATGGAAAGCCTGCGATGGCCAAGAAAAAGACAGGTGGTCCCCACCCATTCCTGAAAAGAATCGCCGAAGTCGGGACCGCGGTGATGCAGCGCTTCAACAGCCGAATCGAGCGTTAACTCTTTCAGGTTTTTCCCGACGAAGCCGACTATTCCACACATGTTTCGGCGAGGATGGTTTGAAACGCATTCCGCATTTGAGCACTCATGGCGGCAGCGGTAAAATTGGACTTGTATAGTTTTCGAGAAGCGGCGCCCATCCGCTGACGCAAATCAGCGTCCTTGATCAGCAAGGCGATTTTCTCCGCCAAAAGTTTTGGCTCGGGGTTTTCCAAAAGAAAACCGTTTTCTCCGTCTACCACATTTTGTCGGATGGCACCTCTATCGGTACTCACAATCGGCAGTCCCGCCGCCGAGGCTTCCACAAGGCTCCACGGATGCCCTTCGGGAGCTTTCGGCGCAAAGACAAAGATCTGTGCATCTGCAAAGGCCTGCCACTTGGCATCGCCTGAAATGCTGCCGTTGAGGAAGAAATTGGGGTAGCGCTCCACCATTTTCACGCAGTCGCGCTTGTAGGTCTCATTGTCCCAACTGCCGTAACCGTGAAACTCGAATCGCAGCTTGAGTTTTTCGTGTACGATGACGAGTGCTTCCAACAGTTCCTTCAATCCTTTTCCGGGAAGGTAATTGGCCAAGTAGAGGATGCGCAATGATTTGGTGCGACTTTCGGGAAAAGAGTAATCGGCTCCGTTTGAAACCACGAAGATTTTTTCATCAGGGACAAGCCCCTCAAAAAGGCAACGCAGGTTTTCACCGAGAACGATTACGCCGTGTACTTTGGCCAAAGCCCCTCGCACCATGTTTTTTCGAATGGGGTCGAGCTTGTCAAACCAGGTTCGAAACTCGCTACCTCGAAGTTGTATCAACACCTTGGCACCTGATTTCTGTGCCATTCGAATGAAGGGAATGTCCTTTAAAAATCCCGCCGTGGTTTGGCCGATGGGTATCAAAACCAGTTCGGGATTCACTTCTTTCAGCCTCTCTTCGAAAGTAGAATAAAGCGTTCGTATGGTCTTTAGCTTTTGCCATTTGAATGAGCCCATATCGGCCACATCAGCGTTGATACGCGTATCGAAATGATAAAGATCAAAGTCATTCTTTAAATCCGAGTTGAGGAGTATCCGCGTGGCAATGGCAGGACCCATCAGTGGCGGGGGTAACTTGCCCAATATTAGTATTCTCGGTTTTTCCATTGCAAGCGTAAGTTTTCGGGGAGTGCCGTGTAAGCAAAAACGGCCAAAGTAAAATACATGAAAGGTGCGTAGAACGTAGGTGTCACGCTGATGCTGTAAAATAAAAGCGCCACAAAAGTAGCGTAAAGCAGGAAACGCTGAGCCGGGCCGAGGAGCAGATTTCTTCTGAAAACGACAAAAAGCAACCTGATATAGAGAATCAAGCCCAATATGCCCGTGGCGAAAAGCATTCTTACAAAATCGTTGTGCGAACCGATCCCGATGAATTGGAAGACGTAGTCGAACTTCAGCGGATACCCGAAGAATTGAACGGGGACATTTTCAGAAGAAAATTTTTCGAGCATCATCCGCCAGCGTCCTACTCTTCCGTGGAGTAGTCTGTCGGTGTCTTCGTCTCCTGAGTATACCGCCAAGTCGGTTTCGATCAACGGTGTAATCTTTTCTTCCACAATTCCGCTGCCGAAATAAGACATGGCTATTCCGACGATAACAATCATGGCAAAAGCAATTGAAGGACTTCCTTTTCGAAGATTAAAAAGCAGAAAGAGGGCGGTGATCAAAAGAAATACCGTGTAAGTTGCCGTATGGTGAATGTTGACCAAGCCCAAGATGCCAAAAAAAGCCACTACTCCGATCAAGACGAGCCGCTTGTTTTGGGCGATCAAATGATTTCTCGCGAAGTAAAAATAGGTAGCCGCCGTAATGGCGAAAGTGATGTACATCCCGTAGCTCACCACATCGCCGAAACTTCCTTGAATGCGTTGCAGCCCGCGACTTTCCTCAATACCGATCGGATTGACCAATACCTCGAAGAGCAAAATGGCCGCGATGAAAATTCCCGCGTAGAGAAAGGATTGCAAAACACCGTGTAAGTCTCGCAGATCGCGAATCAGCAAACGCAGAAAAAAGAAAAGATACACGGGTAGTGAAAGCTTAAGCAAAAACTCCAATGACAAGATTGACAGCGGATCGTAAAGCAGTAGGAATAAACAATTAAGCAAAACGATGATCGACCAATGCATGAAAGTTTTGTCCACTTTGCCGAAAGGCGGATGACGAAACTTTATCAGAGCGGCAATAGCCAAAATGGGTGTGAGCACGCCCACCAAATAAGGCGGCGATGCAAGCGGGCTGACTTCCTTGAGAAAATAGAGGCTATCAACAAGTGGCCGCAGAACTACCAAAAGTGGAAACCACCTCAGCAACCACGGCAAATCGCCCAGCCATTCTGTCCATTCTCGAAAGGTCATAATAGCCGATAAAAGTACGTAGGTGTAGTAAGTAAACCTGTCGAAACCTCTCCATTTTATTAACGGCGGTCAAGAAGTTTCACACGTTCGATATCCGATCAACCCTTACCCAGAATGATTTTAGGGTCAATATTAAGTTTGGTATACAGACCCTTTGCCAAATCAAAGGTTAGTCCTCTCTTTCCATTCAAAATTTCACTTACTCTGGAGGGAGTAGTATTTAAAATCTTTGCAATATCCTTTTGCTTCAGCTTGCGCTGAAACATTCGCAATTCTATCATCTCGATCAAAGTATCCGCTTGAAATGGAAAATTCGATTCTTCATAATCAGCGATCAATTCTGAAACTTGATCAAGCTCGGCCTCCTGTTTCTTATTCAATTGACCTTTCTCTGTGAGGAGCTTTAATAATTCCTCCATCCTTTTTGTCTTCTGGATATATTCTTTTGAAGTCATGCTATATCGTTTTGACGTCTATTCTATCGTATTCTTTATGGCTACCAATGAATCTGATGTACACCTTTTGCGAGATGAAAATAATTATGACCACTAAGCGATAATCATTTCCTTTAATATTGAATATATATCTGTTGTTTCCTACATAATCAACAGAGTTAAAATCCTTCTTGACGTCTGAGAGATTATTCCATTTGGCATTTTTCGTAATCTCATACCAGTGTAAAAGCGGAATCTTTGCCTGATAA
The DNA here is from genome assembly GCA_964651785.1 of uncultured Cryomorphaceae bacterium. Taxonomy (GTDB): domain Bacteria; phylum Bacteroidota; class Bacteroidia; order Flavobacteriales_D; family Cryomorphaceae; genus JAKVAV01. The sequence goes on from CAZYWJ010000123.1 coordinate 4,610, forward strand.
TGGGAATCAGAAAAATCCTTCAATTTTTTAGGTGT
>CAZYWJ010000124.1:0-4643 GCA_964651785.1 uncultured Cryomorphaceae bacterium
TAATCATCACATGGCTCATAAGCGCCGCACCGGCAGAGGTACCCGCGATGGTCGCACCGTTGAAATAAGCTTTGCGAATGGCCTCTATTTGCTCGGCAGAAACTTTTTGCAAAAATCGATTCTGATTTCCGCCCGTGAGGTAAATTAAGTCGGATTGAATAATTGAGTCGACGGGAAAAGTTTTGGCTTTCGCTGAATCGAGGTGAATAATCGGTCGGTCGGTAAACTCCACCAATTGCTTCTCGACGTAGAAAAAGGAAGTATCGGGCTCAATGCTCGACTGCGCCATCACCAGCGCATACCCGTCATCGCTCATCGACATGCGCACCAACTCTTCCATCATCTCCATTGGCCTTGAGCCACCCCCGATGATGAAGAGCTTTCCTGCCGGGTTGGGACTGACATTTTCTTCAGCGGCGGGCTCAACTGTGTTTTCTCCTTTGCAGGAAAAAAGCAGAAAGGCAATCGCTATGGCTCTGAGTGTTCTCATTCGTCCCACCAGAATCGGTCTTGCATATTGGGATTCGTAGCAGGGAAATTTTGATTTCTTAAACGCTCACTTTGCGGATAGATTAATCGCCGCGGAATCTCACCGTTAGGATTTGAACCTGAAACTCCGCCTTCGTTGGGTTCGAGCATCGGGTAGCCCGTACGGCGAAAGTCAGTCCACGGCTCAGGAGTGGTAAAAAGAGCGATATACTTTTCACGGATTATCGTTTCTAAATCACTTTCAAAGTCACCCGAAAGGGTCGCATTGGTGGCAACGTAGTTGTCGATCTCCTCCTGTGTGATTTCTCCAGCTGAAATATCATCCATAGAAATTCCGATTGCCTCGTGCAACGCTTCTTCGGCTCCCGGCGCATCTGAGGTTCTGAGCCTCGCTTCTGCCAAAAGGAAAAGTTGCTCGGTATAGCCTGCCAACTCAAGCTCGGAGTCCAATGAACCGAAATACTCACCTGGTTTTCTTTGACCTCCTGTAAACGGTAATATGTCAAAGGCAAAATCTATTCGTGGATCATTCAATGACTCCATGAAACTAACAAAGCTTGGATCCACGATGAGAGTTTCATTATTTTCAAAAAAGCCTCCAATCGGATTAAGGTCTTCTCCTGTACCTAAATAAGGGTACTCAAAATCCTGAGCCGTTGAGGTAAAAGCTTGGTTGAGTATTGTGATCACTTCACTAGCTACTCCGGGTTCACGCTTGGTGGTGTGCAGAAGGTACCTCGCTTTAAGCAAGTGAGCCGCAGCTATCCAATTTTGAAGATCTCCATTGTAAATAACATCATCGGGACCCGGACTCAAAACACTTTCTTCCCCCAGCAGGATAATGGCTTCGTCGAGAAGGATCTGAATATTGTCGTAAATCACTTCTTGACTGTCAAATGCAGGATCTATTTCATCTGAACCAAGGGCTGATTGAAAAAAAGGAACATCGCCCCAAGTATCTGTAATTAACCCAAAAGCTTGGGCTTGAAGAATTTTTGACACCCCCGCGTAATGTGGGGCTGATTCTTCAATAGCCCGATCCTCAATTATCTTAAGGTTAACGATCGCATTCACATAAAAATCGCTCCAAGGGTTGTTTATAAATTGCTCATTAGGGCTATATCTTTCATAGCCCTGGGGCCTACCGCTAATTCCTTGCATTTGTTGAGCAAAGACACTGTTGATTCTGAAAAGCTCACCTCCTTGTGCATCGGCTAAGGCTTTCTGTGAAGGAGGTAAAAGGGTGCTTAAAGGCACATCATTCGGGACGTTTGGATTCTCATTGATTTCTTCCAAGTCGCACGAAACGGCAACGAAGAAAACAGCGAATAGGTATAGGATTCTTATCATGGCTTAAAGCGTTACAGTTAAATTAAACCCGTAGCTTCGGGTGTTCGGGTTGTTAAAATAATCTCTTCCGAAAGCATTGGAACCCCCTCCCAGAGAAGTCTCGGGATCAATTCCCGTGTAATTTGTAATGAGAAATAAATTTCTCGCGGTAAGGCTAAACGAAGCCCGCTCAATACCGATTTTGTCCAAAAAAGCTGGAGAGAAATTATATGTCAAAGAGACATCACGCATTCTCAACCAGTTAACCTCTTCAACAAACTCTTCTGATACATTGACCAACTCGTAATTACTGTAAAGATCTTCTTTTAGAATAGCCACATCATTCACTTGGCCAGCTCTAGATCCGTTAGCAATTACACCCTCTATAACCACCTCTTCATTTCTATCTTCGGTATCAGCATGAGTTCCTAAAGAGGTCATTACGGCCCTTGTTCCATTATAAATATCACCACCTACTCGTAGGTCTAGTAAAAAGGATAGCTCCCAATTTCGCCAACCGAAGTTATTTCGCCAACCCATGGTGAAATTAGGATTGGGATCTCCAATTATATCTCCCTCAAGTTGTGCAAGTGGATTACCCAAGGAATCTACGAGGATATCTCCATTGTCATTTCTTTGCCATACTCGACCAAATAGAACACCGTATTGTTCTCCAACTACTACCCTACTCTGCGTGCTCGCCAATCCGTTGCTTGGTAGCGCAATGTTGTCAAGACCTTCAGTTAGCTCTAAAACTTCACTTCGGTTACGCGTAAAATTGATAGAAGTGTTCCACCAAACCTTGTTGTATTTGTTCGTTTGTCTCTCAACGACATTGAAGTTCACTAGAGCTTCGATCCCCTGATTTTGAATTTCACCGATATTGGTAATCACGGATGAATAACCGGTTGAGTTCGCAATCGGAATCTCGACTATCTGATCGACCGAAGAAGTATTGTAATAAGTCAGATCGAGTCGCACTCGGTTGTTACGGCTTCGGATGTCGGTACCTATCTCAAATGAGCGGGTAAACTCCGGATTCAGATCGTTGCTACCAATCACCGAGCTCGGAAAGTAAGAAAGTTGGCCTTGAGTAGATCCTCCGCTCACAAAGAAGTTGCTGGTGAGGTAGGCCGCATAGGCGTCGTTCCCCGTTACTGCGTAGCTACCTCTTAGCTTCACGTATTCAAACCAACCAAGGTCCACCATTTCCGTTGGCACAAATCCGAGACTGACAGATGGGTAAAAGAATGAATTATTGTCTGCGGGCAGTGTGCTCGACCAGTCATTTCTTCCCGTCAGGGTCAGGTAATACGTTCGTTTGTAGTCAAAAGAAAAGTCTCCGAAGAGACCAATGATTCTTCGTCGGTCCAGAAAATCGTCAGCAGTTACATTAATTGATGCCACGTTGGACATGTCGTAAAAATCATCTACCACAAAGTCGAATCCATCGACGATGTAAGAAGTAGAGTTGAAATCCTGAAAACTGTGTCCAACGATGTATTGGGCATTGAAATCAGAGGAAATTTCGTGATCAATGGTTACGATCAGGTCATTTGTGATGTTAAGCTGATTAAAGTTCTCATCGAAAATGGCTCCACCCAGATCTGTGAACTCATTGGACTGGCGGTCCCAATAACTTTTGCGCTGCTCAGAATAGGTGTCAACCCCCGTTCGGTTCATCACATTCATCCAATCGAAAGGCTGCCAATTGGCTTCTACAAAACCGATCAATCGGTTCAACGTCTCCTCATTTCGGTTTTTGTTGACCGACCAGTAGGGGTTGTCATAAGCCCCATGGTACGTCCTTTGAGTACCATCGGGAAGCATCCACGCCGACTCATCATTTACAGGATCGTCGGTACCATTGGTTAAATCGTACGACGGCGGTGTACGCATCAGACCGAGCATTACTCCCGAAAGGTTACTTCCCCGTTGGGCTCTGTCAGCTTTGCTGGTAATATAATTGGCGCTGGCCCGAACACGAAAGTTGTCTGTAATCTGATTGGTTCCCGTGAGTCGAATGCTCGTACGATTAAATTCAGTCAATGGAATGATTCCCGTCTGACGTAAGTCGGCTAAACCAAGATAAAAAGTTGATTTCTCGTTTCCGCCGGTGATGCTCAAGCTATTGTTGAGGGTTACGCCGGTCTCAAAGAAATTTTCTGAATTGTCAAAACTCTCTGCTCGAGTTGTGGCCGTAGCATCAGATCCCGGCACCAAAAAGTCACTACCCAAACTTGAATTAAACATCGTATCGATTCTCGGGCCCCACGAAAAGTTTGATCCAAATATGAAATCTCCGTTATCTCCCTGCGCGAAGACATCTTGCTTTTCGGGCAGTTTGTTTACCACATCAAAAGTTGTCGTAGAACTAAAGGTCACCTTGGTTTTTCCTTTTCGCCCTTTTTTAGTATTAATGATAATGGCTCCATTAGCGGCTCGCAATCCGTATAGCACGGAAGCAGCTCCTCCCTTCAGCACCGTCATGCTCTCCACATCGTTCGGGTCGATATCGATGGCGCGGTTGGCCTGATCGGTAAAGTTCGATCCGCGGTAGCTGTTGTCAATCGGAATCCCGTCAATCACATAAAGCGGTTCATTGTTTCCGTTAATTGACGTATTTCCTCGTATTCGAATGGTAGAAGATGCACCCGGACTACCTGAAGTTGAAGTAACCTGAACCCCCGCGACCTTAGCATTAAGGGCGTTGACCACATTGGTTTCGCGAGATTTTATGATCTCATCACTTTCAACTTCCGTTACGGAATAACCTAGCTTTCGCTTGTCTTTTTCGATTCCGATTGCCGTAACCACCACTTCAT
>CAZYWJ010000125.1:0-3171 GCA_964651785.1 uncultured Cryomorphaceae bacterium
GCAAATCCCCTGTAGCGGTAGTCCGTTTTCTGAAGAAGTTCCTTTGTCAAAGGTGCTCCGAAAACTTTTTGGTGAAAACCGACCAAAGACTCATACCACTCGTCGGCGCTGTCTCTAACGGTCAAAATATACTTGGCATCCGGATAGGCGGTGAGCAATATTTTAAAGCAGCCGGGCGCATTGAAGGGAAGGTCTTGAAAAAAGTCAGCAGTTTTGCAAAAGTCAAGTATAGGACCGAAGTTTCCCGACATGAAATCCCTCAGAAGAAGCTCTCCCCGAACCTGATCGCCGGTGGTGAATCCGTGGAGTTCCATGAATTTTTCCAGCGAAGTGGTTCCCGTTTTATTCATCCCAATGCAAAAAACCTTTCCTTGCGGTTTCTCAGCCATCCTATATTTGTCTGAAGTAAAGCTCCAAATATCTTGAAAGTTTCGGTAATCATCCCACTCTACAATCAGGCGCGATTTGTGAAGCGCGCCATCGAGAGTGCTTTGGCGCAAGCCGAAACCGAAGAGGTGATTGTAATAGACGATGGTTCGGATGATGGCGGAGGCCAATTCGTGCTGGATACTTTTTGCGACGACGCTCGAGTGAAGTGTTTTCACCACGATGACACGAAAAAACACGGAGCGGGCGCCGCCCGAAACGTGGGCATTTCCAAAGCAAGCCAACCCTTTTTGTCTTTTTTGGATGCCGATGATTACATGCTGTCCGGCCGTTTTGCGCTGACGAAAAAGATTTTTGAAATGCATTCCGATGCGGACGGGGTGTACGAAGCCTTGGGCCGCGAAGAGAGCGATGAGCTGACCATGCTCAAAACCCCGGTTTCACCCGAAAAGCTATTTGAAGAAATGGAGCCTTTCGGCAAGAACGGACATTTTTCGGTTTGCGGACTTACCGTAAAGGCGCATGCCGCCAGAGATACGGGAGGCTTTTCCGCCAAACTGGAAATTGGCGAAGACACCGAATGGCTCGCTCGCTTGGCCCTCACCCACAAGCTCTACGGCGGAAGTTTGGATACGGCGGTGGCGATGAGAACCGTCGACGGGAGAAACACGACTTCTACCAGTCGGCGAGCCCATACCGACAAAGTGCTTATGGCTTCCATGCTTTTGGCTTGGGCCAAATCGACCAATCAGCCCGAAAGGGTGCACCGCATCCTCCTCGACCTCTACCTCAAGTATCACTACGAGGAAAATCGCCTCCTTACCGAAAAATCATCGTGGAGCCGAAAGCGATCTGATTTTAAGGCAGCACTGTTCGTGATGAACAACATGCCCGACTTCTACAAGCAGCCCAAGTTTCGGTATTTCCTCAAAACCTTGCTCGGGCTGCCCGTCAAGAAGCATTACGATTACTATCGATGATGTAGCGCAGAATGAATATTTTTGCGCTCAATTCATGAATAATCCCCGCGTTTCCGTAATCACCCCCAATTTCAACAAAGGTCAATTTGTAGAAGATTGCATCCGCTCGGTCATGGCGCAAACCATGCGCAACTGGGAGTTGCTCTTCGTCGACGACTTCTCTACCGATGGCAGCGACGAGTTGGCTAAGAATCTGGCAGTGATCGACGAGCGAATTATCTATCAGCAAAATCAGGGAAAAAAAGGAGCATCATCTTGTCGTAATCAGGGTCTGGCTTCCGCCAAAGGGGAATACGTGCTCTTCCTCGACAGCGATGACCTGCTCACTCCCGACTGTCTCGAGCGCCGATTAAAAGACTTGGAAGCTAATCCTGACCTGGATTACGCCGTCTACCCGATGGGGTTGTTTCACACAGAACTCGGCGATAGCGAGGTGATTTGCAATATCCCAACCGATGAAAAGCCACTGCACCGCTTTCTCAATCGGGATATCGTTTGGCTCATTTCGGGCCCGATTTGGAAAAGAACTGCCTTAGAGAAATTGAGTGGTTTTGACGACAGTCTGCACAGTCAGCAAGACTATGACCTCCATGTCCGCGCCTTGATCAAAGGATTGCCTTACCGCTACTTCCACGTTGAGCCCGATGTCTTTTACCGACAGGAAGTACACAGCATTCCGCGGCTCGAATCTCAAACCGTAGCGCATTTTCAATTCCGATTTGAAATGATTTTGCGCCATGCCGAATTGCTCAAACAAGCTCAAAAACTGGGAGATTGCGAAAAGCTGCTCCTCGCCAGGTATCTCTTGGACTTGGCGCAAATGATGCGTTGGCATCTGCTGGAATTGGGAAAAGAGGCCAAGCAGCGCGGTCTACGGTATTGGCAGGCAGCCAAAGAACTTAATCTCATAGACGCCAAGCGATACCGACTCGGGGTGAAATACATTCGCTTCAAGCACAACATGAAGTGGAACCGATTGCCGAAAGCACAGCAGCAACTGGAAAAATACTACCGCTCCCGACTGGGCGATCTGATATTCTATCCCAGCAAAACGTATTGCAAAGTCACCTTAGCCGATTACGATGGATAAGCCACATATTTTGTTCATCAGTTCGTGGTACCCGTCGCCTACCACATCCGAGGGTACCTTTGTGGAGCTTCACCTTTTGGCGCTACAATCGCGCTGTTGCCAATGTGCCATTATGCTCAACGGCGAGACGACCTTCGGCAACTTCATGAAAAAAGGCTTCGACAAATCGGCCATGCTGAATTTCAGAAGGCGAGAGGATATCACCTTTATCGACAATCTGACCGTGCACAAGCGTCCGCTGCGGTACTCACGCGATCCCATCGCCGAGCGAAAGTCGAATATTTTGAAATCAACGGTGAAAAATTTCAAAACCTACGTGGCGACACACGGCAAGCCCGACGTGATTTTTCACCACGGCATTTTCGATTTTACCTACATATCCAAACACCTTTCCGAAACCTTCGGTATTCCGATTTGGTACATGGAGAATTCGCCGAATATCGAAGAAGGCGTCTATCCTTGCGCCAATCCCTTTGCCTCTGACGACGAGCGAATCGCTTTCGTGCAAAACGTGGAGCGACGCTTCGCCGTGACAAAGGCCTACGTCGAGAAGATGGAGCGCATTTTCAAAGCGCCTTTTGAGTTGGTGCCCAATGTCATTACCGACGATTTTTTCGTCGATGACCCGAAGCCGCGACCTGCCGAGCCATTCACCTTCTGCAATGTGGCAATCATGGATTCGCGAAAGCGACAAGACCTCATTCTGGAGGCTTT
>CAZYWJ010000125.1:3271-4515 GCA_964651785.1 uncultured Cryomorphaceae bacterium
CGCGGCATTCCCGCCATTTCATCCGACATTGACGGCACGCGCGAAATCCTCAATTCAGCGAACGGATTGCTCTTTGAAGAAGGCAACAAAGAAGACCTCGGCAAAGCGATGCGGCAATTGGTAGCGAATTACGATATTTACGCCCCCGAAAAAATCATCGAAGATGTCAGGTCGCGATTTGGTCCTGACGCCGTGAAGAAAGGTTTGTTCAAAGAATGATTCCCGTACTCGAAAAATATGGCATCCGCAGAAAAGAGCTGAAGTACATCAGCCGCAACGATGCCACCGCCATAGAGCTCATCCAAGACCGAATGAATTGGAAAGGAAAGGTGGGCATGGCCGTGGAGTACAAGAAGTACGAGCTGGCGCTGGATCGTTTTTACAAAAAAGCCCTCAAAGAGAAAGCTTGTTATTACGGCCCTTTCAAAGGAGAATTCGGCCACTTCCTCTTGCACAACCTTCCCTTTCTTGTGCACCTCCACAAAAAAGGGGTGGCCATTCATTATTGCGGCATGAGCCTGCATAAGCCCTTTTTGGTCGATGAGAAAGGAGAATCCATTTTGGCATCTTTCACCGAGCTCCGCGATTTCTTTAGCGAAATAAAGCCCTCGGCCAATCAGAACGAGGTGCCGAAAGATGTGGCCGAAGTCATCAAAACGTGGAGAAAAGAAGCCAAGAAGAGTGGCTTGCCCATGCTCGACATTGACCGTACGGATTTTTACTGGCACGGCTTGCGCAACTGGCAGCTCGACGGAAAGCAGCACAAGTACAATTTAGGAAAAGCCTACGGTGAAAAAGCCACGGGATCGGTGGTGATTTTCCCGAGAAAGAAAGGCGGTAAGGTAACACCCAATAACGGCGGCCCTTGGGATTACTTGGAAATTGCCGAAAGGCTGAGCCCGCACTTCGAAAAGGTTTATTTGGTGGGCCATCCTTCGCTTAGCGCGAAAGTAAAGGGCAGCGGCAATATCGAAGTAAAAGTCTCTGCCGACAATGCCGATACGCTGAAGTACTGCGCGGAGGCGAATCTCATCGTGACCCAACACTCGGGAGCGGTACACATCGGAGCTTATGTCAACACCCCCGTTCTCCTCATCTTCAACGGCGAACCACCCATAAAAGGACTTTTCGACACCCTACGCTTTCGCAAAAACCTCACCCACAAACCGCTGAAGTACGCTTTTTCGCTCGACGAGATTGAGAAGGAAGCGAAGAAGTATGCGGTGGAGAAGGAGAGGGTTTGA
>CAZYWJ010000126.1:0-4461 GCA_964651785.1 uncultured Cryomorphaceae bacterium
AAAAAAGTGAGCGTGGTCAGTGAGCGACCCGCACTGAGCGTTTACGCTGAGCGCTCCCGCTCTGAGCGTAGCCGAAGAGAGCCGAAGCGTAGCCGAAGGGAGCCGAACTGTAGCGAACCTAACACGCTCTGTAAATCGCCGTGCCCGCCGTGTTGCCGTGGTTTATTCGTGCGAGCCTCGCGAGCCCCATTCGTGTAAATTCGTGTCCATTCGTGGATAAATCATGAGCGCAGCGAATGCAACACGCTTTGTGGATCGCCGTGTCCGCCTTCCGCGATAGTGATCTTCGATAGTTCAACCAGCGAGCATGAGCGAGCCCTGTACTCATCCTTTCCCCTTCAAATCTCTGCTCTTTTTTTCATCTTGGTTGCCGGGGCTCTCCAACCATTACCTGTCAAAACCTGAAACATTCCTCACCCGCCATCGTATACACCTATTCGCGCAAAACGTTGTGCGGAATCCTCCCATTTGAGTTAGAACTAAAAATCACATATATGGTGAAAAATCTACGTTACAGTCTAACTCCCCTTATTATTACCCTAATAACTTCTGTTTCAGCCCAAGATACCGATTGCGACGGTTTTCGAACCCAAACCCAAGGTGGTTGGGGTACGTCAGCCTCCGGCCATAATCCCGGTGCATATCGTGATACTCATTTCGATGTGGCCTTTCCCGATGGAATAACTCTTGGCTGCGATTATACCTTGACTTTTGAATCTTCCGCCGCCGTAGAAGATTTTCTGCCCTCAGGCGGAACAGCTCGTGCATTGACTGAAGACTACGTCAATCCCACCAATTACAGCAATGTTTTGGCAGGACAACTCCTTGCCCTTACCCTGAGTGTAGGCTTCGATCTGGCAGACGCCGACTTCTCCCAATCTTCCGAAAATCTTGGCGATCTGATTGTCAATGACGGAACTTTCAATGGTATTAGCCTTGGTGAAATCCTTGAAATCGGAAATCAAGTTCTCGGTGGATGCTCAGCAGAATTCTCTCCTTCGGAAGTGAATGCCGTGCTCAGTGCCATTAACGAAAACTATGTAGATGGAACCAATAACAATGGTTTCCTGGATTGCCCCGATGAGGAGAGTCTGCCTTGCTCTATTGAGTTGGCGGGCTTGTCTACAGAGTGCACCCAAAGCGGGAGCTATACCTTAACAATGAGTATCGCCGGTTCAAACGGTAGTTTTGCGGTAAGCGCCGCAAATGCACTATCGGTGGTTCCCTCCGAATTATGCTTTGGCCCTTTGGAGTCTGAAAGCAATACCATCACCGTGGTTCTGGAATTCCCGGAAGGGGAAGACTACTTGTTCAGTATAATTCCTTCTGATAATCCTGATTGTAACGCAAATCCCGAAAGCAATTGCCAATTGGTTGATGTCGCAGGCGTTGCCCCTGACTGTTGTGCACTTACCATCGATTGCGGTGATGCCGGCGGTCAGATCTATTCTTGCATCAGCGAAATACCCGATACCGAAGATTTGGTTTCGTATTCATCTGATGGTTGCGGAGAATTGAGTCTACAAGTAAGCGAGACTATTCAAGGAACCGGTTGTCAGGACAGCCCGCTACTACTGACCCGAACTTATACGATTACGAACGGTGCGGCCATGAAGTCTTGTTCGCAAACCTTTACGGTCATTGACGATGAGGCACCTGTTTTGGTGTGCCCTCCCGATCAATATGCGGAATGTGCCGCTTTCATAGCACCGGATGCATATGCCACCGCTTCTGATAATTGTGATAGTGAAGTACAGCTCTCATACTCGAACGGTTCGGCTCAAGATTGTGGCTTCTTTGTCCGCACTTGGACGGCTACCGATGACTGCGGAAACAGCACGGTGTGTTATCAAAACGTGTATGTAGAAGATACGCAAGCACCGCAAATCATCGCACCGGGAAATGTGGTTCTGGATTGTGGTACGCCCATCGATCCGAGCTATACAGGTTCGCCTGATGTGTTCGATTTATGTTCTGATGTGGACTATTCTTACGAAGATGTTGAAACGGCGTCTATTGATTGCTCGATTTCCATTACTCGACTCTGGACAGCCACCGATGCTTGCGGCAATACCGCTGTGGCTGAGCAGTTAATTTCAATAACCGATTTGAGCGGACCGACTATATACGGTCTTGTCGGCAATCAAAATTTTCAGTGTACGGATGTGCCTGATGCCCCTGAGGTATTTGCTGTAGATCAATGCAGCGGCGATACTCTCGATGTCGTAATGGATGAGTTCATCACGGAGGCGGGGTGCCGCAAAACAGTTTTACGCACTTACACCGCTACGGACAATTGTGGAAATAACACGACCCTCAGCAATACCATTACAATTGAAGACACGCAAGGCCCGGCCATGACTTGTCCCGAAGATGTTTTGTTGTCTTGTGGCGATACCGATATTGATCCGTCCACCATAGGTTTGGCTGAGGCAGTAGACGATTGCAGCCAAGATATCGTAACGATTACCTATGAGGATAGCGAGTACATTTCTAATGCTTGTCCTCCGCGTATTCTGCGTACCTGGACGGCTGTAGATACTTGCGGAAATGCATCCAACTGTGTCCAGATGATTCTCTTTGATGATCAGGAGCCGCCTGCCATCAATTGTTTGGAAGATATCACCATCAATTGTTCCGAGGCTACAACAGATCCTGAATTCACAGGTACACCGGATGCCGATGATCTCTGCAGTGAGGTTATCCTGGACTATACCGACGGACCTTTTGACGGAAATTGCCCCGTATCTTTTGTGAGAACTTGGTCGGCTACCGACGCCTGTGGAAATGCCTCTTATTGTTATCAGGTCATTACGGTAATTGATGAAGAAGGGCCTGATTTGGTATGTCCGCCAACTGCCAACGTATCTTGCGGTGCGAGTTTTGAGCCATACAATACGGGCTATGCCTCCGCCACTGATCAATGCCTCGATGTGACGCTGACGTATACCGACGGCGATTTGACCGGTGATTGTGAAAAGCAATTTTCGCGAACATGGATGGCCATTGATGCCTGTGGAAACACGACCTCATGCACGCAATTAATAATCGTTGTGGATCAGATGAACCCCTACATTTCGTGTCCGCCTTCGGCTATTGTAGAGTGTGGTGGCGAGACGGATCCATCTCTCACGGGAGAGCCCTATGCCGTTGATTACTGCTCGGAGGTAGAGCTTTCGTATGAAGATGTGGAAGATTTCAATGCTTGCCCGCCAATGATTTTGCGAACTTGGACCGCTACCGATATCTGCGGAAACTCCCGAAGCTGCGTGCAGATGATAGAGGTGACAGGTGGGGGCGAATTAGAAATTACTTGCCCGGATGATTTGACCATTTCTTGCGAAGAAGAAGCAGACCCCTCCTTAACCGGAATGGCTATAGCCTCTGCCTCATGTTCGCAGGTGAGCATAACCTATGCCGATAGCCTGGCCCTCGGCCAAAATACGGAATCGGAAGACTGCGGTCAGCTACGTACCCAAACCCAAGGTGGTTGGGGTTCTAAAGCAAACGGAAATAATCCGGGTACATACCGCGATGCCAATTTTGAATCGGCCTTTCCTGACGGATTAACGATTGGTTGTGATTACACCTTGACCTTGACGAGTTCCTCCGCCGTGCAAGACTTTCTCCCTAGCGGAGGACCGGTCAGGGTTATTACCGAGAACTTGGTTGATCCGAGCAATTATCACTCAGTACTGGCAGGACAACTTGTAGCTGCAACGCTTAGTGTAGGTTTCGATGTTGCGGATGAATCTTTTTCTGAATCGACCGCCGATTTGGGCGACTATACTTTATCATCGGGGCCCATGGAGGGTATGACGGTATCGGAAGTAATTGCTGAAGCCAATGCCTTCATCGGAGGCTGTGAAAGCGCTTTCTCCGGTTCGGTTTTAAACACTACACTTACCGCGATAAACGAGAGCTTTGTAGACGGTTCCGGATCAGGAGGGACGCTCAATTGTCCTGAATCAACCGAGTCTGATAATTGTATGGTGATCTACCGTACTTGGTTAGCCTCCGATGCTTGTGGAAATGAGGTGTCTTGCACTCAGGTCATTACACAAGGCAGTGCATCGAATGCTTTGTTGAGTACTCAAGATATGACGGCCTATCCGTCTCCGGCTTCGAGTGAAGTTAATTTGACATTGGAGCATGTGGCTTATGAGCCCGGTACATTGATCGTGATCAATCTTGCGGGAGTGGTCGTACACAAAGAAGTCATCGCTTCGGGTTCCCGAATCTTCAAATTGGACTTGTCGAACTATCACGACGGTATGTACTCGGTTACCTTCCGCACGAAGGATAAAGTCTATACTACCAAATTCGTAAAGATGTAAATTGGCTTTCCGGCCGAGAAATAATGAAAAGCTCAAAGTCTGATATATCGGCTTTGAGCTTTTTTATGCTCTTGCCTGATGCAGTAGTATAATTCTAAGGTTTAAACCGACGAGCATTAGCGAT
>CAZYWJ010000127.1:0-4373 GCA_964651785.1 uncultured Cryomorphaceae bacterium
GTAGCCCTTTATGTGGGCGGTGGGCTCACGGCCAAGAGCAATGTGGAATCGGAGTGGCAGGAAACACGGCTCAAAGCGAAAACACTTTTAAATTTGCTAAAAACAGGAAATTGATACTCTCTGACAAAAAAGGCGTTCAAACGCTGATAAATGCTGCAAAATATTTCGGGGTAAAACACGTGGTGATTTCACCCGGCTCCAGAAATGCACCCATTACTATTTCATTCAACCGCTCCGGCTACTTTACTTGCCACAGTATCCCGGATGAGCGCTCGGCGGGATTTTACGGTCTAGGCTTAGCGCTAAAAACGGGAGACCCCGTGGCCTTGGTTTGCACCAGCGGTTCGGCTGCCGCCAATTACCTGCCGGCTATAACCGAAGCTTTTTTTAATCGAGTTCCCCTCATTGCCATTACCGCCGACAGGCCTTTGAGTTGGACCGATCAGGGAAACGGCCAAACCATTCGACAGGAAGGAATTTTTTCGAATCACATTAAAAACTGGTTTTCACTGATTTCAGAACCACGAAACGACGAAGAGGAATGGCAAAACCGCCGGCAGTTGTCAAAGGCTTTCAACACGGCACTTTCGCTTGACCCGGGCCCTGTTCACATCAATGTCCCGCTCTTTGAACCGCTTTATCAAACCTATAAAGTCGATGAAAATATCTCCGATCGCTTTTACAGAAGTGAGTTGATTGATGCGCCCATCGCTATGGAAGCAGCCAAGGAACTCGCCGATATAGTTCGATCACAATCCAAAGTGATGATTTTGGTCGGTCAACATCGACATGACAGGAGTTTGCTTGAACTACTCGAGAAATGGTCGGATTTACCGAATACGGTCATCCTGACCGAAACAACAGGAAACATCGGGATTGAAAAAGCCATTGTCACGATCGATCGCATCGTGATGCCACTCGAGAAAAATGAGAATTCTGAAGGATACATGCCCGAGGTTCTCATCACGCTTGGCGGGTATGTCATTTCCAAAAAGATGAAAAACCTGTTGCGGCGCTACAAGCCTCAGGCTCATTGGCACATTCATCCTCACGAGTCGGGGCTGGATACTTACATGAGCTTGACGAGGGAAATTCATTCAGATCCGACACACTTCCTCACCGAAGTATTGGAAAACATCAAGGGAAAAATATCAGGAAGCTTTGCCGAAAAGTGGACCGAACTGAAAAAGTTGGCAGCCGTAAGTCATCGCGAATTTTTGGAAGAAGCTCCCTACTCCGATTTTAAGGTCTTCGAAGTAATCCAGAACCATTTAAAATCGAAGAAGAACCTCACGCTACACCTGTCAAACAGCACGCCCATTCGCTACATTCAGCTTTTGGGACTTTGCGAAAACCTGACCTATCACTGCAATCGCGGCACCAGCGGGATAGATGGTTGCACCAGTACGGCGGCAGGTTGGGCCAAAGCTGATCCTAAAAGTGAAGTCCTCTTAATCACGGGCGATATGTCATTCGTTTATGACTCCAACGGACTCTGGAACAACCGACTTCCCGAAAACTTGAAGATCATCGTGATCAACAATCAAGGTGGCGGGATTTTCCGAATTATCGAAGGTTCGGATTCAGAAGAAGAACGAGAGCGATTCTTTGAAGCTCACCATCCGGTAAATATCGAAAGACTGGCTTCGGCCTTTGATCTGTCTCATTTCTGCACTCACGATGAAAGTGCACTGCGCAAAGTGTTACCTCGATTTATGAAGCAAAAAGGACCATGCATTTTGGAAGTAGTGACTCCCGCCAAGGTAAACGACAGAATACTAAAAGAGTACTTCCGGAAAATTGCAGAGAATTTTAAAATGAGCCTTAAACCGGCTACTCGATAACCTTACTTCTGCTTTTCCATCCACGCCAAAGCATCGAACACATCATTGAAAACTCGCGTGGCTCTTTGCGGCTTGTAATGCCTTAAGTAAAATGTCGTGGCAATTTTATGCGCGAAAGTGCTGATCAAAATAGCATCGGCTTTTGAGAAGCGGTTTTCGTTATGAGCCATGTACTCGTATACACCTTCGGCAATAGAAGAACCGTAGCCTAACTCTATGAGGACGGGTCGCCGCTCGCTGTCATTGCGCTCGGTTATGTATTGGCGAATCTGCTTGATATCGTCAAGCGAAACTTGCTCTCCTTCCTTTAACTTCAAATAGTAGAAGCCCCGTGAGTCGGGGTAAAAGATGAATGAGGGAGTGTGAAGCTTATCAATCTTCGCCATGAGCTAAAGTTATGACTTCCTTTCATCTTCATATTGAAAAGTATCAGCTCGATACTCACATTCGACTTTTCATATCAACATGGCACCTCGAGAAGTGTTAGTAAATCTGAGGGAGCAAACCGACCGTATATTCTCTCGATTCTTACGAACTTTGCAGCTTATGACGAAAACAGAAGCGTGGTTCAGAGCTTTTCGTTTGAGGACTCTGCCTCTCTCCTTTTCCAGTGTGATTTTGGGAAGTCTGATGGCATTGTACAAAAATTCTTTTGACGGCGCCATTCTGCTGGGAGCGTTGCTCACCACACTATTTCTGCAAATTCTCAGCAATCTGGCCAATGACTACGGCGACTTTGTGAACGGAGTCGATAATGCCAAGAGAACAGGCCCTGAACGCAGCGTGCAAAGTGGAATCATCTCTGCCAAAGAGATGAAAATTGCCATCATCTTATTCTCTGTCCTGTCTTTCTCATCGGGAATTTGGCTTCTGCTCAATGCGGCTGACAATATCGAATTCGGAGCGCTCACGGCATTTTTTGTATTAGGCCTTTTGGCGATCGGCGCTGCCATCAAATATACCGTTGGCAAAAATCCGTATGGATACCAAGGATTAGGCGACGTTGCGGTTTTCCTGTTTTTTGGAATTACAGGCGTAGCAGGAACTTTTTACCTCCATACGGCCGAGCTTTCTTGGATCGATTTATTGCCGGCCGTCTCTATCGGAGCGCTATCTACCGGTGTACTAAACCTCAACAATATGCGTGATGTCGAGAACGATAAAGCTTCGGGAAAACGATCGCTTGTAGTAGCCATGGGTTTTGAGTCGGCTCGAGTTTACCATGTCATTCTCCTGACCGCAGCCCTTGTTGCCGCACTGACTTATACCCTTCTCAATTTCACTTCCGCGTATCAATTTGTCTTTCTGATCACATTGCCTTTGTTGTTTCAAAATGCCATGGTGGTTTTACGCACCGATCGCTCATCGGAATTGGATCAAGAACTACGCAAATTGGCCTTCACTACATTGCTTTTCGCAATGACCTTTGGCTTAGGACTGGTGTACTGATGAAAAAAGCTACGGTTCAAAAACATACACTGAATTTCAAATCACCCGGTGGTACAAGTCGCGGGGTTCTGCACACCAAACCTGCTTGGTTCATCAGACTTCAAGAAGACGACAAAGTCGGTTACGGCGAAGTAAGTCTTCTCCCGGGGCTTTCTTTCGATGACCGCCCGGAGATTGAAGAAACCATCCGCCGCGTGCTTTCTGATTGGGAAGAAGGAAGAGAATCGATTGATCTGAAAGAATGGCCTTCCATTCGATTTGCCATGGAGGTCGCCGAGCTTTCGCTGAAAGCAGAAAATCCCTTCGTTTCGCTCCCATCCGATTTTACCGATAAGGGGCAGGGTATCGAAATAAACGGCTTGGTTTGGATGGGATCGAAATCAGAAATGAAGGCCCGAATTCGCGAAAAGCTCGATGAGGGATTTCATTGCATCAAGCTGAAGATCGGAGCGATCGACTTCAAAGACGAGTTGGATTTGCTTGGCGCCATCCGCAGTGAGTATTCAGCCGATGACATTGAGTTGAGGGTAGACGCCAACGGCGCATTTGACCCGAAGGATGCACTTGAAAAACTAAAGCGACTTTCTGACTTCAACCTTCATAGCATTGAGCAGCCTATTCGCCAAAATCAAGGGGAAGAAATGGCGGCACTCTGTGAGGTCACGCCTCTTGACATAGCCTTGGATGAGGAATTGATCGGAATTAAATCGAAAGCTGAGATGCGCGAAATGCTTGAAGCGATAAGGCCTCAGGCTATTGTGATCAAGCCCGGGCTGGTGGGTGGATTGAGCATGACGCGAGATTGGATCGCTTCCGCAGAAGGCATTGGCGCCTATTGGTGGATTACCTCAGCGCTTGAAGCGAATATCGGTTTGAATGCTATTGCCCAATTGACGGCAACTTACGACACGAATCTTCCACAAGGATTGGGAACGGGACAGGTTTATTCCAATAATATCCCGTCGCCGTTAGAGGTCATTAGCGGTAAGCTCTATTACAATCGGGCTGAAGATTGGAAACTCCCTGCCGAGCTGTGAATCCCTTTTCAGCATATGTGGGCATTCGCCTGAACGGCCGATT
>CAZYWJ010000128.1:0-2171 GCA_964651785.1 uncultured Cryomorphaceae bacterium
CTTTTTTGGGCCATCGGATTCGGCGTACTGCACATTATTTACGGAATCTACATGCATTTGAAATACAAGTCGTGAAGAAAATTCTGCAAAATTTCGATAAGGCATTTGAAAACAAGATCAGGCTGGGAGTGATGTCAGCACTGATGGTCAATGACCATTTGGATTTCAATACCCTTAAAGAATTGCTGGATGTTACGGACGGCAATCTGGCCAGCCACATGAAGTCGCTGGAGAAGAGCGAGTACGTTATTCCCGAAAAGGAGTTTTTAGATAAGAAACCTCACACTAAGTACTACGCAACGGAAAAGGGTAGGGAGGCTTTCAAAAAGCACATAGAAGCAATAGAACAATTATTAAAATAAATAAACTATGAAAAACAAACGCTTATTAATCATGGTGTCGGTAGTGGCAGGGCTGCTGTGTATTCCGCTTATTGCCATGCAGTTTTCTGAAGAGGTATTCTGGACATCATCCGATTTCGTCATTATGGGAATACTTCTGTTGATCACAGGCCTGTTGGGTGAATTGGTCCTGCGTAAGATCAAGTCAAAACGCAACAGGATCATCGTGGCCGCAGTGATCTTATTGACCTTTCTATTTGTATGGGCCGAATTGGCCGTAGGCATCGTTGGCAGTCCATTCGCGGGAAGCTGATCATTTGAGCATTTTTTTTACCCATCCACTTTGCATTTCAAAGTAAACTAAACAACTAAACCATGAGTACTGAAAACAGTAAAATTGAAAAAGTAGGGCAGATGATAAAGGGATCCGTAACCCTTAAACTCATCACGATCACCGTATTGATGCTTCTTCTCCTTATACCTGCCTCGATGGTGAAATCGATCATTCAGGAACGTCAACGTCTTAACGAACAGGTGACGGAGGAGGTGAGCTCGCTTTGGGCGAATGAGCAACGCATCAACGGACCGGTGCTAACCATTCCGTTGGAATACGAATACTTTAATGACAAGGAAGAGGCTTATTCTAAAACCCGATATTGGCATCTTCTGCCTGAAGAGTTGACCATTAACGGAGAGGTGCTGCCCGAAACCTTGGAGCGCGGACTATACGAAGCGGTCGTTTACAAATCTGATTTGGATGTGAACGGGCATTTCAAAATCGAGTCCCGACCCGAATCGAATCATTTAAAAGAGATTCATTACGATCAGGCCTTTCTAACTGTTGGTATTTCTGACTTAAGAGGGGTGAAGAATCAAATTCAATTCAACTGGACGGGAAACAAGCTCGATGTTGATCCGGGTTCAAAAATCGATGAAATCATCTCTTCAGGGATTACTGTCAGGCTTCCCGAGTTAGACCCTCATAACTTGAAGAATCTCAATTTTGATTTTCAAATAGATCTTCACGGAAGTCGAAACTTAGCTTTCGTGCCCATTGGTAGCAGCACGAAAGTTGATCTTAAATCACCATGGCCTTCGCCTTCATTCAATGGCAATTTTCTGCCGACTAATCGCGAAGTAGGGGATGAAGGCTTCACGGCTGAATGGTCGGTCCTTCAACTCAACCGTAACTACCCCCAATCGTGGATTGGAAATAGCCACGGTGCCGAAATGGGTGCCTCGTCATTCGGAGTCGACTTTATCCTGCCGATGGATGATTACCAAAAGGCGTATCGCTCGGCCAAGTATGCGGCTCTGACCATTTCGCTAACTTTTTTGATTTTCTTTTTGGTCGAAATCACCAATAAGCGGCGCATTCACCCTTTCCAATATGCTCTGGTAGGCTTGGCGCTTTGTCTGTTTTACATATTATTGGTTTCCATTTCCGAGCACACCAACTTCAACTTTGCCTACGGCATATCCTCTCTCGGCATTGTTTTGATGATTGCACTCTATTCCATCAGTGTATTCAAGAAGTTGAAGCTTTCGTCGATTTTATTTTCCGTTTTGGCGGCCATCTACGGCTTTCTATTCGTCACCTTGCAATTGGAAGATTACGCTCTCATTATGGGAAGCATCGGCTTGAGCCTGATTTTGGCCATTACCATGTATGCCACCCGAAACATTAACTGGTACGGGCTGAGCATGCAGACGGAGTGAAATTTCAGAGGTCAATGAACAGTGATCAATTAGGAATTAAGAATGCGCAATTAAGAATTAAGAATTATCAATGAAGAATTAAGAATGATCTTCTAAGTCAATTCTCTTTCT
>CAZYWJ010000128.1:2271-4359 GCA_964651785.1 uncultured Cryomorphaceae bacterium
AAACTTTCAGGATTCTGCGGGAAACCTTGGAGATTCTGATGGTAACTTTAAGGAATACCTGCTGATCCTGAAGGGAAACAAGGGTTTCTTAGAAGATAAAGCAATGGTCTTAGAAGTTTTCGAAAATAACCTACAGGAAAATTATCTTTTCCTACAGGATTTTGTCATTTTCCTGTAAGATAATACGGAAAACCTCGAGGAAAGGGTTGAGATCTTGTAAGATGTCGGGAGGATCTTCGAAGAAAAGATGGAGAATCAAGACATCTCGAGCTCATGGGAGTGCGAGATATGGTCTGTTTGCGAGAAATCCTACCTCTTGCGAAGAATGAGAATCTCATCATCTGAGAATTCCATCCACGCCAAGTCATAAATGTAGTAGTAGGTTTTGTTATTCGCGTTGGTATAGGTGTGCGTGTGGTACTTGAATCTGAATTTCTTTTGTGCCACGATATTTCGGTACACCTTTCTTTGGGAGCTGTTCTTACCGAGCAATTCGGTAAGGATGATGTAGTTTCTTCTCAGGTAACCGTTTATTTCAATAGCCGCTTGTTTGGATAAGTATCGCATTTTGGAGTGGTACTGATTTTTACAATGAGCAGAACAGAAGATTTTATCGCTGCGACCTGCGATGGGCTTTTGACATATTCTGCATTTTCTCTTCACTTACTTAGATATGGTTCAGTCAAATATAGCTATCCGTTTGTAACCGTTAAATACGTTTATAAACGTTTAGCAACGCTTGTTGGGGTCCGGCTTGAGTAGATTGTCCAAACAAACCAAACCGGAAATCACGAATATGGCTAACAGACGGATCAGTTTAAAGAACTTATATATAGACGAACAAAGGCAAATCGGGCTTCAGTTTTACCCCGACCCTGTGCTGCAAGCTTTGGTGAAAACCTTGCCCGACGTACAATGGAGCAAAAAGTTTGGGATGGTTTATCTTCTCAATACCCCGTTCAACCTGGACTTGTTGTTTAAGACCTTTTCGGGAGTAGCTTGGCTGGACTGTGGCCTTTTTATGGGTAGACGCACGCAAAAAGACAATCCCGATTTAGAGCTCGATCCCGCTCTGATCAATAAGTCAAAGCGGCTTCCTCCTTGCCCTCCCGAGTTTATTCAGAGGCTCCAAATTAGCCGCTATGCCGTAAGCACGGCCAAAACGTACATCCACTACTTTCGTGTATTTATGGGCCACTTTAATGACAAACGGCTTCCGGAAATCAATGAGAGGGACATTTTGAACTACATACAAGGCCTGGTTAATTTGGGTAAATCAGATACCTATGTTAATCAGATGCTCAACGCGATTAAGTTTTACTACGAGGTAGTCATGGAGATGCCGAACCGGTTTTACTCCATTGACAGGCCACGCAAAAAGAAGGAATTGCCGGAGGTAATCAGTCGGGAAGAAGTAAAGCTATTACTCGATGCCATACCCAATCTAAAACACAAGTGCATAGTAGAAACCTTGTACTCCGCGGGGTTGAGGCGCAGCGAATTACTTAACCTTAAGCCACACCATATAGACAGCAAGCGCATGGTAATTAAGGTAGAGCACGGCAAGGGTGGCAAGGACAGACTAACCTTATTGAGCCCGAGGTTGCTCAATAATTTAAGAGCATACTACAAAGTGTACAAGCCTAAGGACTATCTTTTTGAAGGTGCACGAGGCGGGCAGTACACGGGTTCCAGTGTAAGAATGATTATTAATAACGCTGCCAAGAATGCGGGACTGACACAGCGTATCACTCCGCATATGTTGCGGCACAGCTTTGCCACTCATTTGATGGAAGACAAAACGGATTTGCGCTACATCCAATCGCTATTGGGCCACAGCAGCACCAAGACGACTGAGATCTACACACATGTGGCTACAAAGAATATTTCTCAGATTATCAGTCCGCTGGATAGACTATAATTTGCTATACTTGTATAATGATAGTACAGAAGGGTGAAGACTTTGACTAAAATACACACAAAAACATCAGCACATAAGCGAAATAAGTGCAACGGGTTGCACTTATTCGGTTGTTGTAGCACATAAAAAAAAAGAGAAAATGGCAAGAATCGAAATAATAAACGAAG
>CAZYWJ010000129.1:0-4324 GCA_964651785.1 uncultured Cryomorphaceae bacterium
GGTCTTTGTCCTCCTTGCAAGCCGCGAAGGCCATAAGCGCTAGTAGAAGTACTGCGGTTCTCATGGTATTGATAACGGAGTTATCTTAAATTGATTACGTCGTTAAAGTAGAAAGAGGACTGAATCAGGACAGGGAATCCCATTCTTATAGAAACACATTGGAGCTACTCCTCGTGATCGTAGGAAACCGTTCGGAGAGCAACATCTGCATATGCGGCGCTTCACGGGATCTTGATTATTGGGAGCGAAAAGGATGGTGTCGTTGAAAGCAACCACAAGGACATTGATAGTAGGGTCGTTGTATGCAACGACCCTACGGTAAATATGCCTGTATCTAAATCACCTCATCCCAAGAATGAAAAGATGTCAGCCATTTCTCCCAAATCCGGCACTATTTCCACCGTCGTTCGATCCTTCAAATCAGCGGTAACCAACTATTGCAACCAGTTGGGATTGGATATTGTAAGGCAACCACGTTTTCACGGTATCATCAAACGAGATGAGGGATCCTTTCGACGCATTTCCAAATACATCAAAAACAATCAAATTGGACTGAAGATGAATTATTCAGCAAATTGATTTGATTGAAAATACAATTGGTACGTTGCCGGCAACGTACCTGCATCAAAAAAACGGTTATCACCGCAGGATTAACGTAAAATCGTTGCATGCAACCTACCTATTCCCGTCCGAATCCTCGGCCGGTTGGCAAATATGTCCGATATTGAGAGTCTAAAATCCACGTCGATGAAAAACTTTATCTGTCTGTTTCTATTGTTCGCCTCGGTGCAGGTGCAGGCCACCATCGTACAGGCATCGTCCTATGGCTTTGATGCTGAAAATGCTACCGCCGCCTTTCAGCAGGCCGTCAATTCTTCGTTTGATACGGTAGTGGTAGACTTGCAGGATTCTGACTGGATGGTGGAGCCCAATACCTTTTTCGACCTTGCTGACAAGACCATCATCTTTGAACCCGGTGTGGTTCTCAGAGCCCTGCCCGGCAGTTTCGATCCGATCTACTCTTCGCTCATGCGATTTGTAAATGCCACTAACCTCACCATCATAGGCTATGGCGCAGAACTCTTCATGGATCGCGACGAATACGATGCCCTGGACGACAGCGAGTATCGGCACTCGCTCAATTTTTTCAATTGCAACGGTGTTACCGTCAAAGGCCTCACCATAAGAGGCAGTGGCGGCGACGGCATCTACATAGGCGGAGAGAACGCCGGTGGCAGCCAAGGCTACAGCAGTAATTTATTGATTGAAGATGTAAAATGCCTCAATCATTATAGACAGGGCATGAGCGTGGTGAGTGCAGAGAACTTAACCGTACGGCATTGTCTTTTTTCGGGGACCGAAGGCGCCCTGCCCGAGGCGGGGGTAGACATCGAGCCCTACGAAACCTATCAGCGGGTGGTCAATGTGCTCTTTGAAAATTGCAGCTTTGTAGAGAACGGCTGGTCGGGATTTGCGGTAGCCCTCTTCGATATGGACAATACTTCGATTCCCGTTTCCATCACGGTGCGCGATTGCTACTTCCGCGAAAACTGCCGTCCCGAAAATGCCTACGCCCTTTCGGAAATTCACGCTTCCGCAGATGATTTTAACCCGGTGCAGGGCGAGGTGCTCTTTGATCGATGCTTTCTAGACGGCAGCGATTATAGCGCCTTCTATACACGAAAAACGTCGGAAGCTTACGGCCTAACCTTTTCAAACTGCGTCTTTCGCGATGTCAGTCGGCTTCAAACGGAATTCAACGAACCGATTTTCTTTGAAGTGCCCGATTACGATCTCCCTTCTCCCGCTCTCGGCGGGGTGGAATTCAACGATGTATTTCTCTCCTACGCTACCGATTTCAACTTCTTTCGCGTGTTTGGCTGGAGCACTTTGGAAGGATTGGCAGATATCAGCGGAAGCTTTACGGTGGTAGAGCCTTTCGGCAATGGCATCCTCTACAATCAAGTAGCCGACACTACAAATGTCGAGATAGACTTCACCACCCAAACCTCCCTTCCTGATATTACCGTAATAGGATCTCTGGTATACTCCCCTGCAGTGGAATGCGACGCGAGCATTGCGGGGTATAATCTCACCAGGAATTCTTCTCTAATCAACTACCCCCTGGGCGTAAGCCTGTCTTTTGAGGGTACTGCTACCCCTGGGGATGACCTTCACCTCATGCCCGAGGGCAGGGTGATACCCGCGGGCCTTAACACCGTTCCAAGAAGTTTCATTGCAAGAAACGATGGTATCGAAGAGCCTTTGGAGTCCTTTATCATATTGGTGGAGGAAGATGAATTTTACACTTCCATCTTCAATTCCATCAATTTGTCGCTAATCGATTGCTTGGCTACCGGGCTGGATGACAGTCCACCGGAGAAAACGCCCTTGGTTTATCCCAATCCGTTTAAGGATGTGCTGACCGTTGACATTGCCCCCTTTGAAAGTGCACGGATAGAAGTTTACACTTCCGGTGGTGCGCTGATCCTAAGCGCAGAATCCCGACAAAGTCTCAATCGGTTTAACCCGGGGGATTGGCCTGCGGGGATCTACTTCATTCGCGTAATTACGGAGACCGGACAGTCGGATTATGTCACTAAAGCAATTCGCTTGTAATCGGAGCTAAGCAATCAAGTTAGCCGTCTGTCTCAACTGGTGCCATCTGCCCTTTGACATAGTCCACCGTTCTTTGCAGAAGGCATGGTATTGATCAGACAAAAAAAATGGCAGAGATAATCATCCTATCCCTGCCAATACATCAATCTTTCAGAGAGTCTGTTTAAAACGGCGCATCATCGACGAATGACCAGTTATTGCCGTAATTGCTTTTACTTCTGATTGTGCCGTTTCCATCGATTCCATAAAGTTTTCCGTCTCCCGGGTCAATCCAACAGCTTTGTAGATCGCCTCCACTGAATAAAGCATCGTCAACGGAACTCCAGGAGTTTCCGTAATTGGTCTTTCGCCTTATCTTACCATCGGCATCTGCTCCGTATAGATTTCCATCGCCCGGATCAATCCAACAGGTAGTCAGTTTTTCTCCTGAAAAAGTTGCATCATCCACGGATACCCATTGAAAGGAGGTCTTTCGTCTGATCGTACCATCAGATCCCGCAGCATATAAATCGCCACTCCCCGGGTCAGTCCATACCGTGGTCAGGTTGCCCTCGCTGAAGTTGTTGTCCGATTCAGATACCCACTGAAAAGAAGTCTTTCTTCTTATGGTACCATCAGAGGCCGCACCATAAAGATTTCCATCAAAAGAATCGATCCAAGCGCTTTGAAGGTTTTGCCCGCTGTAATTGGCATCATCCACAGAAGACCAAGAGCCGGTGTAAGTGGTCTTTCTCCTGATCTCACCATCGCTTGCACATGCATAAAGTCTCCCATCGCCCGGATCAATCCACGCACTCACCACTTTAATGGGGGGATCATTAGTCGTAAAGCTGATTTCATTTCCATAAGCCGTACCATTACTATTGGTGGCATAGGCCTTGACGTAATAGGTTGTACCGGCTTCAAGTCCGCCTATCGTAACCGAATAATTTCCCGTACCTGAGCCACTGCTCACGAAGTCATCACTCAGATCGGGATTGGTGGAGGTATCGTATACGACTCCTCTCGTGCTCACTGCTGAGCCCTCATCGTTGGTAACGGAACAAGCAATTTCCGCCTCATCAAAAGAAACGGTGGTGGTACCTGAAGTGACCACTTGAGGTGTACCGAAAGCCGCGCATGGCTGACAATCCGGCCCTCCGCAATCTATGTCGGTTTCATTTCCGTTTTGGATACCATCGCTACAGGTAGCATTCGTACCGGAGTTATCGTCATCGTCATCATTGCATCCTGCCAAAATCAATGCCGAGAGGATAAAAAAAGATCTGAAAACTAGTTTTACTTGTTTCATATTACTTCAGTTAGCTTGCGTTTATGGGCCTAAAGAAAAACAAATTGAGAATAAAAACCTTCATCAGGTGCAGAATTTCCGTATTCACCTGATGTGCCTTATTGAAGGGAGGCAATACTACTTCTTGGATAAGTGCCGACGGGAGCAACGCCTTATGCGGTGCCTTGCTCCCCTATGCTTTTTGGGAGGAGGCGCGATTTAGGTGAAAAAGGGCATCAATCATCGGGCGGAAGAACAGACAAATAACATCACTTCCTCAATTTCTCGGATGACTCCTTCACCATTATGGCGATGAATTATTCAACCACCACCCCCAGTTCGGGAAAAGGACCCGAAAGTACGGGCAAATAGCGCGCTCTGTAGTAATAAAGGGTATAAGTGCCCGTGCTGTCAAAATGAAGGTAGAGGGTATCG
>CAZYWJ010000130.1:0-4276 GCA_964651785.1 uncultured Cryomorphaceae bacterium
ACACTGCCCTTTCTCATCATTACAGCCGATTGAAGAGCTTGATCAACGGCGTTGCCTATGGCAAACTTAAAGTGATACGTCTCACCCGGAACCAGAGAAGAAAAAGCGGTGAACATATGGGTGTGTCCAGGGTAGGTTATGCTGTTTTCTAGTTGTGGATCATTATTGAAAAAGTATATGCTGTCGTTCACATAGTTGGGATTAGCATCAAGGCAATTCGGTTCTCCTCCGCTCATCGACGAGATTCCGCTATTCACTGTGTTGATGGCTACAGGAATATCTGAATTTGGAATCAAAGCTAGGTTTTTAGCATTATTTGAAAACGGACCACTAATCCCGGGACCCGATAAAAAGATTCCGAAAGCATCATTAAACTGAGTACATGTAAAGGCGGGATATTCCGTACTGGAAAAAATGTAGTCGATTAGAAAAGTATCCGTTGTGGCGGTAAAGTCAAACTCGATAATGGCACAGTTGTTCATACCAAATCCACTTATCGCTACCAAATCAGGATCACCTTGTAAATCATTTATTTGCGGATAGTCATCACCACCTTCTATGCCGGTAACCTGTCCCGTTGCCATTACCACCCCTTCAGCAATGGGAAATGCGGAACTATCCACGGTAAAACTTCCGACTTGTAAAGTCATGGCGTCTGCAGGCTGGCCGTTAAAAGTGATATTCGTAGCGGATATTCCTTCGCCTAAAAGAACATTATTTACCAGCTCTTCTACAGTCATAGTGGTATCTACACTAACTTGGGCATTGGCCGTTTGAAGGGAAGTAAATCCAATAAGTGATGAAAGCAAAGCAGCTTTATAAAAGAGGTCGTTAAAAATTTTCATGGCATGGTAATGATTGGTTTATCTAACTCGTGACGGCTAAAGATAATGGAATTTCAAATATGCCTTTAACTCAACGCACCACCGTTACAGACCCTCTTACCTTAAGCGGTTTAGGTATGAAAAGAACGGGCTCGGGAAGGGCCTCAATGAGGTAATTGTATACGGTAGGCCCCGAATAATAACTGTTATTACGGTCTTCTCCACGCCAAACGAAATCGGGTTCGGAAGAAGAAAAAACCTCTTCACCCCAACGATTGAAAATGCGGACCGAGAATGACTCGAAGGCGCACTCCGTTTTAATGGTAAAGACATCGTTCAAACCATCTGCATTTGGAGTGAACGCGTTGGGCGCGAAAATCTGACAATCACAATTCACCTCTCTTACCGAAACCACTCTTTGCTCGAAACCACATGCCGATACGATTTCAAGGGTATAGTTACCGTCGGACGGGAATGTTCGGCTTCCGCCGATGACTCCGTCGCTCCATCTGAGGTCGTAAAAATCTGAGGCGATCAAGGAAATCTTGGCTTCGGAGTCGCGGCAATAAAACAAGGAATCGGGAGGAGCGGGTAGCGAAAAGGAGGATGCCGTCTCAATCTCGATTTCATCGAAAAAGGTACCACAGGGGGTTTCGGCGGTAAGGCTATAAATTCCCGATTGCGTAACGGCGATGGTGGCTTCTTCGGATCCCGTATTCCACAGATAGTTCACTCCCGGCAGAGGGTTTTCCACTCCGATCAAAAAAGGTGTGTTGCTGCAAAGGAGGGTATCGTTGCCCAAATCAAAGTCGCCATCGTCCCCTGAAAAAACGGAAACGGTGAAACTCGTTTCTACCGAATTGCCGAGTGCGTCCGTAACCGTAAGATTATAGGTTTCCGACTCATCGGGATTGATGGTAAAAGGTCCGGGGCCATTGCCAAAACTCCACGAAAACGCAAAGGGCGGGTTGTCGCCTTGCACTTCTGCGAGAACGACGGCTGATTCGCCCAAGCACACGGATTGATCATCGACTGCAACAAACAGAATTTGGTCTTCGCAAGATTCGATCACGAGGGTAAGCGATTCCGTGCAGCCCGACTCGGTGTCGGTTACCTCCACTTCATATTCTCCCGGGCCCGCCTCGATATTTTGAGTGGTTTCACCGGTGCTCCAGTCAAAGGAATATTCGCCGGAAGGCAAAACCTCAAGGGTGATGGTGGTTACCACATCGGGACAAATCACGGTTTCAAAATCGGCCACAATTTCAAAAGGCTCTGCGGAAACAGGCTGAAACGGTTCGGAGAAAGTACAAACTTCATTTCCATCCGCATCGGTGAAAAGGGCTCCCACCCTGATTTCGGGAAGGGAATCGGCGGGTAGCGAGAAAGTTAAATCAGTTTCACCGTTTACGGCAACGCCATTTACAAACCATTGGTATTGCTCGTATACCTCATCATCTACCTCGAAAGTAAAGCCCTGACAAGAGTTGCCCGTCACGCTAAAATCAGGAGGACTAAGGCCCTCGGTTCCCGATGTGGTCACGCTCCAATTATCGAAATAGAAAAAGTTGGAATTAAAGACGGAGGGATCTTCAACACCCACGCAAGAGGGATTGGTGCAACCCGGACCGATGGAGAGCGAGGTGATTTCTTCCGGAACGGTAAAGGTGAAAGTATACTCGGTAAATTCAAACACTTGTACATCGACCTCCATCTCAAGAAGGCTTATATAGTCGCCAGCCTCTGACAAACATGCGTTATAATTGTTCAATCCGATATCGTAAGGACAGTCAGGATATCCGTATAAACCCATTGGCAAAGAGCTGCACTCGGTCAGAACGGAAGCGCTAGTTCCTTCTTCCGACTCATAAAATCCCGATGTGGCCACCTCGAAGGTCATAGTATATTCAATTCCGGGTTGCAGAGCAATTTGCAGACATTGAGTGATGTATTCCCGATAGCCACCGACGCTGTCGCCATCAAAAAAGAAACCCACGATACCTTCTCCATTAGCTGCGCCCAACATGGGAGTAACATCGGGCACGAGGCTTCCGCCAACATAACCACATGAATTAAAGTAGTCCGTAGACCCACCATTCACAAAATAATTGGTGTAAGGAGTTGCATTCGTCTCGGAGGTCACGGGGAAGGCTGAGAAGGAATTGGGACAAGCGAAAAAGGACTCAAAGTCGCCGTTGTAGATCGACTCATCGCCTTCAGCGGGATCACAATCACAACCGTCAGGATCGTTTAAGTCTATCAGTCCGTCACCATCATTGTCTATTCCGTCGAAACAATCTTCCTGAGCCGTTGACCAATTGGCTATAAGCAAAAGGAGTGCTGAAAGAAATAACCTTTTCATTGCAGGGTTTCTCATGGTTGTTTTGGTGACGCTCCCGAAATGAACTCGTTGTATTACGAAATGTTTAAGAAATAATATTCCCAAGGGCTTTCGCCAAACAAAAAAAACGCAGAACCGAAATGGCCCTGCGTTTGGTTTTGGCGTTGAAGTATTATTAAGAATTAGTCGTATGCACCTATTCTCAATGCTGCAAAGACTTGGATAACTCTGTTTTTGGCATCACCTAAAAAGAGTTCCGCGCCTTCCGAATCTTGGATTTCTTGGAGACCATGCATGTATCGCGCTCCGATCTGCAATGCATTAAAATTGACGGCTAAGCCTGCTGCCAGACCGTAATCAAGACTTTTAAAACTGTCATTATCCAAATCCACATCGAACTCTCCGAGATCTCCGTCCGATTCAATTTTCGAATTGGCGAGGAAACCCACATAAGGACCTGCTTCTAATTGAAGTGCGTCACCCAGGTGAATAACCGCCATAACCGGTAAGTCGATGTAATTGAGATTAAAGGAAGTTTCTCCTTCCAAGTCAAAACCTAGGACATCTGAATCATAAGAAGTGGCTGCACCTCTGGCAGAAAACTGAAGCTCAGGCTGGATAGACAGCATCTCACCCACCGGCAGGTTGAGATAACCACCCACGTGGTAGGCTATGCGACTGTCGGCCGTTCCTTCACTGATACTGAGGTTCGACCAGTTAAGTCCACCTTTCACTCCGACATATTGACCGAAGGCCATGGACGTACAAAGAATAGTAGCAAATAGTAAGGTAATCTTTTTCATGTTTCCGTATGTTTTAGCCAATACGGGAAGGAATATTGTGCCAACAAAGGTGTAGGGGAAGATTTACCGAGCAAATGATTTGTAGGTTAAAGGTTTGAATCGAAAGAGGAGGATGAGAGAATAGCCACCAAGGATAGGTTCGGGACCACCCCATATGCTAAAGATTCTCACGAAATGAGGTTATTTATCCACAGCCCGATCATGGGCAGTCTACCTCTATCCGTTAGTTGCACGGCGGAACTAACACTGAGTTGACATTCTCATAACCTTAGAAAATTTACAGCGGCATGGAATTGGTTTAGTTTTGT
>CAZYWJ010000131.1:0-4242 GCA_964651785.1 uncultured Cryomorphaceae bacterium
TTCAAGCCCCGTGAGCGAAGCGAACCCTAAACTCGCCCGTGAATCACCATGCCGCCGCCTGAAGCCGATAACCACTTTTAAAGAAAACTTAACATTTACCCCGCAACCTCCTCGAATGTTAATTACAAAGCGATCATGAGGCTAAAAACCCGCAAATCACCTTGTTCCGATTTAATCCCATCCCCTCACATACCACATTCATGGTATCCGGAAGCATTCTAAACAAGTATTTATTTCCAAAAAAATGAATGCCTTAAGATTCTGGCCCGGCCGAACTGTAAAAATTTCAAAACCCTTTTCAGCTCTCCGAAGCCTTGCCCGGCGCTTAACACAATATTTCATTTTTGATCATCTAAGAGTAAAAATCCCATAATCCCAAAGCGGCTACGGCTGCCGTGCTTTGTGCCTCACTTATGATCAAAAAAAACATCAAAATGAAACTAAAAAGTCTACTAGCAGGCGCCATTTGCCTATCAGCTGTGGGAGCTCACGCACAGTTTGCTACTCAGTTGGATTTGAACACTGAAAACTACGACTTCCTTCCCGAGGAGGTGGTTATAGCACCATCGCCCTTATCGGAACAAGTTATCTTTATCGGAGGTCACCACATGGTACAAACTACCGCTACCTACGGTAACCCTGCAGGCGAAACCGAGGCCAAGCAATGGCACGACTTCATCGGATTTACTCCCGCCACTGCCGAAGATATTGCCGAAATGGGAGAGGACTTTATGGGATTCGTTTCCGTAAACCACGAAATGGTATTGGGTGACCCCATGATCGGAGATGGTGGTGGAATGACCGTTTTTGCCGTTAAGCGAAACGGAGCAGGCCAAATCGAAGTGATGAACCAAACCCTCGCCGATGGCAGAACGGGTCAGTTCTTCAACGTTGACTTCGTTAATACCGTAGGTGAGACCGGTATGAACTGCGGTGGTATTACCTCCACTGTAGATGGTCGCATCTGGACGGCCGAGGAGTGGTTCAGAGCCGACAATAGTTCAATCTACGAAGATGGAGAAGGAGTACAGGATACTTCCGACTTCATCATCTCTACCGACCTGCCCGGCAACTTCGACGGAGCAACCATCAAGAAGTTCGAAAACTTCAACTACATGGTGGAAATTGATCCGCGTGAAGCAGTAGCCATCCGCAAGCAGTACAACTGGGGTCGCCAGCCGTTCGAAGGCGGTTGCATCCTGCCCGATAACCAAACCGTTTTCTTAGGCGCCGACGATACTCCCGGTTACTTCACGCGTTTCGTAGCCGATACTCCCGGCGATTTTACGGTAGGAACCACTTCCGTGTACAGCGAAACAATGGGATGGATCGACTTGGACAATACGTCTTTGGAAGATATGTTGAACTTCAAACAAGTAGCTACCGAAGCAGGTGCCACTTGCTTCAACCGCATCGAGTGGGTTACTTACGACCCCGTTACCGAAGCCGTTTACTTTACCGAAACGGGTAGAGATAATCCCGGTGGCAGATGGGCAGATGAAGTAGCTGAGGGCGCGGAAATGGCCGCACACCACATGTCGAGAGCTGCCCTGCAAGGTACTGATGCATTGAGCAATGACTATGTAGACTACTACGGTCGCGTTATGAAATTCGATCCTGAGACCAACGCTATTTCAGTTGTGATCGAAGGCGGACCCGACTACGACTCAGGCGTATACCTCAGCGCTTACCCCGACAAGCACCTTTCCAATCCTGACGGTTTGAACGTGATGGAAGTAAACGGACAGTCTTACCTCATCATTTGCGAAGACCTTAACGGAACGTCAAACGGAAGAATGCCTAATGGTATCGCAAACAATACTTGCGAATTGTGGCTGCTCGATCTTGGTATCGGCGACCCTACTCCTAACGACTTGGTGAGAATCGCTGCCGTGCCTGTCGGAGCGGAAGTAACCGGAGCCGTTGCCACTCCTGATGGTAAGTCTTTGTTGGTAAATTCACAGCACCCTGCCGGCGATCTGGAATTCCCTTACAACAACTCACTGACCTTTGCCATCAATGGTTTGGATCAATTGATCCTCGGACTGCAAGAAAGACCTGAAGGTGCCGAAAACGGTTTCTTCGTTTACCCGAACCCTACTCAGTCTGAACTGAACTTTGACAAAGTGAGCGATATCGCCATCTACGACAATTCAGGAAAGAGATTGAAGGTTTACAGAAATGTGAAGTCCATCGATATTTCTGATTTGGCTCCTGCCATCTACTTCGTTCAAAACCAAGACGGCTTGACCCAAAAGGTTATTGTTCAATAAACAAACTATCTCTAAGTAAAAGAGCGGTGCCCCGTCGGTACCGCTCTTCTTTTATTTTAAATCATACCCGCCAAGATGAAAAAGACAGTAAGTGTAGGAGCTCTTCTATTGGGAATAATACTGATTTCGTTCACGCACCGTGTTCCCTCTGCCGAAGATATTATGGAGCGTCACCACCGCGGATTGACCGACTTTGAAAATCAAATCTCCGCCTTCAATCGGAAGTACGAGAAATTCCGGACCGATGAAGAAAGCCTCGACGAGATAAGGAAGTCATTTGCCCGTTTGCGTTTGGCTTACAAAGAAATCGAGCCCGTTTACACCTATCTGGATCCCGAGTTTGCCAAAGACTTTATCAATGCTGCTCCGCTCTACAAGCATGAGCGCGGTGCTCCACGCATTCACATTATGGCACCCAAGGGCCTGCAGCGTATGGAAGAATTGGTATACGATGATCAAACCGAGGAGAACAAAAAAGAACTTCATCAGCTGGCGGGCGATCTCTTGGACAAATTCCGCAGTTCGGCAAACTACCAGAAAAATGTCCCCTTGACCGATCGGATGATTTTTGAAGCTACTCGCGATCATATCATCCGCATCTTCACCCTTAACCTTACCGGTTTTGATACCCCTTCCGGGGAAAACACTTTGATCGAAGCTCAGGCGGCTTTGGCTGCAGCCAAAAAACTCATCGAGCCTTATCTCCAAAAAGCGCCCGAAGAGATTAAAAACGATATTCAAACGGCTTTTCAAAACGGTGAAGCGCAGTTCCGAAACGAAAAAGATTTCGATGCTTTCGATCGAATGGCCTTTTTAAAACGGACCATCAACCCGCTCTACAAAGCCGTTGGCGATTTGCACTACTACCTGCAGATCGAAACCAAATACGAAGTCGATGTCCTTCCATCGGCGCTGAACTACCGCGCCGACAATCTCTTCGATGAAGACTTTCTGGATCGCTATTTCTACGGCGGTCAATTCGTCGGCGAAAACTACTCCCTGATGATTGATTTAGGTGAAAAGCTATTCTACGATCCCATCCTTTCGGCCAATAACAAGATATCTTGTGCCACCTGTCACCAACCCGATAAAGCCTTCTCCGACGGCTTGCCCAAATCGGAAGCGAGCAATGGCGATGAAAGCCTCAGCCGAAACTCGCCCTCACTCATCAACGCCATTTTTTCTGAAAAGTACTTCTACGACCTGCGGGCCGACAAGCTGGCCAATCAAATGGAACACGTAGTACTTAATCACAAGGAGTTCAACACCGATTTCAGCGAAATCATTGAGAAGCTGGAAAGCGATGAGGACTATTCACGACAATTTGCCAATACCTTTACCGGCTTTGACGAAAGTCCGGTAAACAAACATAGCATCACGGCATCAATGGCGGCTTATGTCACCACCCTCACGGGACTCAATTCACCCTTCGACCGATACGTGAGGGACGAAAGCGCCGACTTGTCAAAAGAGGCCTACGACGGGTTCAATATTTTCATGGGAAAAGGAGCCTGCGGCACCTGCCATTTTGCCCCCGTCTTCAACGGTTTGGTACCACCTTACTACGATGAGTCCGAATCGGAAGTACTGGGTGTGGCCACGGCTCCCGGCGATTCGGGTACCGTAACCATCGACCCCGATATGGGCCGCGCTGCTTCCAAGCGACTGACGGATGAGAGTTGGGTTTACGAGCGCTCTTTCAAGACCGTAACCGTGCGCAATGTAGCCTTGACCGCACCCTATATGCACAACGGTGCCTATCCCGATCTGGAGTCGGTTGTGGACTTTTACGATCGCGGCGGCGGATTGGGCCACGGATTGGATGTACCGAACCAAACCCTGCCCGGCGACCCCTTGAACCTCACCGACTACGAGAAAAAAGCCCTCATCGCCTTCATGGAATCGCTGACGGATAACACCGCAGGCGAGGTAGAGTATTGAACCACCAAGGTGCTATGTGTTATGCTCG
>CAZYWJ010000132.1:0-4171 GCA_964651785.1 uncultured Cryomorphaceae bacterium
GCCAAATACCCACTTGTCCAAGCATGCTGAAAATTATAGCCGCCCGTGACGCCATCGGCGTTCAACACTTCGCCGGCGAAGAATAGTCCAGAATGCTTTTTAGACTCAAAAGTGCTTAAATCGACTTCACTCAAGTCGACACCACCTGCGGTGACGAACTCTTCCTTAAAAGTAGTCTTCCCATCCACTTGATAAGGGCAGCGCACCAAAATCTCGATAAAGCGATTCATCGTTTTGGCGGGAAAATCGGCGTAGCGCAGTGTCTCGGAGATTTCCGCCTTTTGGCAAAGCCGCTCCCAAAGTCGTTTCGGGATATCAAAAAGCGGATTGCTTGCGACTTGCTTAGTCGGATGGGTACTCCGCATTTCCTGTAAGGCTGTTCTCACCTCTGCTTCGCTCTGCCCCGTCCAATTGATGTGAATCGGGAATCGATACTTTCGCGAATGCAAATCGATGGCGGCCCATGCCGAAAGTTTTATCACGGCGGGAGCGCTGAATCCCCAATGGGTGATGAGGATCGGTCCTTCATCCTTCCACTTGCTTCCGGGAATGGAGACCATTCCGTTTTCCACCGAAAGTCCTTGCAAATCCTTCATATCCGAATCGGGAACGTTGAAGGTGAAAAGCGAGGGAACGGGTTCGACTATTTTGAGCCCGAGCTGCCGCAGCCATTGATAACTCTCTGACTTTGGATAGCCTCCTACAGTAACGATCACCTTGTCCGCGGTGAGCGTTTCCCCGTTTTTCAGCTCGATTTTAAATCCATTTTCCAGCGGTGTGAGCTCGGTAACTTCAGCCTTCGTGCGTATTTCAATTCCCTTCTCATTAACCTCCTTCATCAGGCAATCGATGATGGTTTGTGAGCTATCCGATACCGGAAAGACCCGACCATCGACTTCCGTCTTGAGCTTGACACCTCGCGACTCAAACCAGCGCCTCGTGTCATTCACATCAAATTTTGAAAAAGACTTTTTCAAGGTTTTCTCCCCTCTCGGATAAAATTTCACCAATTGGTTGGGATAGTCACAATCGTGCGTCACATTGCAGCGGCCGCCTCCGCTCACCTTCACTTTGGAGAGGAGTTTATTGGTTTTTTCGAGGATGAGAACATTAGCACCTTTTTCGGCTGCATGTATCGCCGCGAAAAAACCTGCGGCACCACCGCCGACTACAACAATACTTATTCGTTTATTGATCATAGTGAAATCGGCAGGAGACTATTTCGATTGAAATATCAGTTAAGCGATAAACTAAGCGATGCTCACGATTAATACGTCTTGACCAAAAGCCTTTCAAGTCAAACCTGAGCGCTTCAGGTTTTCCAATGCCCGAGTACGGAGTTCTTTGAATGTCCTTTATCAAATGATTGATTCGTTTCAGGACTTTTTTATCATGCTGCTGCCAATAGAGATAGTCTTCCCAAGCATTCGGTGAAAAGGTGAGATTTTTCAATCCTCTATAAGTTTTCGACTTATGCCCTTACCTTGATTGAGTTGATCTATTGACTCACGCAGCCTTTCAGCATTTGCCTCAGAGCTGAGCAGATGTGCTGTCTCCATTATGGAATTGTACTCGTCCAAAGAGATCAAAACCGATCCTCCTCCTTTACTGCGTTTAATGATGACGGTTTCGTTGTCATTTTCTACAGCATCTAAAAGCTCTTTTAACTTGGTTCGAAACTCAGTATAATTTGCAGCAATCATAGGTCAGTAATTTAAGTACGCATAAAAGTACTTATTTAAACTCATACTTGTTTCGTTCGTATTAAGTATCACTTGTCATGGAAGGGGAAAAAGTTCATTGTAAATTCAAAACCTCGCGGTGGCAAACAGGTTTAATCCTCCAAAATTGAAATTTACTCGTCCGTCGAAATCGGAGAAGGGAATTTCTTTTACCAAATATTCATTCGTGGAGTAAGCCGCACCAATTCCCCAATTTCGCCCGATAAAGTACTCCAGAGAAGCTTTCGTTTCCAAAATTCGAATACCGATATCGGCTACGGTAAGGCCAAGATATTCTATGGAATAGCGGGCCAATAGTCGCGGAGTAAGGTAGCCTGAACCATGGAGCCCGAGCAGTAATGCCGGCGCGCCGATAGATTCCTGTACTGCATTCGTGGTTCCGTTTACCTCCGATTCGAAACCCGTGCGAAACACCATGTACCGCACTCCGACTGAAAACCCCGCATTCCAATTCACTTCATCAAACACAGCATACTTCCAGGTAAGGGCTGAATAATAAGTATCGAAGTAGATGTTCAATTTTGCCCCTACGTCAAAAACCGTATCGCGAATCCTGATGGGCACATCCAACCGGAAATCGTTTTTTCTCAATAGCGAGGTAAACGAAACCTGAAACTGAGACCTCCGCCCGACTCTGATTAATCCGTCGACCTTGAATACCGATAGATCGTCGAGTAGATTCAGATCATCTTCCAAACTAATCTCGGTTCCCAACACATCGCCGTCAATTCTCAGACGCGTATCGACCGTGGGAAAATACGCTCCGGCAGATGCGTAAACGCGCGGATTAAAGAGAACGCTGTCTTTGGTCAAAACTTTTTGGCCATAACATTGTGTCAAGCTAAAAACAAAAAGACCCAGCCACAAAAATGCTGTTCTAATCATGAAGTGAAATTTGCTCCTAAACTAATCAGCTTTTTTTTAAAATCTTATCTCCCGCGTTGAAAATCAACATTTCATACTTTTCCCGAAGACTCAATACTTCAGAGTACCTAACCAAATATATCTAGCTTAATAAATTGAAGAATTCCGGTAGAAAAGTATATCGATACAACAAACAAAACATTCGCCACACCCAAATAAAGAAATGTAATCTTAACACAACTAAATCCCTATTAAGTTGTCATTTATGTATCTTACGACATTCTTGAAATTGAGACTATGAGGCTCAGTATAAAATTTATCGGTTTAAGTGTAGTTCTGCTCCTCTTGGTATTTTCCTGCAAAGGTCAAAACCTTTGCAATCCTTCGGGTAATCTGGTCATCTACTCAAATTACGATGGAGGTATACTCAATATTGAAGTAGACGAGAACATTCCGAACCTGAAAATTGGTATAGTAAGCTACGAGGCATGTATCGTTAATATTGCCGGACCATTTGCCACGAATGTAACGGGTGTAGTCTATGCAGGTTGGGATTCTCCGGGCGGTTGTAGTGGAGTACCCGACAGTCAAATTAACGGAGTTCCCCCCGGAATTGTAACACAGTATAGCAGCGAGAATCTGGCTATTTCACCTTACTTCTCTGAGCCGATCATTCCTGTTCCCGGTTTTCCGCCGGTAGAAAATTGCATTTCTTCTCATTCAGATTGCGATCCCGTTGAAACCCCGTCTGTGGTTCAATTTATGAAAGATGAGATGGGACCGGGAGTTGTTTTGAGATCCCATTTTACACAATATAATTGTTGGACTAATCTGGATGTTTTCATTTCTGAGGGAGGAAATTGCTGTTTGGAAACCCCGACCACCGATCCTAACCCGATTTATCAAGGAGGTAGCGACTATGATTTTATTACTGAGGATACTTTAGATTTATGTAACGGTCCGATTACACTTGACCTGAGTTTCTATCCTGCTTACGTTCAACCCGGAGCCTATCCGGGATATGTTTGGTCGGATGGTACTACAGGACCTGTTATAACTATCGACCAGCCGGGTACTTATAGCATGTCCGTAGGTGATGCCTGTCATTCGCCCGCAACCTATCTATTGGAAGATCAGGTTGTAATTTTGCCATGTAATGAACCCTTGGAAGTGGAACTTGAGGATATTCAAGCATGCCCGGGTGATCCAATAAGCATCGAAGCCGTAGTCTCAGGTGGTGAAGAACCATATACATTTCAATGGACGCCTGATTTCGGCACCGGCCCGGGTCCGTATTTATTCTTAGCTCCTACCACTGATGACAGTTTTTCCATAATTGTAACCGATGCTTCGGGGAATCAAGCCTCTGCAACTGCAGAAATTGTAGTCAATCAAGAAAATTTATCCGTTGACCTAGGTCCCGATCAGGAACTCTGCAACCCGCCGATCGTTCTCGATGCCACCAATGCCGATGTAGTGAATTATTCTTGGAGCACGGGTGCTACCTCGCCCACACTTTCTGTAACTCAAACGGGAATATATTCAGTGACGGTGCAAGGGCAATG
>CAZYWJ010000133.1:0-4072 GCA_964651785.1 uncultured Cryomorphaceae bacterium
TTTTGACGTAAGTAGTAAAGCGGCTTGATTCCCATCCGGTCACGGCAGAGGAATAATTCCTCTGCTTCATTATCCCAAAGAGCGAATGAAAACATACCGTTGCACTCTTTCACGAAGTTGATCCCCCATTTCGCCAGACCTGCCAGCAAGACTTCCGTATCGCCGTCGGTTTGAAATGAGTATCCGGAAAGCTGCTTACGCAATTCGCGAAAGTTGTAAATCTCCCCGTTGAAAATGATGACGTAGCGCCCTGATTGATCCCACATGGGCTGATTGGCCT
Source organism: uncultured Cryomorphaceae bacterium (assembly GCA_964651785.1). Classification (GTDB taxonomy): domain Bacteria; phylum Bacteroidota; class Bacteroidia; order Flavobacteriales_D; family Cryomorphaceae; genus JAKVAV01. The sequence continues at coordinate 281 of CAZYWJ010000133.1, forward strand.
CTTGGCGCAAATCTATAATCGAGAGGCGCTGATGCGCCAGTGCTATTTCCTCACCGACATAAAATCCTTCTGCATCAGGACCTCGGTGCTCGATTTTTTGAGCCATCCTGCGCAGCCTCCCATTCGCCGCGTCAGAATTACCATGTCCGAATATCCCCGCAATTCCGCACATTAATGCGATGCAAATTGATCGGAATGAATGATGTTTTTGATTCCCTCTTCCAAAGGAAGGAGATCTCTTCCGAGTATTTTCAGCATCCGCGAATTGTCGGGCATGCGTCGGGTCATATCGCCTTCCTTTAGCGGATCGAGGTGAATGATCTTAGACTTGGAATCGGTAGCCTTGATGATGGTCTCAGCCAATTCAAGTATCGTCACTTCCTTGTTTGAGCCGATGTTTATCACGTCGTTTACAACCTCATCGTTGTAAAAAGCTTTAACGCAAGCCTCGGTATTGTCAGAAATAAAGCAGAAAGTTCGCGTTTGTAGTCCATCTCCGTAAACGGTGATGTCTTTGTTTTCCAGAGCCGCATTAAGAAACTTGGAAACAACAAAGTCCTTGCTCTGCTTTGGCCCGTAAGTGTTGAAAAAACGGAAAATGGTGTAGTCGAGATTGAACTCCTGTTGGTAAGACCGTAGGAAAGCTTCTCCGATGTTTTTTACAATAGCGTAAGGCAAACGCGAATTTAAAGGAGTGGTTTCTTCGTTTTGCGGAATTTCCACGGGTTCGCCGTACACCTCAGAACTGCTGGAGTAGAGCACTCGTTTTACTCCGGTGTTTTTGCTCAGGCTCAGAACGTTTTTAATTCCACTGATATCGTCTAATACCTTTACCGGATTTTTTAAGGTGCGCTTCACTCCTACCAATGCGGCGTAGTGAAACACGTAATCGAAGCGATAAGCGTAGAAAACGGAAGAAATGTCTTCATAGGAATTGACATCGCACTTGATGAAGTGGATATTGTCATGAATACCTTGTGGAACCTTTTCGGGACTACCGGTTTGAAAATTGTCAACCACCACAATTGAGTTTTCGGCATCTTCCGAAAGACGCAGAGCCAAATCGCTGGCTATAAATCCTGCTCCGCCCGTAACCAATATTCTTCTCATTTCTTTCTATTTGCAATTACTTCGACCGTTTTCAGCCATCGCGAAACGGTCATATTTTCGCCTTCTTCTTTACTGGCCGCGGCCATTTCCCGTAAGGTAGCATCAGGCAAATTGATCATTTTTTCCAATTTCTGACGAAGGTCTTTTTTGTTTTTTGCTTTGAAGCTAAAACCATTGACGCCTTCCTTTAAAAAAGCCGTGGCGGCATTCACCCTGTCTGACAACAAAAGCGGAAATCCCGCTGCGGCAAATTCGTGAACAACCACGCCCCAAGGCTCTTTATGACTTGGCAATACGAATATACCGCCTTTGCGCATAAAGTCAGTCATCTCGGCAGGTTGCAAAAAGCCATGATGCACAATGGAATCGTGGGTGGGTCTCTGTTCCCACAGATCGCCGAGTCCCACGCAGTGTAGTTCCCAAGAGCCGGTATTCATTTCCGTGAAAACTTTCCAGAGATCCAAAACGCCTTTGAACTCCAAGTACCTTCCGGCAAAAACAATTCGCTTAGGAAACGGACCGCTTTCATTTGCCGTAGCCAGCTTCGAATAGAGAACGTCATCAGCCGTGTAAAACCCCGTGAAGACTTCGTTCTTGCGAAAGCCCATTTTCAAAGCATAGATTTTTTGGGGTTCACCCGAAACGAAGGCAAAATCGAAAAGTCGCTTGAATTTTGTCCTCGCTCTCAAAAGCGATGCTTGATCTCTCAGTTTTCCTAAAAAGGCATTATCTGAAATGAGAACGCGATTGGTATCGTAGGGTACTTTTTCCATGGTGGCGATGTAGCCTTCATCGATCCATCCGCTGCAAAAAACCGCCTGCGGATCGACGTTTCTAACCAAGTCTATCAGGCTGTCTTCATCCAGCTCGTTTCGGTCATAGTACTTCGCTTTTCCCGATTTATCGAATTGAAATGGAGCTTCCGGATTGACGGGGTAAGCCACTACGTGCACCTCTACTCCCGAAGCGGCCAATCGCTCGAAGCAGTGGCGGATGTATCCGGCCAATTCGGTATAAAAAAAGACGACTCTCATGCCAATACGACGTTTTCTGAAGGCTGGTCTTCTACTTTGCTTTTTGCAAAAACCTCATCGGTAAGTACCGTGAGGCCTATGAAAAACAGAATTGAAAACGGATTGAGCGAGGCGGCGAGCCACGACTCGGGAAGAATGCTGAACATCACGAGCCAAAGAAACGGAAAAGCCAAACGAGAACGGGCAGCTCCCTTGATAACATTTAAAAAGATGGCTCTTAAAAAAAGTAGCAATCCCACCACCCCTGTATTCAACCAGATTTGTAAATAAGTGTTGTGCACCCCGCCTTGGTGTCCCAAATCATTTAGTGCTTCCTGATTTTTAGCCATGAGCCATTCGTCAAAGGCAAATCCACGCCCGAACCAGAAATTCTCCTGAATGGTCTCCCACGCTAAGGTCCAAGCGATTTGCCGTCCTGAGCCGCCTTCAAGCGTTTCTACCCGAAAAAAATCGGATAAGCCAAGACTACCCACAATGGAAACGATATTGGTAGCAATTACCTCCGAAACGATGGCGGTGCCAATGAAAGCGAGAAAACCAATAATCGGAGAAACGCGGTAAAGGCGGGTGAAAACGAAAAATATGACCACGGCAATAATCGATGTTCTTGAGCCCGCCAAAACCAAAGAAATCAGCGCTGGAATGACCAACCAGCGCAGATCATTTTTCGAAAGGAGCTTTGGAAAAATATCGCGTGTCAGGTAAACCAAAGCAATGACCAGCGAAGCAAAGATTCCCATTCCGTTCGGATTTCCGAATACGCCGCGAAATCTTCCGCCTCGAGCGTAAGTGTATCCCGGATCGACCAATTCCAAAACAAAACCCATCAAGATCATCAGCCCCGCAAAGCACAGAATGTTTCGAATGGTGTCGGTACCGTGATCGTCGTAGGCTTTGATCAGAAACTGCGGCACGACGAAGATGAGCAAGATGTAAGAAAGTGTTTTTTGTATGGCCAAAAACGGCATAGGCGATTGGATCAGACCGATCAAACCTGCCAGAATGAAAGGAATGAAGTAGAGGTATATTCGATTGATCTTGGGAAACCGCTTTCGCTCGATCACGGCTATTGCCGCTAAGGAAACGATGTAGACGTTCTTAAACGCTTTGGCAAAATCGGTAGTGCTGTTAATGGTATCGCTCAAAATCAGTATGAACAAAAACCCCATGAGCAATTCCAAAAACATCAGCTTGCGCCAAAGGATAATGAGGCTCAGACTTGCGATGACATAAAATACCGGCGCACTGAATCGCCCGATGGCAAACCATGCCAGGAAGAGAAGGATGGCACCTTTATTTTCTGCAAGAAATCGGAGCATGTAGCTATTAACTCAGCGTAAAGGTAATCTTCTCTATCGCGTCCAGATTTTTTTCGGCAATAGCTGACCAAAGGAAATTTTCTTTTACCAGGCTAAGGCTCTTTCTTCTGAGGATCATCAGTTCCTCCGCATCCATTTCTGCGAGTGCAGTCAAAGCATGGGCCAGCGCCGATCGGTCATGTGGCGGAATAAGCATTCCGTTTTCATCGGAAATCATTCGCGGTACGGCGCCGACTGAAGTAGCCAAAACAGCCAGCCCGCGTGACATACCTTCCAAAATAACATTGGGCATTCCTTCAGAGTGACTCGGTGCCACCAGCACCTGCGCC
>CAZYWJ010000134.1:0-4069 GCA_964651785.1 uncultured Cryomorphaceae bacterium
GGTTCGGTCGATATCGCGAAACTCATTGTAGATGCCGCGGCGCGTGAAGTGGAAGAACAACTTTTCGCCTTGACCTTGAAGGGAATGAACGCAGTTAAACTCACAAAAAGAGACTTGCGCTATGAGTTGAGCGATTCGCAAATGAAGCGTCCTTATGATTCGCCCAACTCTTTCGGGAAGACCTACGGCGAGCACCGCGAGTTTTTGGAGCTATCAAATGAGGAGCATCAAGAGGTCTATAAATACGCGAAGAGCCTCGGACTCGATTTTGTAGAGACGCTCTGCGCGCCGAGTTGCGTGGACATTCTAAAGCATTTTGAACCCGATTACCTCAAGGTGGCCTCGCGCGACCTGACCAATCACCCGCTGCTGGAAGTACTGGCAGAGACAAAACTGCCTATGATCGTTTCGACGGGAATGGCGGGTGAGAAGGAATTGAAAGAAGCCATTGATGTGATCGGTCGGTATCACGACAATGTTTCTATACTGCACTGCGTGTCGGAATACCCGACACATCCTAAGAACGTCAATCTGAGAACCATTCCGTATCTCCAAAAAGCCTATCCGAATCACCGCATCGGCTATAGCGATCACACGGTGGGCATCTCGGTACCCGTAGCCGCTGTAGCCATGGGCGCAACGATGATCGAAAAGCACATTACCCTCGACCGTCGGATGAAGGGCACCGATCAAAAGGGCTCTCTCGGTCCCGACGGACTGAACAGAATGGTGCGGGATATACGCCTCTTGGAGATGGAATTGGGTAAAGAGGAGATTTTTATAGCCGACGGGGTTGAAACCGCCAAAGAAAAACTCGAGCGGTCGGTGGCTACCAACCGAATCATCGCTCAAGGCGAAACCATCACCGCTCAGGACATTCACCTGCTCAGCCCCGGCGACGGATTTAAGTGGAGTGAGAAATCTAAAGTCATTGGCCGAAGAGCCGCAACGGAAATAGCTGCAAACGAAGTAATTTACCCGAAAGACCTGCAATCATGAAATTGAGAACACTCGCTTCTGATAAGGAGAAGAACAACAGAGAGCGTCAAAAAGAACTTTACCTCCACTCCCCGATTCCCGATGACGAAAAAGTATCGCAGGTAGGGCTGTTTCAACGCAGGCAAGAGCTATCGAAAGTGCTGTTTATGAACGAGCTTTACCAAAAGGTGGTCGGCACTCACGGCGTCATTATGGAGTTCGGCACGCGTTGGGGACAGAACCTTGCTACCCTCAGCAATCTACGCGGTATATACGAGCCCTTCAATTACAATCGCCGCATCATAGGCTTTGACACCTTCGAGGGATTTATCGGCGGACACGAAAAAGACGGGACGGACGAATCCATCGAAAAGGGTGCTTTCGGGGTAACCGAAAACTACGCCGAATACTTGAAGGAAGTGCTTGACTGCAATCAAAATGAGAGTCCGCTCAACCACATCGATAAGATTGAAGTGTGCAAGGGTGATGCGCCAAGAGAGTTGAGTGCTTACCTGAAGAAAAATCCGCAGACGATTATCGCTTTCGCCTATTTCGATTTTGATCTCTACGCTCCGACTTTGGAGTGCCTCAAGCTGATCAAGCCCCATTTGGTGAAAGGTTCTATTTTGGGATTTGACGAATTGAACGATCCCGGCTTTCCGGGTGAAACGGCCGCTTTGGAAGAAGCTTTCGGTCTGAATAAAATTCGCTTGGAGCGAAACCGATTCTCTGCCATGCAGTCTTACTTTATTAATGAGTAATGGCTGAATTCGACCCCAAGCAAATAAAACTCGTCCTCACCGACATTGACGGCGTATGGACCGATGGCGGGATGTACTATGACCAAACGGGCAATGAATTTAAAAAATTTAACACCTACGACAGCGCGGGCGTACTGTGGTGCAAAATGGTCGATATCAAAGTGGGCATACTCACGGGAGAAACCACGGAGATGGTGAAGCGGCGGGCAGAGAAGCTCAAAGTCGATTACCTCTACGAAGGCACCAAGGATAAATTGGCTATTGCCGCGTCATTGTGCGTGGAGAACGGTATTACCTTAGATCAGGTGGCCTACTTGGGCGATGACCTCAACGATATGCAGGTGCTGAAAGCCGTAGGTTTTTCGGCCTGCCCCGCTTCCGCGCCAAAATATGTGCAACGCATTGTTGACAAAGTATTGACCAAGAAAGGCGGCGAAGGAGTCTTCCGCGAATTCATCGAAGAACATGTCCTCGCCGATCAGATGGAGAATCTCGTGGCTTTAGCTTTTGGCAAAAAACAGAGTCAATAAATATGGCATGTTGTATTTTAATCATACCACGGCATGATTAAAATATTTTGCGAAAGCGAAGCAATGCCACATTGCAAAAAAACCTTATGCAGATGAAAATAATCGCAGAAAGCGCCTATAACCACATGGGCAAATTGGACGAAGTCCTGGCCCTTTTGCAGGCCGCAAAAGAATCGGGAGCCCACTACTTCACCGTTCAAATCATGGACCCCGTGGCCTTCTCGGATGTCAATTATTCCAAACATCAGCTTTATATCGATCACAATATTTCCTTCGACGATTGGGCAAAGGTTATAAAGAAGGGCGACGAAACGGGACTGCCCGTCATCCCTTGTCCGCTCGACGAAAAATCGCTGGACTTTGTTTTTTCGCTCGGCATCGACTTGATAAAAGTGCACGCCACGGACCTGACGAACCCTCCCTTTTTGAAAAAAATCAAAGAGCGGAGTCAAACAAGAGTCATCTTGGAAACGCAGGCCGCCACCAATTTTGAGATTCGATACGCCCTGTCGATTATCGGCGATCAGGTGGAAGCCCTGCTTACCGGTTACAGCAACTACCCTACGGAGTTGGAAGATCTGAACCTCGACTCCCTCGATTTCCTGAAAAAGGAGTATGGACTGCCTGTCGGATTGGCCGATCACTCCCCCACCGTTACCGATATTCCGCTGATGGCTTTGGCCAAAGGCTGTGCTTATCTCGAAAAGCACATCACGCTTACGCGAAACAATCGCAACTTCGACTGGCAGGTGAGCATCTACCCCGAAGAGTTTCGCATCATGGTGGAGAAGGTGAAGCTCTTTCGCAAAGCTTTGGGCAATGGAGTAAAACATCCCGTGAAAAACGAACTGCCCCACCGCGATGTGCTTTACAAAAAGGTACTGCCCGACGGAAGCATTAAGCGGGCCGATGAAGCTCCGAGTTTTGTGGCACATACCATCAAAGGTTTTTCAAAAGACCGCGTGGCCATCGGCATCATCGCGCGATTAAAATCGCAGCGTTTACCCAAAAAAGTCCTGGCCGATCTGGGTGAGGAGAAGTTGATCGAAGCACTTTACCACAATATTTCTCAGGCGCGACGGCCGACTGATATTCGCTTGGCTACCTCTACCCTGCCTGCCGATGATGAGCTCGCCGAGCATTGCGCCGAATTGAACATCCCCGTCTTTCGGGGTCATCCCGATTCGGTAATCGATCGATTGCTGGATCTGGCTTGGGAATCTCGTTCGGGAATTGTTCTGCGCGTTACCGGCGACAATCCCTTCACCAGCCCGGAGCTTACCGATGCCATCATAGAGTTGGTGCGAAATGAGAAAGTGGATTACGCGCGGGTGAACAATGTGCCTTTCGGGATGTCAGCTGAGGCTTTCTCCGTAGAATACTTATGGGACCTCTATCTCCGTATGGAAAACCCGATGGTTTCGGAATACCTCACATGGTTCGTTCTCTTGGATGAGAAATGCCGCAAAGGTTGCATCGACTTGGAATTGGAAGGGAAAGAGCTGAGCTTGAAAAACCTCTCGGTGGATTATCCACAAGACTTGGAAGGATGCCAAAAGGTGTTGGAATGTGCGGGCAAATCGAAGGTCTCGGAAGTTTCTCTTGAAGAGGCGCTGCGCTGCTCCTACGAGCTACTTACCGATAAGGAAGACGCCTACATGAAACTGCCGGGTGGCACCACGATGCTTATCTCGGAATATATTGAAAGATGGAAGAATGCGGATTATGTGGTTAGGAAGAAGTATGGAATTAGGAATTAGGAATTAGGAATTAGGAATTAGGAATTAGGAATTAGGAATT
>CAZYWJ010000135.1:0-4021 GCA_964651785.1 uncultured Cryomorphaceae bacterium
CAAGGTACAAGACATTTTAAATGAAACTCCGCCAAAAGTTATACGTAACCAAGTTTACATTCTTCTCACAATCTATGTTTCTAAATCGACTCTCTCTCATTGTCACATCCGCGGTGTGCAGTTTAACGTTACACGCGCAACTTACCGTTTATGACGATTTTGTCGGCGGTGGCCATTCAGAAGATATTCTTATTAGCAGCAGCAGCAATTTTACCGATCCTGAATGGGATGATAATTCCTCACCCAAACACAGCATTGATGGCGAGGGGTTGAATGGCCCTGAAGCGGAAGCTGCCAGATTTTTGTATCAGGCAGCTTTGGGTGGACGACGTGTAGATATTGACAACCTTTCGAAAACCTTAGATTTTGAGGGTTGGATGGATGAACAGATCGCATTTCCTAAAACCAACATGCTAGCTTTGAGTCGAGCCAGCTATGAGGCCGAGAGACAAATGTTCATTGACCTTTTCGGAAATGATTCAGATCTGGAATATTACGATGCGCACTTTCAGTATGCATGGTGGCAAGCTGCAATGAAAAGGCCTGATATCTTCCGTCAACGTATCGCATTTGCTCTCAGCGAAATTTTTGTGATTTCGAAAGATTCTGATATCAGAAATCACGGAGATGGATTGGCTTCTTACTATGATGTATTGTTGACTCATGCCTTCGGCAACTATCGTGATTTAATCGAAGAGATTGCACTTCATCCATCTATGGGAATTTATTTAAGTCATTTCCGAAATCAGAAAACTGACTTAGAGGAGAATATTTATCCTGATGAAAATTTTGCTCGAGAATTGATGCAATTGTTCTCCATCGGACTTTTTCAATTAAAACTCAACGGGGATTTGAAACTTGATTCCAATGGAAATCCGATACCCGCCTATGACGCCGAGGATGTCAGAAACTTGGCTAAGGTCTTTACCGGTTTAGGAGCAGGAGACATAACGCAGCAAGGTGTTGACGAAGGTCATACGATGAGTTTCTACACCTCTGCTCGGCTGCTCAATTATACTTCTCCAATGATTATGTATGAAGATTTTCATGAAGAAGGAGAGAAAGTGATATTGGGGAATAAAGTCATTCCCGAAGGCCAAACGGGTATGGAAGATATACAACTGGCCCTCGACTATATTTTTAATCATCCTAACGTAGGGCCGTTTATCTCCCGCCGTTTAATTCAACAATTGGTAAAATCCAACCCCAGCCCTGCCTACATAGCTGATGTGGCATCAGTATTTAATAACAATGGTGAAGGGGAAAGAGGTGATTTAGAAGCCGTAATCAAAGAAATTCTGCTTCATGAAGAAGCTCGGAATTGTTTGTGGCAAGAAGAACCATCTAACGGAAAACTCAAGGCTCCTGTAGGCAGACATCTGCAATTTGCCAGATATTATGCAGAAAGAGAAGACATCCCGTACTTCTGGATGCAAGGTTTTCCCTTTGAAGAACAAACCTATCAGCTACCTCTCTCATCTCCTACGGTTTTTAACTTTTACCTCCCTGACTACCAACCTCAAGGAGAAATATCCGAGCAGGGTTTATACGCACCGGAGTTCGAAATATATAATTCCGTGACATCATTGGGATTCGCAAATATTGCTGATACGTGGATCAGACAAGATCGGGTATTCAGCCTTCTAAATTTGAATTATACAGTACCCGTTCACCGAGAACGGCTACTCGCGGCCGCACAAAATCCTGAAGTTCTCGTAAACATGTTAGATGTGGCTTTATGCCAAGGTCAAATGACATCAACTACGCGGGAGATCATTATTCAGGGATTAGAAGATCTAAATTTCGGAACGGAATATCTTCAAAACAGGGTGGAAATGGCATTGTATCTCACACTTATCTCTCCTGACTTCGCTATTCAAAAGTAAATTATGAGCTCATTTAAAAAGAACTATCAATCTCGCAGAACATTCATTAAAAATACCGGATGCGCTGCACTGGGAGCTACTACATTGTTTTCAAGCATAATGAATATGAAAGCAATGGCTTCTGCCGCTATCGATAAAAAAGACGATTTCACGGACTACAAAGCTCTCGTATGTATACTCTTGACCGGGGGCGCTGACTCTCACAACATGCTCATTCCAAAAGGTATTACTGAACATAATGAATACCTGACTACAAGAGCAAATCTTGCTATTCCGCGAAGTCAGGTCATTCCGCTAAACCATTCGCCTTTAGATGGTAAAATGTACGGGGTGCATCCTGACATGCCTCAAACTGCCAATCTGTTTAATTCGGGAAAACTGGCATGGATATCCAATGTCGGAACACTGATCGAACCGGTTACCAAAGCTCAGTATGAAGCCAACTCCGTTCAAACACCTTTAGGACTATTTTCGCATTCGGATCAAATAAAGCACTGGCAAACCGGACGTCCGGGTGAGCGAAACAGCTATGGATGGGCAGGTAGAATTGCAGATCTTATTCAATCTCAAAATGGCAACACAAGTATGTCAATGAATTTTTCGCTTGGCGGAAATAATTCATTTCAGAAAGGAGAGAGTTCGAATGTTTTTTCCATTCCCTCTGACGGCAGCTTGGGGTTGAGAGGAAACGGATCTATAAACAATTACCTGATTCTTAGAGAGCAAGTTATTAATAACTTACTGGATCAACAGTATAGTGATGTTTATAAAAAGACCTACGTTGACACCTTCAAGAAATCATTGGAAGGCAATCAAGAGTTGGAGGAAGCTATTGAAACGTTAGAGGAGTTTGAAACTCAGTTTTCGGCCAATTCATTATCCGACCAATTGAAGATGGTAGCAAAAGTTATAGCTGCCAGAGAAACGCTCGGATTTAGCCGTCAAACTTTCTTTGTGAATTTCGAAGGTTGGGATCATCACGATGAGATTCTGGAAGGACAAGAAGAAAAATTGCCGATTCTCGATTCGGCCTTGAGCGAGTTTAATTCTGTACTTGAAGAGATCGGAATGAGCAATAAAGTGACCACTTTTACAATTTCAGATTTCGGGAGAACCCTGACATCAAATGGTAACGGATCAGACCACGCTTGGGGAGGAAATGTTATGGTGATGGGAGGATCCGTAAATGGCGGACAAATCTTCGGCGACTATCCGTCGCTGGAACTCGACAGTGAGTGGATGCTTCCCCGTGGTGTTTTAATCCCGACCACTTCCGCTTCAGAATACTTCGCTGAGCTAGCCGCTTGGTTTGGGGTGGGCTATGGTGATATCATAGACATTTTTCCCGATTTGCCCAATTTCTATTCAGGCCCGGGTTACCCCATCGGATTTATGAACCAAAATCCATAATAGAATGAAACGCTACATTTTCATATTTGCCGTCTTAATTTCAAATTTTGCAGCAGCTCAATGCTATCCCGACAGACATAGCACATCGTGGAATGACGCTTGGTATTCTTGCGATGAATCTGAAAACCCCAATCCCGAAAGAGGGTCAGGTCATTGGATCATGTACGATCTGCGCCATCAATACCGATTGGGACAAGGAAAGCTTTGGAACATAAATGCTCCGGAAAGATTATCGGATGGATTCAACAGTTTCACCGTTGATTACAGTCTGGACGGCGAAAATTGGGAAAGCCTGGGTGAGTACACCGCTTCTCAAGCACCGGGCGAACCTCTTTACGAAGGCGAGGAGCTCTTCAATTTTGCGGGAGACTCAGCGCGGTATGTTTTGCTTACGGCACTTTCGAATTATGGAGGAGAATGCTATGGCATAGCGGAAATGCGCATTGATGTGGTGGATGTTGTCGAAAGTTTAAATGATACCCAAAGTGAATGCCTATATGTAGATGTTTTTCCGAATCCTCATGATTCCAATTTTAACCTGAATGTAGGTAGCTTTTGTGAAGGTCCCATTTACTATAAGTTTTACAACTCCTCTGCAACTCTCCTGAAACAAGGGGTGTTACCTGAGGGAGGAGTTGAGAATTACCAAATGTATACAGACAATGTTCCCAGCGGAATTTACTACTTGGTCATTATCCAAAATGGTACATCGAAGCAAAAACAAA
>CAZYWJ010000136.1:0-3839 GCA_964651785.1 uncultured Cryomorphaceae bacterium
CATAAAAAAACCCTCAACTCGCGTTGAGGGTGATTTGTTGTAGCCCGTAGGGGATTCGAACCCCTGCTACCAGGATGAAAACCTGGCGTCCTAACCCCTAGACGAACGGGCCATTTCAGGTGCTTCTTTTCAGAAGCGGGTGCAAATATAGTAGGTTTTTTTCTTTTGCAAATTGCTTGAAGGAAAAAATTATGCTTCAAATGATTCTTCCTCCAGACCAAACTGAAAACCAAGCCGCTTGCCGGTTTTCAAACTAATGGAATCCTTCAACGTATTGGCTTCACCTAAGCTGAGCTTTTGGATGGTTTGATATTTGGGCACGAAGAGATCAAAGTTTATGCTGTGACGAATAACCAAAATGATAAAATCCTTCATCCGATCATGAGTCAATTCATCATGCATGAAATTATTGAAGACCAAACTCAGCTCTTTCTTACCCTCCACGAAAAAGTGATTTTCCATGTTCAAGAATAATCGGGCTATCAGGTAACCTGCATCCTTTTCCCGATTGTAGCGAATACTATCCGCAAGAAAATTGTAAACCTGAATATTCCCGCAATAGCCTCTGTTAACATCGTGCTTCAAATAGGATGAATTCCAGTGTTGACTGGTATCGGGAAAGAAGAACACATTCGTATGCAATACAAACATCAAGGTATCGCCGGCAATGGTAATTTGAGCGTAATACTCCCCAAGATCTTTGTAGCTGATTTCGAGCCTGGGATCAATGGAGCTCACTTCAGCACTCAATTCAGTAATTACCTCATTAAGACAGGTCTTCAGCTCTTTGAACCGCTGTTTACTTAGTTCAAACACATCCCGCTTGAGCTTTGACTTCGTTTTAATCAGCTCAACTACTTCTTCCTTTACCTTCGATCCATCCATATGTTAATATGCTTTTGCAAACAACACTCTCCGACCGGAAGGGTTTCCCGTCAAGATGCATTTGCCTTCTTCCTCGATGCCGTTTTGCGGAATACATCGAATAGTTGCTTTGGTTTTTTGTTTAATCCGCTCTTCCGTTTCGGGCGTTCCATCCCAATGGGCGAGCACAAAACCACCTTTGTTTTTTATAACATCCTGAAAATCATCCCAAGAATCAACTGAGGTGGTATTTTCCTTTCTAAATGTAAGTGCCCTGTCGAAGAGATTCTTTTGAATAACCTCCATCAAATTAATGGTTTTAGACTCCACTTCATCAAAAGGAACGAACTCTTTAGTCAACGTGTCACGACGGGCTACTTCTACCGTATTATTTTCAAGATCACGGGGCCCCATGGCCAATCTTACGGGTACCCCCTTCATTTCGTACTCCGAAAACTTCCATCCGGGCTTTCGGTTATCATCATCATCAAAAACTACTGATAATCCCTGTGACTTGAGGGAATCTGCAAGAGGCTGAAGTTTTTCTCTAAGTGCTTCCAATTGCTCCTCACTTTTGTAAATGGGTACAATGACTACTTGAATCGGGGCTAACTTTGGTGGCAATACCAATCCGTTGTCATCGCTGTGAGTCATAATTATGGCTCCCATCAATCTGGTTGATACGCCCCAGCTCGTAGCCCATACGTATTCTTCCTTTCCTTCTTTCGAGGCATACTTTACATCAAAGGCTTTCGCAAAATTCTGTCCCAAAAAGTGAGACGTTCCTGCTTGCAATGCTTTTCCATCCTGCATCAGTGCTTCGATACAATAAGTGTCAAGAGCACCGGCAAATCGCTCGCTTTCGGTTTTCACCCCTTTTATAACGGGAATAGCCATCCACTCTTCAGCAAATTTCGCGTAAACATCAAGCATTTTTTCAGCTTCATGAACCGCTTCTTCTTTGGTAGAGTGGGCCGTATGTCCTTCTTGCCATAAGAATTCAGCCGTTCTCAGAAAAAGACGGGTTCTCATTTCCCACCTTACAACATTTGCCCATTGGTTAATCAAAAGCGGTAAATCCCGATAACTCTTCACCCAGCCTTTGAAGGTGTTCCAAATAATGGTTTCAGAAGTAGGCCTTACAATCAACTCTTCTTCCAACCGAGCTTCATCATCTACCACAATACCACCACCCTCTTCATCGTTTTTTAATCGGTAGTGAGTGACAACGGCGCACTCCTTTGCGAAACCCTTTACGTGAGAAGCTTCTTTGGAGAAGTATGACTTTGGAATGAATAATGGAAAATAGGCGTTTACGTGACCTGTTTCTTTAAACATTTCATCCAATTGTCTTTGCATCTTCTCCCAAATAGCAAAACCGTGAGGCTTAATTACCATACAGCCTCTCACTTCAGAGTGTTCTGCTAAGTCGGCCTTAGACACTACCTCGTTATACCAAGCGGAATAATTATCGGCTCGTTTTGTTAATTTATTTCCCATTATTAAACTTGGAATAGTATTTGATCAATTTAATATGAATTTTCAAGTATAGCCCACATTTTAGTAGGGCTGCCGAAAATAAACTTTTTAACTTAGACCTAAGTTATAATAAGAGATTAGATCATGAAGAACATAAGGATATACATACTCAGCATCGCAACCCTAAGCTTGGCAACTGCGTGCTCTACCAATCAGGATTTGGTCCAATTGGATGAGTACGATGATTTGTATTATACGCCAAAGGAAAAGAAATCATTAGCGGAAGCTCGCGCTACCAACGAATTTGATGGTGCCAGCAGCGCAGAGAGTAGCTATTATGGCGAAAGCCCTTACGTAGATGATTCAGAAAAACCTTCTTCGGAATTTGATCAAAAATCGAATGAGGAAGAAATCCAGGATGATTATTATGATCCCGATTATGCTAATCGTATAGAGAATTTTCATAGAAATGATGATCCTTACTATGTATACGGTGACGCTTATGCGAATAACATGAATCCTCGTTTCTACGGTAGCTTCAACTCCTTTAATGGATTTAACAATTTCGGTTTCGGAATGAGTTTCGGAAGTCCATGGATGGGAAATCGATGGTGCGACCCTTATTGGGATCCTTTCTGCCGCGGTCCGTGGGGACGTCCCGGCTTTGGAATGGGATGGGGTGCGACTTGGGGGATGTACGATCCTTTCAGTCCTTGGTACAATCCTTATGCGTATAGACCTTACGGCTACGGATGGGGAAATCCATATGCGTATAATCCTTACGGATACAATCCATATTATGGACCCGGTATAATCGTGGTTGATGGTAACGGCGGAAACTCACGAGGATTTCAAAATACTCCGCGAAGCGGCAGTAGCAGAAATTCCAGAGGTGGAATTGTAGGGTCTAACTCAGACCGCAGAGGTTCTATTTCAGGTGATGACGGTCCGAAGTCGAATGAAGTCAATAACTCAAGAAGTCGAAATTCGGCGGAAACGGAAAGATCACGGTCGAGAGCGACTAGATCTGATAATAGTACCGATTATTACAATCGTTCGGAAAGTGAGAATTTCTCAGATAGAAATAGCCGCGACGCCGTAACGCGTAATCGTTCGAGAGCAAACGAATCTCGTTCTACATATGACAGGCAGAACGCTACTTCACCTTACACTCGTCAGCGACAACGACAGTCAAGTTCAGGAACTCCTGATTATTCAAGGTATAACAGATCGAATTCAAGAGATTACAGCACTCCTACTCGCTCGAGAAGTGGAAATAATAATTCTTACAGTTCACCGAGCAGATCAAGAAGCACCACCCCGTCAAGCACTCCTTCGACAAGAAGCAGATCAACCTCACCAAGTTCTTCGCCGAGCAGATCAGGTGGTGGCAGCAGACGGAGATAATTACAAACCTAGATTATGAACAAAATCCTAATACTAGCAGCGCTGTTTTTCAGCGCTGCCTTATCTTCTTACGCTCAAAATGACGCTGA
>CAZYWJ010000137.1:0-3810 GCA_964651785.1 uncultured Cryomorphaceae bacterium
GCTATCGGGACCGAAACGGGTCGCAGTGAATCATTAATCTCTACAAATGTTTCATGCCTACGGCATGTGGTGGGTTAGGTGTAGCCACTAGCTGCTAGCTGCTAGCTTTTTCCGAGTAAGCGGCAAGGCCGCGGGATATATAGTTCAAGATGTGGTGATGAGCTATTGTTTCGTAATGTTGTATCGTTTTTCCACCCATATTTCATACCTACGGCAGGAGGCTGATAGTTGTCGCCCTTCCAGAGCTCTTTCCGATTCGACCAATACTCCCGATATTTGGCGGATACCGATGGTTTGGGGTTGTCATTCCTCTTTCCGTGTTAAGGAGAATTGCATCCGGTTGAAATCTAAGCTCATGTTAATGCCTGTATAAGAGTGCTTCTTCAATGTTTTTCATAAAAGGCTTTTTTTCATCTCCTTCCATATCATGGAGCCAGAGGACTCTAAGTAACTCCGAACCGTCGATACCCAAATGACTAAACGAAAACCGCACTATATCCAACCACTTTTTATAGCCAGGACCAAGGCTTGAGCGGAACTTTCCGAATTGGTCTTTTCGAGAATTCTTTTTCGGTGATTATCGACGGTATTTTTGGATATATCCAAAGCTTCGGATATGTTTTTAGAACTCATCCCCTGCCCCATACAGGTCAGGATTTCTTTTTCGCGATCACTCAAAGGCGAATCATAATCGGTATAAGAACAATCTTCCCGGATGTTGTAAAACGACGGTTCTCCATCCATGCCTATAACATTCAACTCCATGGAAGTTTCCTTTTTAATGTGACTGATGTCGGTAAAAACTCCGAAAGTTCGAATTACCGCTCCCTCGCTATCGCATTGTATGGTCATGAGTTGATGGAGAATGCGCTTGTAGTTTCCGTGGACGTCCCTCAGGCGATAATCGTAGCGCACCTTGTATTTGGTAAGTTTTTCGGGCGGAAGCTTGGCCAGAAAAGATACCAGGGTGTTTTCAAAACGAAGAAAGTGGGGAGTATCATCGGGGTGGATGTTTTCGATGATGTACGGCAGACCGAATTTTGACGGCTCGAGATCCAGAACCTCCTTAATTCCTCCGCTCGTGAACTCTATTTTCTGCTCGGGCAGGTAATAAATGAAGAAGAAGTAGGGACCGACGTGAAAGGTGTTGAGCAGGTAGCTGTTCAAGTCAATCTCACCTTCAAAATTTTTCATTTTTCGATATCTCGATCCCGATCGGTATATGGCTTCGGCCTGCGCCAATAAATCTGATTTCATGCCTGTATCCAGTTTTCTTTCAATGCTCTCGCCGTGAGTTCTATGGTCGATTTTACTTTGGTCTTAGCGCGTATTCGTTTCAAGTGATTCTCTACCGTAGCTTGGCTTAAAAAGAGTTCAGTGGCAATACGGCAAGAACTTTTACCCTCCAGTAAAAGCGCGAGCACTTCCTTTTCTCTTTTACTCAGCTCCGGCTTTTCGGCATTAGCGCTCAAGCGGAAAAAGCCTTGAACGGAATTGTTCTGATCCAACCGCATAATTGCAAGGGATTGATCGAGCCCTTTTTTAATATGGCTGATATCGGTAAAAACCGACAATAGGGTTAGTAATTCGTCTTCGGGATAGCTGAAAGGTACGCTTTGGCAAAGAATTCTTTTATAACTCCCGAGCTTGGTTTGCAGCCGATAATCATACTGTACTTTATACCTCCATTGATTCTCAATTGGCAAGGTAGCGTATAAATCCAGAGCTGCGCGACGAAATCTGACTACCGCTGATCGATCATCCTCGTGAATATTCGTTTCTAAAAGATCTGAAGTAATCTCATCGGGATCGTATCCCAAAACCGTGGTAACGTTGTTGCTGCAACTGATTATCGTTTCTTTTTCGGGAATGGAGATCGAATAAAAAAAATCGCCTACCCCAAATAATTCCAGCACGCGCTGAAATTTGTCTATCTCGGCAATATTATCCTGACGATCATAGGTCTTTAACACCCATTCATCTCGTTTTATATCATATCTGAGTTTCTGCACTTCGGATGATATTTTTTATCAAAACCACGATAATTGAAGCCAACTGATCATTAGAACTATCGGAATCTGAAAGCTACTAAAAAAACGATTGAAAATAAACCTCGAAGGAAAGATGGCAAACTTCGGTGTGCTGTGGCTTTATGGGCAAGGCCGAATCCCAACGGGAATACCGATCAATTCGGTTTTACTTATACCGGGTTTAAATCGGAATTTACACGATCTTAAATCCACCCGCCATTGATGGCTTTAATAATGGCTTGGGCGGAATTTTCGGAATCGGTTTTTTCCAGAATGTTTTTTCGATGATTGTTTGCCGTGTGAGGGGAAATTGCCAATGTTTGAGCTATTTCCTTTGAAGTCATCCCATCACCCATGCAAGTTAACACCTGCTTTTCGCGGTCACTGAGCGGTGAATCAAAGTTGGAATAAGAGCAGTCTTCCTGAATATTGTAAAACGATGGTTCGCCGTCGTGTCCGATGAGATCGAGCTGCATGGAGGTATCGGTTTTAAGATGAGTAATATCCGTAAACACGCCGAAGGTTCTGATCACGGCACCTTCTTCATCGCGTTGAAGGGTGAGGAGTTGATGAAGAATTCTCTTGTAGTTTCCGTCTACATCCTTGAGGCGGTAGTCGTAGCGCACTTTGTATTTGACGAGCTTTTCGGGAGGCAGCTTTCCGAGAAAAGGGATTAGTGTTTGTTCAAAGCGAAGGAAATGGGGTGCATCTTCGGGATGGATGTTTTCCATGACGTAGGGAAGTCCGAATTCAGCAGGCTCCAGGCCTAAAACCGTTTTTACACTTTCATGGGTAAATTCCATTTTCTGTTCGGGCAGGTAATAGATAAAAAAGAAGTACGGGCCCACGTGAAAGGTATTGAGCAGGTAGGTGCTCAAGTCAATCTCTCCATCAAAATTTTTGATTTGTCTGTTTCGAGACAGGGAGCGGTATATCGCTACGGCTTGCTCTAACTGTTCGGATTTCATACTTCAATGGTTCTGACTCAACGTTGATGTAAGGCTCAGAGAAAGAGATTTGCCGTAAAATAAAAAGTTTGAGCGAAGAATCAAAAAAGTCAAAGACCAAAAGTGGTGAACTCAAAATGGCCGAAAATGGCTATAGGATATGGAATGTATTCCATTTAAATTGCATCCCGTACAACCAATCATTTAACCACCTCTCAGATGAAGTTTTCAATTTTCAGTCTTTTGGCTTGCTCGATTATTTCAGCCTTTTCGGCAAATGCTCAAACCCCCGTTCCTTGCGAAGCACCTTATCCTCAAGTTCAAGGACTTTCAGCAGAAGTCGATTTTCAAGGTCAATCGGTCAATCTCTCATGGATTCCCGTTTTAGGCTCACAGGGTTGTCGTATCCAATTACGTCAGGAAGGAACCATCCCTTGGTTGACCAGAACCCTTATTGAACCCGATCTTGATTCCGCTTCCATCAGCGGAGCCTTTTTGGCCTATCAAAGCAATTACGATGCCCGCGTAGCCTGCGGATGTTCTACAAATCCCTTGATTATTGGTCCCTACTCAGAAATTGTCAGTTTTAATACTGGATCGGCGGGTCAGCAAGTGCCCTGTGAGAATCCCTACCCTGAAGTATTGAATCCGTCGGCGGCTTCCACGGCAGAAAACGACGCCATTGTGCTGAGTTGGAACCCGATCCCGCAGTCCTTGGGTTGTCAGATTGAGTACAGCCTTTTGGAAGGCGGGGTGTTAAATACGGCTCAGATTTTCGAAAATGAGTTGAGTTCCTTTGCCATTCCCGAGGGCGATCTCATCCCCAACCAAGA
>CAZYWJ010000138.1:0-3720 GCA_964651785.1 uncultured Cryomorphaceae bacterium
AAGAAGTAAATTTTCAGTTGCTAAGATATGATCACTCGCCTTTTACGAACTTTTTTTGCACGGATTTACCCTCGTCATTAGTGAGTTTGAGTATATAAACACCTTTCGGAAGTTGAGAAATATCGATGGCCTGGCCCCAACGAAAAAAGGATTGCTTGGAAATCTCTCTACCCTCCATATCAAAAACCGAATAGGAATTGAATGATTCGTTCTCAAGACCATCAATCATTAAATAATCCGAAGTGGGGTTGGGAAATACGGAAAAATTTATTTCCGGTTCACTTGAACCTTCCGAGCTTAAAACGCCAAAACAATTATTTGAGCTACCGCTTCCGTTCCATATGTTCTCTCCATCCTCATACATGCATTCCGCAATGTAATCGAAATTAACTGTATTGCCCAAGTGAAATTGCAAACCTCCATATCCGCCGACACTTTCAATATAATATCCCTCAGGAATAAGGTTAAATTTTTTGCGTTCTGCCCCACTTAAAAGGGTAACTGTTTCAATACTTTCTACAGTTATGGTCAATCCTAAAGTTACGTATGAACCTTGTATAGTATCCCCAACTTCTAAATTAAAATCGTACAATATTTCTTCACCTGATTCCTCATCATATTGAATAAATACTCGCCGACTTGCTAAGTCTTCGCGGAGCAATATGTCGGTTTCATATGAAATGGAATTATCAACTATATATGGCGGACAAAATGGCTCACCGAATTCAGCTACAATCGGAAATGATCTAATTCGCTGATAGGTCAAACCATCAATAATGGTATCATTACCAAAAAAATAGCGAGAACCACTTGTTGCACATATTTCTTTTCCTCCGATATAAATTACATCCCATTCCAGTCCGGGTCGAATTAGCGGATGATACTCATCTTAAGCAAAGAGTGAGGTTTGACAGGCTAGAGTGAGAAATATGCTAAAAAACGCTTTCATGGCAGATTGTTTTGATTTACTCTAAAGATATTAAGATGATCGAACTAAAACCGATTTGCCAAGCTACCTAAGCGCATGCGGTGGTGGCGCTGAAGAAGTACGGGGTAGAGATTTCCGATTAGGTTAATCAAAGTAGAAATGGCTGCCATCAAATAAAAATGCCACCCGGCCAAAATCAGGCTGAGGATGGCAATTAGTACCAAGGCTCCCAAATGTCCGAACTCCGATTGCTTGGTTTGGTAAACGAAATTTTGAATACCCTTTCTCGTTCCGTTAAAGTATTTCAAGCGATTCTTCTCTTGTCCCCAAAAGGTGATCATTAAAGCCCTTCTAAAACCTTCTACCCCTAAATATCGATACCACTTCTTGAGCGTAGCGGGGTGGGCTATGATGTAATATTTATTTGGCAGCAGCCGCGAAGTAGGGAAGCCAAAGCCGATAAAAGCGAAAATCCCCGTGCCGAAGAGATTAAGAAGAAAAGCGTAAATCAAGTCTATAAACCATAAAAATTCATGGGATTGTTGCACCGAAATACTGCTCATCAAATGCCACGTTTGGTAGAACAAAAACAGGGAGCCTATAACAAGAGGTACTTTTCGAAGTATGGTCAATTCAAAATTTTAGCGCAATCAACTATTTCTTTTTGGAAAGATGAAATTTACGGTCGCTATTCGCGTCTGTGTATTCATGAAAAAAACAGCATCAGCCGATACTGCTTTTTTTCTTTTTTGCTTTGAGCATATGTACTACGGCTCCATCAGAATGGGCTGATCCCCTCCGCCAATGATTATTT
The DNA here is from genome assembly GCA_964651785.1 of uncultured Cryomorphaceae bacterium. GTDB lineage: Bacteria > Bacteroidota > Bacteroidia > Flavobacteriales_D > Cryomorphaceae > JAKVAV01. The sequence continues at coordinate 1,743 of CAZYWJ010000138.1, forward strand.
TCGCATTCGGTGATGTGGACAGTTCCCGATATGCTTCGATGGCTTTGTACTTTATGATTTGCGGTGTCAATCCCTCAGATATGATTTGGTTAGCATCCCTTATTCCTTCCGCTTCAATCGTTCTTCGCTCAGCCTCTTGTCTTTCCTTTTGCAGCACGAACTCCATGCGTTGCGACTCCTGCTCGGCTTGAAGTTTATCTTCTATGGAAGCATAAAGGCCTGCGGGCAACTGAATACTCTTCATCAATACCGCTTCGATGACGAATCCGCGATCGCCCAGTATTTTCATCATCTGATTTTTAATTGCAGTTTCTATTTCCAGTCGGTTGCCGGTGTGCATGTCCTTAGCCATATTCTTTGCAGAGATATCGGCAGCGGCGGCCCGAAAGACGGGCAGAATTACCACGTTCTCATAGTCCATCCCGATGTTTCCGATCACCTCCGTGGCTTTGTCTTGTTCTACGTGATAGAGAATTGAGATTTCGGCATTTACATTTAATCCCTCTTTAGACGGAAGCTCCAAATTCACCTCAAGATTTTCCGTGCGTACGGGAACGACGATAATCCGAGTGGCCAACGGATTGTATAGCTTGGCGCCGGGCGGTATCACATTCTCATCTATTTTTCCGATCGTTCGTTTTACGCCTACCGTACCCTGGCGAATCGTAACACAACCAGAAAGAAGAAACACCGCGGCGCATAAGGGCACCCATATTTTTACAAGAATTTTCATGACGTAAATATTTATTATTAGAATTTTCCGCTAAACAAGTCCATACAAGATATAATAAGCCATAGCCTATGTTTTATTATTGACACATTAATCCATATTGATGTGTTATCAAAACCGATGCCAAGAGATTTTTGTTCAAAAATGCTTTCAAACGGATTATTGATGTTCCGCCTTATCCCGTACCATAAATAAAAGAGCTCTTGGCTGCTGATGAATTACTATCCGTATATTCGTAAGTAAGATTTATTACTATTCCCCGAAAAACGCACAGCATGGAGAAGATTCTCGTTTTCGTCAATTTTATTGAATCATCAACCCTCGCGGTAGAGCAGGCAATCGTGTTTGCCAAAATGCACGGAGCAACCATCACGATATGTCACATAACGGACGAAAAGAGTGATACCGAAAAATTGAAAACGCAGCTCAAACCCTATACGGACAAGTTGGAGAAGGCGGACTTGAAGGCGGAGCTGATCGTAGAAAAAGGCGCATTTTTCAATTTAGCGGTCGAGGTGGCCAAACGCATCGTACCCGATTTGGTAATAATGGGCACGCGCGGTGCGGAAGGATTTGACATGAAGTTGCGCGGCTCGGCAATTTATAAATTGGTCAGCGAACTTCCTTACAGTTCGTTGGTTTTGCCCACGAATTCGCAGGTGGCAGCCGAAGGTTTTAAGAAAATCATGATTCCTATTTCGCCACACCCGAAGTTTCTCAAGAAGGTGATTGAATCGCGTAAAGTCTTGGCCCGCGATGGTGAAATGGTCGTGCTATTGATCACCCGAAAAGAAGTGGAAACCGATGAAGACACTAAGAAAAACTTCAAAGAAGCCATACAGTACCTCAAAGACAACAATGTAAAACACGAGCCGATGGAGTACGAACGCGAAAACAAAAGCCACGGCTATGCCGCCATCACCTTAAGTAAGGTGAAGGAACGAGGTATGGATCTGGTGTCCATCATCTCCAATGTATCCGAACGGAATAAACACTTCGGAAAAATGGAGAAAGAGGATGTCCTACTCAATGAGGATGGCATACCGGTCTTTTGTGTAAATACGGCGATAGAGTAGCCGGTAGCCGGTAGCTGGTAGCTGGTAACTGGTAACTGGTAACTGGTAACTGGTAATTAGTAACTGGTAACTAGTAACTGGTAGCTGGTAACTGGTAGCTGGTAACTGGTAGCTGGAAACTGGTAATTAGTAACTGGTAGCTGGTAACTGGTAATTAGTAACTGGTAGCTGG
>CAZYWJ010000139.1:0-3704 GCA_964651785.1 uncultured Cryomorphaceae bacterium
GGATTCGGTATTTTTGTATCAAACAGCACCCCACCCATGTTTCTGATTTTTGATACCGAGACCACCGGTCTTCCACAAGATTATAATGCTCCCGTAACCGATAGCGACAATTGGCCCCGCGTGGTCCAGATCGCTTGGCAACTCCACGACGAAACGGGGAAATTAATCTCTGCGGAAAACCTGATCGTGAAGCCTGACGGCTTTACCATTCCCTACAATTCGGTAAAAATCCACGGAATCACCACCGAGCGAGCGTTAGAAGAAGGTTTGCCGCTGGAAGAGGTTTTGGCCCTCTTTGAAGAAGCCAGAACCAAAGCTAAATTTGTAGCGGGTCACAATATCGAATTCGATGTGAACGTGATGGGTGCCGAGTTCGCGCGAAGCGGATACCCTTATCCGATAGTCGAAGCGCCTCAGCTGGATACCAAAGACCTATCGACCGAATACTGCGCTATACCCGGTGGGAAAGGGGGCAAGTTTAAATGGCCCACCCTTACCGAGCTTCACCAAAAGCTTTTTAATACAGGCTTTGAAGATGCTCACGATGCCGCTTACGATGTGGATGCGACGGCCAAATGCTTTTTCGCCCTGCTGGAGCGAAAGGTATTCACGGTAGATGAGGTTCCTAATTCGGCAGAGATCGTTTACGAAGCGCCCAAATTGGCTGCAGCCAATTTCAAAATGGCGCCCGAAATGGCCCCCGAGACGGCTACCGATCTTAAAAAAGCCAAGAAAGCCGATATCGGCGAAATGGAAGATTTGGCCTTCGCCCACCTGCATTGCCATACGCAGTTCTCTATTCTGCAGTCGACTTCTACGGTTTCCGGCTTGGTGGCTAAAGCCAAAGAATTCGGTATGCCCGCCGTGGCGATGACAGATCACGGAAACATGATGGCGGCTTTTCATTTCGTGCGCGACGCCCTGGCCAATGACGTGACTCCCATCGTAGGATGCGAGTTCAATCTATGTGCTGATCTGTCTGATAAAACCAAAAAAGATAATGGGTATCAGACGGTTCTCTTGGCGAAAAACAAGAAGGGATACCACAATCTCGCCAAGCTTTCATCGATTTCATTTACGCAGGGATTTTATTACGTTCCGCGAATCGACCGCAAGGTGCTCGAGGAGCTCAAGGGTGACATCATTGCCACCACGGGCGGACTTTGGGGAGAAGTTCCTTTCCTCATCCTCAACGTTGGCGAAAGCCAGGCCGAAGAAGCTTTCGTATGGTGGAAGGAGCAATTTGGTGAGGACTTTTACATTGAATTGAACCGCCACGGAATCCCCGAAGAGGATATCGTAAACGAGACACTGATCAAATTTGGAGAGAAGTACGGCGTAAAAGTCATTGCTTCAAACAATACCTATTACACCGATAAAAGCGATGCGACGACGCACGATATTTTGCTCTGCGTGCGCGATGCCGAGTCGGTAAACAAACCGAAGAAATACGTCGGAAAACGAGGTCGCGAGTACCGATATGGTTTTCCGAATGATGAATTTTATTTCAAGTCGAGCGATGAGATGAAGAAGCTCTTCGCCGACGTGCCGCAGGCCATCGAGAATATGGAAGAGCTGCTGGCCAAGTTTGAGCGCTACGAATTGGCGCGAGAAGTTCTGCTACCAAAATTCGATATTCCCGAAGAGTTCGTTCACGCCGAAGATGCGGCCGACGGAGGCAAGAGAGGGGAGAACGCCTATCTGCGCCACCTCACGCTGGAAGGAGCGAAGAAGCGCTACGGGGAGATTACCCCTGAAATTCAAGAGCGTCTCGACTTCGAGCTACAAACCATCGAGAATACCGGCTATCCCGGATACTTTCTGATCGTTCAGGATTTTTGCAATGTGGCTCGCGAACGCGGTGTTTCCGTTGGTCCGGGTCGTGGATCGGCTGCCGGTTCTGCCGTGGCCTACTGCATCGGAATTACCAATGTGGACCCGATCAAGTACGACCTGCTTTTTGAGCGTTTCCTCAATCCCGACCGTGTGTCGCTACCTGATATCGATATCGACTTTGATGATGATGGTCGTCAGCGCGTGATCGACTACGTGATCGACAAATACGGTTCAAATCAGGTAGCACAAATTATCACTTACGGCACCATGGCGGCCAAGTCGTCCGTGCGAGATGCGGGTCGGGTAATGGAGCTGCCGCTTTTCGATACCGATCGAATTGCCAAGCTTATTCCCAACACAAAGTTGAAGAAGCTCTTCACGATGGACGAGAAGACCATCAAGCAGAGTTTCCGCGATGATGAGGTGGTTGGGATCAATGAATTGTTGGCTTTGGCCAAAGGGCAAGGTCTCGAATCGCAGGTCGTGAATCAGGCACACGCTATGGAAGGCTCGGTCAGAAACACGGGTATTCACGCTTGCGGGGTAATTATTACGCCCGACGATATTACCAATTTCGTGCCCGTGGCGCTGGCCAAGGATAGCGACATGTGGTGTACCCAGTTCGATAATTCGGTGGTAGAGGATGCGGGTTTGTTGAAAATGGACTTCCTCGGTTTGAAGACATTGACGCTAATCAAAGATGCCATCGCCATAGTAAAAGAGCGCTACGGCACTGAGATCGATGCCGATGAGATTCCGCTCGACGATGAGAAGACCTACGAACTCTTCCAGCGCGGCGAAACGGTAGGGGTATTCCAGTACGAATCGCCCGGTATGCAGGCGCACATGAAGGATTTGAAGCCGACTACATTCGATGACCTTATTGCCATGAACGCCCTTTACCGACCCGGGCCGATGGAGTACATTCCGAGCTTTATCCGACGAAAGCACGGAGAGGAAGAAATTGCTTACGACCTCGATGCCTGCGAAGAATACTTGCAGGATACTTACGGCATCACCGTCTACCAGGAGCAGGTGATGCTGCTTTCGCAGAAGCTGGCAAACTTCACCAAAGGTGAGGCCGACGTTTTGCGTAAAGCGATGGGTAAGAAAAAGCGCGATGTGCTGGACAAGATGAAGCCGAAGTTCATCGAACAGGCCAAAAGCAATGGTCACGATGAGAAGGTTTTGGAAAAAATCTGGCGCGATTGGGAGGCATTCGCTTCGTATGCATTTAACAAGTCTCACTCGACCTGTTACGCTTGGGTGGCTTTCCAAACTGCTTATCTGAAAGCCAACTATCCTGCGGCTTACATGGCCTCGGTGCTGAGCAACAACATGAACGACATCAAGCAGGTGACTTTCTTTATGGAAGAGTGTCGCCGCTTGGGCACGCCAGTACTCGGACCGAGTGTCAACGAGTCGAATTTGAAATTTACCGTCAACGAAAACGATGAGATTCGTTTCGGAATGGCCGCCATCAAAGGAGTAGGTGGGAATGCCGTTAAAGCCATTGTCGAAGAACGAGAAGCCAATGGACCTTATAAAGACATCTACGACTTTGTAACGCGGACCGATAAGAAACATGTGAATCGCAAGTGTCTGGAGAATCTGGCTTTGGCGGGAGCCTTGGATTGTTTCGAATCCTTGCACCGCAGTCAGTACTTTGCTGAGACGGCCAATGGTTCAAGCTTTGCCGAGCAGCTTGTCAAGTTTGGAGGTGCACTTCAAGAATCGAAAGACGCACCCCCGGATCTTTTCGGGAATTCATTGGCCGTGGAGGTACAGACTCCGATCGCGCCGCCCGTTGCACCTTGGGGAACGTTAGAGCGACTAAATAAGGAAAAAGAGGTAGTCGGGATATACAT
>CAZYWJ010000140.1:0-3602 GCA_964651785.1 uncultured Cryomorphaceae bacterium
CAATACCCAACACTCTATACCCTCAAAAAAAGTGAATTTTTTTCCTCGCTCCGGGGAGTTTCCGTAATGCCAATCTGCCTGATATGCCGATAAATGGCTTGTGGCAGCTTTGGATTCCTTATTGCGGTAATTGAGACTAAAACCGAATACCATGAAGAAATTAAGCTATTTATTATTTATCCCTTTATTATTCGCAGCTTGCGATGTTGACAAAGTAGAGGAAGGCGAATCGCCCGAGATGGATGTCGAGGTAGACTACGAATCCGGTGAGATGCCCGAATACGATGTAGACTGGGCCAATGTAGATGTGAACACCACCACCAAAACCGTTCAGGTGCCCAAGGTACAAGTGATCATGGAAGAGGAGACCGTGGAAGTCCCTTCTCTGGATGTAAACATTCCCGACGATGATCGCGAAAAGGTTATGCAAACCTTGATGGTGGAAGTGGAAGTGTCTGAGCGAATGCAGGAATTGGAAATTGAGAAAGTATACGCTGCTCGCGACATGCTGTACGTAATAGCCGAGCTGGAAGAAGAAGATGAAGAACTGGGCGACGAGACCGTACGCATTTCCGATCAGATAGAGATCAATGCACCCGAAATGGGCGTGCGCTACTACATCGTAGGCGATAAGCCGATGGGTGAGTACAATAATAAGTACCGCTTTATAGGCAGTGAAAACGAAATAGCCGAAACGCTCGAAGGTGCTCAGGTCCTTTACGAAGACTAATCACCCGAAACCTTAATTGAAGCCGAAGTCAGACGGAGAGCCCGCTTACACTCTCTCGAGGCTTCGGTTTTTTTGTGCCTTCTGTTTTCTTGAAAACCGTTCTGATTTATAAAACCAAATTGATTTTTTGAGCTTACCCCCTACTCTGTCAGGCATCGCGGTAAATCCATATCCACCCGATTTTGGTTCGTGTCAAACAGACCCTATCTTTAGACAAAATAAAAAAGATGCGTGCGATTTTGTTGATTTCATTGGTGTTGATAGGATTATCAACACGGGCACAGGAGGTGCCGCTCACCTTCAGGGTGGATATGAGCAATGAGGAGGTGAGTGAAAACGGCGTGCATGTAGCGGGCACCTTTCAGTCATTGGCGGGGTATCCGTCTGACTGGAATCCGGGTACCACCGAACTCTCCGATACGGATGGCGACGAGGTATACGAGATTACGGTTAATGTGCCGTCGGGAACTTACCTCTACAAGTTCATCAATGGTTCTTCATGGGATGATCAACCTGAAAATCCACCTTTGGCTTGCGCCGTGAATGATGGCGGCGGAAACCTGAACAGACAGGTTACGGTAGGCGAAAACGGCATCACCCTTCCCGTGGTGTCCTTCGATTCGTGTAATGCCGTGATCAATTTTTCGGTCAGTTTGGCTGATGAAGTTATCAGCCCTGAGGGAATTTTCGTGACGGGTGATTTCTTGGAAGAGGCGGGCTACGGCGATAATTGGGCCACACCCGGATTGGCCCTTTCGGATATCAATGCCGACGGTACTTACCAACTTTCCGTACAAGTGCCGGCCGGAGATTACGCATACTATTTTCTGAATGGTTCCCAGGCAGAAGATTTTACGGGAAGCTGTACCGATGATCAGGGATACCGCACCCTTACGGCTTCGGAAGGAGCTCCGCCCCCACCCACCTATTGTTTCAATTCCTGCGATGTCTGCGATCCGAATCTTACCGAAGATTATGAGCTGCACTGGTGGAATGATGCCGTCTTTTACGAAATTTTCGTCCGCAGCTTCTACGACAGCAATGGCGATGGAATCGGAGACTTTCAAGGGATCATCGAAAAACTGGACTACCTGAATGACGGTGACCCCGAAACTACGGATGACCTCGGTATTACGGGAATTTGGCTGATGCCAACCATGCCATCTCCGTCGTATCACGGGTACGACGTAACGGATTACTACGGCATTGAGTCCGATTACGGAACGATGGCAGATTTTCAGGAATTTTTGGATGAAGCCCACGAGCGGGGCATCAAGGTTATACTGGATTATGTGATGAATCACAGCTCGAGTCAGCACCCGTGGTTTAATCAATCTCAAAGCAATCAAAACGGTTTCAGAGACTGGTACGTTTGGTCGGATACCAATCCGGGGTTTGACGGACCGTGGGGGCAGAACGTTTGGCACGGCTCGGGAGGAGATTGGTACTACGGCCTTTTTTGGGGAGGCATGCCCGATTTGAATTACGACCATCAGCCGGTGCGCGATGAGATGATGGAAATCGCCCAATATTGGATAGACCTCGGCGTGGACGGGTATCGGCTCGATGCCGTAAAATACCTCGATGAAGATGGTACCGTTTTGGAAAATACGACCGAGACGTTTGAAATACTGGAAGAACTGAACGATGTGGTAACGGCTGCCGATGAGGATGCCATTTTGGTTGGTGAGGTTTGGTCGAATTCCCAATCCGTATCGCCCTATGTGATAAACGATCGATTGGACATTTGCTTTGAGTTTGATTTGGCGGGTTCCATCTTGAATGCCGTAAACGGTAGTGCGCCGGGCTCGTTTTACGGAGCGCTGTCAAGTGTGCAGGCGGCCTATCCGAAATTGCAATACGCCACTTTTCTGACCAATCACGATATCAATCGCGTGTATGATCAACTCGATAATGACGACGAAAAGATGAAGCAGGCGGCGGCCGTTTACCTCACGCTGCCGGGAGTGCCCTTCATCTACTACGGCGAGGAAGTGGGCATGCAAGGTACCGGCGCCGATGAGATCAAGCGCAGACCCATGCAATGGTCGGACGCGGCAAACGGGGGATTCACCTCGGGTAGTCCCTGGATTTCTTTAGGCGGCAATTACGTCACCAATAACGTGGCCGCGATGGAGGCTGATCCGAATTCGCTGCTCGAATTTTATAAGAATTTTATTCATTTGCGAAATGATCTGACTCCCTTGCGTCGTGGTTATGCATTGCCCCTTTACGGGAATGCCGATTCGGTACTTCACTTCATCCGCATTTATGAAAATGAAGCCGTAGCTACCGTGATCAATCTCGGAGAAGCTCCCGCTGCAGTCGAGATAAATCTGCCCGTTTCCACGCTGGCAGAAGGAGATTACCTTGTAACGGATATGCTGGCCGAAGCCCTGTTGGAGAACATTCAGATTTCTTCGAACGGAGGTTTTTCGGGATGGAGTCCGGTAGAAGTCTTGGCACCCGGAGAAATAAAAGTCTTGTCGATCGGAGCGACTTCGCCATTGCGTATTTCGGAGAATGCCTTGCCGGCAAATGAAGTGGAACTCTTTCCGAATCCCGCCGATGAGATGGTTTACCTGAAAAGTAAGGGGAAGGAATTTACGGGTCAATACCGCATTTATGATCAATCGGGCAGAATCTTATTTTCTGCGTCTGCGCAAGGGCGTACCCTATCCATCGACCTCAATCGATTATCAGGCGGCGTCTATTTCATCCAAGTAGAAACGGAAGAGGCTACCCTTGTAAAGCGGGTTGTGGTGAGGTAGGTGTTTGGTCTGCTTGATTTGCACGGCGTGCTACTCAGAGGACTTAATAGAAACGGGAGCATTTGATCTCGACGTGTTGATAGGGTAGAGTGAAAGAGGGC
>CAZYWJ010000141.1:0-3285 GCA_964651785.1 uncultured Cryomorphaceae bacterium
ATTTTCAAAATAGGTGGCCCATTTTCCTTTCATGTCGAATCGATCCTCCAAAAGAATTTCCTTCTCGGGCTCGAAGACGCATGACTGCTCCTTCATTTCGGCAAATCGACGTAGCTTATTTTTTCCCATTTTTTACGAAAGTGCAAAAGTAGCCATTGCGCTCGGTTTGACGAGTTATATTTGAAAGGTGGATAAGCAAGTGCTCTATGCGGTTTTGAATTGGGGATTGGGACACGCTACGCGATCGGTTCCCCTGATTGAAGCACTCTTAAAATCAGGCACGATAGTCGAAATTACCTCATCGGGAGCAGCGCTGCAGTATCTGAAAAAGAGATTTCCTCAATTGCTCGCTTATGAATTGCCTGACGTAGAAGTAAAATACTCGAATCGCGGAGCACGAGCGGGCCTGATAAGAAGAGGCTGGATTCAATCCAAAATCAATTCCAGGCAACGGCGCTTTGTAGACAAGCTTTCAACCGAAAGGAAATACTCTCACATAGTTTCTGATAATGTCTACGGAGCTTACAGCACCAAAATCCCTTCAGCACTCATCACTCATCAGCTATCTCTTGAGCTGCCTTTCGGCAAAAATCAGGTTAACGCCCGACTGGCGCGTTGGATTAACCGCTTTAGCGAAGTTTGGATTCCCGATGATGCTTCTGAAAGCATTGCCGGCAGGCTGGTAAAAAACCGAAACGTCAGTATTCCCAAGAGACATCTTGGCATTTTAACCCGATTCGCAGCGTGCATACCCGTTGAAAAAATCTACGAGATCGGAATAGTTTTAGGCGGACCCGAACCTCAAAGAAGTGTATTGGAAAAAAAGCTTTTGAAACTAACAATGTCATTTTCGGGCAATTTGATTCTTTTCCGCGGAAGCGAAAACGGCGAAACGGAAAATCGGACAAATCTTGAAACTCATTCTATGGGGGATGGTATAGACATGGCAGAAAAACTGGCGGCATGCAAGCTCGTTATTGGCAGAGCGGGCTTCTCCACCATTTGCGATTTATTGGCCACAAAGTCACGAGCCTTATTGGTACCGACTCCCGGACAATCAGAACAAGAGTATTTGGCAAATCGGATGAGTAAACTCGCCCGATTTATGACATGTAAACAAGAAGATTTGAACGAGGAAGTGATACAACGATTGCTAAATGCTCAAAATGAACCGCCTCCCGGGCCCGCTTTTTTTGAAACCGACAGTCAGGTTATTCGGGATTTTCTAAAAAGTTAGGCTTTATCAAGGGTAAAAGAAAAAACGGAACCTTTTCCAACCTCGCTTCGCACATTGAGGGACTGCTCGTGACCCTCGATAATGTGTTTACAAATGGCGAGACCTAATCCCGTGCCGCCCTGATGACGCGAACGGCTTTTATCAACGCGGTAGAATCGCTCGAAGAGTCTCGGAATGTGTTCTTTTGCGATTCCGGGACCGTTGTCTTCTACTTCGATCAAAACTCGCTCATCCATATCGAAAAATCGAATGATGGTTTTCCCACCGACCTTTCCGTAATTGATCGAGTTGGTAATCAGATTTATGAGCACCTGACTGATGCGAAAAGGATCAGCTTCGACAAAAACGGGCTTTTCGTAATTCTTGTTGAACTTTATGGTGATTTCCTTCTGGCGGGCTTCTTCCTCGCGTTGCTCTATAACTTCTCGGGTCAGCTCTACGATGTCGATTCGTTCCGTTTGTAACTTAAGGTTCCCCGATTCAAATTGAGTAATTGTATCGAGATCCTCTACCAGCATCGTCATACGATCCACCGATTTGGCCGCCTTCATCAAAAACTTCCGATTGAAGTTAGGATCTTCCAATGCACCTTCCAATAAGGTAAGGATGTAGCCTTGAATGCTGAAGATGGGCGTCTTGAGTTCATGTGCCACGTTACCCACAAATTCCTTTCTGAAGTTTTCCTTCTCGCGCAGGTCTTCGATTTCGGCCATGCGATCTTCAGCCCAGTCAACGACCTCCTTGTTGACATTTCCCAATACATCTTTCGTCATATCGAGCTGAAAAGCCGATCGACCGACTTTAAGCGAATGCATATTTCGGAAAATGAGTTTGATCTTATCGTAGATGAATTGCTGAAGGGAGCGGTAAATAACCAACCAAGCTGCGAGAAAAGCCAATGAGGTGAAAATGAAAACCTGAAGCCAATCAATTTCTTCGCGAAAGAGCAAGAGGGTACCAATTAGCAATATGGAAACAGCCACTGCCACGACAAGAGCGGTAATGATTGCAACTCTGAAAGGACTGCGTCCCGTCATTTTGCCTCGAATTTATATCCTACTCCCTTAATGGTCTTGATAAATTTGCTTCCGATCTTCTCGCGGAGTTTTCGCACGTGAACATCGATGGTGCGATCACCCACTACCACATCATTTCCCCATACGGTATTGAGAATAATTTCGCGCGTAAAAACTCTACCCGGCTTGCTAATGAGAAGTGCAAGCAGTTCAAATTCTTTTTTCGGCAAGTTAAGTTCTTTGCCATCTTGAACGACGAGATACTTTTCTTTGTCAATAACAATACCTCCTACGGCAGCTCCCGTTTTGCCTTCGGCCGCCGACCTTTTTCTTCTCAACAGAGCTTGGATTCTGGAAAGCAGCACGCGTGGCTTAATGGGTTTTGAAATGTAGTCATCTGCTCCGGCGTCAAAACCGGCGATTTGCGAATAGTCTTCACCTCTGGCGGTGAGAAAAGCGATAATACTAGGTTTTAAGGAATCAATTTCTCGCATTTCCACACAGGTTTCAATACCATCCATTTCAGGCATCATCACATCTAGCAGAATCAAATCAGGTAAAAACTCCTTCGCCAAATCGATGGCATCTCGACCATTCGTTGCCGCTTTTACCTGATAGTTTTCCTTTTCCAAGTTGTAGCTGATCAAGTCAATAATGTCTTGTTCATCATCAACCAGTAGAATCTTTTCTTTTTTCACGCCGGATAAGCTTTTAGTAGAAAACCATCGGCGAAAATAATGCTAGAATTCACCGATAGTGTTATTCGCTTGTTAAGCCTAATTTAATTCCAAATATAAGAATAGGTCCACGTTCTGCCGACTCTTAACATTGAGGCAACAATCAAATAACGCAGAGGTAAGTTAGAATTCACGTTGCACTAATTTAATGCCCCGAACTTCGCGCCGTCAATAATTGGTTATCTAACGACAAAAAATTTAATTAATGAACAATTTCAGAAAACTAAGAAACATGGCCGCCATCTTGATGATGGGGTCTTTGGTATTAACATCATGCGATGATGACGATGATGAT
>CAZYWJ010000142.1:0-1860 GCA_964651785.1 uncultured Cryomorphaceae bacterium
GATTCGGGAATCTTGAATTTGTCCTTTTCGCCCGATTGCCAAAAGCTGATGGTCTGCTCATCTTATGACGGGCCCGACTTTGAGAATTATTACGATCACAGAGCTGAATTTTATGTGTTTGGAATATCCGGATCGGATGGCCTCAACAGTCTGTCGCCCCTGTTTCAATTTGCTACGAAGGAATGGTCCATTGATAAATTGGTTTGGATAAACAGCCACACCATCGGTTTAAAAATATACACCGAGCAACGCACGGGAGACGGAAGCCAAACGAACTATCAATACGTCGAAACGACCATCCCTTCGGAAAAATAACAATGCACCCAAAACGCACGGATTAACCCGTACGAAATTTTCCTCCCCCATTCCCTTGGTCATTCCCTTTAGAATATGTATTCTAAGGCGGTGTACAGTTTATTCACTGAATTTTTACTAAAACTTAAAAAGAGAAAACCAATGGCTAATTGTTTCGCATTAATGGGATGGAGTCTTCCCGTAATAGAGAGTATGCAGAAAACGGGAAAACCCTTTGTGGTCGTATCCTTCCCCGATTTTGAAGCGTACGCTAACGAAAACGACATCCCCTTCGTACCCTACCAACTCGATGAGTGGAGCGATACCTCAAACTCGCTCGACCTGCACGAGAAATTGAAGGCGTACAATGCCGACGTGGCCGTGCCGCTATTTGAAGAAACCGTAGAATGGGCGGGTGCGCTCAACAGCATCTACCGCGATGATCCGCGCGTGCTCAATCGGGCCTTCCTTTTCAGAAATAAGGCCATGATGAAGCGTAAGGCGCTGATAGGAGGGCTTCGTGTAGGCCTCTTTGAAGAGGTGCACAACCGCGAAGAGGTAAAGCAGTTTATGAAGCGCCTCAATCAGGCCAACCTGCAGCTCGACGGCGAGGAAGACAGTTGGGTACACATCAAGCCCTTTGCCTCGGCGGGTACCGTAGGCCACCGATTGCTCCGCTCCATGGACGATATTGACAATAAGGTAGAAGACGGCGATTTTCCCTGCCTGGCCGAGAGTCACCTCAGCGGCAGAGAGTTTTCCTGCGAGGGCTTCGTACACAAAGGAAAGTTGCGCTGGCTCAACATAACGGAGTACGTACACTTGGGCTACTCCAACTTCATTCCCGAAGGAAACTACCTCCACACCAAGCGCCAAATGATTTGGGATAAGGTGCAGCAAATGATCGACATCTTCGGCATCGAGTACGGGATGGTACACCCCGAGTGGTTTCTCACCGATGATGATGTGCTGAGCTTCGGCGAAACGGCCTGCCGCATACCCGGTGGTCACATTCTGGAGCTGGCGAGCAAAGCCTACGACTTTGATGCGCTGGCGGCCTTTGTCATGTCTCACGACCCGTCCATGACCGAAGAGGAGTTTGATGCGATGTTCCCGCCAAAGGATCACCGCCCCGAAAACTTCTACGGCAACGTGATGATCTATCCCCGCAAGGACCGAATCGAAAAATTGGAGATTCCGCAGGAGCTGCAGGAAGAGCCGTACTTCCTCGATCACAACCTCATTCCGCCGCTTACCACGCAGAAGATCAATTCCCGTGAAGGATTCGGAAACCACTTTGGTACCGTGAATTTTAAAGGAGACGATCCCGATCGAATGACGGAACTGTTATTGCACTACGAGAATGTAGACTTTTATCTATAAACGAGTTGTTTTTGATTACACAAAGTTCGCCGAGAATAATGACGTGCAAAGATTATATGATGAGTTCACAAAGATTCTGTGTTAATCATAAAGTAAAGATTGGTCTCACTTTAAGCTCTCCGAACTCTGCGGTTTCTCTGCGGCTCAGCGTTCACCCATCCAATAAATGAAGCTACAATTATT
>CAZYWJ010000142.1:1960-3234 GCA_964651785.1 uncultured Cryomorphaceae bacterium
GCGGTTTCTCTGCGGCTCAGCGTTCACCCATCCAATAAATGAAGCTACAATTATTGGGTAAAAGTTTATCGCAGAGACGGGGAGGTTATCGCAGAGACCGCTGAGATAGAATACAGGTCAAATTGGTCTCACTTTAAGCTCTCCGAACTCTGCGGTTTCTCTGCGGCTCAGCGTTCACCCATCCAATAAATGAAGCTACAATTATTAGGCAAAAGTTTGACGTAGAAATGGGCATGCGGGAAAAGATCAAGCTCGAATTTGTATTTTTCGGAGCCTTTTTTGTTTACTTTTTGGGCGAGCAACTTAAAGAGCGATAGCGAACGATCTCACAGCTTCCTTAAAAAAATAATACCTAGCTGTAAAAAGTAAAAGAAACAGGAAAACAAGTCAACCGGTAATTTCCGGAGGAATCAGATTTACTTAAAAACACCATCGAGAAAAATAATTAATGAACGTTACCACGGAAAGAGTATTCCAAAATTTTGAAGAAGGATTTGATGAGTATAAAGACGCTACTCCCCTTACCAAACCTCAGAAAGCGCAGAAGTTATCGAGTCAGGCCGACTTACTGAGCCGCACCCAAAAAGGATTGGAGCACCTCTACGAGCGCAGCCTCGACTTGGAGGCAGCGGGCATCTTTGAGGGCACGGCTTGGATAAACCCCGATAAGCAGGTGCCCACTTTGGTAAAAGGGACACTCTTTGCGGGTCACCCCTCCTCTACTTTCGAGATTTTGAGCGAGCTGCGCATTCTGGCTTACGCCAAAGGCCGCAAGGGCATGCTGGACTTCTCGCCTGAGGCGGCCATAAGTTTCCTCGAAGAGGTGGCCGTGCAAAACCTCGACTTCGCCTTCGATGAACTCAACGAGGAGTCACGCTCAAAGCTGACGCCCCAAGAGCGAAAGAAGGTGGTAAACCACTTCCGCTTCCTGATGGAAAACGCCAACCTGTCGGGAATAAAAGACAAGCTGGTAGAGGAGATCAAAATGGTATGCGCCCAGCGCCCCGTCGTGACAAAAACGGTGCGAAACCTCATCCAAACCGTTTTTCAAAAGATGGATTTGGACATGAGCAAGGAAGCCGATCAGCAGCTTTCGTATTACATCCACGCGGTATACTCACCGGGCCCCTTGGCGGAAGCCCAACCGAAGTACTCTGATTACGAAAACCTGCTGAACAATGCTTCGGAAGAAGAATTGGAACGAGAGGCCGAATCGACGGGCAAGTACCTGCACGAGACGGGCCTCACCAATCCCTACTTGGCCATGCAGCTCA
>CAZYWJ010000143.1:0-3117 GCA_964651785.1 uncultured Cryomorphaceae bacterium
CATCGGGATTTTCTTCTAAACGAACTCTCAATCCCGAAAACCACAACCGATCTTGGCTGTCCAGCAGTTTAAGTTCGGTTTGAAGTATCGACGGAATCGATTCATACACAAAAGGCGACACAAAATCGGTATCCACCTCAAAATCTGCCGTAAGATGCGCAATATGTGGACTGATGTGTCCGTTGATGCCCTGAAACCGTCCCGAAACATACCACGATCCGTCGCTCGCTCTTTCGATCTTGCTGATGTGTGTGTTTAAGCCTTGAGGCATTGCTTCTATGATGGGAAAAGTATCGTCGTGGCTGCCATCGGGCAAAAGACGCATCAAGTGGCGAAACAGACTTGGCTGAAGGGTGTCGGTGGCAATGGCCCCGCCGATCAACACGCTTTGATCCTCGAGGATAAAAATATCCCACGTCCAACGAACCTGATATGGGTTCTCTACTCCATTCAATTCAAATTTGAAGTAATCTCCCCATATTTCATTAAAGAGCAGGTACCAACTCACACCTTGATAAGTGATTTTAGCCAGTGTTTCACCATCTGCAAACAAATACCCACCTTGAAAATCAAAAATCTCACGTGTAAATGTTGATGCTCCGCCATTCCAATCAGGATGTACGGATCCGTTTGACGTAACCATGGCAATACCAGATGAAAACGGACTCTCAGGATTAGTGAAAAACATGTTGAATCCCCCTCCCAGAAAAAACCCTCCGTCTTCCAAGGGATAAATGTCAAAGACCGAAGTTTCACTTCTTAAAGTCTGCGCGGTTGAGAAATCTTCGTCTACTGTATAGGTAACAGTACTCTGCGCATGGAAAGACCATGCGTATAGCAATAGTATCGTCGTCAGGAAATACCTCATTTTTAATTGAATATCGAACAAGGAACACCGATTAACGATATGAGAAGTGTGTGTTAAATATACCCCCTTCTAAGATCAACATTCGTTAATCGGTGTTCATTATTCATTTAAAATTAGTGTTGTACAATAAATTTATCTGAAAATACTTGCTTTCTATCTTGTACAATTTCGACAATATATAAACCGGGTACAAGGTTTCGTGTATCCAAAACTTCAACGCCTTGGATGGCTGTGCCAAGCGCATATGTTTCTACTCTTCTTCCGAGTTTATCGTAAATATACATTTCTGTCTGAGCTTTGGAAAACAACAGTTCATACTGTAACTGAACGAACTGATCGGCAGGGTTAGGAGATATGACGACCTTGTTTTGCGCTTGAATCAATTCTTCTACGTCGGGCTTTGGCTTACGAGGAGAGAGGGTATTTGACTTTGGCGACGGTGGTGGTGGCGAACAAATGCCGTAAAAGAAGCAAAGAATATTCTCGGCTCTGGCACCTGCCGTTCCTGATTCACGATCGTTTACCATATTCACCAACCAATCGATTTGGGTTGAATCAAGCTGAGCAATATTCTTGCCTTGGCTATTGATGGTTTCTAGAAAGTTGGTGAACTGGCGCATTTTGTTCACTCTATAACCAATCGTTCTAAAGCGATGGCTGCTCCATCACTTCCGAGCACCTGCAATAAATACATTCCCGCCGCGAGTTCCGATACATCAAAAGTCCCGTTCGTCCAGGGATACTTTGCCACCGTTCTTCCCGAGAGGTCGCTCAACCGGATCGATTCCAAATGGTGACTGAGCGACGCCGAAGTCACCTGAACTGTTACCTGCTCATTTGCCGGGTTAGGATAAAGCTTAATGTTTACTTGAGGCCGCACTTGGTTTTGAGTGCTTACCGTCCCTTGGTTGAGCTTAACCATGCTATACCGCTCAACGCCCATAAAGTCGCTGAAAGAGCCGCCGAAAAGAATGCTTCCGTCATCTAAAATCTCCATGGCTCGAACTGAGGGAGCACGGAATTCCTCTTCATCATCGGGATCCCAAGCATTGACGGTAGCTCCTTGGCTCATAAAATAGTTTTCCAGGATGTAACCGGCATCATTTAAGGCGCTGATACAAGCCTGAGCTGTATCGTTGTAATGGCTGAAAACCCCGTGAATGAAATATACATCATCCTCTGCTTGAGATTCCAGAACCCCAACAACCAATAGAGGTGGGATATCCCAACCTTCAGGATACTGAGCCTCCAAGCGGCCCACCTGAAATTCCGGATCTACCGAACCATCAGGCAGTAGGCGTACTAAATGCAAAGTGTCATCGGGATTTTCTTCTAAACGAACTCTCAATCCCGAAAACCACAACCGATCTTGACTGTCCAGCAGTTTCAGTTCGGTTTGAAGTATGGAAGGAATAGACTCATAAACAAAAGGCGATACAAAGTCCGTATCCACCTCAAAATCTTCAGTAAGATGCGCGATATGTGGACTGATGTGTCCGTTGATGCCCTGAAACCTTCCCGATACGTACCACGAGCCGTCACTTGCTCTTTCTATCTTGCTGATGTGTGTATTTAAGCCTTGCGGCATGGCCTCGATAATTGGAAAGGTATCGTCGTGGCTGCCTTCGGGCAAAAGACGCATCAAGTGGCGAAACAGACTTGGCTGAAGCGTATCGGTGGCAATGGCTCCGCCGATCAACACGCTTTGATCCTCGAGGATAAAAATATCCCACGTCCAACGAACTTCGTAGGGGTTATTCCCTATGCCCCACGGTTGTACTTTGTAGTAGTCACCCCAAGTATCACCAAATTCTTGATACCACCCTGACCCATCATAAAGATTTTTAGTTAAAGTTTCCCCCGTGGGATGAATGTAACCACCTTGGTGATCAAAAATCTCCCGAGCAAAAACTGAACCTCCTCCATTCCAATCAGGATGTACATCACCATTACTATCGACCATTGCCAGCCCTTGACCAAATGGACTATCAGGATTTGTAAGAATCATTTGAAAACCACCACCGAGAAAAAAACCACCGTCTTCCAGAGGATAGATGTCGAATACGCTTGTTTTACTTCTCAAAGTCTGTGCGGTAGAGAAATCTTCATCAACGGTGTACGTAACAGTACTCTGCGCATGGATAGACCATGCGCAGAGTGTGTTAATAATTGCTATACTCAAGTACCTTTTCAATGTTGTACAATAAATTTATCTGAAAATACTTGCTTTCTATCTTGTACAATTTCGA
>CAZYWJ010000144.1:0-2464 GCA_964651785.1 uncultured Cryomorphaceae bacterium
GCCAAGAGCTGGAGCATAAGCTCGTAGGGCTCCATCCCGATTCCTAATAAAATGCTGTCATCACGGTAATAGGGAAAGACGAAATCCTGAGGGTTCAACTGCATTCCGCAAGCCAACTGAATGGCCTCATGTCCGCGAGAAGAAGCGTGAACGTATTTTGCCGTAACCGCCTTATTTTCCTCGTAGAGTTCAGCCATCGCTTTGGATGTACTCATCAGCTCCCAAACTTTCATTTTCACCTCTCCGGAAATAGTCGCTTTCTCTTTGTTTTTTGCTGCCGTGGTCATTGCGTTAGGTTGAGCGGCAAAGTTAATAACTTCAGCATGTTTTAGAGCCTGCTGATTGCAAGGCTGATAGCAGGATTTTTATACATTTGAAATAAATCCTGATCATGAAATCATACCTCAAGCTATCAATTGTGGCACTAATCTTCCTGTGCACTTCCGTTTTCGGACAGGAAGGTGCCGAAAAGCCGGCTGTCATAATCTTTACGGCGGGCTGGAGCTTTGCCGATATCAATCAAGGCGATGTATCTACCGATGCCAGGAATGGCTTTTACATTGGTTTGAGAAAAGACATTAAGCTCTTTCCGACACTTCATTTGGAAACGGGTGCTCTGTATGTACAAAAGGGGGCTACACTTGATGTTCCCGAATTAGGCGAATTGGAATATCAGTTGGATTACGTCGATATTCCTGCCGCCTTGAAATTCAAATTTGCCAGTCTATATGCTCTGGGCGGTGTGTCCGGAAACATCAGAGTAAAGTCGGAAATTGAAGGTGAGAAAGTAGATGACGTACAACCTTTTTCGCTTTCGTCAACGGTAGGTGCGGGATTCAAGTTCTTAATGTTCTCAATAGATGCCCGATGGAATCATAGCTTGAGCGATATTCTAAAAGACAACGATGGCGACAAGGTTTTTAATTCTTACTTCCTCGTAGGCTTGAGTTACAATTTTCACAGAAAGTAAGTCTTTGAGTCAATCATCGCTCTTCAATCATTTGCACATCTTCACTACTTTTGCAAAATGATTTTACCCATTGTAGCTTACGGCGACCCCGTTCTTAAGCGCGAAGCTGAAGAAATCGACAAGGATTACGAAGGTCTCGACGAATTGATTGACAATATGTTTGAGACCATGTATGGCGCTCAGGGCATCGGATTGGCAGCACCGCAGGTCGGTCAGTCCATCCGTCTGTTTATTGTGGATGCTTCTCCTTTCGGTGAAGATGAGGAAGACCCCGAAGCGCAGCGCGTAAAAGATTTCAAAGAGGTGTTTATCAATGCCCGAGTCGTGGAAGAAAAAGGAGAACCTTACGTATTTCCGGAAGGCTGCCTGAGCATCCCGAACATCAGAGAGGACGTGACCCGCGATGATACGATTCTGATCGAATACTACGACAGGGATTGGAATTTTCAGCAAAAAGAATTTGACGGGTATGCTGCAAGAATTATCCAACATGAATACGATCACATCGAAGGAATTCTTTTTACGGATAAGCTGAACCCATTGAAAAAGAAATTACTCAAAAGAAAGCTTACTGACATTTCCAAAGGAAAGGTAGAGGTGAATTACAGAATGCGTTTTCCAAAACAAAAATTAAAGAGATGATGAGAATATTATTTGCGGCTTTGATGGTCGCCATGGTGGCCGTAGCTTGCACCAACACGGATAACGAAACGGTAAAGCGCGCCAAATCGAAAGCGGAACAGAGACAGGAATTGGCTGCTCGAATTGATAGCTTGGAGAATATTATGGAGGAGGAAGATTTACTCCCGGAAGATGAAACCATGGGAACTTTGCTCAAGAGCTATATCGAATACACGGAGAAATATCCGGCCGATATGGAAAAAACGCCGGAGTATCTCTACAAAGCCGCAGCAGTATCACGGGCGGTCGACCTTCCGGTAAAAGCGATAAAACTTTACGACAAGATTCTTTCGAAGTATCCCAATTGGGAGAAGGCTCCCGAGGTGGCATTCTTGCAGGCTTTCACTTACGACGAAGACCTTAAGGAAGCCGAGTTGGCAAAGGAAAGCTATGAGGAGGTCATCGAGAAATACCCCGGCGATCTTTGGGCCGTTCAAGCCGAGCAGCGCTTGGCCACCATCGAAATGAGCGATGAAGAACTTCTGGAGTTTTTGAAGAAGAAGCAGGCTGAATCAGCAGGTTCGACACAATAAGGAATAATAGTTTGAAGGTTAATCTAAATGCTGAGCAATTAAGATTTTGGTATAACAGCGTTCTAGTGTCGCAATTTTAGCCCTTATCAATATTAGGTCGAAAACTAAATTCGATTCTTTAAAGATTTAGAGGTTAGTCTACAAACATTTCTTGAACCACGCGGCATTAAAGCCATTGATACGCGCGAAATGTCAAACGGATTTTATGTTTATGAATTTCTTCAAGACGGAGAACAAGTAAAAAGTGGTAAATTGGTGATTCAACACTAAAATGATGATC
>CAZYWJ010000145.1:0-2444 GCA_964651785.1 uncultured Cryomorphaceae bacterium
ATCGTTGACGCGAAGCGATCAAGGATCGTGATCAAAATCGGGATGTGATAAAAGGTTAAAAAGAAAGAAGAGTTTGTTTGAACGCAGAAACGCAAAGAATGCGCTGAGATCGCAGAGAAAGGTTATAAATATCCATGACGCTCAAATTAAATTGACCATAAAGGAAAGTTGGCGAGTAGGAGTGAATTGTATTGGCGTCCCCGCCATGCCGTAGGTATGGAATATGGGTAGAAATTGTGAAATGGATACCCTTAGATTTTGGCGGGATCGTTGACGCGAAGCGATCAAGGATCGTGATCAAAATCGGGATGTGATAAAAGGCTAAAAAGAAAGAAGACTTTGTTTGAACGCAGAAACGCAAAAAAGGCGCTGAGATCGCAGAGTAAATGGAAGCCTAAAGCCTATATCATGAGTTCGCTGAGGATCGCACATAATACGCCGTAGCTGCCGCCAAGGTGTAGTCGCGATCAATGAGAACCCCCTGGCGATTTGATTTTCAAACTACATCTCATATAAACGCATGCGTTTCTCCGTGACCTCATATTTTTGAGCTTTGCCTGTCCGTTTTCTCTGAGTCCTCGGCGCAAAAAACTAATACTCAAAAAGCGCTCTCAAAGCATTCTCGACTTTCTCCGCATTCGGAATCATCGTCTCCTCCAAAGTCGAATTCAAAGGAATCGCCGGCAGGTCTTCTGAACCGATCACTTTTACGGGTGCATCCAAATCTTCGAAGCAATTCTCCTGAATGGCTCCGGCTATACTTCCCGCAAAATTGCAACCGGTTGGTTCTTCCGTAACGATGAGGCATTTGCCGTGAAGGCGAACCCTTGCAAAAACGAGTTCTTTATCCCAAGGTGAAACGGATCTCAGATCCACGATTTCCACCTTTCCGGGAAATTCTTTCGAAGCCGTTGAAGCCCAATAAACGCCCATTCCGTAAGTAATCACCACGAGACTTTTACCTTCATCAATCCGCTCCTGATCAGCTTCCAGCGCTATTCTTCCTTTTCCAATCGGAATGACATAATCCCTTCCGGGAAGCTTTGATTTCGCTCCTTCCGTGCCTTTAATCTTACTCCAATAGAGTCCCTTGTGTTCCAGAATCACGACGGGGTTCGGGTCGTAGTAAGCTGATTTTAAAAGTCCTTTCAAGTCGGCGCCCGTCGACGGATAAACGACCTTGATACCTCGGATATTCGTGAGAACTGATTCGACGGATGATGAATGATAAGGTCCACCACTGCCATAGGCACCAATCGGTACGCGTATCACCGCCGAAGCAGGCCACTTTCCGTTTGAGAGGTAGTAGCTGCGGCTCAATTCGGTAAAAAGCTGGTTGAGCCCGGGCCAGATGTAATCGGCAAACTGTACTTCCACAATCGGCTTGGCTCCCGTAGCGGCCATTCCCACCGTGCTACCGATGATAAAGGCTTCCATAATGGGTGTGTTGAAAACGCGATCATCGCCAAACTTCTGCGCCAGCGTGGCCGCTTCGCGAAAAACGCCTCCCAACCTTCCGCCAACGTCTTGTCCGTAGAGCAGCGCTTCGGGATGATCTTCCAAGATTTCTTGAACGGCAAAAAGGGCACAATCAACCATCAAAGTCATTTCAGCGCCGGCGGGCTCTCGCTCTCCGTTTTCCTCCGCAACCGGCGTCGGAGCAAAATCGTAATCGTAGAGATCTTCGGGTTGAGGGTCTTCGGCTTCCAAGGCCTTTTGGTAATCATCGGCTACTTGGCGGGTAGCGTTATCAGCCGTTTTGTTCAGTTCTTCTTCACTAAATCCATCGTCTATGAGCTCAGCCTTCAAGCGGTCCCAAGGATCTCGACTTTTGTGCTCGTCGAGGTCATCGCGGTACCACTCCATGCGCACCCCGGAAGTGTGGTGACCCAGAAGGGGAACCTTTGCGTGAATCAGAAAAGGCCTTCTTTCCGTGCGCACTTTCGTGAAAACTTCTTCAATGGTTTTCCAACTTTCTTCTAAGCTAGCCCCGTCTATGGATCGGGTCTCAATTCCCTTAAATCCTTTGGCATAATGCGCGGCATCATTCGCGCGCACTTCATCGGCGCTGGCCGAGATATCCCATTCATTGTCCTGAACCAAAAAGACCAAGGGCAGTTGCTTCAGAGCGGCCATTTGCAAGGCTTCACTTATTTCACCTTCAGTCATGGCTGCATCGCCAATGCTGCAAACGGCTATGGGTGCAGGATCGGTTTTATCTAACAATCCTTGCTGCTCCATGTACTGAATACCCATGGCGACGCCCGCTGAAGGAATGGCCTGCATCCCCGTGGCGCTGGAATTGTGCGGGATTTTCGGCATGTTATCTCTCTTCAAGCTGGGATGAGAATAGTAGGTTCTCCCGCCCGAAAAAGGGTCATCTCGTTTTGCCAAGAGCTGGAGCATAAGCTCGTAGGGCTCCATCCCGATTCCTAATAAAATGC
>CAZYWJ010000146.1:0-2387 GCA_964651785.1 uncultured Cryomorphaceae bacterium
AATGATGCACGAGATACCGGCTGTGAACTTTTACTTATCGTATTACTTCTCTAAGCTTAGTTGGAGTCTGTCGAGGGCGGTGAAGACGGGAATGGCGAATCCGATGCCTTCTACTCCTTCATCCACGATTTTGCTTTTAACGATTCCCAATATCTCACCGTTATGGTTGAGCAATGGACCACCGCTATTGCCGGGGCTCACGGCCATATCCACTTGGATGTATTCCAAATTATCATTCAGGCGGCGCCCGCTTATTATACCGCTGGCAATGCTTTGTCCCAGGTCGGCACTGGAGGGTGTTCCGATGGTTATCACCTCCATTCCCAAAGTAGGAGGCAAATTCGTAGCAGGCGATAAATAGGCAAATTCCTTCCCTTTCACTTTGAGTAAAACCACATCACTCGTCTCATCATAATTCACGATATCGGCTCTCAAGGTCAGTCCGTTATTAAACTTCACATCCACTTCCAGAGCATCGTCTATGACGTGAAAACAACTTAAGATCAAACCTGAGGGATCTATAACCACACCGCTTCCGTGTCCGCGATCGGTCTGAATGGTAACACAAGCTGCGCTGCTACTCTGCACCATCGAGCTGAGCGAATTGAATTCTTGTTTTGACTTTTGCCTAACGTAAATCACATCCTGCCCGGGGTCTTTCAGTGAAATCAATCCTTCTGAGTTCGATTCACTTTCTTTTACCAATTGCTTCAGGTTGCTGTTGTTCAAGAAGTCTGCGGCCGAGTGATTGATCGCTCCCACCAATGAAAAATCATAGGTTCTCCTGTAATTTCTGTTGAGAAAATGACCTTTGTTTTCATACTCCAATACGATTTTGTTCTCAACCTTGTCGTAAACTTTCCAAGTGGTGGTCACCTCTGTGTACACTCCCACTTCATTTCCACGGGTGGTTGTGCCATACTTGGTCGCTACCATATTCACATCCACATCGGTTATGGCCAATCCTATTTTGAACCTCGGACGTCGCGGCAACTTTTTAATCTCACCTTCAAAAAGTGATTCTTCATCCAATTCGGCGCGAATGGTCGGGTATCCGGCTCTTTCGGCCAACTCGTAGAAGTCGGATATGGCATCATCAAAATCATTTTCGTAATAGGCATGCCACCTCACATCTTCCTTAAAGTCTCTGAGCTCTTTGATCTGACCGATTTTCTGATTCTCCTCCAATCCCTTTACAAGGATCTTATCGAAAGCCAGCGGATCCACCAAGCTGTCGAGTTCTACTTTCTCCACTTCAGGCCAGAGCCTCACTTTAAACGTAGCATCGAATCTTTTGGGCTTTTCGAATATGGTGTCCGTCCAAGTTTTGTAACCCTCGGCTTTTATTTGAGTCACGATCATCCCCGTCTCTTTGGCTTGGCGCCAAAATATTCTGGCGGCACACGGAGTTACACATTCCTTTTTCTCATTGACGTATAATACGGCAGAGTCAGGCTCGGAATGGTACACGTATTTTAATTGTGCCTGAGAGAAGAAGGGGAAAAAAGCGAAAATAAAGAAGCAGTACTGTCTCATAATTTTAAAAATAATAACCGATGCCCATGTCGAAATGCCAGAGAATGGCGGTGGATTCGATATAACTGTCAAGGTCTATATAATCGAATCCCCTCTCTTCATCGAAACCGTAACTGAGGGGGTAGCTAAATGAACCGGGTTGAAAATTTAATACGTCAAAGCCTGCCCGGGTGCGAAAAAACCAATAGTCATCCGAGGTATTTTGATAGCCTATCCCGAACCCTATGGAGGAGTATTTCACCCGATCTTCATAGGAGTAGTCGACCTCGGAGACCACGGCACCTTCATCGGATATAAACGGATCGCGCTTAACGCTGAATTCCTCTTTTATGGATGAAAATCCGAATCTCGTTTCCAAGTAGAAATCAGTAAATCCATCACCCAAATAGATGCGAAGGAGAAGTCGGGGAATGATGTTTTGCTTGACGCTATACTTAAAGTCTGCCGAACTAAAACCCGAGTCGAAGGTATTCCTGAACGGACCGCCCGTGGGGAAAAATTCGTCTATGGAACCGTCTATGGTTCGTCCGCTGCGGCTGATGGGAATGCCGATATCCAGACCTGCACCGAGGGGTCTGACAAAGCGTCTGACGGCGGTTAGATTGAGGCTGAAAGCACGCGCACTGACGATGCCATTGGCTTCATTTTTAAAACGCACTGCCGAGTAGTCTACGGCGCCTTCCAGATAAGTATACTGTCCGCTGACTTGCGTAAACGAGGCGGCAAACAGCGCGAAAAACAGACATCGAACGGCTAGTTTCATGCAGAAATTAGAAAGCCACAAATAAACAAAATATAGTGGTCATTTGCATTTAGAGTAAATCGGTGGTGGAGAGGGGCGCGGTGATCCA
>CAZYWJ010000147.1:0-2368 GCA_964651785.1 uncultured Cryomorphaceae bacterium
CTTGGGGAACGTTAGAGCGACTAAATAAGGAAAAAGAGGTAGTCGGGATATACATTTCGGCTCATCCATTGGACGATTTCAAATTGGAGTTGCAAAACTTTACCCGCGGAGACATTAGATTGCTGAGCGACCTGAACGCCATTAATGGAAAGGAACTGGCCTTGGCGGGTATGATGGGAGCCGTGCAGCACCGTATGAGCAAAAGCGGGAATCCGTTCGGAACCTTTGAGCTGGAAGACTATTTTGACTCACATAAATTTTTCCTCTTTGCTGAAGATTATCTCAAATTGAAACACTTTCTGGTTACGGGAGCCTTCGTATTGGTTCGCGGCAAGGTAATGCCCCGAAAGTGGAGCAAAAACGGAGAGCTTGAATTTAAAATCACGGGAATTGAACTTCTCAATGAACTTCGCGAAAAGCGAACCAAGAAAGTACTGCTGGAAGTGCGCGCAGAAGATATTACGGAAAAATTGCTACAGGGCTTGGAGCCTTTGATGCACAAAAACGGAAACGGTGGAACTTGTGCGGTTGAATTCAGAGTGGTGGATCCCGTAAGGAAGCTTTCGGTAAGGATGCCTTCGAGATCTATGAGAATAGATTTATCCAATGATTCCATAAAGCAATTAGATGCTTTGGTGGGCGTTAACTACAAGTTAATGGCTTAATTTTGTATCCTGTTTCACTATTGAAATATGCATTGCCGGAATGGTAATTGTCAAAGAAAATACTTTAAGAACTTAAATATACACCCTCATGGCAGTTGAATTTACAGAAGCAAACTTCGAAGAAATGGCCCTTAAATCTGATAAACCTGTATTGGTTGACTTTTGGGCTGAATGGTGCGGACCTTGTAGAATGGTCGGACCGGTAGTCGAAGAAATTTCCAAAGAATACGATGGCAAAGCCGTAATCGGAAAAGTAAATGTGGATGAAAATCCCGAAATCTCGATGAAATACGGCATTAGAAATATCCCTACAATCCTTTTCCTGAAAAACGGAGAGGTAGTAGACAAAAGCGTAGGAGCTGTTCCTAAAAATGTATTGACTGAGAAGTTAGACTCTCAAATGTAGTTATTGCATCTACTGAATTTTAAAAAGCGCCCTTGAGGCGCTTTTTTCGTTTTAACTGCGTTGCTTTTTCTAACTTCGACTTATGCCTTTAAATATTGATCGCAATCGGTATCAGAATCTAACTAAGATTGAGTTTTTAGCCAATCAGGTAGTGGAAGGTTTTATTACCGGATTGCATAAAAGTCCTTTTCACGGTTTTTCCGTAGAGTTTGCCGAGCATCGGCTTTACAATACCGGTGAAAGTACCCGCCACATCGATTGGAAGCTGGCCGCACGAACGGAAAAGCTTTTTGTCAAGCGGTACGAAGAAGAGACCAACCTCCGGTGTCGGATACTGTTGGATACATCGGGATCGATGCGCTACCCCGAGCCAAAAGGCGACGACGAGCACAACAAGTTTACCTTTTCGGTTTATGCTGCCGCAGCACTGACGGAGATTATGCGGCGTCAACGAGATGCCGTTGGTTTCACCACTTTCGATGAAGGTGTGAATTTTCACTCACCTGCCAAGAGTACCATGTCTCATCATAAATTTCTTTTCATGGAGATGGAAAAGATGATGGCCGAAGAGGGGACAGGTGCTAAAACTTCTGCGGTTGATGCTTTTCATGAGATCGCTGAGCGTATTCCGCGCAGGTCGCTGGTGATTGTATTCAGTGACATGTTTGATAATTCTGAGCGGGAAGAGGAACTTTTCTCAGCTTTACAGCACCTGAAGTTCAACAAGCACGAGGTAATCCTTTTCCACGTGACCGATAAACGCACGGAGCTGGATTTCGATTTTGAAAATCGACCTTACACTTTCATCGACACCGAAACGGGTGAGCAGGTAAAAGCGCACCCCAATGAAATCAGGGAAACTTACCTGACGGAAATTCGAAAATTTCGCGAGGAGCTTAAAGTACGCTGCGGCCAATACGGAATCGATCTGGTCGAAGCCGATATTGCCGAAGGCTTTAATCAAGTGCTGATGAAGTTCTTGATAAAGCGAAATAAGATGAAATAAATTTGAGAGAGTATTCTCCTAGAGATTTTACCTGAATTTCATTTGTTCAATTAAGAAAATGATTTACTTTTGCCACCGCTTCGCAAGAGAAGCATATAAGAGGTCCGGTAGTTCAGTTGGTTAGAATGCCTGCCTGTCACGCAGGAGGTCGCGAGTTCGAGTCTCGTCCGGACCGCAAACAAAGCCTCTCATCGCAAGATGAGAGGCTTTTTTGCTTCTGTGATTTTGCCAAGCTTGCTTGAGCAAAATCACAGAAGCAAAAAAGAACCTTGCGTGAAGCGCAAGGCTTTG
>CAZYWJ010000148.1:0-2284 GCA_964651785.1 uncultured Cryomorphaceae bacterium
TGCGGCTCAGACCATACTTGGACTCGCCGTGAATTCGCG
This sequence comes from uncultured Cryomorphaceae bacterium, assembly GCA_964651785.1. Classification (GTDB taxonomy): domain Bacteria; phylum Bacteroidota; class Bacteroidia; order Flavobacteriales_D; family Cryomorphaceae; genus JAKVAV01. The sequence continues at coordinate 40 of CAZYWJ010000148.1, forward strand.
GATGGTGCTTCACATCTACTTGAGCAATTTTAGCGCCCTGCAGTTTAGCCAAAACGGGAATAAATCGATGAAGTTCGCCGTACAATTCCATCCCTTTGGCGATGTGAGCCCGATAAACGCGCAAGGTGCAACCGTAATCTTGGATGTGCACATCGGTGAGGGAACGAATCATGGCATTGGCAATTTTGCTCGGAACTTTCCGCAGAAACATTCCGTCCTTTCGGTTTTTGCGGTTTCCCGCAACGACATCCCAATTTTCTCGCTCCAATTTTTCCAACATCATAGGGATGTCGGAAGGGTCGTTTTGGAGGTCACCGTCCAGCGTTACGATATATTCGCCCTGAGCGTGATCGATGCCCGCCTGCATGGCGGTAGTCTGCCCGAAATTCTTTTGGAAGATGACCAACTTAACATGCTCGTCGGCTATATCCTTAATGCGCTGCACCGTTTCGTCGGTAGAGCCATCATCCACAAAAATCACTTCATAGGTGAAATTCTGAAGAGCAGCACCTATGCTTTCGAGCAGAGGAGTAACATTCTCCTCCTCATTCATGAGGGTAATAACCAGTGAGAGCTTCATGTGGCTGCGAAGGTAATGAAACCGAAAAATTCAGCGCGATATCTTTAATGTAGTGTTACAAAATTTTTTATCTTTCCCTTCTCACTAAACCAATTACCATGAAACACTTATACCGATCTACCTTTATCTTTCTTTCACTTCTCTTTTCTTCAAGTCTCTCCGCACAAATCACGGCGGATACATCCATACCTATCGATAGTCTCGTTCAAGAGATCTTCAATACGGGAACTTTTGTGGAAGTATCCAATGTGATGTTTAACGGAGTAGCCGTAGATGATACGATGACAAACATGCAAATTGGCTATTTCGCCAATGGATTCTCTGACGGTCTACCGATCGATTCGGGTTTTGCGATGACGACGGGCAATATGCAGGCATTGTTTACAGGAGAATTTGGAAGCAGTTTCATTCCAAATTCACTTCAAAACGATTCAGATATCGTAGCGATTTCAGGCTTTAACGCCAATGACTGTGCCGTGCTTGAGTTTGATGTTCTCAACTTGGCAGAGGCTTTGGCTTTTCAATACACATTTGCATCAGTTGAGTATGAAAACTTTACCTGTTCCAGTTTTAATGACGCCTTTGGATTGTTCATCAGCGGTCCCGGTATTGACGGACCTTACTTAAATAATGCAATCAACATCGCACTTATCCCGGATAGCGACGTGCCTGTTGGTGTAAATACTATAAATGGAGGAGTTCCTACAGGTGCAGGTTTTCCTTCAAATTGTGAAGCTGCCAATCCCAATTGGGTAGAAGACAGTCAATATTTTATCGAGAATTATGGGAACTCCATTAGTTCGGTAACCTTCACAGGCTTTACCGTAAACCTCGAAGCTTTTGTAGAAGTACAACAAAACGAAACCTATCATATCAAATTTGCCATTTGCGACGCTTCAGACTCTGCGCTCGATTCGGGAATTATTCTGGAAGCCAATTCCTTTGAAGGAAAGTTTCTTAACGTTTTTGATGTCGACAGACCTCAACCCTTAAAGCTCTACCCCAACCCGACTACCGATCAGGCTTTCATCGAAATCCCGAGAAACTTCATCGGACAAAATCTGAGCATCAGAATTCTGGACATTCAAGGAAGAGTGGTAAATTCTACAAGTCTCAACGCTACAGGGGTAGTTGAGTTGGATACGAGCTCGCTTGAAAAAGGCTTGTACTTGGTAGAAACCGCTTCGAACGGAAAAGTTTTCGGAATCTCCAAATTACTCAAAGATTGATGTGAATGGCGATAGCGACCAATTGGATATATTTGTCGCATGACCAAAAATCTTAGAAACGCACTTTTGATAATGGCCGGGGTAGCAATACTTCTGGCCATTATTTTTAATGAGTTCTTGGCTTACGCTGCTATTTTTGTCGGTGCGATGATCATTTTCTACGGACTTTATCACGCATTTCTTCGCACGAAAGATGCTGAGATAGACGACCTGAGGGCAAAACTCAATCAGGAAGAAAGTCAGCTCGAAAAGGTTAAAGAAGAAAATCAGGAACTGCGTACCAGAAAGCTCAATGTCTCAGCCATTCGTCAAATACTCGATGTAGGTCTTTTTGAAATCGATACCAATTTCACGCGAACTTGGAATGAAGAGATTGAGACGGATATGGGTAAAACCGTTCAATTTATAGGAGCACTGAAAGTAAATATCATAGCGA
>CAZYWJ010000149.1:0-2187 GCA_964651785.1 uncultured Cryomorphaceae bacterium
TTTTGGCTCGCATGTTTGCGAGTCAAAACCTATATATCAGAGTGTTCAAGTGACAATCTGAATACCATAAACCATCAACCCATAAATTAACGCCGATTGATCCTGCCGCCCACTCATTTGCGCCTCTTCCAGCCTGCGCAATTGATCCATGTCGATCTGTCCCGTGGCTTCTAAGACCTCATAGTCCAAGAGTTTATCCGGAACTCTCGCTTTAAAAGCAATGACCGCAGCGGCATTCCGAATCCTGCTTTACGGCGCTTGATGATACCGGTGGGTAGCACATCGGCGTAGGCGGCTTTGAGGATTTTCTTGGAACGGAGTTGGTTGTCGAGTTTGAAGTCGACGGGTCAGCTTACCGCAAAGACTACCAATTCGTGCTCAAGGTAAAGCAGACGGCTTTTGAGAACATGGACTTCAAAAGCTTAAGGTGTTTAATACATATAATGAGATCCAACGTTTCAATTAAAACTAAAGAAAGGCAATCACAGATAAGAACAACATGGAAGAGATTAACATGATCTTATTCTTTTTCAAGTCGAAATCTTTAATCAACGCACCCAAATGACGTGAAAATTGAATTACAAGAATGGCAAGTGCAATAAGTAAAATATTTTTTTCAATAGCGTTGAATCTATAGAAGATTAAACCGACCGAATATAACGAGGCTATAAAAACGGAGAATAAATTGAACATGCGATTAATACTGAAGCCTCCCGATTTCAAGTGAATAACAAAAAAGATTGGAAATAATGAAAGAGCGAATAGAGAAACGAAAAGATCGAATAAAAAATTGGCGTAAATAATATTTACCTTCATCGCAACTACACATGAAAAAACAATTAACTGCAGTATTGACAAGTATATCAAAAACTTCCCACTTTTAATATATTGCTTATTTGATTCGCTTTTTTTCATAAAAACAGAAAAAGTTACAGAATGAACCTATATTATTCTGACATCAGAATTTCTACGACACAGTCAGCAGAAGCAACTGCAACCCATCCTCCAGGTCCTGCACCATAATTTATTATTATTTCAAACAGACCTGCATTATTTATTTTTCGGCGCATACAATCATCATAGGGATCATCACTTATACCAAGAAAATCATTGAAAGAATCATATGCAATTGTGTTACATACATTTAATTCCCGACTCGAAAACAAATACTTAGTCATTTTGAGAGTCGCAGAAAATTGAAGTAATCCATTAAACTCAAGGTGCCGATTTGGATAAATGTAGGGATAATCAATTAACATTTGATTTTCTAAAGAAACTATACTATCGATACTAAGACGCGGATCATTTATAAAATATGCCGCCGCAAGCTTGTCTGCCCACTCCTGAGATAAACTATCTTCACTTAGTTGATTTGGATCGACATTAAACGTATAGAGTTCGTGAAACTTCTCGTCAAAGTTGGTTATCCATTCAATACTTGCCGAATCCAAATTATTACTGCACAGCAATTTTTTTCCTTCAGTGTTAGCGTAATCAAAACTTCGAACTAAAGCATTGAAAACAGAATTTTCACCTTGGTTTTGAGAATTTGAAAACCAATATTGGGATTTCTTCTCATATGCAATTGACGCAGCTTGAGTTGGATTTTCTGTAACCTTACCACATGACACAAATATTGACATAGCTACAACAGCTAAACCAAATAAGATTGATTTCATAATTTTTCATTTTACTTAAACTGCCTACTCTTGTCTCGATTTTCGGCTACCTCGTCTCAAGGATGGGATCGATCTCTAAATCTTTGATGATGACAAGATCAAAAAAAAAAAACGAACCCACAAAATTATTCTTGACTTTTCCGAAAACTTAATTTCGGGGTTACGTTGAATTAGCTCTGACTTGTTCTCAAAGCAAGTCCATAAACCATCAACGCATAGATCAACGCCGATTGATCCTGCCGTCCACTCAAATGCGCCTCTTCCAGCTTGCGAAGTTTATCCATATCAATCTCACCCGTGGATTCTAAAGCATCGTAAGGCATGAGCTGATCCAGAACTTCCCGCTTTGAAAGCAAAGACCGCAGCGGCATTCCAAATCCCGCTTTGCGGCGCTTGGTGATATCGGTGGGAAGTACATCGGCATAGGCGGCTTTAAGAATCTTTTTGGAGCGTAGTTGGTTATCAAGTTTGAAGTCGACGGGAAGGCCTGCCGCAAAGGCTACAAACT
>CAZYWJ010000150.1:0-2157 GCA_964651785.1 uncultured Cryomorphaceae bacterium
AAAGATTTCCTGATTGACTGATTTTTAATTGATCATTGTTTATTCCAATTTGATCTTTGATCTCTGACCTCTGATCATTCTTAATTCTTAATTCTCAATTCCGAATTCAACTCACGGCAACCGAAACGTCACATGCACCTCCTGTCTCGAAGTTACGGGAATTCCGTCGCGGTAGGCGGGGCTCCAAAGGGGCATGGACTGCATGGCCACCATCACCTGATCGCTGAAGAGGTCGAGTGGCGATTCCACCACTTCCATATTGCTCAGGGTACCATCGGGCAGGATGTCGAAGGCTACCTTTACCACGCCGCTCACTCCGAGCACGCGCGCCTCATCGGGGTACTCGAGTCGTTGACCCAACCAGGCGTTGAGGTTGGTATATCCTGCACCGGAGCTGAAGTGTGCATCTTTGGTGAGCAATTTCAAATCAGGTACGGACGGTTCTTCCGGCTGCATCAAATCAGGAAGCGACAATTGCAGCTGCGCCAGCTCGGTTTTGGCGTCTTGAGCATTGGCGGCAAGCCCGATTATAAAAAGTAAGAGAACTGAGGTAAGTCGTATCGTAGTTTTCATTTGGATAGAGTGATTGATTACGTTACCAAAAGTCACCATTCACCCAGAAGTGTCCTTCACCCGTTTGGGTGAATTTTACCAAAGACTAAAAAAATCCATTTCCGCTCAAAGCGTTTTTGATCTTGATCGGGAGTATACCTTTGCCTTTAAAATCGAACTTCAGAAATTCTTGTTTAGACTTTATTCAAAATACCGGTAGTCCATCTCAAATGGTATGGTATCGCTTCGATAAACCCTGTCGGTAATGTCAGAATTTCCCAATTGTATAATACCGGTCAAAAAGCATCTGATTACGTTGCCTCTCTCGTCGTATTCTAATTCCATCTTTTCCCTGACTTTTCTCCCGCCTTCATCCAGGTATTCTATTTTGATCAGTTTTCCTTCTCCGTCGTAGGTGTATTGGATGATCACGGGTGCTGTAAAATTGTTCTCACGGATTTCGCGAAGTATATCGCCTGCCTCATTGTAGTCGAATTCCAGAATTTCAGGCTGACTCGAAGTTCCGGAATTTATCTCAATTTTTACGAGCATGCCCTCTGCATTGTAATGCCGTACATCCTTGTTTGCCTTGCTTCGCCGTGGTGGTGCGCAATTGCCATCTTTCATCAAAAGTCCGTTCATTACTTGATAACAATCCCGATAGGCATCTTTAAGCATTTCATAGTGTCTGATCACCTCCGTCCTGCCTTCCGTTTCATATATGCTTACGCGCATGTCACCATTTGCAAAGGTCTTGAGAATGTGATTCAACCTGCCGTTCTCATCGTATGCATACTTAAAGTGATATTCTAACCTATTAAGGTAGTCAAACTTCTTAAAGTCAGACAGGAAAGACTCACTTTCGTAATCCCACAGCCAATAGGCCGTTAAGCTAGCATCCCGCCCTGAGAAAAATTCGCATCGCTGAATCCGATCATTGAGGAAATACCATACATACCGTATGCCCTCCTTACTGTCCAAATAGTTTATTTCTACCCGCCCTTCGTCTCTGTATTCATATCTCAAATCAATTATATGAAAACCGACATACATGTCGCGGATGATATCGTAGCCTCTTTTGATCAATTGACGTTCAGAGACCGGGCGTCCGTTTTCGTCAAATTCCATTCGATAAACATCTATCCCTCCATCTTTGGCATCCACATCTTTATCAAAAGACCCGCCCTCCATCAGCAAAACCATATTGGCCCTTCTGATACCTTCGGGGTCGAAGAGCTTTACATTTTGAATGCCTTTGGTTTTGAATGAGCGGGATATATCTACTTCTCCGGGGGTTATACCCGGCGGTAACCTAAACTCCGGATCATCTACGGATTGGGCAGACAATAATCCGAGCAGAAGGCATAATAAAAGCGTACCTATTGTTCTCACGGCTCCAAAGGTAGTATATGTTGTTTTGACTGAAACGGAATTGCAACCAAAGCTTCAAATACAGCCTTTCCATATTCACACCCCGTTACCCCAATAAAATTGACTTCTTCATTGTTGATTGTTAATTGCTCATTCCAATTTGATCTCTGAACTTTGAACTTTGACCTCTGATCTTTGACCTCTGATCTTTGACCTCTGATCTTTGACCTCTGA
>CAZYWJ010000151.1:0-2111 GCA_964651785.1 uncultured Cryomorphaceae bacterium
AAGTTCCATTTCCGTTTGATTGATTGTTTCCGCAGAGTGTTACTTGGCGACGAAGGAGATCTCACGCAGCGAAACAAGTAAACCACTGCGGAGGGGATTAACATAGCAAAAGAATGGTTAATAGCTTAGGGCTATGCACCTTTATATTTTTGCGTGTTATTGTTTTTTCAGTATTATTTTCAAATCACTATAAAGGTAAACCAGAGCAATTCCTATTGCCCCGATTCCTGCACTATTTGATTTCCAATTTATTGGATTAAAAATCATGTATACTCCTAAACCGATAAGAAGTAAACAAAATGGATAAGCGATTAGTCTTACGACTATCCTCTGAAAAGTCCACTCTTTATTTATTTTGGCTACTTGCTTTTTTGCGGGAATTGAATTCTTGACATCTTCAAGATTCTTCAAAAAGGTTTCTAAATTTTTCTTATTCCAACCAAATGAAGAAAAAGAAGAATAGACATCCGGATTACCGATACTATTGAGCATCAATCCATCATTTAGTTTCAATATCGTAATTCTTTCTCCCCATCTCTCTGTCCGGTCTGAATACCTGCAAGCCACAAATACTTGTTGGTTATTATTGCGAACGTGCCAGTTTAATTGCCGGATGGTCCGATTCAGAGCTTCATTAAAATCTTTATCCGAGTAGTCAATTTTAATCTTTCTCATCTTAAGACTAAACCATCTCATTGCCGCAATGAAAGAACCTAAAAGAAGGAGGGGCCATGAAATATTGAACATATCTTTTGCACTTCTGACGCCATCATACGAATCCAGAAATTTCAGTTCAATTATGAACCAAAACGGTAGAAGTCCCACGAAAAAAATAAAAAGAACCGGGGTATAGTAGCTGAGAGTTTCCGCTGTTGTCAATGCCAACCTCGAAGAACTTCTTGTTTTTGCAATCAATTTACTTTTCATCGTTTCTCAGCTGCAGTACATTACTCGCTCCGCAGGGCTTGCAACCCTGCGACACGCAAAGATAACTACTCTAGAACGCCCTACCTACCCCCCGTCTTAAACTCAATCAAATACGCCTTTAGCGGTATGTCATCTTCCGTTCTGAAGTTATTGGTGATAAAGAGCTGGTAGGTTCTGTCGGGTTCCAATTCTACGGGAATGGTCCAGGCCGTATGATCTTCCGACCAATACCTGCCGTTGATATCGTTTTTCGGGAAGGCCTCCTGACCTAAATCGCCGAAGTCCACGCCCGTGTTGTACCCGTTCAGCGGCCGTGAAAACCTGACCGTGATCTCATTGGTCTGCGGACTCACATTATCGCTGTTGTTTTCAAATTGCGCTATACCCGTCACGTAGGGCCTTTTGCTTTCAAAATTCTCGTACAGCTCATCCAAGGTAGCGGAGAAGAAATCGGCGGAATGAACGAAATCCTCTATTTGCGCGTCGTCCTCATAGTCGAGTTCAATCATCGTTCTGATCGCCTCTTTCTTATCGGCAGCCTGATTGTAGTAGTTTTCGCAAAGCTGATAACCGATGTAATACCCCAAATCGCGCACGCCAAACTCATTCGGCGCATCGCTCCACAGCCATTTGTTGCGATTGTTGATGTAAAACATCTCCTTTTCAAACTTTTCCCTCACCGCGTCATTCGACTTTCCGTAGGTTATGGCGGGTAGGTCGGGTGTAAGGTTCAGCGCGGTGTACGACACGAAATCGCCGACCCCCTCGTGCAGGCAGTACGAGAGCAGGTTGTGAACGAAGGGCTTTTGCTGGGTATGGACAAATTCCTGAACGGCCAGAAAGACCACATCGTCTAACGGGTTTTGATCGAAATAGGTTTGCCTGCCCGCTCGCATGGCCTCGGGAAACTCCGCAGCCACCGTGTTCTCATCGGCGAAGGCCATCTCGCTACCGATCAGCGCCATACTATCCAAGTAGGTGCCGCCCGTGCGCATGGCCCCGATGGTAAAGTAGATTTTATTCGGTTTTACCTCCGGGTACAGCTCTCCTACCCGTTCGATGCCCTGCCGTATCTCCTCGCGGTACGCATCCGCCTTTTGGGTATTCTCCCTTACGGAATTCCAAAACCGAGGGTAGTTGTTGATGGCGTCTATGTATTCCTGAGCCGTATAGTTTCGCGCCTG
>CAZYWJ010000152.1:0-2074 GCA_964651785.1 uncultured Cryomorphaceae bacterium
ATGCGATGAATGGCATCAGTGGAAATCCGTGTAATTCATTAGAAATATTCCCGCCATCTGCTCTGCGCCCACTGCGCAGTCTCTGCGGCTCAGCGTTAGAATCCATTCTATTTATTAGGGCTGACAATAAAGAGCGATCTATTAACGCTTACCTTAAACCTTTCGCCGAAACCCTCTGTTCAGTATTTATGAAAAACCGCCTTATCCGTCCGGGAATTGTTATACTGATGGGAATCATCTTTATGGCGTTGAGCAATCCCTCCGAGGAGAAGTTTCTGATGCGGATCGCCGTAGAATACGGAGCCGTACACGGCGGCGCGCATTTCAACACGGCCGAGCTGCGCGCCATGGGCGAGAGTCGTCGTCAGTCCTATTTTATTTTCAGCACTTACGAGTACGAATTCGGAACCATCGGAGTGCGGTACGTCGGATTTCTCTTCAGCATTTTTCACATTGAGAGCTACCTGAAAAAAACTGAGCCCGTAGATGAAGACGAGGGTGTTTTAGTTTGAAATAGTCAAGACTTTATTTGAGCGGATTTCAAAAAAAGGACATTCCGGTGTTGCCTCTTTCGAGCTCAGGGATTGCTGATTTTGTAATATGTTCATGTACGTTTTCACTCAATTTTGTAGCGATCTATGAATCCGCCATTCCATGCCGGCTTGCCGGAGGTTTTTAATCATTTCGATCAACTATATTCGCCCGTGGCGGGATACTACTGAACCATCCTGCATATCCGGAATAGATGAGTTCAAAAAACAATACCGTCCCTTTTGTCATCATTACGTCACTGTTTTTTCTATGGGGGTTTATTACGGTGCTGGTCGATAGCCTTATTCCGAGATTGAAAGATGTTTTTGAACTCTCGTATTTCGAGGCGGGCTTGGTGCAGTTTGCCTTCTTTCTGGCTTATCTTATTCTTTCCATTCCTGCAGGGTTGATTCTCACTCGAATCGGCTATCAAAAGGGAATAGTTCTGGGACTTTCCACCATGGCCATCGCATGTGTCATCTTCTATCCCGCTGCGGGAGAGCGCATTTTCGGCTTGTTTATGCTCGCTTATTTTACCTTGGCGGGGGGCATTACCATTTTGCAGGTAGCGGCCAATCCCTACGTCGCCGTACTCGGTGATGAGTCAAAAGCTTCGAGCCGGTTGAATTTGGCGCAAGCCTTCAACAGTTTGGGAACGGCTATCGCGCCGATAGCAGGAGCCGCTTTTCTGCTTAGCGATACGATCAAAAGCAAAGCAGAGATAGAGGCTTTAAGCGAGTCGGCGCAAATGGAATACTACCTATCGGAAGCAGGCGCGGTTCAAGGACCTTTTCTTTGGCTGGCTGCCGCCATCGGGGCATTGGTCTTATTTTTTCTGTTCGTTCCGCTTCCTAAGATTATTAAAGACCACCCCGAAGGGAGCTACCGCGAAGCTTTGCAAAACAAGCAAACACTCATGGGTGCATCGGGCATATTTCTATACGTAGGAGCCGAAGTAGCCATAGGAAGTTTTTTAGTCAATTATTTTCTCAGTATGGACTTGGTCCAACCCATTCGCGAGAGTGAATTGATGAACGGAATCGCCTCCGTTTTTTCGGCGGCAGATTTAAACGGCATCGACGAAAAAGCAGTGGTGGGAAGCTTCGTCTTCATCTATTGGAGCGGAGCGATGCTGGGACGGTTTATCGGGAGTTATTTGACTAATATTTTGTCACCGCGCAAGGTCTTGGCCGGATTTGCCGCTATGGCGGTATTGATGATTATCATATCCATGACCACCACCGGGCTCGTGTCCATGTTTGCCATTTTATCGGTGGGGTTGTTCAACAGCATCATGTTCCCCACCATTTTTACCCTTACGCTGGAAGGGCAGGGTGATTTGAAGCCGCGCATCTCGGGAATTCTCTGCACGGCCATTTTCGGGGGAGCGATCATCTCTCCCGCTTTCGGGGGAATGGCAGATGCGGTAGGTTTTAAGCTTGCCTTCGTATTGCCAATCGTCTGCTACGCTTACATCGGATGGTTTGCAAGAAGTAAATTTTCAGTTGCTAAGATATGATCACTCGCCTTTTACGAACTTTTT
>CAZYWJ010000153.1:0-2061 GCA_964651785.1 uncultured Cryomorphaceae bacterium
TAGTAAATAGTAACTAGTAACTATTTACTAGTTACTAGTGGCTCGTAACTTAGCTGAGAGCTGAAATTTTTCTGATTTTCCCGTGGCCGGTTTGCTATCGCCTGCCTCTTCCTCCGCCTCGGTTTCCTCCTTGTCCGCCTCTTGATTTATTCTTGTTACGATTGGCAAAGAACTCCTGCTTGCGGCGTTGCTTCTCCTTCTCGGCCTCTTTCTTTTCGGCGGGCGTCATCGGATTATCCGTTTGCGGAAAGGGATGGTTCTTCACTACCTCGATCTTTTGATCAATCAGCTTTTCGATGTCTTTGATGTAATCCAGTTCCTCGGGTTCGCAGATGGAGATGGAGACACCCTCCTCTCCGGCTCTTCCGCAGCGACCGATTCGGTGCACGTAAGTCTCCGACTCATTCGGAATGTCGTAGTTGATCACCCAGCGCAGCTTGTCGATATCGATACCCCTTGCGGCAATGTCGGTAGCCACGAGGAGGCGCAGCTTTCCGTCTTTAAAATCGGATAGAGCTCGCTGTCGCTGACCCTGACTCTTATCGCCGTGAATCGCTGCACTGTCAATATTCTTTCTCCGCAGGTCTTTGACGATGCGGTCGGCACCGTGCTTGGTACGCGAAAACAAGAGCACCTGATCCAACTCGGGATTTTTCAAAAGGTGTAATAAAAGCTCCTTTTTAGATGATTTGTTGGTTTTGTAAAGCTGCTGCTGAATGGTCTCGGCAGTAGATGAAACGGGACTCACCTCCACCTTCTTCGGGTTGCGCAGTATTTCCTGCGAAAGCTTGAGAATGGTCTTTGGCATGGTAGCCGAAAAGAAGAGCGACTGACGTTCGCGCGGAAGGAGTTTCAACAGCTTTTTGATGTCGTGAATAAAACCCATGTCGAGCATGCGGTCTGCCTCATCGAGCACGAAATACTTCACATCGTTCAGGGAAATGTAGCCCTGATCGATCAAGTCGAGCAGACGGCCGGGGGTGGCCACCAATACATCTACGCCCGCATTGAGTGCGCTGGTTTGACTTCCCTGCGATACCCCTCCGAAAACGACGGTATTTGACACATTGGTGTATTTCGCGTAAGCGTCAAAGCTCTCGCCGATCTGAATGGCGAGTTCGCGCGTGGGCGTTACGATCAGCGAAAGTACTTTACGCCTCCCGTGCGATCGGTCGCGGTCTTGCGCCAGTTTTTGGATAATGGGAATGGCAAAGGCCGCCGTTTTTCCCGTACCGGTTTGGGCACTGCCCAAAACATCGTGTCCTTCCAAAACAATGGGAATGGCACGCGCCTGAATATCGGTGGGCGAAGTATAGTTTTCATCCTGCAAAGCCTTGAGGATGGAAGGTATAAGGTTTAAATTTTCGAATGTCATTAAGTGTAATTAGGAATTTATCCGATCCGTATGCGGATGCGAATTTGATCATTTAATCTTTTCTGAGAGAGGTATTGGTTATGAGATCGCCTCGATCTGAAATCTGCGACAAAGATAGGAAAGAAATGGATGGTACCCCGTACCCCGAAGCTAATGGTTTAAAATAACCGTCGATCAAAGGTCAAAGAACCTGCCACCGATTTTCTCACCATCTGTTGACTTCATACGAACCTTATCGTTTAGCCTGTCCGTTCAACTAATCAGCACCAAAATACGGTGGTTTTATTAGGTAAGTATGGTTCAGAAATGGATCAGGATAGGAGTAGGTGGGGATCCGGTGCGAAGGAGGAGTATAGATGAAGGCGGTCCGGAGGCAATGTGCATCGCTTTACAAACGCTTTATAAACGCTGTGACAACGCTATATCGACGCTGTATTGATTTGGTGTCTTTGGCGGAAGGAGAAAAGTCTTGGTCCGTATGCGTGAGACCCTTTAAAGATAAGGAAAGTCGGCATAATTTCTAAATATCGTCAGCTAAATTAGTCGTCCCAAAATATCGTAAATGGATTTGGATTTTTACCCTTTGGGTAAGCGGGTAAATGGGTTATATTTGGGAGTAATGCATTGGGCACATAAGGGGGATATAAGCAATGGTGCTTTCTTATGGTGTTTATGCGGAAGTTGGG
>CAZYWJ010000154.1:0-1905 GCA_964651785.1 uncultured Cryomorphaceae bacterium
AATTAGGAATTAGGAATTAGGAATTAGGAATTAGGAATTAGGAATTAGGAATTAGGAAAATTGGTGAAAAATGAAAGACGATAATGTATTGCAAGAAAAGAGTTATCAATTTGCTCTCAGGATCGTTGAGATTGGATATCAACTCATTAATAACAAAGAATTCATTCTTTCGAAGCAATTGATTCGGAGCGGTACTTCTATCGGAGCAAATGTCGAGGAAGCTATTGGAGCCTATTCACGGAAGGATTTTCAACATAAACTTAACATCGCATACAAAGAAGCAAGAGAGACTAAATATTGGCTACGCCTATTAAGGGATTCAAAAAAGATGGAACCAGTAAGTGCTCAGGCGTATCTTGAGGAGGTTCTAAGAATTTCAGGGTCAATTCTAAAAACTCTTAATTCCTAATTCTTAATTGATAATTTACTCTCCTTGAAAAACAACCTTGTAAAATATCTCGACCTAATCAACTTCTGGGAACCTTTCGGCCGAGAGATACCTGCGATGCGAGTAAGTGTATCCGAGATTTTGCGCGACTTGCGGAACAAGCAACGCGAGGTGAAAATCAATCGCGACGTAGTTAATTCAGTCGAGCCAAGAACATTTGAATCACCTTTTGTTTTTTCGTTTAATACGACTAATCAGAGGGAGGCATTGCTACCTCTCTTTGAAGCCTTGAAGGAAAAAGCTGAACTGATTTCGGAAAACCCTGACTTTACCGACGAACTGCTGCCCGACGCATTTCTGAAATCCGAATACCTGAAGTTTTCTTCGAAAATGCTTGGTTGGTTTTATTCGATGAAAGGTAGAGATCGCGAGGTATTCAGATCGCGCTATTACAATTTCTACCGAAGGTTGGGACAGTACAGCTATTATCTCGATGCCTTCAAGCGGTCAAAATCAAATGTGAAAGCATACATAGCCTCGAACGATCATTCGGGTTTGAGTCAAGTGGGTTTTGTGGCAGCACGAAAAGCAGGCATTCCTACCATCTACATTCAGCATGCCTCGGTGAGCGATAAGTTTCCGCCTCTAAAAGCCGACATTGCCTTCCTCGATGGAGAAGATGCAAAAGAAAAGTATTTGTCGGCGGGCAAAACAAAAACGGAGATTCACTTGGTAGGATCATTAAAATACGACCCCTATCTGAAGCGAAGGGAAATTGACGAAAAGAAAGATCTCATTGGGATTTGCATCGGTATGGTCTACCACGATGTGGATGAAAACTTCAAACTATGCGAAGAGCTCGAACAAACCGGAATTCCTTTTTGCCTCCGTTTCCACCCCTTGATGGATGACCAAATTCGCGAGCGTTTTTCCGCAAGAAACTGGGAAATCTCGCCAACCGATGAAAAAGCACCCGATTTCATCTTGCGTTGCGGCTCCATCGTTTCAGGCGACAGCAACATTCTTTTGGAAGCCATCATCTTAAAACGACGTCCGATCTATTTTGCCTCTACAGGTCAGTCCATCGATTATTACGGCTTCGTAAAGCAGGGTATCTGCGAACCAGCCTGCCTCGATTACCGCGGAGTTATAAATCGTTTGGGTGAATCATTTTCATTAGAACATCACCGACTCAAAGCAAAGCGCTATCACCATACATTGGGAACGGAAGATGAGGGAAAGTCGACGGAGTTGGTTTTGAAATCGCTCAGGAAATACATTAGATAATTTGGAATTACTCATCTTGCTCAAAATTCTATTAAGAAATCTCAATTTGAAAAAACTTATCTTGAGCAGAAATCTCGGATGACCATGTTTCGCTATGTTCTAATAACCATTTCAGCATGCATTTCATTTTCTGCATTATGCTGCGAACTATCCATTAAAAAAATTCCCAGCTCATCTTTAATTGAATTCGATTGTCCTGACAGCGCACAATTCGCAGACACTTTGTCAAC
>CAZYWJ010000155.1:0-1892 GCA_964651785.1 uncultured Cryomorphaceae bacterium
GAGCTGTTTTGATGGTTCATCGAATTAAATGGAAAAGGTGAACACATTTTTTTTTAATTAGGAATGGTTCAATTAAGAATTAAGAATGGGTCAATTAAGAATGGTTCAATCAGGAATTAAGAAGGATGGGGTTGCGAGCCTGTCTTTGCTTCAGGAAACGGATGCAGCGGGAAGGATTTCAAAAGTCTGAGAAGAGATGAGTTTGGAATGGTCAAATAGAAATTAGCAAAGCTCAAAAGAGGAAAGATCATAGAGAAGAGACGGACAATTTGTAAATCGGAAGCAAGAATCAGTAATTTCAGCGGGCGGTAAAATGAAGGCTCGACATCTACTTTTTTTGCTCATTCTGATACTTGGACTGAACGAGGGGGACCTATACGGCCAAGCCAAACAAGACTCTTTGAGCGGCGGCCTGAGCTTGAGTGTGAACGGTCATCACGGTTTTGTTATGCCCGAGTACTCCAGCTTTATACTGCTCACTGATGAACCCATTTGGAGTGGAGAAATCTCTCTGGAGAAAAGGCTCGGGGCTCAAAACCCGTGGAATGCCGTCTATAATTATCCGACGGTTGGGCTCACTGCTTTTTACACTACCCTGGGAAATCAGGAAATTCACGGAACCGAGTTTGCGCTCTATCCTTTCATCCGACTTCCCGTGATTCAAAAAGAAAAATTCAATGCGGGCATTTCTTTAGGACTCGGATTGGGATATGTTACGAAGACCTATGAACCCGAAACCAACCCGCTGAATGTGGTGGTCGGCTCTCATCTCAATGTTCATTTTCAAACCAAACTGGATTTCTGTTACTTTCTCTCTGATCGCATTTCATTGCAGTCGGGTCTGGCACTCGGCCACCTTTCCAATGCCAATACGGCGGAGCCAAACATCGGTATCAACAACCTCACGGCGTACTTCGGGCTGAACTATGTGCTGAAGCGAGAAATGATAGCCACGGCTCAAGCCAAGCCCGAAATCGAGCGGTCTCTCTTTTACGAAGTAGCCATCGCGCCGGGGTTTAAGTCTACCCGAGCGTTAAGGAATACGCGTCACCTCACCATGTCGCTGACGGGGGATGCGTGGAAGGCGCTTTCGCGGATTATAGCGGTAGGTGTTGGTCCCGACATTTTTTACGATGGTTCTGCCGAAACGGAGCTTTCGATTGATGACGGCAAAGAGTACAGCTCCATAATGCAGTGGAGCACGGGAGTGCACGCTTCCTTCTCTCTTCGTTACGACCGTCTCAGACTCATTCTGCAAGCCGGAGTTTACGTTGGCCTCCCCAATGAGGTGGAAGAAGAATCAATCTATAATCGGGCGATGGTGCGCTACACTGTATCCGATCATTTCATTACCTACTTTGCCATGAAGTCGCACCTGCACATTTTAGATCATCCCGAATTCGGTTTCGGTTATCGTTTCGGAAAATGAAAAAAGCACTCTACATATTGATCTGCTTTGTTTGGTGCTCTTGCGCTAAAGACGAGGAAGTGGTCAAAACCTTCGATACAGACGCATTCCGAAAAATCGAATTCAAGGATAACTTCGAAGTCACTTTTCACACTTCCGATGAATTTAAAATAGTGGCTCATGGCACCGAACGATTCATCGAGGATTTGGAAGTGAGCCATCGCGGCGATTCGATCGTTGTCGAAAACAAGGTAAAAGCAGCTTGGCTAAATCCGCAATCAAACAAAGTGAGGCTGGACATTTATGCCGACTCGTTAGTTCAGATTCGCGCAAGCGAAAGCTGCAACCTGTCATCTGCCGATACGCTCCGATCAGATGACCTGTTACTGATCGTAAGTAGCAAGCTCAACGTTGCCGACCTCAATGTCAATTGCCGCGTATTTGGTTACTACAATATCTTTCCGTGCAGCGGCACCATGACCTT
>CAZYWJ010000156.1:0-1835 GCA_964651785.1 uncultured Cryomorphaceae bacterium
AGGACCACTGCGGGTGTTGAGGACATGCGTATTTCAGGTCTTACAACTCTGAAATTCTTAAATTGCCCGCACATACTCAGAAAATCTAATGAAATCTTACTTCGGCATCTTATGCTCGCTTTTATCAATTACTATGTTTGGTCAATGCCCTTCGGGCAACGTGACGTTGATCGGGCAGACGGACGTGAATCTTTTTGTACAGAATTACCCCAATTGTTCAGTTATAGAAGGTGACTTGGAGATTTTGTCAGAACCGGGTGATGATAGCATTGACGACCTTTCAGGTTTGATTAATCTCACGGAAGTTACGGGAGGTTTGTTAATTCATGGAGAGAATGATACGCAAACGGCTCTATCATTATCAGGTTTGGAGAACTTGGCAACGGTGCAATACGTGACTATCGAAAACTCTTCAGATTCACAATATTTTCATCTTGAGAGTTTGGGTCCTTTAAATGGATTGACAGGAAGTTTCGGGCGTTTTGTTCTGGCCAATTTGATAACTCAGGAGGAGTTGCCCGATTTTGATAATATTACGGCTGTAGATGAAATTAATATCGAAAACATTAGGGGTTCATTTCAGACTCCACAGTTTCCGAATTTAATAGAGTGCGCTGCTTTAAAGGTATCGGGTGGATACAATGTCGAGAATAGTGTTGTCTCAATTTACATTCCCGATAATCTGACAGAATTTTCATTGTCAGAAGAAGTAGAAATTTCAGGATTGAGAATAGATAGCACGAGTGCTACTGAGTTGGTAGGTGGGGGCGCTCTTTTGAATTCACCCTTTGTAGGAATTAAGGTTAACCCGAATTTATCAAGCCTAACCGGTTTAAACCAAATAGTGGAAGTAGATGATATTGAGCTTTTCGGTTGTCAATCTGAGCTTTTTAACCTTATGCCAAACTTGACGAATCTGTCAACACTATCAATTGAAGTTTCCCTCCTGTCCTGTGAAGACAATATGAATAATCTCACTATAGATTTAGGTGGTAACACTACATTTATTGATACGAATCAAATCGAACTGACCTTGAGCCTAGTTAATTTTGATACGGTGAAATTCGAACCGAATTTTACTACACTGAAAGAGCTGCAAATAGTAGCACTCGGTACCTTGAATATCTCAGGATTTGAAGATTTGGTTAGTATTGAAGGAACGGGTGGAGGCAATAACTTATTTCTTTACGGCTTTTCTTGCACTAGTCTTCCAAATTTTGCCAACTTAACTGAAATAGAAGATTTTTTAATAATAGGCTTGGGGGGCGGTGTAGAATCTCCTCTTCAAAATCTCGAAGGATTAAATACGCTTGAATCAGTCGGCAATCTTGTTATCCTCGGTAATGAGTCAACCCCTGAGTTATCTGCTAATTTTGAATCGTTGGATGGCTTAGATGCCCTTGAAGAGATAGATTTCTTTATGGTATTAGAAAACCTTTACGGTCTAACGAATATCTCTGAATTGGAAGACTTGTCTAATTCCGTGTCCATGTCCTTTCTCAATTTGCCATCGTTTACTGAGGTGCCTTCATTTGAGAATTTCACCTATAACTTTGGGTTCGAAATGGAAAATGTAGCACTTGAAAGTGTGCCGTCTTTTCCCAATGCAAGCCAAATGAGTACAGTAAGACTGATAAATAATAATTACCTGATTTCTACGGATAATTTTTCAAATGTTGATCAATTTTTCAGTTTTTATGCCGAAGGGAATGCTCAATTGGAAGGGATTGTAGCAGACGATCCTGTCTCGGTTTACGATAATGTTTCCATAACCGACAATCCCAACTTAGTGAATTGTGGAAGTTCAGCGACCATTTGTCAAATGATTCAGACAG
>CAZYWJ010000157.1:0-1793 GCA_964651785.1 uncultured Cryomorphaceae bacterium
CTTACTTCTCGGTCAGCTTTATTGAGATAATTGAAAAGGCTGAGCAACATGCCGATGGCGTGCTCACCTACGGCGTCCATATTGCCTTCAGGCGAATTGTAGACCGAGATTCCCCTTTTTTTGGCTGCAGCCAAATCAATATTTTCCAAGCCTGCACCTGATCGGGCAATAAACTTCAAGTGCTTTGCCGATTCGAGAAAGGATTCATCAATCGGTATGCGGCTGCGAATCACAAGCCCGTTATAATCTCTGATTTTGGCTTTAATTTCATCATAGTTGCCACTATAATCGTGTTCGCAAGTAAAACCGTTTTGGGAAAGCTCCTCCTCCAAAACGGGGTGTACCCTATCGATGAAAAGCACTTTTTTCACAAGCCGAAGAACATTTTAGCGTACAAAAAGTAGACGCTCAGGCCGATGATATCGTTCATTGTGGTGATGAAGGGCCCGGTTGCGAGGGCAGGGTCTATCTTAACTTTGTCGAGTACCAGTGGAACCAAGGTTCCGAAAAGTGCCGCAATAATGACTACGGAAAATAGTGCAATCCCAACCGTATAGCTCAGCGCAAGCGAATCCATAAAAAGGACGCTGTAGCCCAGAATGACTGCCCCGCAGATTAAACCGTTGAGCAGTGCCACTAAAAGTTCTTTTGTAAGCTTTTGCAGAATACTACCCGTTCCGATGGTTTTATTGGCCAAACCTTGAACCACGATCGCAGAAGATTGTACGCCGACATTTCCACCCATGGCGGCGATGAGTGGCACAAAGACCATCAATTCCACTACCTCGGCTAGGGTCTTTTCAAACACGCCGATGACTTGTGCGACCAGAACTCCGCCGAGCAATCCGATAAGCAGCCAAGGTAATCTGGCTCGGGTGAGGACCCAAACGGTATCATCCGACTCGACCGATTCTGAGATACCCGAAGCGAGTTGGTAGTCTCGTTCTGCTTCTTCTTTAATGAGGTCTACCACATCATCAATGGTGATGCGGCCAAGCAAGGTCATGTCGTGATCGACTACGGGCAATACCACCAAGTCGTATTTTTCCATGGCGTTCGAGCAATCCTCTCCCGATGTGTCGGGAAAAACGTAGTGCAGTGGTTGCTCGTCGTAAATGTCTTCAATCGGTGTTTTGATCGAGGAAGAAGAAAATAGCAGGTCCTTAAGCGATAAGGTCCCGACCAATTTGTTCTCATCGTCGGTGACGTAAATGGTGTAGACTTGATCGATGTCTTCGGCTTGTTTTCGCATTTCGCGGATGCCCCGTGCGATGGTCCAAGATCGGCGAACTTTGACGAGCTCTTTGGCCATAATCCCCCCGGCCGAATCTTCATCGTAGCGCAACAAATCGCTGATGTCGCTTCGTTGCTCATCGTCGGTTATGTTGGCGATTACTTCCGACTGTTTTTCATCGGGCAACTCGGCCAAGACGTCAGCGGCATCATCGGAATCGATGTGATCGATGACGCGCAGGGCAATTTCTTTTGAGGTAAGCGTTGCCAACAGGGCTTCACGGTCGTCCTCGTCGAGTTCAATCATCACTTCCGCTGCCTTTTCGCTCTCGATTAGTTTGAAGAGGTAATTGAGTTCGGAGGCTTTCAGCTGATCGAAGATCTCCGCAATATCAGCGGGGTGCAGCTCGTCCAGCTCATTTTTGAGAAAGGTATCGCGGCCTTCGGCTATCGCTTCGCTGAGGTCGTCGAGGTATTCTTTGGTGAGTTCGAACTGCATGACGAGCCCAAAAGTATCAAATGTTCAGTGATAAGTATTCAGAGATTAAACGAGCAGTTTT
>CAZYWJ010000158.1:0-1629 GCA_964651785.1 uncultured Cryomorphaceae bacterium
CCCTCCTCCCCTACGAAATAGAGCGTTTTGAGGAATTCAAATACTCCTCGCAGCTTTACCTTGAGGAAAAAGATGAGTTGGATCCTGATGACTTATTGGCGGCTTATTTGAACGAATACAAAAGGCAACGGGCTGAAAATCCTTCGGATTATTTCGTTTCGCCAACTTCCGTGCGGAAACAGTTTGGCGATTTACTGAAGGAAAAGGAGCCGAATAATGCGGGGATAGCGTTGATCCGATTTTTGGAAGACGGTTGCAATCGCGCTAATATCGAGGGGCTCGCCAATCTACCCGCAGAAAAAGCGTCGCTCTTGCCCTACCAAGCAATGGCAGCCTTTGCCCTCGCCGATGAAAAAAAAGAACTGAGTTACTTGCAGGCTATGCTTCGCGAAGGAATGATTTCCGATGCCATGAAAGCCTGGGGTGAAGCAGCACTCACTTCCGCCAAAGGATATGAATCCATTATGACTAACGGAATGCAGGACCTGTTGGCGGTACGTTATGCTCAATTGATAAAGAATATGGAACCCGAGATTGACGTGGCAAATCGATTCGTACAGAAGTGCAATCTCTCTGAAGAGGCTTCGGCACTCGGTTCAATGTGGTTTGCACCGACGGTAGAAAACAACGTTATCGCACCTTTTGCCAAAAGGCTGAATGTGGTCGGTATCGGGTTTTCGTTTCATTTGCCGGAAGGCGGAGACCGACTGAAACAGGTAGCGGGAAATTTGGCGGAAGCCACACCACAAACTCCTGCCGACCGTGGACTGATAAGCAGCTACCGCTACTTGCAAAAAGCACTTGAAGAAAAAGACCATAAAGAAGAAGCTAAGAACTTAAAAAAATACATCGACCGCGAGGGCTTGAGGTAAATGGAGAAAGGGCAGCTGACCGATGAAGCATTGATGATGCGCGCGGCCAAAGGCGACCGCGTAGCTTTTGAGGGCATCTACGATCGCTATTCGGGCAGGGTGTATAACTACTTTCTAAAAATGCTCTACCGAGATGAGGAAAGAGCGAAAGATCAAACCCAGGAGCTCTTTATGAAACTGGTCGAGAAAGGTCACCAATACGATGGCACGAGAGCTTTTAAGACGTGGCTCTTCAGCATAGCCAATAACATGTGCAAGAACATCTACCGCAGCGAGGAAGTTAAACGAAAGGCGAACGAAGAATTGAAAGTTGAATCTGTAAATCATTCACCCCAAAAAATGGAATCACTTGACAAGAAAGCTTTCAAAGCAGCGCTGAATGAGGAGTTGGAAAAGTTCGACGCCGAGCGAAAAAGCATTTTTATACTACGGTTCAAGCATCAGCTCAGCATAAAGGAAATAGCCGAAACCACGGGGGTAGCAGAGGGCACGGTAAAGTCCAAATTGTTTTACACATTGAAAAAACTATCGAGTCAATTGGTGGCATTTAATCCGAAGTGATGAACGATAACGAAGAGAAAATATACGATCTGATCACCTCGAAATCATTCGACGAACTATCGAAGGATGAGCGTGCCTTCGTACTGAGTCAATTGGGTTCGGAAGAGGCTTACGCCAAAATGCGCGAGGCCAATCTGGCAGCCATGGAAGCCATGACGGATGATGAAGAAGTTCCCGCAGACTTGAAAGGTTCGGT